>JBMNNW010000058.1:0-30691 GCA_050942735.1 Armatimonadota bacterium
TTGCGCCGCGCCTCGGTCAGCTCGCCATCAATCAGTGGCGAGAGCGACTCCCGGATTTCCTCACACGCCACTTCGATCCTCATATCAACCCTCGCGCCTCTGCGTATTCTCTGAGCTTCTCCTGCAGCAGGCCCCGCCCCCGGGCGATGCGAGAGCGCACCGTCCCGATCGGAATGCTCAGCACCTCCGCGATCTCGTTGTATGCCATCCCCTGCATGTCGCACAGCAGCACGGCCTCGCGGAAGACCTCGGGGATCTCGCTCAGCGCCTCCTCGACCTCCGCGTCAAGCGTATCCTCGAGCAGGGCCAGCTCCGGATCGTCCTCACCGCCCTCGGAGATCCGCCCGAGGGTCTCGCGGGGAAGATCATCCCAGGTTGTCATGTCCGGTGTGCGGCGCCTGCGGCGGAACTCGTTGATGTACGTGTTGGTCAGGATGCGCAGCACCCACGCCCGGAAGTTCGTCCCAAGCTCGAAGCGGTCAAAGGCCGCGTAGGCCTTCATGAGCGCCTCCTGCGCGACATCCTCCGCATCCGCGCGGTCGCGGGCCATGCGTAGGGCTGCGTTGAAGATGTCGCGCTCATGCTCCCGCACCAGCCGCTCGAACTCCGCGCGCCGGTGCTCCTCGGGAGATGAGCCTATGAACCTGAGCGCCATCTGGTTGCTCCCGCGCGAGGCCCCTTGCCGGACCTCCAGTGATAATAACGTTGTGTTGGGGCACGACAGTTCCCGGCCCGCGCAGTCAGTCGTCAGTCGTTCGCGTGGCCGGTCGGGTGGAGTCCTGCTCGTCCTCCCCGGCGGCCAGCGACTTGACCGGTCTGCGAATGTACTTGCGCGCCCGGCGGAAGAGGACCTCCGCCCGACCTCTCGTGTGCAGCTTCTCATCTTCCTCGTCGGTCAGCAGGTGGGGGGCGAAGCGGGACTTGAGTTTGTACACCGCACGCCGATCGTTCTGCTCGACGAGCGGCAGCGCCAGAGCCGCGAGGGGGTTGATCCCGGACATGATCGCGGCGGCGAAGTCTACGACCGCGGGGTCGCCCTCAGGCGTGATGAGGATGTTGTCGAGCTTCTCGAGGTCGCCGTGCGCGATTCCCCTGGAGTGAAGCTGAGCGATCAGCGTCGTGAGCTTCTCGAAGAAAGCGGGCGTGAGCAGGCCCGGGCGCTCATCCTCGGTGAGATCGGTCACCCGGCGTGCGTCGAGATGTTCGGTGACAAGGATCCACGGTCGCGCGAGTGCGTAGAATGCGGGGATGTTCGCGATACCCTCCGCGCGCTGGAGCGCCGTGGCCTCACGGGTGGCGAGGAATGTGCCCAGCAGGTGCTTGAAGATGTTGCCGCAGCGGCCGTAGTCCTTGACCACCGCGTCTCGGCCCAGCATCCGGATTCGTCGGACCTCCGGCCGCGCTCGCCAGGCGGTGCGGTAGATCTGCACGGTCAGTCGGTCAACGTCGGCGCGGGTGAGGCTCTCCCACCGGGGCTCGCTCACGGCATGTCATCCTCAACCGCCACCCTGTCACATCCTGAGCATGACGAGACCGCGGTCGTGACGTGGATCGCGTCAAACGGACACTTCGCGCACTCCATGCAGGAGATGCAGCTCATTCCCTCCAGTTCGGTCCGCGGGTCAACGCCCGCCGGGCATGCCTTCACGCACCACGTGCAGTCGGTGCACCTGTCTCTGAGGTAGTGCATGCGGATCAGGCTGACCCGGTTGCACACCGAGAAGAGAGCCCCCAGCGCGCAGAATGAGTGGCAGAAGGGTCGCCGGATGAAGACGGAGCCGACGAGGAAGGCGGCGAGGATCCCGAGCTTGATGTACCACATCGTCGCGATCCACTGTCGCAGGTCCGGGTCGATGAGCGGCTGGAATATCCCGCCCTGCAGGGCGCCCTGCGGGCAGTACTTGCAGAACCACGGTTCGAAGGTCAGGTAGGGCAGTATGATCCCCAGCGAGATGAGCACGACGTACTTGAGGTAGCCCATGACGCGCGGCATCCGCGCCTGCCGCCTGCGGATCCTGCCCATGAGGTCCTGCACGAGCCCGAAGGGGCAGAGCCAGCCGCACATCGAGCGGCCAAGGATCGCGCTGGCGGCGAGTATGCTGCCCAGCACGTAGAAGGGCAGCAGCAGCGCCCCGCGCATCGCGGCGACGCCGTTCTGAAACGCGCCCATCGGGCAGGCGAATGAGGCGATGGGGCACGCCCAGCAGTTGAGCACGGGCACACAGATGCCGCGGAGGTCGTAGATGAAAAGGGCGTTGGCGAGGAACGCGGCGGCGATCTGAACCCGGAGGCGTATCCTCAGGAAAAGTGGCGGTCGGGCGCTGCCATCGGCCATGATCCGGTCACTCCAGCGTGAGGCCGATGCAGGTGGTGCAGAGGGCCTTCGCCTGCTGCTCGACGATCGTGTGACGCCCGAGGTGGATACCCCATGCGATCATGGCGATGCCGATGATTGTGAGAGGGACCCACACCCAGCGCACAGCCGTCATCCCCTGATGTTCTGCAGATAGATGCAGTCTCGCAACACGGCGGCGCGCTTGTCCTCGACGTTCGACGGGCTGAACTCCACGGCCACGTAGCCGTCGTAGCCGTCCTCGCGCAGCAGGCTCACCAGCGGAACGTAGTCGATCACGCCCTCGGCGAGGCTGGCGCGCTCCATCTTCTCGGGATCGCCGTTGAGCGCGGCGAAGTTTTGCGCGTGGAAATGAAGGACGTAGGGCTGTACGCGCTTGAGGCGTTTGAGGGCGTCGTCGTTGAGGCTCGGGAGCGGCTGGTAGTTGAGGCCGAAGTTCTCACGGGCGACGTCCTCAACCAGGCGCCTCGCGCTCGTGGTGGTGTCCGCGATGGTGTTGGTGTGCATCTCGACGGCCAGTTGCAGGCCCATCTTTTGCGCCGCGCAGGCGGCATCCCGGCACTCCTCCACCGTGCGTTTCCAGAGCGCGTCATCGGCCTCGTCCGAGCCGACGTCGCTGGCCCAGACGCGGACCAGCGACACGTCAAGCCCGGTCGCGATCTGCAGCACGTCCCGCAGGGTCATGCTCTCGGTCGAGACTGAACCGAGGCGCAGGTAGGAGCCGAAGACCGCGACCTCCAGCCCGCGATCGGCCACCATCTTGCGCGCGGCGGCGACCCGGTTTGCGTCGTACTCCTCCGAGATGTGCGGCTCGCGTCCCCAGATCTCCACGCCGTCAAGCCCGGCCTCACACGCGAGGTCAAGGCTGTACTCAAGCAGGCGCTCCCGGAAGGCGATGCTGCACAGACCGATCTTCATGCTCCGTCCGGTGTCATCTATCACCCGCCGACGTCCCCTCTCTCCCCGCAGGCCCGTTCGATGTGCGTGCTGCGCACGGGAGCCATCCGCGGCTCCCCGGGTCCCCCTGTCCCCTGGCGACTACCGCTTGATATCCACCGGCTGCCCGCTCGCGGCCGATTCGTGGATGGCCACCAGCACACGGGTGTTCTCCAGGCCATCCATCGGAGTGACCACCGGCTCGCGGCCCTCGATCACACAATCGGCGAAATGCCGAATGCTCTGAACGCCGAAGCCGTTCGGCTGGCCGTGAATGTTCGTAACAACCGCCACGTCCGGGTAGCTCGGCCCCTCGGGCGTGTAGGTCTGCAGCATCCGGTGGGAGCTTGCGTCGGCGAAGGCGGTGCCCTCCGAGCCGATCATCTCGAGCTTGAAGTCGAAGACCGTCGGCATCTCGGTGGACATGATCCAGCAGTTCTCTATGTGCGCGACGCCGCCGCCCTCAAGCTCGCAGATGGTGTGGAAGAAGTCCGGGGTATTGACGCCGCGCTCGGCCAGCACTCGAGAGCGCGCGACCGAGTACACGCGCGTGACCTCGTCGTCGAAGAGCCAGCGGACGAGGTCAACGCTGTGACTGCCGAGGAACCACACGACGGTCGAGTCGCCGCCCCAACTGAGCATCTCCGTCGGGACGTAGATGGTGTCATTGAGCCTGACGGTGAGCATCTGCGGCTCGCCCATCTCGCCGGCCTCGATCTTCTGCTTGATGCCCCACATGGCCGGGTTCCAGCGGTTGTGGAAGTCCACCATCAGCGTGACGCCGTTCGCCTCCGCCGCGTCGATCATCGTCTGACAGTCTTCGACTGTGGTGGCCATGGGCTTTTCGAGCAGAACGTGCTTGCCTGCCTCGGCGGCCGCCACGGCCACCTCTCGGTGCAGGAAATCGGGGGTCACGACGGAGACCGCGTCGATGTTCTCGTGGCCGAGAAGCTCCGTGTAATCAGTGGTCCAGCAGCCCGCGCCGTAGGTCTCCGCGCGCTCCCTGACGAGTTGCTCGTTGAGGTCGCAGACACAGACCAGGTCCGCCCCCGGGTGCGTCGAGTAGGTCTTCAGGTGCGTCTCGCCCCACACGCCCGTGCCGATGACTCCGAATCCGCTCACGGTCCAGCACCTCGCTCGTCATCAACCAGCCTGTCCACTCGTTCGCGCCCGTCGCCGCGGCCTGATCGAGGTCCGTCCGGTGACTGTCGCGATTATAAGGCATTGCGAAAATGCGTGTCAACGTGGTCCCGGGCGAGCGCGGTTGCGCTGTCGCGCTGCGCATCTCCACGCTGCGCCGGCCTGCCCGCCCCCACCGCTGTCGTGGCCGTTGCCGTTGCCGCGGCATGCGGGGTGCGCCCAGACCATGTGGGTGACGGCGACGGCGGCCTCCCCCGCCCTCACAGACACCGTTCGGGCGCCCCCTCCCTGTGAGTTCGCTGCGCGAACTCCGGCGGGAGGGGGAATGAGTCCACGTTCCGACCTGTCAAAGCCGTTTCGCATCTCCGCTCACGGTTGTGTTCTCCCCCGGGGGGTGAGGCCGACGTGAGCCCCTGGCCCCAGCCACCTACACAATCGAGTCAGACCCCGACTTGCGGGGTGTCTTGCATTCTGCCCCGCTGGTGTGCTACGGTTATAAGTCGCCTGTGGACGTTCTCGTGCAAATCACGTTCAGAACTTGCCCGGAACGCAGCGGAGAACATGTGGACCTGCCATGTGACCGCCGTGCACTTCCCGTGGAGAACGCGTTGATAGAGTCGTGGATACCGCGTTGACAGGACCGGGCGCGTAAGAGAGTTGGTTCGATGAAGGTATCGCATACATCCGGCACGGGCGCGTGTCGCGTTCTGCTTGCGGCCGTGACCTGTGCGTTGCTCGTCAGCCTCGCGGCCCCGGCCTTCGCCGGGACATCCGCGCTGGCGGCGAAGCACTCGTGGTTGCCGTGGCCGTCGGTGTGGCCAGCGGATCATCCCCTGGCTCCGGTGGTTGAGCGCGTGCTCAAGAACAACTGGCGCGCGCAGCCTGAGTGGAAACTCCCGATGCTCGTCAACGGGCTGAACAAGGAGCCGGAGAACTGCAAGATCACCGCCTACTGCTCGCAGTGTTTCGACGCCGGGAGCCGCACCCGCTGGGGCTCGCCGGTCCGTCGCGGGATCGCCGCCGCGGACCCGAAGTACTGGGGCCCGGGCAGCGTCGTCTGGATCGGCCCGCCCGTCAATGAGGTCGTGGTCATCGAGGATACCGGTGGCGCTATCAAGGGCCCGCATCGCTTCGACGTGTGCATGGAGGGCTCGCACGACATGTGCTACGAGATCGGCGTCCGGACGACCACCTACGTGCCGCTGCACCGCGTCCCGCCGACGAGTCGGTGGGGAACGAAACCCGCCGACTGGGAGCCGCCGGTGTGGGCGTGCCCGCCCGACGAATACGCATCGAGTCGGTAGTACGGCACCTCCGCAGATCGACAGGGGCCGCCCGCGACAGTGGGCGGCCCCTTCTTCATGTCGCCTGCCAGCGCGTCAGACCAACTCGTTCCGCTCCCGCCAGCGCAGCCGGGCGAGCCAGACGCGGTTGCTCGCTCCGCGTGATTCGGTCAGGTGGATGTCGTAAGGCCGCTGTGCATCGCCATGCATCCCCTCGCTGGTGACGACCCACGTCTCATCGGGCGAGGCGTCGCAGACGCCGAAGTTCCCGAGCTGCGCGCCGAACTCAGGCACGAGCACCCGCTCGGTCTCGCGGATCACGCAGAGCCGGTCAGGGTCCACCTGCGCGATGAACAGCGGCGCTCGATGGCGGATGACGTGGTCGTTGCCCGCGCCGCGCCGCGTGTATGTCAGGAAGAGCCCGTCGGAGTGCGTCAGCCAGTGCTGCTGGGTGTTGTAGCTGCCGAGTTCGGTGCCGTCATTGAAGCGCCACGGCCTCGGTTCGGCGAAGTTCAGCCCGTCGCCCTCGCAGACGTATCCCCGGCGGTCGTTGCGCAGCGTCAGGAAGAAGCGCCCGTCGAAGCCGGCCAGCGATGCCTCGTAGAGTCCGCGCGGCTCCGGAACGGTCATCTCGTTGCCCTGTTCGAGCATACACAGGGTCTCGCCGTCGAACGCGCAGCGTATGACGGTGGTGGTGAAGCAGCCGCGCCAGATGCTCTCGCCGATCTCGTCGCGCGACATGCGACTGATCGGCAGCAGGATCGTGCCGTCTGCGAGATCGACCCGCTGCGCGCAGCCCGCCGACGCCCAGTAGAACCTGTCCCCGTCGGGCATCGGGAGCGTCGCCCACTCCGACCACGCGTGGGCCGCCGCGTCGTAGACCGTCCAGACGATCTCGCGCCGGTGCGTGTCGCCGACGATCACCGTGCCGCGATCGCCCTGCGAGTAGGTTGCCGTGTGTCCGGTGGCGAGCAGCGTTCCGGACGGCTCGTGCCACGCGGGGGTGAGGTCGGCGGGGCAGACGTCGGTGCCGTCGGGTTGCGTGCGCCGGTCGAGTGTCTGATGCACAACCGGCCCCGCCCACGTCTCGCCGAGGTCCTCTGAGCGGAACTCGCGGACGGCGGTGAAGATGTCGCTGCCCCACATCTCGGCCCTCGTCATGATGAGCACGGCGGTTGCGGGCGGGATGATGCCGATGCGGGGCTGGAACCACTCGGTCTCGCGGTCGTAGCCCTCGGAGATTACGTCGAGGCGCGCGTCGTAGTCGAGCAGCTTCACGGAGGCTCACCGTCCCGGTGGTGGCGGATGTTGCGGCGGGGGGATCGTAGACGAAGCGGAACGATCGCGCAAGCGGGGGAAAGGGACCGGCCGGCGCCCGTGGGCGGACAACTGAGCGCCGGCCGTGCAGGATGCGAGCGCGCGTGAGTGCCGCTCAGTTGAACTAATGGTCACGGAGCGCCGGGAACGCGCCTGACCAGGAGCCCCCGAACTGCCCGGGGTCCTCACCGTCGCGCCGCGGCCGGGACGATGCTGTCCACGACCTTTGCAGCCTGTGCCCGAGCCCAGCCAGCGGTTACAGCATGATACTATCACGTTTGACACGGTCATTGCGTTAGGCTCGCGTGAGTTCTCCGGCCAACCGTCCCGGCGGCCCGGTGATGCGCGTTTCAGAGCAGTTTCGCTCGCTCCTCGGGGATGCGCTCGTTGAGAAGCTCCCTCAGGCCCGCCAGCTTCGCCTCAATCAGCTCCCGGTTGATCATGTATCCGTAGGCCTCGCCGTGCCAGCCGAGCCTTGAGTCCGCGTCACACAATGGCATCGCCGCGTGCGCGTTGTCGATCTCAGCGCGGCAGACCTGCTCCATCGCGTCGAGCAACGCACGCTTCTCGTGGTCGTCCCCGGACTCGTGGAACGCGTCGCGCGCGAGCAGGAACTCTACGACGTTTCCGGCGCTGATCAGTTGCGTGAGGCAGAACGCGGACACGCCGATCTCCCGCTGCAGCGCGTCGAGCGCAGCCCCCCTCGCGACAGGCAGCGCCCCGCGCATGATCTCGACGCCCTCCGCCCACCTCTCGGCAACCGTGCGGAAGCACTCCAGCACCTTCTCCGCGCCGAAGGGGCTGACCCAGTCGAGGTGGTCGCCGCCGAGATTCGTGTCCAGCATCCACGAACGCGGGAACTTCTGATCGACCTGATCGAAGATGAAGTGAAAGGCCGGGCCGCGGGAGATCGGCCCGTAGTACATCACCGGGATCGAGGTCGGGAAGTCATCCTGCGCCGCGCAGAGCCGCTGCCAGCCCGCGACCACGCTCTCCGCCGCCTCCTCGCCGAAGTGCCGCGTCGCGACGGCCATCAGCGCCTCCTCCACCGACGGCTGCGGCGCGAAGGTCATCTCCCCGGCAAGCTCAGTCGCCAGCGACGGCATGTTGCCGAAGTTCCAGCAGGTCATCATCCCCGTCACACCGGCCTCCACCAGCGTCTGCCACTTCCGCGCGATCTTCTGCAGCGTCGGAAGATAGGGTATGTCCGGGTTCTCATGCGTGGTGCCGATCTGCAGTTTCGCGTAGACCGGCAGGCCGCGCTCTCTCTGGAACTCCGCCACCCCGGTGAAACGCGGTGAGGGCCCGATCACCTTGATGGAGTACTCATCGTTCTTGTACTCGAAGCCACAGGCCTCGGTCATCTGCCCGCGCTCGTAGTCGCCCATCACGATCACGTCGTCGGGCAGCGCCTCCAGCACTCCCCGCTGCGGGTCCTCCTCATACATGCTCCACGACCAGTTCCACGCCACAACCTCGGCCTCGGGCTTCGCGGCCCTGATGCCCTCGCGCAGGAGCCCGACGATCTCCCCGATCACCTCCTGCGGCGTGCGCTCGGCGCAGCGCGGGCACAACGTCCCGGCCTCGACCATCTCCTCCAACTGTTCGGCATTGCCCGGTACGCGCGTGTGACACCAGCAGTGGCTTGGGTACTCCGACGCGGTGATGAGAAGCACTCCCGCAAGCTCGGGGACGTTCTCGAACACGTACTGCGCCGACTCCCGGAGGTAGGTCTTGACCTCCGCGGTGCTCGAGCACAGGTAGTTGACGGGCTTGAGATGACACAGCGGACCCCGCACATGCGGGTAGCTCTCCCAGAAAGGATCGTCCTCATCGATTCCCATCGGCTCATTCAGGTAGAGGAAGACCTTCATGCCGAAGCGGGCGGCGCGCCGGCACAGCCTGCGAAGCTCCCCGCAGATCGTCTCCGCATCCTCGCCGAACTCGGGGAACGCGGAGTTTCTTGCGAACTTGCGGAGCGCGCCGCGCAGCCAGATGCCGTTGAAGCCGTGCATAGCGAGGCGCAGGAGCACGTTCTCGTGGTAGAACTGATCGGGGCCAGCGTCCTCCTCGATGTACGCCGGGTAGGTGCACTCCACCGTCTTCCAGTTGCTCTCGAAGGGCGGGCCGACGTAGCCGGTGAGTTCCTCCACGTAGAACGGTGAGAGCGCCGAGCGATGAACGCGGTGCCTGAAAAGCGGCGAGCGCGATTCGGTGACCTGCGGCACGAATGGCCCGCCGCGCTCGCGCATCAGCGCGATCAGCCGGAACGTCCCGTGCAGCACGCCCACCGCCGACGCGCCCGCGATCTCGATGCGGTCCGCTGAGACCGATAGTCGATGGGCCTCCGGGTGGCGGCCGACGCCCTCATCGACACGCAGGCGGATCTCCCGCTCGCCCTCCGCGCGCATCGGGACGCAGTACGACAGCCTCAGCACGTCGGTGAGCACGTCCGAGGCGGAGACGGCCGCGGGCTCGTCTGACTGACGCATGACCACCCACGAGCCGTCGATAGTCACATCACCGGCCGCCGGACGCGCTCCCGGCCGCCACGCGATCTCCGTCCAGATCGGCGAACGCAGGTCCGTCGAGAAGGGCATCGTGTCTGCGAGTCTCATCAGTGCATCCTCCCTCGGAATGCCACGCGCCTCGATCTGCGCTCGGCGCCCGGCGCGGGTCATCTGTCCTCGTCTGCCTCGTTCCACCCGGCCCGCGCTACTCTCCGAAGCCGATCGTGGTGTAGTACGCGAGTTTCTCCTGCCGGACATCGGCCCGTCCGATCTGCGCGACGACGGGCGCGCTCGACCGCAGCCGCAGGGCATACTGCCCGAAGGGCACCTTGAACCCGCGGTGACCGAGCGGCCTGTCGATGCGGAAGCACTTCACGCGGCGCGCCGGGACCTCGACCTTCAGCCCGATCTCCGGCTCGCGGTCCTCGAAGAAGACGTCGATCTCAATCTGCGCGTGCGCGTCGCCGGTGTTGAGCACGATCAGCGACTCGTGCCCCTCCAGCGGAAGATCCTCGTCACCTTTCGGCGGCAGGTCGCCGTCGGGGAATATCCACGTGCGCTTTCCGTTTGCCATCTGTGTCAGCTCCTCGCACCTGGCTGCTTTCATCTCGCTGTCGTATGACGGCCGCCAGCTTCCCGCCCGACAGACTGAGAACGACTCCCCGGCGAGGGCGCCGGGGCCACAACGACAACGGCTTAACGGCGCATGACTCCACGCCACAGGCCGTTGTCAGGACGGGCCGTTCGCAGGGCGGGCTTCCAGCCTGCCGGCCGTTCGCCCGTGATGAACGCCCGGCCTCAATGCCAACTCTCCGCAAGCCCCGCCGCGGTCATGAAGCGCGCACCACGCTCTGTCAGCATCTCCATCAGCGCGCCGAGTTGCGTCAGCGCGTAGTCGCCGCAGTTCTTGACGAGGAAGTAATCCGGGACCACCGAGCCCTCGCCGTAGTGCATCTCCGTCGGCATCTCGACGAACTCCCACGGGTGGAAGTAGAAGCACAGGACGACCGGGCCCTCATCTCCGAGGCGCTCGCGGACGTAGCCGATGAAGCCGTCGATGTGCGTCATCAGCGCCTCGGCGCTTTCGGTGCGGAAGAGCGGCCACTGGTCGCGGTCGCGCCCGAACTCGTCCCGCGAGTCGATGCTCATGTCGGCGAAGTTGGGGATCTCGAGGATCGACAGCTCGCCCTCCTGCGTCCAGTCATCAGCGGACGGGTGATAGGGCGCGAGGCGCTCCTCGTAGAAGTAGAGCGGGTAGGACGCGTCGGCGACGTAGCCGAGAGCCTCCAGGGCGTTGATCATCGGCGTCGAGCCCCACAGCCGCGGCGCTCGGAATGAGATCGGCCGCCGCCCCAGCGCCTCGGCCACCCACTCGGTCGCGACCTCAAGCCGCAGCGGCACCTCCTCGGGCAGCAGCGGCTTCACGCCGGGGATCTCGAAGAGCGGATCGCCGACCGTCTCGTGGTAGAGCGAGTGACAGCCGACCTCGTGCCCGGCCTCATCGACGCTGCGGACGATCTCGGGGAAGCTGCTCGCGGCGTCGCCGGTGAAGAAGAACGTGGCGGTGGCGTCGCGCTCATCGAGCAGCTCCAGCAGCCTCGGCGTCCCCTGCCGAACGCCCTCGTAGTAAGGCGACCAGCTTCCCACGTCTGTCTCCATGTCGAAGCCGAACACAACCGTGATCTCGGGCATGGCAGTCTCCAGTCACGAGCTATTGGTCGCGACCTGCACGTCGCGATTCGCAGGCAGCGGCGCCACGCACGGGAGTGTGCGTGCCACGGAACGACCGGGCAACGGGGCGCGCAGCCTCAATCCACCGGCACGAGCCTGACCTCCGCCAGCGTGCAGTCCGGCGCGTCGCCGAGGTCGTCGAGTGTGAGCGTCACCGGCAGCCTCCCCGCCTCGGCGATCGCCACGGTGCCAAGCGGTGTCAGGTACTCCGGGTAGTACTGCGCCCGGGGCGTCTGAACGCGCCGCTCGGTGGTGAGCGTGCCGGAGGCTTCCTCGCCCGCGACCGAGACCGTCACCGTCTGGCCGCCCTGCGGATCGCGGCGGTGTCCGTGGGAGCCGAGGACCACCTGCACCTCGTACTCTCCCGGCTCGGGAATTACGCAGGTCCACGACATCGCGCTCCCGGTCTGCCTCCAATCGCGGATGACGCCGCTGCGGTCGATCTGCGCCTCCTCGATCCCGGAGAAGTCGGCGAGGTAGCCGGGCAGGACGATCGCCCCGGAGGTCTGTGGCGCGGGCGTGGTGTCAACGTCGGGTTCGCCCTCGAATGTGACCTCGACCACGGTGATCGGCTCATCGGGCCGACGCGGAGGCAGGTCGATCGAGAGGAGGTGCAGGTCGGCCTGCGGGTCGTAGATCTGCGCGACATCAAGCTCCTCGCCGGGTGCCGACAGCAGCCGCGCGCCGGTGACGTTGTTGCGCAGGCCCGCGATGGCGACGCGCCCCGGCCAGTCGTACATGTGCAGGAAGAGCCGCCCGGGCTCTGCGGATGAGCCGGGCCTGACCGTCACCCGACCCCACTCGAACTCCCACGGCCACGGGTTCGGCTCGGTGGTGTAGATGGCCTCGGAGTTCACGTCCATCCACGCGCCGATCTCCTCCAGCCGCTCGACGCTCTCGGGCGGGATGACGCCCTCGGCGGTCGGGCCCACGTTGAGCAGGTAGTTGACGCCCTTGCTGGCGAGGTCCACCAGCAGGCGCAGGAGGTCCTCGGTGGACTTCCAGTTGTCATCATCCACCTTGAAGCCCCACGTGTCGTTGATCGTCGCGGGTGTCTCCCAGTCGCCCTTCACCGGCCCGCGCGGGATCTGGTTGTCACCGAGCGACGAGTAATCGCCCTTCTCATTGCCCACGCGCCCGTTCACAAGGCACTCGGGCTGCAGCTCGTGGACGAGTTCCACAAGCTCCTGGCTCTGCTCGGGGTTGATCGCGACCGGGGTGTCGAACCAGATCAGGCCGATCGGCCCGTACTGTGTGAGCAGCTCGCGCACCTGCGGCTTCGCCTTCTCCTCGAGGTACGCGGCGAACTCCTCCTCGGCGACCGTCTTCGTCTGCCAGTGCTCGGCGCGGTCCCAGTGCCCCTCGCCGCCGGGGTGATGCCAGTCCTGCGCCTGTGAGTAGTAGAAGCAGAGCCTGATACCGTGGCGGTGGCAGGCCTCGGCGAGGTCGGCCATGATGTCGCGGCCGTAAGGCGTGGCGTCCACGATGTCGTATTCGCTGGCGGCCGAGTCGAACATCGCGAAGCCGTCGTGATGCTTGGCGGTGATGACGAGGTACTTCATCCCCGCGCGTTCGGCCAGCGCCACCCACTCCTCGGCGTCGAACTTCACCGGGTTGAACTGCCCGGCGAGCGTCTCGTACTCCTCGACGGGGATCTGCCCACGGTACATCACCCACTCGCCCAGCCCCTGGATGTGTTCGCCCTTCCACCGCCCGGCGGCCACCGCGTAGATCCCCCAGTGAATGAACATTCCGAACCGCGCCTCACGCCACCATCGCATATCAGGCATTGGTAGTCTCCAGTCATCAGTCATCAGTAGAAGCAACCACAGGGGGCATGCGACGTCGCTCGCTGCCGTTGCTTGCGACTTGTGACTCGCGGCTTGCGACTGCCCTACAGCTCGATCACTTCGAGGTGGCAGTCCGACAGCATCTCCACGCCGTCGGCGGTGACCACCACGCCGTCCTCCCAGCGCAGGCCAAACTGGCCCTCTTTGTAGAGGAAGGTGTCCACCTGGTAGGTCATGTTCTCGAGCAGATCGTACGTGGAACTGCTCTCCATCCACGGCCGCTCGACCTCCATCAGGCCGATCGCGTGGCAGGGGCCGTAGAGCAGGTACTGCGCGTAGCCCTTCTCCTCGAGGAACTGCTCGTACTTGATCACGACCTCAGCGGCCGGGACACCCGCCCGCATCAGCTCCATCGTCCTGTGATGGGCCTCGAGGCCGACCTCGACGAGTTCCCGCATCTCCGCGGGCATCTCGCCGATGCAGACCGGACGGCCGACCGAGGACGAGTAGCCACTGACCAGCGCGCCGATGTTGAGCTGGATCATCTCGCCCTCTTCGATGACCTTCGGGCTGGGCCGGCCGATGGCGTGTGTGCTCGCCTCGCCAGAGAGCACGTAGGTGGGATGGCCTTCGTACTCCGCGCCCTCCGCGTAGATGGCTCCCTGGGCGATCCCGACGACCTGCTGCTCGGTCATGCCCGCGTCGATCTGCTCGAGGACCGCTTCGGTCGCGACCTCGCTGATGCGGAACGCCTCTCTCATGCACGCGAGTTCGTTCTCGGACTTCACCATCCGCATCTCGGTGAGCAGATCGTCGGCCTTCACGACCTCGGCGTCGCCGGCGGCCGCCACGATCGACTGATAGATCGGCACCGGCAGGATCGACATTCCCGCGATGCCGATGCGCTTTACGTCTCCGCCGCCGACCGCACCGAGGACGTCGGTGAAGCTGTCAAGCTCCATCCCCGGATAGTCGGGCTCGGCGGACTCGCGGTACTCGAGCAACTGCATGATCTGCCGAATGCGGCTGCGCCCCTGCGCGAAGGTCAGCGACTCGGGGCCGATCAGAAGCGCAGGGTCGCCCTCGCGCCCCACAGCGACGCCGCCGGTCTCAAACAACGGCCAGTAGTCGGAGAGGTAGCGCACGTTCGCCGGGTCGGCCTCATGCCCGTGCGCAATCACCACGTCGAGGTCGTGCTCGTCCATCTTCTGCTGCAGCGTTCGCCACCGCTGCTGAAACTCCGCATCGGGGATCCTGGGTGTGTCGGTCATGGACTGTCTCCTCCTCAAGAGAGCATCACGCTCGGTCTGAGCCTTGATCGCGTGGCGACTGTGGGGCGGCATTTCGCGGAGCGGGGGGGCGAATCCTGCGCGCGCGGGCCGAACCGTGCCGGGAGGCGAGTGGCCCACGAAGGACACCACCTCCACCGGCGCGAATATGCCAGTGCGCGGCAGGAGTCCACGCGTCGAAGCGGAAGATTCGTTCCTCGCACGTGACAACGACCACCGGGCGGATCATCGGGAGATAGATGACACTTTCCGAACTCATCACAATCGAGGGCCTTCAGGACAGCTTCGAACTCAGCGACGCGGCACTGCTGCGCCGCCAGCTTCTCGGAGAGCCCGGCGTCAGGACGCTCGAACGCCTTGACGGTCTGCTCTCCGCATACACCCGTGAGGATCCCGAGGTGGATGAGGCCCTCGCGGCGGTTCTGAACAGCTTCACGCGCGGCGACGGCAAGGGCGACGGTTTTCTGCTCAGCGGCCCCGCGGGCGCGGGTAAGTCGCACCTGCTCGGCACGCTGCTTCTGCTCGCCGGCTCGGATCACGCGCGCAAGCGACTTGCCCGGCGGAAGACGGAGTTCGCCGACACGCTCAAGGTGCTTCACGAGTCGCCCCCGCTGCTGGTGGTTCCGCTGCCGCTGGAGGAGCACTCCGGGCGCGATGAGCTGCTCGAGGATATCATCTTCGAGCGGACCGAGTGGGAGTTGCGCCGCCAGCCCTACGAAGTCGTCGTGCCGCTGTCTCAGCACTCCTACGCACTCGAGCTGATCGAGCGGCACGTCGTTCCGCGTTTCGAGCAGGAACTCGACGCGTACACCGCCGAGCGTTCCAGCCGCGACGGCTCGTGGCAGGCGCTGTGTGAGCGCGATGAGGAGACGGCGGTGCGCATCGGCCACCAGTTCGCGCAGTCGATCAACTACCCGCTGGACTTCCGCCAGTCGCGCGTGGAGCGGATGGCGCGGCTGCTGGAGATCGTGGACGGCGAGCGCATCTCCGGTGTGCTGTATCTCATCGACGACCTCGGCGACTTCCTCGCCTCGGTTGATGCGAAGGCCATGCAGGGCGACCTCGTCTTTCTCGAGTTCCTCGCCCACCGCGCGAAGATCGCGCCGCTGTGGACGGTCGCGAACCTCGAGGTTCCGCTGCGGGAGATCCCGGGCATCGAGGCACCGCTGGCCCGCCGCATCTCCGATCTTTACCGCGGCCGGCTCGCGCTGTCCTCGGCGCACATGCGCTGGGTCGTCGCCGATTCGGTGCGCCCGGCCTCGGACGCGGCCTGCGGCGAGGCGCTCGATGAGATGGTGCGGGCTCACGAGCGCGCGTTCGGCGACCGCGCGGCGGAGGCCGAGCAGCTCGTCGCGAGCTTCCCGCTTCACCCGCTGGCGGCTCGCTGCGCCGAGGAGATCTCAAGTCGGGCTCTCGGGCGCGCCGACGGCCTGCTGTCGGTCCTGCGGGGCGCGGCCGATGTCGGCATGCTTGAGGAGCGCACGCACCTGCAGCCGCTGTCGGTCATCGATGTCTTCGATCTGCTTCGGCCGCAGCTTCGCTCGAACCCCGACGCCGCGCCCTACCTCGGGCAGGCGCTGGAGTACTACGAGGAGCACGCCTCCGAGGTCTACCCGGCCAACCCCGATCTGTTGCGGCTGGTGGTCCGGGCACTGATCGCCCTGCGCCTCGCGAACATCTGGCCGGAGGAGACCGAGTTGCGGCAGGCGGTCGGGCTCGACACCGAGGGCAACCCGATGGCGGAGGCCGCGGAGCTGCATGATGTGCTGGAGGCGGCGCGTCTGCACGGTCGCTTTCTCGAGGTCCGCCGCGGGCGGGAGGAGGCCGAGGACGTCTACTACGTCGAGGTCCACACGCCGCTTGGCGACACGCTCCGCGAGCGCCTCTCGCTGGCGCGCGAGGGCATCGGTCGGGATGATCCGCGGCTGATGCAGGCGGCGATCGCGTGGTCACGCGGCGCGCTCCCACTGCCCGAGCTGTCTGAGGAGGCGCTCCTCGAAGTCCACTGGCGCAACACCGCCCGGGCCGTCACCGGGTCGCTGGGCAGCGTCCAGGCGCTCGACCAGCTCGAGATCGACCGCAGGGTGCAGGAGCTGAGCGATCCGGCAAACATCGCCAGTGTCCATCTGCACGTTGCGACGCTGCTCTCCGCCGATCAGCAGCGCGCCCGCTGGCGCGAGATCACCGACGGGACGCTCGCCGGCCGCTGGTCGGCCTCGATCCTGTGCTGGCTCCCCCGGCCGCTGCACGAGCGTGAGCTTGATGTGCTGCGCGACTGTGCCGCCTGCCGACTGCTGCTGAGCCAGCGGGAGAAGTTCGAGCATGAGCGCGGACTGGCCGGGCGACTGGAGGAGGAGGAGGCGCGGCTGGGCGCGCAGGTGCGCGAGGTCGTGCGCGGGGCGTACTACGAGGGCGCGGTGCTCGCCGCTTTCGGCGAGGCGATCTCCAGCACCGAACTGTCCGGGATGGAGGGCGACTGGCGCAGCACGATCAACGCCGTCGCCGGCTGGGCGCTCGACCGGGTCTTCCCGGAGTTCGTGAAGATCGCGCCGCGGCAGTTCCTCGCCGAGCGCGAGCAGATCGATCTGCTGATCGACCGCTTCGTGCGCCCCGGATCGGCCTACCCCGAGCCCGACTCGCGGCTCGCGACGCTCATCCAGGCGTTCATGATGCCGCTGGGCGTAGCGCGGCGGGATGACCAGGGCTTCGTCCTCGACATCGGCCGCTCGACCGCCGCCGGTGAGGTCATGCAGCGCATCCGCGCGCGAGATCAGACGCCCGAGACCCAGCGCGGGCGGCCGCTGATCTGCGCCGACCTCGCCGAACACCTGCTCAAGTCCGAACTCGGGCTGCCTCCCGAGCTCTTCGAGCTGCTGATTGCCTCGCTGATCCGCAGCGGGCATCTGATGGCGCTCGATGACGCGGGGACGCCGGTGCAACTGGCGGACCTCCCGACCCCGATCGCGCGGAGCCTCCGGCAGGTTGCGCGGCCCGCGCTGCTGTCCTACGAGCAGTGGCAGATGCTGTCGCGCCTGACACGCATCGTCTTCGATCAGGCGATCGCGAATCCCGATCACGCCGCTCAGGCGATCGTCTGGGAGGCGCTCATCGAGGCGCGCCGCGAGTGGCTCGACCGCGTCGAGAAGCTGCGCGAGGGCGTCGATCAGCTGCGTAACCGCCTTGACCAGCCGAAGCCGGCGTGGCGCGAGACCTTCGGGGCGCTGCAGCACGTGGAGCGCTTCTTCCAGTTCATCGATCCCTCCCGCTATCCGGCGGAGGGGCTCAGTGCGCTGCTCGAAGGCGCGGAGCCCTATCTCGACAGCACCAACGGTGTCAGCAAGCTGCGTGACCTGCTGCGGGTGGTCGAGCTGCTTGAACACTTCGTGGAGCAGGTCGGGCCGCAGATCGTCTCGCTTCGCAGCTACCTCACCGACGAGGACCTGTGGCTGCCCGAGGACTCGGACATGGTCGATCTGCGCGAGCGGCTGATGGACCTCATCCGCTCCGGCGAGCAGGCCGTGGGCGAGGAGCAGACGCTCGTGCGTCTCGCGCAGGTCTTCTTCGCGAGGTACAAGCGGCGCTACTCCGCGTGGCATAACGCTGTCTACCGCGCCTCGGAGTTCGAGCCCTACAACACTCTGCGCGCCTCACCGGAGATGCGCGTTTTGTCGGCGCTCGACCGGCTTGACCTTGAGGTGGAGCACGATCTCGGCGCGGTCAACGAGCAGATCGAGCGGGAACTTGCGCGGCGCTGCCGCGAGATGTCGCTGTCGCAGGAGCTTGAGCGAGCGCCGGTCTGCCCGAGCTGCGGGCTGCGGCTGGGCGAGGAGATCAACCTTCGTCCGGCCGAGGAGATCGGGGAGCTTGCCAGGCGCGGGGTGGAGGAGCATATCCGCGCGCTCGGTACGTCGGCGAACCAGCAGGCGCTCGCGGAGTACATCCGCGGGCTGCCCCATCGCGGCGAGACCGTGCGCAAGCTCGCCCAGCTCGTCCGCCTCCCCGAGAGCGAGGACGTTGGCGCGCGCTCCCTGATGCCACTGCTTGGCGACGACGTGCTCACACACCTGCAGCGCGCTCTGTCGGGGCAGAACGTGCGTTCCCGCAGCCTCAGCGAGCTGCGCCGGCAGCTCTCGGGGCACACCCTCACGCGTGACGAGGCGATGGAGACCGTGCGCAGATGGATCGAGGCCAACGGTGACATCGAGGACGACGACCTGATCCACATCGAGCCCTGAGGCGTGTGTCCTTCATAAAGGTTTAACATAGAGGCATGAAACCTGAGACGGCGAGCGACGTTAATACCCACACAGCAGCTCAATCAGAGTGAATGCTCGCCGTAGGGCTCAACCATTCATCGTCACACCTGCAGTGCGAGCGGCCGCCCGATGCCCGTCATCGGGCGGTTTTCCTTTTGTGGGTGCGTGCTTTCGGAGAGGACCGCCGCATGGTACCATCACCGGTGGATTCGGAGACGGCCGCGTCCGGAGGTTGCTCATTGATCAGACTCGCCGCAGGGCTCGTATCTGTCGTGTTCGTGGCTGTCCTGGCAGGTTGCGGGCCGCCCAACTACGTGATGATGACCGACGACATGGCTCCGACGATCGAGCGGGGCGACATCATCGCGATCGACCTGCAGGCGTACGATCACCGGCCTCCGCGGCGCGGCGAGCGTGTCGCATACCGCGCGCCGGGGGAGCGAGGTGAGAGGCTCCGGATGGGCCGGGTGGTCGCCACGGCGGGCGATGAGGTCCGCGTGACCGGCGGCGCCCTGCACCTGAACGGCGATCCGGTCGAGGAGCCGTTCGTCGCCGCGACGATGGATTACGAGTTCGAAGCGCTGACGCTCCCGGACGGCCACCTGTACATCCTCGGCGACAACCGCAACGAAGCCCACGATAGCCACGTCTTCGGCCCGGTGCCAATCGAGGCGGTTGAGGGCCGGATCACCGATGTGCAGAAGCCGCCGGGGTCGGGCGGCTGAGCCGCTCGTTTGCCCGCCGAAGGTTCCACCCCGGCGGCCGTTTATCGTCTCGGACAACCGTGATTCGTCATCTTCATGGAATGCGTGGACCGGGTGGAACCTGACACCTGCGAAAACGACGACGCAGGTGTCACGTCACGCGCCGCAAACGACGGCGTCGCGTGAAGCGGCCGCTCCATGACGGCGCACGACCCCAAAGCGCGTCACTGCGAGATCTGCATAAGGGCAAGCTCAGGAGACGGGCGCCTCCTCGGCGGCCGCGTCTCCACGCAGGCGAGTGAGGCTCGAGTAGAGGCCGACGTTCAGCAGCGCTGCCGCTGCCCCGATGGTGAAGGCGAGCAGATACCTGCCATCCCCGCCGATCAGGATCGCCGTGACGACCGGCATGAACGCGAGCGGGAATGCGAAGAGGTAGTATGTGGCGAGGTAGACCGGCCGGGTCCGCTCGGGAGTGTACTCCAGCAGGTAGGTGCTCTGCCCGGTGTTCTGTCCGCTGTCTGCGGCTCCCACCGCCCCGAACACGAGCATCAGCACCGCCAGCCTGAGATCGAACTCCAGTCCAAGCAGCGTCCCCAGATGGACCTCCGGCAGCAGCGGCGTTGAGAGCACCAGCATAATCCCGCAGACGCTCGTCGCCCCCGAGACCATCAGCAGGAAGCGGTTGCCGTAGCGCGCGCTGAGACGGCTCCAGAGGATGTTCGACATCGAATAGAAGAGTACGCGCGAGGCCAGCGCGATGCCCACCATCGCCTCGGCCATCCCCAGATTTCGGTAGGCGTAGGGTACGAGGAAGGGCACGACGAGGCCGTAGGACATCGACATCATCAGCCGGGAGGCGATGAGGCGCAGGAAGCCCGGTCGCGTGCGCAGTCGCCGGAGTCCGCGCAGAAGCTGCATTCGCAGCGACAGCGCTCGTGTCTCAACCTTGTGCCGCGGCTCCTCGGCACCCCACCACGAGAAGAGCGAGACCACCGCCACGATCGCGGCCACCGCGAAGAGATAGGCGTAGTCGTGGGGGAAGCTGAAGCCCGAGTCGTCGCCCAGCAGCCACCTGACCCAGAAGCCGGCCGCGAATGCCATCAGCCCGCCGAAGAAGAAGCGCATCGCGAAGAACTTGCCGCGGCGATCCGGAGGGATTGAGTCGGTCACCACCGACATGAATGGGATCAGGCCGACGCCGCCCCCGGAGGTGAAGACGAGGTAGCTGAAGCCGATCGCGAGGAACGCAACGAGCGGGTAGTCGGCGGCGAGGTAGTACGCCGCCGCCCACGCCGCCACCAGCGAGGCGACGCGGAAGAGTGCCGAGAGCTGGTAGTAGGGATGACGGCGCTCTCGGGTCGCCATCACCGAGGTCATCAGCAGCGGCGGCCAGAACCAGCCGGCGTTGACGAGGGAGACCAGCAGGCCGACGTAGAGCGGGTTGTCGCCCATCAGCGCGACCGCGAACGCCGGCAGGATCGTGTCCGGGTCTGTGAGTGCCTTGGCGAGCAGCCAGAACGACCCGTTGATCACACCGAGTTTGAAGTTGCGGCGCACATAGGGTCTGCTGGGTCCGTCGGCCGGCATCGGCGGTGGCATCTCGCTTCCGTGGCTCTGCAGGTTCAGCGTTCAGTTGAGACGGCGCCGATGCGGCCGTCGGTCGTCGCCCAGTAGATGCGCCCGTGGGCGGCGAGAATGTCGGACGTCTGCGCGCGCGCTACCCGCCGGGAGACCGTGTGTCCGGTCGCGGCGTCGAGCGCGATGAGCTTTCGCGCGGCCCCGCACCAGACGACGTCACCGGCGATGATCGGCTCCGCGGCGAGGCCGCCGGGCAGCCGCGCGCTCCAGATCTCCGTCATATCGGACGGGTTGATGCGCCGCACAAGTCCTGAGCTGTCGCCGACCACAACGACGGCGTCCCGCACCGCGACCGGGTGGCGCACGAGCCCCTCGAACTCCATCGATGTCAGCAGTTCGCCCTCCCGCGAGATGCTGTGCACCAGGCCCGCGTCACTGCCGACGAGTATGCTGCTCGGCCCCATGACCGGCGATGCGTGGATCGGCGCCGCGCTCTCCGGCTTGACGTCCCAGATGATTCTCCCTGTGGCGCGCTCGTACGCCGCGATGCTTCCCGCGAGCGTTCCGACCACCACCGTCTCCTCCCTCACCAGCGGCGGCGCGGCCACTCGCGCCTGGAGGGGCGCGCGCCAGATCAACGTCCCTCCCGCGGTTGCCGCGTAAAGCGCCGGTTCGGCGGATGCGAAGTATACACGCTCCTCGAATGCGGTGACGCCCGGTACGCTGCCGTCCACCCGCAGTTCCCAGCTCTGCACACCGGACGCGAGGTCCACGGCGCGCACACGCACGTCCTCACATCCGATCAGCGCATTGCCTCCCGCGACCCCCGCCCGTCCCCAGAAGCCGGCGGGGTGGGTGAACGGTCGCGCCCAGCCCGCCTCAATCTCTCCCAGCTCGGGCGTGAGCTTGAGCAGCTCACCGCCGCGGGTGGTGATCAGCAGCGCATCCGGGGTTGCAGAGAGCCAGGCGACGGTGGGGCCTGGGAGCTGGTATCCGGAGGCGGCGGGCCGGGCGATCCCCCGCACTGCCAGCACCGCCGCCGCCGCAATCACGAGAGCCGCCGCGATCACGATCAGGCGCTGACGGGTGGCGCGCTCGCGCCGTTTCTGCTGCCACCTGCTGCGGTAGTCCAACGCGCGTTCCTTTCATGCAGGCGACCTGGCCGATCGCGTCTCGCCATCGTCGCCGCTGCCGCTGTCATTGCCGTCATTCGCGCCGCTCACCGTCCCAGTGCGCGTCTCGCCGCCCGCTGGGTCGCCTCCTCGGGGTGGTGCTCGGCGACATGCTCGAGGGCGGCTCGGTAGGACGGGTGCGAGCTGTCGGGCATCGCCTCGGCGAGGGTCCGCGCGATGATCGTGTGCACTGCCTGCGAGGCCGAGGCATTCCCCACCGCGATCATGTCCATGATCCGGCCCGCGCGGGAGATCCGGCCCATGACGATCTTGCTGTTGCCGAGTTTCATCGCCGCGGAGCGCGCCGTCTCCTCGAAGCAGGAGCAGCGCGCGATCGCGATCATCGCCTCCATGGCCTGCTCGTTGGTGTTGAGCAGGTCGCTCAGTCGATCCACGATGTGATGACGCACCGCATCCCGATCGAGTTCGGCCTCCTTCTGGGCGGCGATCCGCCGCGACTGATCGGCGGCGCGCGAGATAGCCTCGGCCTCCTCCATGATGTGCTCCGGGACGCCCGCCTCGCCCTCGTCGGGCTGCTCGAAGTCGCGGAATATCCGCTTGCTGCCGAGGCTCCCGACCGGGCTCGAGCCCGATCGGCGCATCTGGCGGCGCAGACACGCGCCCGCGATCAGCGGCGCGAAGACCTCGCGATCGATGAGCACGTTGACCATCCGCCGGACCGAGAACTCCGACGCCGTCAGCGCCAGGTGTGAGAGCAGTTCCCACTGCTCCGCCTCGATCAGCTCCTTGAGGGCGTCCTGCACATGCTTCTCAAGGTTCCCTTCCATCAGCGTCTTGATCTGCGTGGACCAGTCAACGAAAGTCTGCGGATCCATGTTCGACACCTCGAATCATCCCGCGCGTTCAGGTGGCCGCGGAGAGTGGATACCCAACTGCCGTGGCGCGCACATTGACCTCTATGAGCTGCTCCTCACCGGTCGAGAGCCGGCCGATCCGCCGATCAACCTCCACCTCGACCCGTGGTTCGACTGCGCCGGCCGTCAACGCGCGGCCCCTGGCAACCCGCGCCGCCTCCTCGGCCGCGAAGGTCGCCGCATCGCTCAGAGACTCAAACTCCCGACGACCGCCGGGAGCGTAGACAGTGAACGCATCGTACTCGCTCGGCCGCACGGCCACGACCTCCGATGCGGCGACGTGGCTGACGATCGCGCCGATCGCGTTGGCGACCTCGGCGTGCTCGGGCACCTCAACGCCCGCGCCCAGACGCTGCTCAAGCGCCGGCAGAAACGCCCCGGCCGGCGCGCCGATCCCAACCACCGGTCGTGCATACCGCGAACTGACCGTGAGCGCGTTGTCTCCGGCCGGGGCCATCAGGCGATCGACCAGCCGGCCGAGCGTCTCATGCTCCGCCGCCTCGGCCTCAACGTCGGCCTCCCCGCCCAGCTCCTCGGAGACCACCATCAGCGCGAGACGCCGCGTGATCCGCTCCCAGACGCGTCCGGCGAGTTCCTCGGCCGGGCAGCCGTAGAGCGCGGCGAAAAGCTCCGCGCCCGCCCGCGCCGCGTCCACGTCCCACGCGACGAACTCACCGGCGACATGCAGAAGATCGGTGGGCGTCAGAGCTGAGCGCGAGATCACACCGCGGTCCTCCATCTCGCGCAGGTTGAGCAGGCGCGGGGAGGCCAGTCCGAGCTTCCGCGCCAGATCATGGCGGTTGAGCGCGCGTCCATCCAGCACGTCAAGCAGTCGCTGTTCCCGCTGATTGAGCCGCCGGTGGGTCGCCATCGGTCCGGTCACGATGAAATCAAGCGACAGCGCGCTGGTGTATATCAGGTCATCGCGGCGCGCAATGCGGCTGATTGCATCCGGCACGTCCGCTTTCCCCGCCGCCGACAGGTAGCACAGGGGGATCGCGCGGCGCGGCCCCACCAGCAGATTCCTGTCGGCGTCGAAGTCCAGCGCGGAGTCGCCGCCCAGTCCCATGGTGCGAATGCGCACGGCCTCCACCGATGTCTGCCAGCCGCCAACGCGCGCCCCCTCAGCCGAGAGCTTCGGTCGGCCCTCGGCGATGATCGCCGCGTCGGTGGTGGTCCCGCCCACGTCGATGACCATCGCGTCGTCGCGGCCGGCGAGGTGGCGGGCGCCGAGGACGCTCGCGGCCGGTCCCGACAGCACCGTCTCCACCGGACGCCCCAGCGCGGTCTCGACGTTAATCAGCGAGCCATCGCCCTTCACGATCATCAGCGGGGCGTTGATGCCGCGGTCTGCCAGCGTCTGCCGCGCCGCGGTCAGCAGCCGGTCGATGATCGGCAGCAGGCGCGCATTGAGCGCCGCGGTGTTCGCGCGGCTGAGGAAGTTGAGCTTCGCCGACAGCTCGTGGCCGCAGACCACCGGCAGGTCGCACTCTCCGGCGATGACCTCGCGCGCCGCAAGCTCGTGGGCCGGGTTGCGCGTCGAGCCGTAGCCCGACACCGCGAAGGCGTCCACCCCGGCCGCCAGCAGCTCGCGGACCGCCTCCCGACAGCCCTCTTCGTCGAAGGGCTCAATCTCCTCGCCGCCGATGCTCATGCGGCCGCCGATGACCGCCCGGTGCGGCCAGAGCACGCGGGCTTCGTCGAAGCCGCCGTGAGGCATGACGATGCAGCCGGGCTGCCCGCCACGGTCCTCCACGATCGCGTTGGTCGCGTGCGTGGTTGAGAGCGCCACCAGCGCCGCGCGTTCGAGCAACTCGGGAGCCAGCGCGTCGAGCGCCTCGCTGATTCCGATCAGAGGGTCGTGATGCGTGGTGAGCGCCTTGGCCTTCGAGAGCACCGCCTCCGCGCCGAAGTCGTAGACGACCGCGTCGGTGTACGTGCCACCCGCGTCGATCCCGAGGCCAACGCCGGCGCGCGCCGCCATCGCTCCGCGGGCTCCAGTCAGCGCCTCGAGCAGCGGACGGCTCTCGCTCGCCGCACCCGGCGCGACGGCCACCAGGACTTGATCGTCACCGGAGGCCTCCGAACGCTCGCCCGGCTCGACGATCGCGAAGCGCGCGTCGTCCCAGTTGCCCGAGACGAGGTCGGCGAGCATCTGCGTGTCACCGCTGAGCCGCTCGCTGCTCCAGCCGAGATTCGCGGCGATGCGGTCAGCGAGCTTCGTGCAGTCCTCAATCTCCCCCGCGCCGGTGTCGATCACCGCCACTCGGGTGTAATTGCGCTTCCAGCTTCCGAGGAAGCTGATGATCTCCTTCGCCTGCTCCTCGCCGTACTTCTCCGCAAGCTCATGGAACCGCGGATGCTCCAGTGCGTCGGTGGTCCAGAGCCTCGGGCGGCCGGTCTGGTCCATCCCCATCTTGCGGGTGAACCAGCCGGGGGTGATGTAATACGTGCCGGGGTGCTCGCGGAACTGCCGACGGTACTCCTCGCGCGAGCCGAGGAAGAGCGTGAGGCAGTCATGCACGCGGGGTATCACGAGCCGCACGCCGCGGGCGACCAGCCCCGCCGTCCCGCGACCGCACAGGCCGTAGGCGAGCGCCACGGCGTCGTAGCCCTCGGCCCCGGCGCGGTCAATCACCGCCTGAACGCGATCCCGAAGCTCGTTCGGGGTGTCGTGCAGACCGGCTTCGAGCGGCTCGAAGTCCACGTCATGGGGTGAGTGCGGGATAAGCGCCTCAAGCTCAGGTTCGAAGACACCACAACCGAGCAGCTTGACTCTCATTGCGAAAGGCTTCTTTCAGTGACTTCTGGAACTTGCCGACAGGTTGGAGGAGTTTAACGGATTGACGGACAAATACGCAAGGGCCTTCAGCCGGGGCTGCCGCACAAAAGCACGGGCGCTGATGGCATGCCGGTGATCCTGTTCGTTCCAGACGCACCAGCCCGATCGAGACCGAACGGGCGAGCGTGACAGCTTACCGATGACATTCAGCAGGGCGGCCCGGGAGGAAACACCGGTGATCCTTTCACAGAAGTGCCAGTATGCGCTGCGAGCTATCTATGAGATAACGCTTCGCGAAGACGACTGGCCGATCAAGAGCGGCGAGATCGCCGAGGCGCAGGCCATCCCGCCGCGCTTTCTCGAGAACATACTCGCCCAACTCAAGCAGGGCGGCTTCGTCGACTCCAGGCGTGGCAAGCAGGGCGGGTACATGCTCGCCGACCCCGAGCGGGAGATCACCGTCGGCGAGATCATCCGCTTCGTTCAGGGGCCGCTGGTGCCCGTCCACTGCATGACCGAGGGGCCGGGGGAGTGTCCGCTCTTCGGCGACTGCCCCTTCCACTCGATGTGGGAGCGAGCGCGGAAGGCGGTCGTCGAGGTCTACGACACCACCACGATTCGCGATATGATCAGCGAGCACAGGGCCCGGGAGTAGGCTTCCGGCGGACGTCGTACAGCACAGAGCCCGCCACCGAGGTGGCGGGCCTGTCGCGTTCTGGTGCGCCAGATGACAACTGGTGGAGGCGGCGGGAATTGAACCCGCGTCCGAACAGCCGTGTCCGAAGCATCTACAAGCATAGCGCCCGCTTGGTTAACTGATGCGGCCCCCGGGCGCGGGGTCCACGTCAGCGGGCTTGATTCTGCTACCCCCGTGCGCTAATCAAGCAAAGGCACACGCTTCGGCCGATCTCATAACGCCCGGTCCCGGCTTGATCGGCGAAAGCCGGGCGGACGTCGCGACAATTAAGCCGCGAGTGCCAGTTCGTTGTTGGCAGTTATAGGGGTTTCCGTGTTTTACGAGATTCGGAGATCTCGGCTTGCAGCCCCGACTCACCAGCTACCCGTCGAATCCGATCGCCCCCAACAGTTGTCAACGTGCGCACCGTTATCCTACCACAGGTTGCGGCTCGTGTAAACGTCGGTCCAGGCGGCCATCGACCTTCTGTATGAGAACTGACGTTCGACCGCGCCGAAATGTTCCACGCATCTCGCCTCGCCTACCGGAAGAACGGCACCGCCTCCTCGGCGTTGACATCCCCGCCCAGCATCTCGATCTGCTCATCGCTCAGATGCGACAGGGAGAAGAGAGCGTAGCCGCGTATGCCCATCGCACGCACCATCTCGATCTGCTCCCGGACCAGCTCAGGCGAGCGCGGTGCGGACCGGCCACCGCTCGACTGGTAGATCGAGAGGCCCGTGCAGAGAACACCACCGTCATCAAGCGCGTCGAGGAACCGCCGCTCGTTCGCGCGGACCTCCAGAGACTGCATCGAGTAGTCCATCGGGATGACCAGGTCCACCCAGCCCTCGCGGGCCCAGCGCACCGGATCCTGCCCCTGCGACGCCCCACCGGTCTCTGAGCTGAAGACCGCCGCTGAGACGATCGCGTCGGGCCTCACGGCGTGGACTGCCTCGCCGGTGCGGCGCACAATCTCGCCGATCGCCTCGCGCTGCCACTCGATCCACTGCTCGTCGGTGGCCTCGGTCAGCGGCACGCCGACCTGCTCCTCGAACTCCACGCGGCAGTACTCGCAGAAGCACCGCCCCCTGGTGCGGATGTAGTCGAGGTGGATTCCGTCCACGTCATAATCGCGCGCCACGCCCACCACCAGGTCAACCACGAAGTCGCGGTAGGCCTCCCGGTGCACATCCACGGCGAGTTCAACGACCTCACCATCTACGTCATACATCCGCACATCCTCGCCGTAGGTCTCCTCGAACCACTCGCTGAAGGCCGGGCTGCGGTAGTTGATGCAGAACCACGGGTGCATCTCGATCCCGGCCTCATGCGCTCGCTCGATCATGTACGCCAGCGGATCGAATCCCTCGGCGACGCGGTCGGAGATCGGCATCAGTTCACTGCGGGCGAGAAGCGTATTCCGGTAGAAGATGTCAGGCAGCAGGACGTTGAGCCGCGCCTGCGAGGCCCGCTCGACCATCAGGTCGATCCCCTCCCGATCGAGCACCTGCCCGGTGCCGACCCACAGGCCACGGGTCTCGCGCACGGTGCCATCATCGGTGCGCGGCAGTTCGTACCCGAGTTCCGCGACCCGCATCTGGTCGGCGCTCACCCGGCCCGCACCACGCTGGACGGTCTCGTCGATCTCAGTGATCTCCGCGCCATCGGGCCCGAGCGCGACAACCTGTCCGCTGATCGTCACCTCGGCGGGGACTTCATCGGGGAGCGTTCCCGCGAGCCAGCCGGTGGGTTCGCTGAGCGCGCCCCACTGCGTCTCCAGCACGCAGACCGTGTCCCCGGCGTGCACCACCAGGGGCGCGTTGACCACGGGGAAGACGTCGCCCCGGGCGTCGGTGACTGTGACGCGCACGCGGATCGGCCCACCGGCCTCCCATGTGGACTGCACCTCATCGACGGCGATCTCGTGCGCGCTGAGATCAGCGAGCGTGAATGTGAGCCTCCGGGACACCTCTTCAGTCTCAAAGAACGCGGGCGGGGAGACGATGTCGAGCCACCGATCGCCCTCGATGGGATCGATCAGGAAGTAGTGGTGCCCGCGAATGCCGACGAGGCCACGATCCGGCAGCCCGCCGTAGCGGGCGTCGAACCATGCCCGCAGGTCGGCGGGCAGAGTCACATGCAGACCCTCCTCGGAGAGGTTGATGTCCTCGTGGGTATGAACCCGGGACATCGTCCCGCGCCCGAAGTGATAGAGCCGCCAGTATTCGCTGCCGAAGCGAGAGTTGAGCGTGATTGGCGCGGTCTCCAGCACCTCGTAGGCGATCGCGAGCGGGAGGCGGAACTCCGCGCTGCCGTCGTAGTGGAGCACCTGGGCGGCCAGGCTAACGCTCTGGAACTCGACCACGCCGCCCTCCTCGTAGCCCGGCCCGCCCTCTGCGCCGCGGCCTCTGACTTCGAGCACCGCACCGTTCTGCGCGATCGCGGAGGTTGCCAGCAGCAGTGCCAGCGGTACGCTCAGGCCTCGTATCATCGGGGTTGTCTCTCCCTGCATGGCGGATGGGTGCGTGGGGTCATTTGCGTGGACAACTCCGCGATTCCTCCAGCAGCGTACAGAGTTCAAGGCCCGCGTCTCCCTGCGAGCCGCGGGCCTCGGATCGGGTTCCGCCTCGGTTCAGCCTACCGGCGACGGCCCTCCACGGCGCAATGCGCGCAATACTGCGATGAAGACGACTGCACCGACAACGGCCACGACGAAGCTCCAGAGGTTGAATCCGGTTATCCCCGCGCCGCCGATCAGGCTGAAGATGAGGCCCCCGAGGAACGCGCCGACGATTCCGACGATGATGTTCAGAACGCATCCCTGCCGCTCTCCCATCAATGCCGAGGCCACCGCACCTGCCAGTCCGCCGAGAATGATCCAGCCCAGTATACTCATCATCCAACCCCTTTCTCATGCGCGGCGACCGCACCGGTCGAGCCGGTGGTCCCCGCTCTCACCTCAACTGTGTCTTCGGTCCGGCTCGTGAGTGTTCCTGCAACGATCCTCTCGCGCCGCATGGCCTGCCCGTGGAGCAGATGCGCTCCACGCTCCCGTGCAGCCTTCAGCGCCATTGCTTTCCTCGCCGTCGTACGCTATCATCGGGGTGCTGCGACCAACACGGCGCCACGGCTCGGTCGTGGCGCTGTTTTCATTGACGCCCCGGAGTCATCGTCCCCATGGAGTCGCGCCTGATCCTGATGGTGTCGGTCATCGTGGGCTCGCTTGCCGTCGGCTACACCGCGCGCAAGCTGCGCCTGCTGCCGACCGACCTGTCGCCGAAGATTACGCGGGGGGCGATGATCTGGATGCAGCCGCCACTGCTGGCGCTGCTGATCTGGGGGCTGGAGGCGCCGGACTGGCGCGTGGCGCTGCTGCCGGTCATGCTGGCGGTGCTCATCACGGTCATGTGGCCGCTGGGCGCGCTGGGCGGGCGGCTGATGGGCCTGAAGCGACCGCAGGCCGGGGCATTCACGGTCGCGGCCATGTACTCGAACATGGGGCTGACCTACGGGGCATTCCTCTGCTACATCCTCCTCGGCGAGCAGGGGGCGGCGCTGGGGATGATCTGGTGCATGGCGTTCATGCCGATGCTCTACACGCTGGGCTTCGTGGTCTCGCGCCGCTACGGGCATGACGGGCAGCGCTCCGTCGGTGAGACGCTGATGGACATCATGCGCGAGCCGGAGAGCCGCAACCCGCTGCTGGGCCTGGCACTCGGCGCGCTGCTCTACGCGGTCGGGGCCGTCCGCCCGGAGGCCGGCGGGGCTGCCGTGGATTTCCTCGTCCCGTTCTCAACCGGCATCTACCTCTTCGCCATCGGCCTCTCGCTGCGGCTGACCTCGGTGGTCACCTACTGGCGCGAGTGCGCGGCGATCGGTGCGATGAAGTTCCTCGTCACGCCGGTGCTGGGGTTGTCGCTGGCGTGGCTCGCGAGCTTCTGGGCGATGGACGATCGCGCGCTGTTGCAGGTGGTCTTCATCCAGAGTTCGACCCCCACCGCGATCATGGGGCTGATCCTCGCGCAGCTTTTCGACCTCGACGACCAGCTCGCCAACGCCGCGTGGCTGACCACGAACGTGGCGGCCATCGCGCTCGCCCCGCTGGTTCTGACCATCGCAGCGGGGCTGTGAGACGGCCGCCCGCGTCGCGGTCCGCCCGCGCCGAACGGCGCCACCGGGGCGCCTACCCCCGCAGGGCCTTCAGCAGCTTGAGCGTCTCCGCTACGATCCGCTCGCCCGAGCCCGGCATCAGCTTGCTCGAGGGCGCCATCTGCGACTCGTACCCGCCTTCATAGG
>JBMNNW010000059.1:0-30526 GCA_050942735.1 Armatimonadota bacterium
AGGTTCAGGAACGTCAGCGCATCGTTCTTGTGCAGAGGCGCGCCGAGCGGACTGCCGTACAGCCCCCAGAAGAACTCCTGTCGCGCCGGGCCCTCGCTGTAACCGATGTCCTGTATCGTCGCTGCGCCATCAAACAGTGAGAGCCCCAATGCCCGCTCTGCCTTCATTGCATCAGAAAGGTGCGTCCACAGGTCGTCCCTGGCCATGATCTCGCACAGGTTCGCGGCCTCAACTGCCGGCACAGCGATATCGTCGCAGATGTCCTGCGCGCCCCGGCTCAGCACCTCAATCATGGACACGCGCACGAGGAATCCGATAAGTGTCGGCTCCTCGCTGATATGGTTGCTCATCCGCAGGCCGACTTCACACCACTCCAGCGCCTCTTCGGTGCGGCCCTCGCGTCCCGCGATCATCATACGGGCACTCACGAGACGCTGGGCGGCCCGGAACTGCGCTAAGTGCGGGAGGAGCGCGCCGTAGCCATCCTGCCAGTTGACGGGGAACACGCAGCGCTTCATCTGCGAGGCCCGCTTGATCGCGTCCAATCGCTCCTCGACCTCGTCACTGAAGAGCCATTTGCGTGCACCCTCGGTGAGCGGTTCGGAGCCGTCCACGAACTCCTCGACCTGCTTCTGCATCTCGGGATCCAGCTGCGTCAGCATTGTGCCGGGCACTGCACCCTCAGGCGTCGGCTGCCAGGCCTGGAACACGTGGAACGCCTCTTCGTACACGTAGGCGGCGTTTTCGGTGCGAGGAGGCGTCTCCGGTAGTGCCTCCTCCATCGTCAGCGGCTGCCCCGCCTCCCGGATCTCCGCCAGCTTCTGTTCCAGCTTCATCCCCAGCGTGACGTCGAAATACGTCCACGGGATCGCCAGCACCACGAACAGCACCAGCAGTCCGATCCCGAGTCTGCGCAGCCGCCCCAACCAGTCGCCGTGCAGCCACTTGGCGAGCCCCCTCGTCCTACGCGCACTCCACCCGGCGATGGCTCGGCCAATTGGTCTGAAGGTCGGGAAGTTGTCGCGCTCCATTCGGCTCACCCCCATCGGTGTCGATGTGCGCATCGCCCAGCATCTCCGACATCAGCCGCTCGCGCTCCTGGATGGCCTGCGCGTACGCCTCCGCGTCGATCGGCGTGCGCTCCGCGACGGCCGCCTGTGAGCCGCCCATCAGTTCCGCCATCCGCGCGTCGTGCACGTGTGCGAAGACAAGGTTGGCCGCGATCAGCAGCGCCGCTGCCGCCGCCAGCGCCCACTGCAGGCGCGCAGTCCAGCGCGATCGCCGCGTTCGCGCTGCCGCCTCGCGCATGATGCGCCCGCGCAGTTCCGGCGGCGGCTCGGCGAGCGGGACCTCGCGCAGGCGCTCCTCCATCCTCCGGTCATCCATCGTCGCTCTCTCCCAGGATCGCGCGCAGCTTCCTTAGTGCGTAGCGGTAGCGGCTCGATGCGGTGTTCGGCGGGATGCCCAGCAGCGTGCCGATCTCGGCGAAGGTGTGACCCTGCCAGACCTTCAGCACAACCACCTCGCGCTGCTCCGGCGGCAGGTCGGCCAGCGCCTCGCGGACGGCCGCGCCATCGGCGGACTCCGGGTTCGTGGCTGGCTCAGGCACAAGCTCAAGCGCCTGCGTTTCGGGCGCGGTATGCGAGAGCTTGTTCCGAGCGACGGCGAAGAGGTATGCGCGGACGTCCTCGATCTGCGCCGCGCCTTCGCCCCGATCCACCAGCGCCAGGAAGCACTCGCTCAGCAGGTCCTCGGCGTCGCTCCGCGGGAGGCCCTTCGCCAGCAGCCAGCGGTAGAGCGCGGTCGCGTGGCGGTCATAGAGATCGCCCAGCGCGCGGGTGTCATTTTCCGCGAGCTTCCGCAGTAGCGCGTCATCATCGGCTCCGCTTCGGCTCACCGGGCGCCCCTTCCCGCATCATGGCCATGCATGGGTTAAGTGCGTTTGCGAGGACAGTTTCGTCTAAGGGGAGGGAGATTCTTTCATGACCGGGGAGATGCGGAGGGGCGGCCTTGTGTCGCTTGTTGTCCAGGAGGGGTGGCATTGTGCCGTTTGTTGTTCAGGAGGGGCGGCCGCGAACGAAGTGAGCGGTGAGGCGCGTCCGCTGTCGTGTAGCGGCGCGCCGAAGCTTCCCTGCCCGCCCGTCGTTTGCCGTCGGACGATCGAGTGACGAGCGACAGGCGTGTGGGAGGCCGCGAGCGGGGACGCAACCCCCGGCCCCACAAGCGGCCGCACAGTAGTCCCGTTTGCCCGATCTGAAACGACACAGGCCGGAACGGGGTCCGGCCTCTCCGCAACGGCAACTGCCGCTACTGCTCCGCGTCCACCCAGATCGGGCTGGACCACGCGAAGATGCCGCGGTCCTGGATCATCCCCTGCTGCTGCACGCGCACGTAATACATCACCGGCGCGCCAAACTGCTCGCGGATCACCGTCTCGAAGTCACGCTCGTAGGGCGCCTCCTCGAAGACCTGCATATACTCGCCGGAGTACTCGTTCAGGCGCAGCAACTCCACCCGCGTGATGTTGCCCGTGCCGTAGACCGCGACGCTGATCTCGAGATCCTCGCCGGTGCGCGCGGTGGTCTCCTGACCCATCGGCGTGCGTCCCCCGGACGCCACGTTGATCGCGAAGTCGATCAGGATGCGCTCGCCGGTGGTGCCGTAGCAGTGGCGGCCGCGAATCCCGCGCCAGATGCCCTCGCGCGTGAGTTCATCGGCGAAGACGCCCGCGATCCCCTCGAAGTCCATCCCGCCCTGCCCGTAGTGGTCGTCCGATGAGCAGATTACGCCGAGCCGCTTCCCTTCCCGCCACGCGTCCTGCGCGAAATGTCCCTCGATGGAGCGATTCGTCCGGCGGCCGGGCTTGTGCCAGCGGTTGAACTCGTAGGCGTTCACATGGTCGGGCGCGTAGCGCTCACTCTGGCCGTGGTGCGAGTAGATCTCCAGCACCGGCGTGTACGTCTCGTCGAGTTTGTCGAAGTCCACCGTCGGCCCGCCGCCCGAGTGCCCCCACTGGATGCCGGTGTGATGCGGGATCGTCATCGCATCCTCCGGGTCGAGCATCGGGTTGAGCCTCTCGATGTCGCCGTCGAACTCAGGCTTCAGATAGCAGCGACCTTCGTCGCCGATGTAATACGTGTTGTAATGCCCCGACGGCGCGCCGAGTCCGTTCTCATACGCGACGAAAGCCACGAACCGCCCCGGCTCATTGTGCTCGTTCGCGAGATCGACGAGGTGGTCCCAGTAGAGCGAGGCGCTCTCGGCGTGGTCGCAGGCGGCGGCGAAGTCGAGACCCGAGACGTCGCGCGCGTACTCATAGGGGAAGCGCCCGATCGCGTCATGCGACCAGCGAGTGTGGATGTGGATGTCGCCCCAGTAAGGCCCTCGCGGGTTCTCTGTCACTCGGATCGGGTTGCTGAGTGCACCGCGGTAGCTCAGGCGCCGGATGCCCTCACCATCGAGCGCGACCGTCACCACGCAGCTTCCGTGGAAGCACAGGGGCTCACTGAGGGCTTCGCCGTCGGGCCCGAGCAGCGCATCGCCCTCGTGCCACGTGGCCGACGCGTTCTCGTAGGGGTCGAGCGAGACGATCAGCACCTCGAAGGGCGCGCCCGGTGCGACGGATGAGGGCGCGATCACGCGCAGCCGCGCCTCCTCCCGCGGATAGGTGACGATCTCGGGCATCGGCTCGATCCGGCGCCCGTCGATCGCCACGTGCACGGTCTCCGTCTCGGCGCGACGCGATGCGAGGGTGTTGCGCCAGTCCACCACCACCGGCCTGCCCGCGGGAATGCAGCCGCCCTGCAGCGTCACGAAGATGCGCCGCCCGTGGCGGGTCATCTCCTCGCCGGTGTCGAAGTCACGCGGCTCAACCCGAACGTTGAATCGCGCGTCAATGCCCGGCACGTAGACCTGCAGATACTCCGCCGCCGCGGGATCCTGCGTCTGGTACGCTTTTGTGAAGCTCGCGCAACCGTCCATCGTCCACGACTGCGGGAACTGCACCTCGATCTGCGCGCCCGGCGCAAGCTCGCGTTCGGCCGCGATCTCCACGCGAACGTCGCACTCTTCGAGCACCGTGAATCTGTCGGGAATCACTCGTGCGGTTGCCATGAAAGCGCTCCTCTGTCAGGCGGTCTTCGTCGCGACTTTGAACGTCCAGTACTGCCACTTCGCGTGCCGCCGGATCGCGGAGAAGTCAAGCTCCTCGCGCCGCCCCTGATACTGAATGTACCCGAGCGGGAATCCCTGCGTCTCGATCGCCTCGTAGTGTCCCGGCGCATACTCCTCCGGCAGGTTGTCGGCGGCGGGGATCTGAACCTGCTCGGTCGTATCCCCGCGGATCATCCGGGCCATCGCCACGAGCAGCGCGCCCGGCCCGACCTCCGCGTCGCCAACGGCGACACGTGCCGGAACTCTCCCGTGGTCGCGGATGAAAAGCTCCGCCTCGAAGCATGCCTCGCGCAGTGTCGCGCCTGACGCGCTGCCCTGCGCGGTCTCGGCGGGCTGCTCCGTCGGCCCGAGGATCCGGCGCAGCGGATGCAGTTGATCGGCCCGGCCGCCCTCCCGCGCTCCGAGCGCGTGCGCGAAGACGCCGAGAAGCTCCGCCGGGGAGAATGACTCGCCGCCGGCCATCACCATCGCCGGCCTGTCGCCGACTGCCTCTGCGAGCGCCCGGACTTCCTCCTGCGTCACCCACACCCGCGTCGGCCTGTGCTCGGCGTAGAACTCGCGGAAGGTGCGGATCTCGATCTCAGGCTGCCGCGCGACCCAACCGACCAACTCGTCGGCGATCCACAGAAGCTGCTCGATCGTCTCCGCGTCGAAACGCGGCGGGTAGCTCCAGTCGCGCCGAGGCGGATCATCGCAGTCGCCCCACCAGTTCGGCTGCTCCCACCACGTGTCGGCGATGAATCGCGTCGGGTGATTCACCCAACCGAGCCTGAAGGTGCCCTCGTCGAGATGTCGCTGCACATCCGCGATGTGCCGGTCCAGCTTCTCCCGCGGAGTCAGGTTTTCATCGTGCAGGTAGTCCTCATACATGTGCCTCGGGTTGGCGATCTGAAGCTGGTTGCAGTACCAGATCGGCTCCGGCTGTCGGTTGTGGAAGACCGGGCCGTAGGCGTGGACTCCGAGCCCCAGCCGCGCGTGCGCCGCCATCACCTGGGGCGTCCAGTCGCCGTAGTTGCGCAACTGCGTGATGGGCCGCTCGCCGAAGACGTCGCCGATGTCGGCCAGCCCGCGCGACTCCTCGGCAAGGATGCGGTCAATGCCTGTGTCCCAGTCCCTGCCATTTACGAATGCCGGTATGTGCTCGGGCTCGTAGCGCGGGTTCGGGAGGATCCAGTGATGATCTGAGTGATACGCGACCTCGTGGTCCTTGAGCGCCTCGACGACATCATCCCTGCCGCAGAAGTGGATGAAGCGCGCCTTCTCCCCCACCAGCCCGAAGACCGCCGGCACGTCGTGCTTCGTGTGAATCTGCGCGAGGCGCAGCAGCGCGTCGTTTGAGAGCGGGTCAACGTAATCCTCGGTGTCGAAGCTGAAGATCATCTGCATGATCAGAGCCTGCCTCCCGACCGCCTGAAAGACTGTGACGGCAGCCCGGCACTTCGACGGCGTGACCCGATCTCCCTTCCCCCGGAGACCTGTCGGCGGAGATGGGCGGGTGAAAGGCGAGCAATAGAAGCGATCCTTCGCTCCCATCCCGGCAGGAGAGTTGCCGGCGCGCCCGAAGTATCCCGAGGGACGCGCGAATTCTGGCCCGCGCGACGGGCCGTCGAAGGGGTGCACGGAGATGGCGAGAGTGGATGAGATTGCCCCCGACGTATACCGGATCTGCACGTTCGCGGAGAGCGTGAATCTGCAGTTCTGCCAGTTCCTGATCGACGACGAGGAGCCGCTGCTCTACCACACGGGGATGAGGCGCGGGTTCGATGCAGTGCGTGACGCAGTCGCGGAGGTGATCGACCCGACCACGGTCAGGTGGCTCGCATTCAGCCACTTCGAGGCGGACGAGTGCGGTGCGCTGAACGAGTGGCTCGAACTGGCTCCGCGGGCCGAGCCGATGTGCAGCGTTGTCGCGGGTGAGGTGAGCGTGAACGACTTCGCCATCCGCCCGGCGCATGAGCTGACGGACGGCGCGACCTTTGAGACGGGCAAGTTCCGCTGGCGTTTCCTCCATACGCCCCACATGCCACATGCCTGGGATGCCGGCCACCTCTTCGAGGAGACGCAGCGGGTCCTGCTGTGCTCCGACGTGCTCAACCAGGACGGCGACGTGCCGCCGCTGTCGGAGAGCGACGTGGTTGGACCGATGCGCTCGCAGCTCGAGTCCTATCGCGGAATGCCCTTCGACTACTACCTGCCCTACACCACGCGCACGAGCGGGCAGATCGAGCGGCTCGCCCAGCTTGAGCCCGAGTGGTGCGCGACGATGCACGGCTCGAGCTTCCACGGCGACGGCGCCGGAGCGCTGCGGGCGATGGACGCGATGCTGCAGGAGCTTGCCGAGGGCTGACGAGCCGATCGGCGCAACTGCTGACCCTCACGCGCACCCGGTGGAGCGCGCGTCTGTCATCACGTGAATGCAGGTCGCATCTCACCGTCGGCGAAATGCCCGCCACCACCAGAGAGAGGCACAGGCCATTCGCCGAAGGAGCCGCTGCATGTACCCGCTCAGCCCGCCCGCGGTCTACGCCCACGAGTCCGTCACCGCCGATTCGCGCTACCAGGCGCGCCTCCAGCGCGTCCTCGATGCGCTTGAGACGCCCGTCGAGCCGATCATCTACGCTGATGAGGACCTTCCGCAGATCATCACCCGTCACGGTCTGCTCGACAACTGTGGGACGATGGGCGAGATGGACGTGGTCCCCGACCCGAAGCTCGTCCTCAACACATTCCGCTTCGACGGCCGCAGGAAGGAGCGGGTCGAGTGGCTGACCGGGCAGGCGGATGTCGGAGAGGCCTGGGCGAGGGCGCTGCTTGGCTATCAGCCGTGGAGGTGGGAGCCGTACAACCTCCCGGGCGATGCGCACCGTCACGACAAGGTCTGCCGGCCCTGCTGGCGGCTGCACTTCCAGCGCGGCTGCGCGCACAAATGCGCCTACTGCGGGCTGGGCGGTCTGCTGGTCTCGGCGGTCAACTCCGACGAGTGGTGCGAACACCTCGGGCGGCTGATGGACGCGCACCCCTGGCAGGAGACGTATCTGCTGGAAGACGACGCGGACGTGCCCGGACTCGAGCCGGAGCTCGGCTGCCTCGGGGAGATCATCGAGTGGTTCGGAACGCTTCAGGATCGCTACGTGATCATCCACACGAAAAGCTGGAACGCCGACTGGATGACCGACCTCGCGCACAACGGCAACACGATCATCGTCTGGAGCATCTCCGGCGAGACGCAGTCGCGGGAGATCGAGCCGGTTTGCGGCACCATGCGCCAGCGCATCGAGGCGGCGCGCACCGCGCAGGACGCCGGCTACCAGGTGCGCTACAAGTTCAAGCCGATCATCCCCGTCCGCAACTGGCGCGAGGAGGCCAGCGAGGCGATCGACCTGCTCTTCGACCGGACCGCCCCGGACGTGATCAGCCTCTGCGTCTTCATGTGGCACGATGTGGAGGCGATGAAGCGCAAGCTGCCGGTGGAGCTGCTCGACCCGAGGGCGCTGAAGGCCGCAGAGGAGGCGGGCCTCACCACGGCAGACACCCGCTCGGCGCCCTTCCCCGAGGACGTCCGGGCCGAGATCTACCTGCACTACCTCCGCGAGATACGCAGGCACGACCCGGATATTCCGGTCTCACTGTCCACCGAGAACTTCCGCATGTGGAAGCGGCTGGAGGGGGAACTGGGCTGCAGCGCGACCGACTACGTCTGCGGCTGCGGCCCGAACTCGACGCCCGGGCGCGCCTGCCTCGAGCAGAACGCATTCGAGATCGCGCGGGGCGGCCCGCAGGGGGACTTCGACGAGATGTGAGGGCGCGGCCGCGAGTTCAGTCCCCGGTGAGCGCCTCCACCGCGGCCAGCCAGCGAGCCGCGCGCCGCACGTTCTGTGACACGGAGTTCGGGTTGCCCGGATCGGCGGAGTAGCCCGCCAACGTGCCACCCTCGGCGCAGGTGGCGCGGATCCACTCCGCGTCGCTCTCGACGAGGGCGCGCAACTCATCCTCCGACGCGGGCGCGGCCTCCTCCGCGAGCAGACCGTCGCGACCGATCTCCTGCAGCCGCTGCCATCGGGCGCGGCGCCGCTCGAAGGGCCAGCCTCCCCACTGCGCGTAGCCCTTGTAGAGCTCGTCATCGCGGGTGTACCGCAGCCACGGCCGGTGATCGATGCTGGCGTAGAGCGGCCGTCCGGTCCCGACCTCGTAGAAGCGGGCCCACTCGTTCTCGCCGGTGCGCGCCCGGTCGAGCCACGCCAACGCGGCGGGGATCGGCGCGAGATAGCGGGCGTCGCCGGTGAGCAGATGGATGTCGATCAGCACGTCGATCGCCTCGATCGACGGGGCGCTGCAGGCCGACGGCGGCTCGAAGCGGCGGCCCCACGCGGGTTTGCCGTCGAAGTCGTAATGCTGCGCCCATCCCGGCGTGGGCTCGTCGAGCTGCCGGTCGATGAACCACTGCCCGGTCCGGCGAGCCGCCGCGAGATAGCGGGGGTCGTCCGTGTAGGAGTGCAGCAGCATCAGTTCGCGCACCGAGGAGATCGTGACGAGGTCATTGAGCATCGGCAGCTCGAGGTAGCTTCGAGGCGGCGCGGGGTAGTCGGAGTTCCATGCGCCGTCAGGATGTTGCGCGCTGAGCGTGAACTCAGCGGTCTCGATGGCACTGGCGAGGTAGCGTTCGTCAGAGGTCAGATCGTACGCCCCCAGCACGACGCGGACGGCCTTGAGGCTGCGGGAGTTCCGGAAGGTCATCAGGTCGGCGGTCGTCTCCTCCGCGCCGACTCGCTTGACCCAGGCTTTGCGGGCGTAGCCGCCCTCCGGCTGCTTCATCGCGACGCACAGGTCGGCGACCGCGAGGAAGTGGTCGCGAAAGCGCTCCTCACCGGTGGTGGTGTAGGCCGCGAGGAGAACGTCCGCGTAGACGGGCGGGCGCTCCGTCTCGTAGAGGTTGGCGCGCTCCATGCTCTCGATCTCAGCCACGCCATCGGGCATGTCGCGCGAAATGAGCGCATCGACCGCCGCCGTCATGGTGCTGCGGGCGAGTTCGGCGAGCGCGGTCAGTTCCTCGTCGGCGGCCGCCGGCGCCGCGATGACGCAGATGAGCGCAAGTATTGTCAGCCCTCGTCTCATGGCAGCCACCCGTCCTGAGCGCGTGACGTACGATCCAGATGCGGTGAGGCCGGCGCGACAGTCTGACGCCGCGCCGGCCCTGTGTGCCGATCCTGCGCGGCGTCAGACCTGAAGTTCTTCGAGCTTCACCGGGCGGCCCTCGGCCAGCGACTTCTCGATGGCGAACATGACCCGGTGGGTCCGGAACGCCTCATCGAAGCTGACGAGCGGCTCGCGATCCTCGACGACGGCCGCGATGAAGTCGTCGATCTGCGGCGGGTAGGGGTGGTCGAGCACATCACCCGACTCCGCCTGCGCCGTCGGGATCTTCATCCACTCCTGGTGACGGAGGCCCTCAAGCTGCGTCGTCCACATCTCGTCATTCCACAGCGTCCCCTCGCTGCCCACGAGGTGCACGTTGAAGACGTAGGGCTGGCGGCAGTCGATGCACGAGGTGCACTTGCCGTGCGAGCCATCGGCGAAGCGCAGAATCGCCGTAGAGGTCGTGTCGTACTCGTAGGGCTGAGCCCACTCGGCGGTGGACAGGCTCGAGAACCCGAAGACCTCCTCGACCTCGCTGGCGGCGAAGGCCATGATCGCGTCGAGCGCATGGCAGCCCGCCGTGATCAGCGCGCTCCCGCCCATGTCCTTCCTGATGTTCCACTCGAACTGGCCGTACCACGGACCGATCCCGTGGTAGTAGTCCACCTCGTAGTAATGAATGTCCCCCAGCAGGCCCTTCTCCAGCGTCGAGTGGATGAACTGGTAGTGCGGGATGAAGCGCAGTTCGAAGTACATCGTCGTCTTGATATCCGCCGCATCGATGGCGCGCTTCATCGCCAGCAGGTCCTCGTAGTTGATCGCCAGCGGCTTCTCAATCATCAGGTGCTTCCCGGCCTCGGCGGCCTTCACGGTCTGCTCCGCGTGAACCGAGTGCGGGGTGCAGATATCCACCACGTCCAGCCCTGGATGCTTCAAAAACTCGTCGTAGTCGTGGTATACCGTGGCGTCGTGCCCGCCCGCCCACGAGCGAATCTCCTCGTCAGAGAGCTTCTTGCTCGTGCACAGCGCGTCGATCACGCAGTTGGGGTTGGCGTTGAACGCAGGGGCATGCCCGCTCGCCGCCCATCCAAGTCCGACGATGCCCACCTTCACTTCCGCCATCTCCGTCACCTCCGTTGCGACTGATCCCGGCGGCTGTGCCGGGCTCTTCTGCTCAGTTCCAGCAGGTCAGTTCGCCGTCCGACGCGGGAGGCCTTCCTCCAGAGCCGCGAACTGCATCTCACAGCAGCGCCGTTGAGAAATAGCGCTCGGCGCGGTCGGGCAGGACGGTGGCGATCACGCTGCCGGGCTCCATCCGCTCGGCCAGCTTCCGCGCAGCCCACACGTTCGCGCCCGATGAGGTGCCCACCAGCAGGCCCTCCCTGCGCGCAAGCCGCCGCGTCGTCTCGATCGCGTCATCATCGGTCACGGTGATGACCTCGCTGATGATCTCGGTGTCCAGCACCGCGGGCACGAAGCCGTCGCCGATCCCGGGAATGCAGTGCAGACCGGGCTCGTGGCCCAGCAGCGCCGCCGCGTTCGCAGGTTCGATCGCGCCGAGGAAGACGTCGGGGTTCCGCTCGCGCAGGAACTTCCCCACCCCCGCGAAGGTCCCGCCCGAGCCGATCCCGGCGACGAAGGCATCGACTCTGCCGTCGAGGGCCTCCCAGATCTCCGGCCCGGTCGTGTCGTAGTGTACCGCCGGGTTGTCCGGATTCTCGAACTGCTGCAGACTCAGCGCGCCGTCGATCTGCTCGACAAGCTCGCGGGCGCGGTTGCATGCGCCCTCGATGTTGGCCTTCTGCGGCGTCAACTCCAACTCGCCGCCGAACGCGGTGATGATCTTCTTCCGCTCCTCACTCATGTCCTCCGGCATCACGATGATGACCCGGTAGCCCTTCTGCACACCCACCAGCGCCATCGCGATCCCGGTGTTCCCTGAGGACGGCTCCACGATCGTCGCCCCGGGCCGCAGCTCGCCCCGCTTCTCCGCCTCAGTGATCATCCGCAGCGCCACACGATCTTTGATCGAGCCGCCGGGATTGAGATACTCAGCCTTCCCCCAGATCTCGCAGGGCCCGTCGCATCTGATGGAGACGATCGGCGTGCTCCCGACGGCGTCGAGGATATTGCCACACTTCACGAAATGTCACTCCCGTTGGCGTCCGCCCCGCGCTGGCATCCGGGGCAGTAGAAGGTCGAGCGGTTGCTCTGAACGATGCGGGCGATCGTCCGCCCGCAGCCACTCCTGCGGCAGACCTCGCCCTCGCGGCCGTAGACCGCAAGGCGCTCCTGAAAACTCCCCGGCACGCGGCGTCCGGTCACGTAGTCGGAGATGGTGGTGCCCTCAGCCGCGATCGCCTCTTCAAGCACCTCGCGGATCGCGCCATGCAGCCGCCGCACCCGGCCAGCGCCCAGTTCCTCACAACGAACGTGCGGATCGATCCCCGCTCGAAAGAGCGCCTCGCAGACGTAGATATTCCCCAGCCCCGCGAGTCGCGACTGGTCGAGCAAAGCGCCCTTGAGCAGCGCGCTCCGCCCACTGAGCATCTGTGCGAGGTAGTCCACGCTGAACTCCCCGCTCATCGCGTCCACGCCCACGTTGCGGAGCGTGCGGCTTTCCTCAAGGTGCCCGTCGGTGATCAGCTCGATGTGCCCGAAGCGCCGAACATCGCGGAAGACCAGCCGTGCGCCGCCCGACAGCTCGGCCACCAGGTGCCTGTGATCGGCAGGCTCGGCCTGCGGGGCGCAGATGAAGAGCTGGCCCGTCATCCCGAGGTTCACCAGCAGCGCCACCCGGGCTCCGGCCCGGATGATCAGGTTCTTCCCGCGCCGGTCAACTCCGCTGACCACCAGGCCCGACAGACTCCGCACGAGCCTGCACCCGGCTGTCCCCAGCAGGATGTCCTCGCGATGAACACTCACCGACTCGATGGTCCGGCCGACCAGGTGCTCGGCCAGGTCGCGCCGGACGGTCTCGACCTCAGGCAGTTCGGGCATGCGGATTCCTGTCGCTGGGATGAAAGCGCGGTGGGCCACCGGGGTGGCCCACCGCAGAGGATACGTGCTTGTCCTGAGGGCTGTCAATCGGAAGTCAACTGCCGTCTCAGCAGGCGGCTACCGGGTGCCGTGCAGCTCTCCCGGCGCGGCCAGCCACCCCATGCCGCTCCCCCGATCGCCTCAGACTGACAGCCGCGCGAGGCGCTTTTCGAGGCCCGCGAGTCGGTCGCGCTGCCGGAGCAGGTCGCGCACGGCCGGGTCATCGCTGAGCAGCTCCCAGTCCGTCTCCTCCCGGATCGCCTGGAGGGCCTGCCGCGCCCCCGAGAGGCGAGGGGGTGGGGCCATCATGCAGCGACGCGGATCGAGCGACCTGAACTCCATCAGCGCCTCGTCGAAGCTCGCCCGCTGGCTCTCGTCACCATGCGCAAGCGCGGTCAACTCCTCGTAGCGCCTGCCTGCGCTCGCGCCCCCGAGGGCCAGCATCCTCTGCCAGTGCCGCAGCGCGGCCTCGACGTCGTCGCCGCGGTTTCGCAGCATGTACGCGAGACCCATGTTGCCGTGCAGCACCGGATCATCGCGACTGTGCTCAAGCGCCTTGAGGAAGTAGTGCAGCGCAGTGGAGAGATGCGAGCCGGCGCGGTTGAGCATGTCCCTCTCCCGCTCGGCGCTGGAGAGGCTGGCGGCACGCGCGGAGTGCTGGAGCTGCTGCCCCTCACGCGCGTGGACGATCGCGAGGTTGTTGTTCGAATCGGCGCTGTCCTCAAGCTGAACCATGCGCTTGAATGAGTTCAGGGCAGACTCGGTGTCGCCCAGGTCATAGGCGCACATGCCGAGGTTGCAGAAGACGTCGGCGGTCACCTCATCGCACTCGATGGCCGTCTCCAGGTGCCTTCGTGCCCGCTTGAGCAGATCACGCGCGCGCCCGACCAGCTCGCCGCCCCGCTCGCTCTCCTGCTGGATCCGTCGGGCCTCCTCGGCAAGCGCCGTCCCGGCGCAGTAGTGCGCGAAGCCATTCTGCGGGAATGCCTTCGTCGCGGCGATGAAGCCATCCGCCGCAGCCGCGAACTCCAGGCGCAGGTACCGGTAGAGCGCGAGGTTGACCTGCGCCTCGACCGATCCCGCGGTCTCGGATGACACGACGGCGTTGAAGGGGCGCACGCATTTGTGCAGCGCCTCGAAGAAGCGCTCTCGCTGGCGCCGCGCCATCCGCGGCCGATACAGCTCGATCGCCTCTGTCAGCATCGCCAGGCCGCGGTAGAAGCTCACCAGCGGATCGCGGATGTTCCGCTCCCGCAACCCCTCGAGCATCTCAAGCGCCTCGGTGGTGCGCCCCGCCGCAATGCGCGCGGCGGCGATGTTGAGTGTCGCGCCGGGGTCGGAACTCTCCTCGAGACCCGACATGATCTGCACCATCGCCGTATCGTCACGCTCCGCCCACGCCAGGCAGCCGAGGTTGTTGAGCAGGCCCGCGTCACCGGGCGCCCTCTCGAGACCCCACTCGATCTCCTCTCGCGCCGCCTCCAGCCGGCCGAGGGCGATCAAAGCCAGTGCGCCGTTGTGCGCCGCAAGCGCCGGGTATCTGTCGCGCACCAGCGGCTCAGCGAAGCTCTCCAGCGCGTCCTCGTATTGCCCCAGCGAGATCCGCAGGCAGCCCCGGTTTATCTCCACCTCAGGGCTCGCCGGCGCGAGCAAAGCCGCCCGGCTCAGCACGCGCGCGGCTACGAGGGGCTTGCCGGCGGCACACAGCAGCGCGCCGAGGTCATTCGCAAGCGTCGGGTTCATCGGGTCGAGGTAGGACGCCTCGTGGAGTAGCTCCACAGCCTCCTGCAGTTCCCCCCGCCGGTAGGCCACCAGTCCAAGATTCGCCCGCGCCGCAACTGCCGCCGGGTCCTCCTCCACCGCGCGCTGCAGGTAGCGCTCTGCAAGCCCGAGGTCGCCGCGCGCAAGCTCCCATGCGCCCACGTTGCTCAGAATCGCCGGTGCGTGGAAGCCATCGAGATCCCCCAGGATGCGATCCACGACGTCCTGCCGGGGGTGTCGGGACAGCAGAACGCCGAGATTGTGATGCGCTACCCGAGCCGTGTCTGGCGACTGGGCGCTCTCAAGCAGCAGGTCGGCCGCTTTGTCGATCTCGCTGGTCTCGGCAAGCGCCACCGCCAGGTTGAGATTGCACTCCCCGTTCGCCGATACCTCGCAGACCTGCTCGAATGCGGCCACCGCCCGCTGCTCCTCGCCCTTGAGCAGCGACGCCGCCCCGAGCCGCTCCCACGCGGAGCGGTCGTCACGCTCCTTTTCGAGATCGCGCTCGGCCTTGCGGATGATCCGATCGATCGATCGTCGAAGGGCCCTGGCTCGCCGCTTCACCCCGAGAGAGACCAGCAGCTTCCGGGACCCGTTGACCAGCACAGCCGGCATCAGCACCAACACGTACCCCAGGACCGCGCCCAACGCGGCCAGCGCGACCGTCCACAACCTGCCCGGGTCGTCCGCGACGAAACGGGCGTACGCAAGGCCCGCCCCAACCCCGATCGCCAGCGCCAGTACGCGGTAAAGCCGGCGCGTTCGGCGCCTCGGGAGGTAGACCGCCCATGCCGTCTCATCCGTCAATTGCTCAGGGACTTCCGGGACTGACAGCTTCCTGCCCAGCGTCCTCATCACACCACCTCCGGCCGAAGCTTGACCTCTCCCGCCCCGTGTGTATGTTATACCCGGATGGTCCCCTGATGTAACGAATTTGCTGCGTTAAGTTAAGGCCGTGTAGATAAGATGAAGCGGCCGGGCCACGAGGGCCCGGCCGCCATGCGGATGCTGTATGTTCTGGGCTCAGCGGTTGGGTTTCCCGTTGTTGCCCTTCTCTTTGTCCTTGTCGCGGTTGTTGTTGTTGTCCTTCTCGCGGTCGGACTGATCGTCGTCCCCTTCGTCGCCGCCATCGTTGAACTGATCGTCGTCTCCGCCGGGAGACTCAAGGGGTTGCTCGTCCTCCACCAGACCGTTGTCGGTCATTGAGTAGCCGAAGTCCACATTGCGAACGTTACCCGCTCCGACGTTGACGGCCTGCTGCGTCGGGGTGTACGCGTAGACCGTTGCCGCCAGGTTCTTCGGTCTCGCTGACCTCGGGACGGCGATTGTGAAGTCGCGATTCGGCACGCTCTTGAACGCGTAGTTCCCGACGTAGACACCGTCTTCGTTGATCGCCCCGCCACTCTCGATCGTGGTGACAACCGTGCCATCCGGCCTGCGCAACTCCACCGGCACACCCGTCAGGGCAAACGGCGCACCGCCGAAGTCCAGGTAGACGGTGCCGGACACATCATGCATGCTTCCGTTGAGGAAGACACAGACCGTCGCCGTGTCACTGGCGCTCCAGACAGGAACCATGATCCCGTTGGAGTCGGGCGCCTTCGCCGTCACGTAGGCGGTGTTGGTGATGCAGCGCTCGCAGGGCTCAGGGTCAACGTTCTCCTGATCGTTCTTGGCCGGCGAGTTGTGCTGGGTTACGACATCGACGGCCCCAAAACCACTGGGCCCGAAGGCCTCGGCAGCGACCTCGACGGTGTAGCGGCTGAAGTAATCCCAGTTCGGGTCGGGTTCAGGCGGCGAGTCCGTGGTGAACCCGTAGTATGCGGGCGACTGATTCAGGTTCTCGGTCAGCGATGTCGTGACGTAAACGACGTGTGCGGGGTCACCCAGCGGGATGCTCCCATCCCCACCAAGCACACCGAGCGTGCCGTAGCCTGAGGGATACTGATCCGATCTGTGGAGGTAGTCCACGATCAGATACATGACTTCCTCGCCATCACCGTTGGTGAGGCTGAACTCGGCGTTGTCGCTCCGCCAGAGGTGGTGGAAGAAGTGAGGGCTCTTGTAGCCGACCGCGTTGGCGCCGTAGGTATTGTCGACGATCGCCCGGCTCTGGGTGTAGGTGAACCGCACGTTCCCGTTGGCCAGCACCTCGACATCCAGCGACCCCGGGTACAGAGGATTGCCATTCTCATCCTCGGAGCACAGGGGTGTGAGGCGCCTGGTGACGGTGAACGTCTTGCTCTGTCGTGGCCCGAGTTGATCGACCGAGCCTACGAAGAAGTCGTCACCGGGATCGTCCGGTGTGCCGTTGTCGTCCCACACCTCGACGTCGTAGATCGTGGTGCCATTGTTCGTGCTGGTGTTGGCGACCGTGTAGGTGTAGGTGACGGAGTCGCCCCAGGTGACGGCCGTCTTGTCAACGCTCTTGGTGAAGGTGAACTTCTCCACGGCGAGGCCAAATGCCGTGCCGCAGAAGATGACACAGGTCAGAAGTACCGCCGCGTGAGCCAACAATCCTGCTCTCCACATCCGTGTTCCACTCCCCGGGATGATGCGGCCGGGCTATCGGGTGTTGTACACACCCAGCTGTCCCTTCAGAGAACCGGAGGAACCAGCGCCCATCGCATCTCAGTCATTGTCAGCCAGCGGTGGTGAAAGTATACAGGGGAGTGGTAAAGGACTACTCAAGGCGTTCTCTGGCTTTGCTCATGATTGCGCATCATTGGTATGGTCCATCGTAAACCTGTTATTATACAGTATTACCATACCGATACGCTCAATTCGCGCTCAGACTTTGCTCACGTTTGATGGTGGGCGGTGGGCGGTTGCCGGCAGGAGAAAGCGGAGGACGGTCGGGGGAAGAACGAATGAACGGCGCGTTAATCGAAATCGCCGGCCCAATGCGTTCGGGCCGGCGATTGAAACACGCGCATGGTGATCTGCGTTCAAGCGCGGCTCTGGTTGCGCCGCCGCCAGCCGACCAGCGCACCGAGCCCGACCGCGCAGAGCATGAGGCTGCCCGGCTCGGGCACGATCTCGTGATCGACGCGGAGCACATGGTTCTCGGTCCCACCGTCGTTGCGGCAGCCCATGACCCACTGGGCACTGACGAGGTCACCGGGCTTGAGCGAGGGCAACGCGGAGAAGGGAATGGTCGCTTCAATGACCCAGGTCTCGGCGCCGTTCTCGAGGATACCCTCACCGAAGTCAACTGAGTAGTAGCTGACATCGGCCATCCCCTGGTAGGTGCCGCTGAAATAGACATACTCGGGGTCGAAGTTCGTCATCTCCCCGCGCGGGGTGTCTGCGGCATAGCCCTCGTTGGAGACGTACCAATCGCCGTTCTCGGTCTGATAGACGGCCCCACCCAGCGCGGGAGTTGCGTTGGCTTCGGCACCGCCAGACTCGAGCCGCACCTCATTGTTGATGTTGACGCCCCAGTCGTAGTTGAACGGGTCGTCCGCACTGATCGGGCCATTGATCCCGAAGTCGAGGGCAAGGTCGCCGGCGTGGACGAGGAAGAACTCATCGTCGTTGAAGCGGGCGTCGAAGAAGCCGCCGTTCGGATCGGGAGACGGGAACGAGGTGACCACTGCTATGTAGAGGTTGGTCAGGTCGTCATCGAGGTAGATCGCCTCAACATCGTATGGCTCTCCACCGGTGATCTGCGTCGAGTCCCCACCGGTGAGATCGTCCGGGTCCCACCATCCGGTGTAGTCGTGTACGCTCCAGTTGGCAGTCGGCGAGCCGACAGGCGTCCAGTCATGGTCGAACACGTAGCGACCGTACGGGCCACCGAGTTCCGCGTCCTGGTCGACCGCGAAAGATACCGAGAGGCTGACGCCGAACCGATCAAAGAGCAGATCGGCGGCCGCGAATGGCGCGGTCAGCAAAATGGCAGCAAGCGCAAGCAGCGTCAGTCTCATGGTCCGTCCCCGTTCCGCCTTGAGAGAAGTCACACACACCACCGAGTGTTGATTATGACCATCCGGGGGAGCCCTGTCAAGGGCCCCGACAGACTTAATCTCAATATCCTCTCAAATCGAGCGATCCTATGACGCTTCTGGCGAACCATGACTCCTCTGTCGTCACAAAAGCCCCAGTCGAGACAATCACAATGGCGAATCATGAGGGAGCCGCTGGCTAATAGGTAGGAAGACGGCACCTCCAGCCGCGGTTCAGGTGCCACGTCGACCCGCGAGTCGACGCAGGCAGCGATGGAGCAAGCGCTTGCAGTCACCGAGGGACTTGCGCACCGACCACGGCCGCTGGGTGTCCCTGACGAAGATACCCTCGTCGAGGTAGCGCCTCATCCTGTCTATCTCGTCGGGATGGTCCTCAGCGCGTGTTTCCCAGTGCTCCTGATAGGCCGCGTTCCAGACCACTCCCTTCGCGTGATAGCAGCGCACGCCCTTGAGGATCGCGCTCCGGTAGCCCAGGTCGGCGAGGTCGTGCGAGTACATGCCGTCCTCGAAAAAGTAGCTCTTCGCGGGCACCAGCGCAAAGCCGACTTTCTCGTAGAGCCTGCGAGGCGTCATCGTGCACCAGCCGCCTGTCGGACCGAACTGCAGGCAGATGCCGTCGTGCCACTCTTCTTCGTAGGCATACTCCTCGGGCTTCCCGCCGTTGGTCGTCTCATCGCGCACCACATCGAGCGCGAGGTATCCAATATCGGGGCACGCCTCGAAGGCGGCAACCATCTTCGAGAGGAACCCCTGCGGCAGATCGATGACGTCATCGTCCATCTCGACGAGCCACTCGCCCCGAGCCTGCCGGAACGCAAGCTCGTACGCGTTGCAGCCCACGTTCGTCCGTGAGTGAACGACCCTCACCCGTCGATCATCGAGAGTGTTGAGCCAGTCGGTGGTCTCGGGGCCGGAGGCGTTGTTCCAGATGATGTACTCGAATGGGAGGTCTGCATACCTGAGCACCGCCCGGACCGCCAGCCTGAGGAATCCGGGACGCTCATAGGTAGGCATCACGACACTTACGAGCGGTCGATCCTGCATGGGACGCCCCCAACAGGTCGCGTCTGATCGCTTCCATTCCATCTCTGCACAGCCGGGAGGCTGCCCTCAGATTCGCGATGGTGCGATGGAGACCTTCCCGGTGCGAGGTTCGCGGCCGACAGACCCGGCGGCGGCTCCCCGCGATCACCACGCCAGTGTAAGCGAGCGGGTCTCCTCAGAGGGCTGCACCGACATCGTCATCGTGTCGGCTGACTGCTCGGCGATCGTCGCCCAGTCGCCGTCGCAGGCCAACCTCGCCCCGGCCGGCAGGTTCGCGAGAGTAAGCTGCAGCGGCAGGTCGGAGCGGATCGCGAGCGTCATTCCGCCTGCGGGCAGTCGCCGCGCCGAGAGGTCGAGCGTGAGAGATGCCAGGTTGGTTGTGGCGACGGAGAGCGCATCGGCGGTGGGCACGACGTCGGCGGTGGCGAGGCGCGTCTGATCCGCCATCGTCAGGTCCGCCCAGTAGTATGACTTGCTCTCGTCAGTGACGAGGTGTAAGCGTCCGGCGGACGTGGCCGAGCCGGTATGCTCGGCACACCAGTCGAGTCCGAAGCTCTGCAGGCCCGTGTGCCCGCCGCTGAAGACGTAGAACAGCGTGTTGTGGGCCGGCAGATCGCTCAGTTGACGGAAGGTGCGCCAGCTCTGCTCGACGGGGATGGTCGGATCGCGGTCGCCGTGCCCGAGGAGGACCGGCAGATGTGCGAGATTCGTCATGAAGGTGCGGGGTGAGCGCCGAGCGTACTCGAAGTCCACTTCCACACTCTCGCCCGGCCCGCCGCCGGTGACCGCGACGACGTCGCTCGCGTAGCTGTTCTGCACCATCCACCAGTCCCGCAGATCAGTCACGGGCACCCATGCCGCGGCGGCCGCCCAGAGATCGGGATGCTTGCCGGCCATCAGCATCGTCATGTGCCCGCCGCCGGAGTCGCCGGTGATGTACACGCGGTCTTCATCAACGTTGAACCGCTCGATCATGTGGGCGCGGGAGTCCACGATGTCGTGCTGGGCCAGCAGCGAGCCACCCGCCTGTCTCACGTTGGGGTTGGTGGCCTTGTTCGGCCCCCTGAAGTTCGGCAGCACCAGCAGCCAGCCGCGGGCGGCGGCCTGCCGCCCGTAGGGCAGCGCGCGCTGGCGGTAGTCGGCCGACCAGGTGTGCAGCCCGACCAGCAGCGGAGTGGGCGTGCCCGGCTCGTAGCCGTCGGGCACGCCCACGATGACAGGCTGCTGTGTGCCATCGATGCTCGAGGTGATAGTCACCTGTGTCAGCGTGATTCCGTCGATCGTCGGCAGGGGCTCCTGCTCCGCCCCGAGCGCGGCCAGCGCGATCAGGGCGGCCGCGCCGCCGATGAGCGCGCTCATCGGAAGTACCCCTCCGGGATTCTGCCCGCGGTGATCTCGACCTGCACCTGATCGGGCCCGCGCTGGATGGTGAAGGTCATCGTGTCTCCGATCTCGCGATCGAAGATCACACGGCGCAGCGACTCGGTACCCTCGATCTCCGTTCCATCGATGCTGAGGATCACGTCGCCCTGCCGCAGGCCTGCGGCCGCGGCGGGGCTGTCGGGAGCCACGCCGAGGATCACGACGCCCTGGTCGGTCTGCAGTCCGAGGTAGCGCGCGAGGCCCTCGCTGTTGGGCCGCGTGTCAACGCCCACCCACGGGCCGCGCTCCATCAGAAAGTGCACGATCTGCTGGACGTCGTTGATCGGGATCGCGAAGCCGATGCCGACGGTCGTGCCGGTGGGGCTGAAGATCATCGAGTTGATCCCGATGACCTCGCCGGCGAGGTTGATGAGCGGGCCGCCGGAGTTGCCCTGATTGATCGCCGCGTCGGTCTGTATCATGTTGCGGGCGGGCATCTGCGGGCCGAGGGCGCGCTGCCCCTGGGCGCTGACGACGCCGACGGTCACGGTGTGATCGAAGGCGAAGGGGTGGCCGATCGCGACTACCCACGCGCCGATGGAGAGCTCATCTGAATCTCCGAGCGTGACGGTCGGAATGTCGCCGATGTCGCCCTGCAGTTCGAGGACCGCGACGTCCGAGGTCGGGTCAACGCCGAGTATCTCGCCGACGAACTCCTCGCCGTCCCTCGTCTGGACGGTGATCTCCTGCGCGTCGCCGACGACGTGGCTGTTGGTCAGCACAAGCCTGCGACCGTTGTAGTCGAAGACGAAGCCGCTGCCGATGCCCTGCTGAACGCGAGGTTCGCCGCCGAAGAAGTACTCGAAGGGATTCGTGGGCTCGGTGACGGTTCGCGCGACGATCTTCACCACGGCCGGATCGGCTCGCTCAACCGCTTCGACGATCGCCTCCTCGTCGGTGATGACCCGGACCTCAGTGCGGACTCCGCTGTCCGGCGGCTGGACGACGGGCCCGTCCACCGGGGCCGGCTGCCCCTGAACGAAGTAGTACGCGCCGCCCAGCCCCCCGACGGCCCCCACGATCAGCGACACAATGACGACCGTGACGATCAACCCTGCGTTCGATCCAGTCTGCATAGGCTTGCCCTCACTCCGCGTCCAGCTTCTGCATCACGCGCACCGTCTCGATGGCGGCCTGCCCGGCCTCAAAGCCGCGGTTGGTCAAGCGTGTGCCGGCACGCTCGATGGCCTGCTCGATGGTCTCAGTCGTTATGACGCCGAAGATGATGGGGACGCCGGTCTCCATCGACGCGGTGGAGACGCCGCGGGCGACCTGCCCTGCGACGTAGTCGAAGTGCGAGGTGGAGCCGCGGATGACCGCGCCGAGCGTGATGACGGCATCGAACCTGCCGCTGCGCGCCATCTTCTGCGCGACCACCGGGATCTCGAATGCGCCCGGAACGTACGCGGCCTCAACATCATCCTCGGAGACCCCGTTGCGCTTGAGCGCGTCCATGCACCCCTCCACCAGCCGCCCGGTGATGAAGTCATTGAAGCGTGAGATCACGAGCCCGAACGTCAGCCCGGTCCCGTCAAGCATTCCCTCATGCATCTTCATCGTCGTCACCTCTGCCCTCGGCGCCGGCTTCGTCGTCCCGCCGCCGGATCATGTGCCCCATCTTATCTCGCTTCGTACACAGATAACGCTCGTAGCTCCCGTTCTGCGGCGCTTCCAGCGGAACCCGCTCGACGACCTCCAGCCCGTAGGCCTCCATCGCGGTGAACTTGCTGGGGTTGTTGCTCATCAGGCGCATTTTGCTGATGCCGAGGTCCGCCAGCACCTGCGCGCCGACGCCGTAGTCGCGTCGGTCGGCCGGGAAGCCCAGCGCCTCGTTGGCCTCGACAGTGTCGAGGCCGCATTCCTGCAGGTGGTAGGCGCGGATCTTGTTGACCAGCCCGATCCCACGGCCCTCGTGGCTGGCGATGTAGAGCACCACCCCGGGCGGTTCGCAGGCGATCCGCTCGAATGCGGAGTGAAGCTGCCAGCCGCAGTCGCACTTGAGTGAGCCGAGGATGTCGCCGGTCACGCAGCCTGAGTGCACGCGAACCAGAGGCGCTTCGACGTCGGCAAGGTCTCCGCTGACCACCGCGACGTAGTCGGCCTGGTCGACGGCGGAGACGTAGATGATCGCGCGGAACTCGCCCCAGAGCGTCGGCAGCGACGCCTCGGCCTCCTTACTGACGAGCTTCTCAGTGCGCGAGCGGTGGCGTATCAGGTCGGCGATGGTGGTGACCGCGATGCCCAGCTCGTCGCCAAGTTCCAGCAACTCCTCCATCTCGGCCGAGGAGCCGTCATCGCGGAGTATCTGTGCCGTGACGCCCGCGGGCGTGAGCCCGGCGAGCCTGGCGAGATCCACCGCGGCCTCCGTGTGCCCGACGCGCTTGAGCACTCCCCCCTCCGCCGCGCGGATCGGGAAGACGTGGCCGGGGCGGGTCAGGTACTCCGGGCGCGCGTCCGGGTCGATGAGCGTCTGGATGGTCAGCGCGCGGTCGCGCGCCGTGTCGCCCGTCTCCATCCCCCAGCGGGCATCGACAGAGACCGCGAAGGCGGTCTTCCCGCCTCCCCATCCGTCCGGTGACATCGGCGTGAGGCCCAGCTCATCCACCCGCGCTGGGGTCAGGGCGACGCACATCGTGCCACGCGCCACTCGCATCATCTGGTTGATCGCGTCGCTCTCGGCGAACTCCGCCGCAAGGACGAGGTCGCCGGTTGCGCTGTCGCCGTCATCATCAACGACGATCACCATCTCCCCGCGACCGATCCGTTCAACTGCCTCCCCGGTTGTTGCCAGTGCCATGTCGGCTACGCTCGCTTCCTCTGTCAGATGAACCCGTGCTCGGCCAGTGTGTCGCGGGAGACCCCGTCCGACGGGGACTCTCTGCCAAGCAGGCGCATGACGTACTTCGCCAGGATGTCCGTCTCTACGTTCACGACCTGACCGTGCCTCGCCTGCTCGAGGGTCGTGTTGGCGAGGGTATGCGGGATGATTGCCACGCCGAATCTGCTCCCGGTGATCTCGGTCACCGTGAGGCTTATCCCGTCGATCGCGACACTGCCCTTCTCAACGACGTAGCGGGCGTACTCGCCGGGTATCTCCACATCCAGCCGCACCGTGCTGCCCTCGTCGCTGCGCCGGACGATCTCCCCCACGCAGTCCACGTGGCCCTGCACGAAGTGCCCGCCGAGTCGGTCACCGACCGCCAGCGCGCGTTCGAGGTTCACCGCTGAGCCCACCCGCAGCCCGCCAACTGTCGTCCGCTCCAGCGTCTCGGCGCCCGCGTGGGCGACGAAGCCCCAGTCGCCCGAGCGCTCGACCGTCAGGCAGGTGCCGTTCACCGCGATGCTCTCGCCGATGACGGCCTCGGGGCCGATCCCGGGCGCGGCGATCTCCACGTCCGCACCGCCCCCACCGGGGCGCACCGAACGAACGCTGCCGACCTCCTGGATCAGTCCCGTGAACATATCTTACTCCGCTCTCCGCTCGACGGCGCCCTCGACCAGCAGATCGTCGCCGACCAGCCGGGTCGTCACATCGCGCAGCTTCACCGCATCGGCGACGCGCTCAGCACCCTCACCGGCGACTCCCGGGACTGCGTCCCGGCCGCCGATGATGATAGGCGCGTAGAAGAGCATCATCCGGTCAACCACGCCCGCGTCCAGCGCCCCCGCGACCAACTCGCCGCCACCCTCGATCAGCACATTGAGCGCACCGCGCCTGCCCAGCGCGTCCATGAGCGCCGCAAGGTCCACGTGGCCGCCAAGGTCGGGCAGCACCAGCACCTCCGCGCCCGCGTCGCGAAGCACGGCGACCCGATCGGGCAGCCCCCTGTCCGTGCACGCGATCAGGCAGCCCGCATCGCTCTGCTCGCGAATCACCGTTGCGTCCGCCGGCGTCCGCGCCCGGCTGTCCACGATCACCCGGAGCGCGTCGCGCCCGCCCGGCACATCGCGCGTCGTAAGCGCCGGATCGTCCGTCAGCACCGTCCCGACGCCCACCATCACCGCGTCGCAGCGATCGCGCATCTGATGCACGATCCGGCGCGATTGCTCGCCGCTGATCCACTGCGAGTCACCGGTGCGCGTGGCGATCCGGCCGTCGAGGCTCATAGCCAGCTTCGCCGTCACCAGCGGCCGCCCCGTCAGCCGGTGGCGGATGTACCCCGCCAGCAGCCGCCGCGCCTCCTCGGCGAGCAGGCCCCCATGCACCTCGATGCCCGCCGCCCTCAGCGCCGCCTCTCCCCCGCCCGCGCAACGCGGGTCCGGGTCGTCCGCCGCGTAGAAGACACGCGCGACCCCCGACTCGATGATCGCCTCGGTGCACGGCGGTGTCCGGCCGTGGTGGCAGCAGGGCTCGAGCGTCACGTACATCTCCGCGCCGCGAGCCGCCTCGCCCGCGCTGGATAGTGCGATCCGCTCCGCGTGCGGGCCGCCCGCGCGCCGGTGGTAGCCCTCTCCGACGATCGCCCCGTCGCGGACGACGACCGCGCCCACCGCCGGGTTGGGCGAGGTCCGCCCCAATCCGCGCTCGGCCAGTTCGAGCGCCCGCCGCATGAAATGCCGTCCCGGTGCGCTCATTTCGGCGGGGCCTGCCCCTCGCGGCCGCGTTCAAGCCGGCGGATGTACACGCTCAACCTCCGGTAGCTCTCCGCGCGCCGCCTTCCGTGAGTGCGCCGCAGCATCTTGAGATCGACGATCGCCATCACCATCGCAGCGGCCGCCAGCGCAAGGCAGATCGCCCAGTAGACGAACGCGGCCTCGGCAGTCGGAAAGTGCAACCTCGCGCCCAGCAGAACCAGTGCCAGAAGCACCAGGAGGTCCACCGCGGACGCGACGCGAAGTGCCATCTGCCGTCGCCCGATGACATGTCCGCCGCTCGCGTAGCGCCGCCACTCGAAGACGAGCCGCACCAGCAGAACGAGAGCAAGCAGGCCAAGAAGCGCGGCATACCACCGAGCCATCCGATGCATCCTCCCAGGTGCCGCGATGATAGCACATCGGCGCGGGCACAGGCAAGCCGGGCACACCCGGGCGCGCGTGCCGCTTGCCCGTCCGGCCCGCGGTGGTGTATAATGTCGGCGAGCCCGCGGGGTGGACTTCGTGGGCTCTGTCGCTTTTGCGGATTCCCGCGATTCTTCCTGATTGAACGCGCGCCGGACGCCCCATCTCCGGCGCCCTTGCTGAATTGAGCGCTGGGAGACGATCATCATGAGCCCGCACCAGACGGGCTTCGGCGTTGAGGACGCGCTCATCGCGGAAGTAGCACGCGATGAGAGCGTTGACAGGGACGTGCTGGCCGCGCGAATCGACCGCGGCACGGTCGTCGTGATGGGCGGCGACGGTGTCAGGCCGCTCGGGATCGGCGAGGGTCTGCGCACCAAGGTGAATGCCAACATCGGCACCTCCCCGGACTACCCGGAACTCGCCACGGAGATGGAGAAGCTCCACGCGGCAGTGGCGGCCGGCGCCGACACGGTCATGGACCTCTCCACCGGCGGCGACCTCGATGAGATCCGCCGCGCCATCCGCGCCGAGTGCCCGGTCGTGCTCGGGACCGTCCCGATCTACCAGGCGGTCGCCGATGCCGACCGCGACCACGGCGACATGCTGCGCATGACCGCCGACGACCTGCTGCGCGTCATTGAGCGCAACGGCGCGGACCACGTGGACTTCATGACCCTCCACTGCGGCGTCACCCGCGACACCGTCGCGGCAGTCAGCGCCCAGCCGCGCATCGGCGGAATCGTCAGCCGTGGCGGCAGCCTTCTCGCCGCGTGGATGCGCGAGAACGACGCGGAGAACCCGCTCTACGCGCAGTACGACGACGTCCTGGCGATCCTTAAGCAGTACGACGTCGCGATCAGCCTCGGCGACGGCCTCCGGCCGGGCGCCACCGCCGACGCCACCGACGCGGCCCAGGTCGCCGAGACGCGCGTGCTCGGCGAGCTTGTGTTCCGCGCCCGAGATGCCGGCGTGCAGGCGTTCGTCGAAGGCCCGGGCCACGTGCCTCTCGATCAGATCGAGGCGAACGTGGTCCTGCAAAAGCGCCTCTGCGACGGCGCGCCCTTCTACGTGCTCGGGCCGCTGGTGACCGACGTCGCTCCCGGCTACGATCACATCACCGGCGCGATCGGCGGCGCGATCTGCGCGGCCGCCGGCGCCGACTTCCTCTGCTACGTCACACCGGCCGAGCATCTCGGGCTGCCGAAGATAGATGACGTCATCGAGGGCGTGATGGCCTCGCGCATCGCCGCCCACGCCGCGGACATGGTCAAGGGCGTGCCTGGCGCGCGCGACTGGGATGACCGGATGTCCCGCGCCCGCTGCGACCTCGACTGGGCCGCGATGGAGCGGCTGGCGCTCGACCCCGGACGCGTGCGCCTCACCCGCGGCGACCGCCCGACCTCCGATGACGCCGCCTGCTCGATGTGCGGCAAGTTCTGCTCGGTCCGCGCCGGGAGGAAGATGAAGGAGTCCGGCGGGTGAAGCTCGCACTGGTGCATGACTATCTCGTGCAGGGGATCCGTGGCGCGGAGCGCGTTGTCGATGTGCTGCACGAGATGTACCCGGATGCGCCGGTGCACACAATATTGTACGACCCTGACCGGATGGAGGATCGTCTGAGGGAGTGGGACATCCGCACCTCGCTGCTGCAGGACATCCCCGGTGCGCTGTCGCTTTACAAAAAGCTCTACTTCCTGATGCCGGTCGCGATCGACTATCTCGATCTGAGCGAGTTCGACCTCGTGGTCAGCTCGAGCTGCGGCTGGAGCAAGTCGGCTCCACAGCGCGAGGGGGCGCTGCACGTCTCGTACGTGCACAGCCCCGCCCGCTTTCTGTGGTTCTGGGCCGACGAGTACATTGACACGCTCGACGCCGGCCCCGCCGCGAAGGCGTTCGTCCGCGCGACCATCCCGCCGCTGCGCGACTGGGACAGACGCACCGCGCAGCGCCCGCAGCACCTGGTGTGCAATTCGCAGACCACGAGGCTGCGGATCCGCGAGGCGTGGGACCGCGACGCCCATGTGATCCACCCGCCGGTCAACACCGAGCAGTTCCAGCCGGCAGGCGAGCCCGAGGAGTACTACCTGGTCGTCTGCACGCTGAACCCGTACAAGCGGGTGGACGTGGCCGTCGAGGCCTTCAACCGGCTCGGCCTGCCGCTGGTGGTCGTTGGCGACGGGCCGCAATTTGACGCGCTTGAGGAACGCGCGGAGGCAAACGTGCGTTTCATGGGGAAAGTGCCCGACGGCGAGATCGCCGGACTCTACGCCCACTGCCGGGGCTTCGTCATGCCGCAGGAGGAGGACTTCGGCATCGCGCCACTCGAGGCGCAGGCCTGCGGGAGGCCGGTGCTGGCCTACCGGGCGGGCGGGGCGCTCGAGACGGTCATCGACGGCGAGACGGGCGTGTTCTTCAATGAGCAGACGCCCGAGTCGCTGATCGACGCCGTCCGCTGCTTCGAGGCGGCGAGTTTCGACCCGGACCGCTGCCGGGAGAACGCCGAAGCATTCAGCATCGACACTTTCAAGCAGAAGTTCGGAGACTACGTTGAGATGTGCTGGCAGGAGCACGTCGGTGAGTCGCGCGGGTGATTGAGGATGAGGGCCGCGGCGTCGAATACGCTTCCGCCATCGTCAGAATCTTCGTCCTACACTGCGAAGGGGATTAACTGATGTCAATTGTCAAGATGCGCAAGATGGTCCGCAAGCAGCTCAAGATCCGCCTCTTCGGGCGCACGATTGAGCTGGGCTCGCCGATGGCCATCACTCTCTGGGTCTTCATCGTCATCTTCTTCGTCGCCACGTACTACATGTACGGCGGTGGCGGCGATGGCGGCGGTGGTCCGCAGCAGGCCGGGCCTCGCACGGTCACGCCCGTCGTCGCCCGTGTTGACGGCCACGAGATCACTCGGCATGAGTACGAGGCCCGCCTGGCGTGGGCACAGAGCGGCCGCAGCGCGCCACTCACCGAGCAGCGCCAGCTCAAGACCGGACTGCTCGACGCGATAATCGACAACTACCTGCTGCTGAGCGCCGCCCACGCCGAGGGGATCCGCGTCAGCAACGATGAGATCGAGGCGAAGAAGAACGAGATGATCGAAGAGATCATCGAGGTTCGCTACGCCGACAGGCGCATTCTGCGCGAGGCTCTCGAACGCGAGAACATGTCCCTCGACGAGTTCAAGCAGAGGCGTCTGCGCGACCAGCTTCCCGACGAGGAGACGATCCGCACCAACCTGCTCTACGAGAAGCTCGAGGAGCACGTGGAGCGGAACGTGCAGGTGACGGACGAGGATCTCAGGGCGAGCTTCGCCGAGGTCAACGCCCGGCACATCCTCATCGACCCGCAGCGCATCATGATGGAGGCGCAGGAGGAAGCGGCCGGGGAAGACGGAGCCGAAGCCGCTGAGTCCGAGACGCCGATGACCTTCGAGCAGGCCGAACTGCAGGCGCGTGAGCTGATGACCGAGATCACGCAGCGGCTCGATGACGGTGAGGACTTCGCGACTCTCGCGGAAGAGTACTCGCACTGCCCGAGCGCCTCGGATGGTGGCGACCTCGGCTGGTTCGGCCCGGGGCAGATGGTCCCGGCGTTCGAGGAGGTCGCGTTCCGGCTGCAGCCCGGTGAACTCAGCGACATCGTCGAGACCGACTTCGGGCTGCACGTCATCAAGGTTGAGGACCGCCGCGAGGATGTGCCTGACGACGAGGCGCTGCTGAGCGAGCGCCGCGAGGAACTCATGCAGCAGCGCATCCAGCGCGCGTGGCAGGACTATCAGGAGCGCCTGCGCGCCGCCGCGGAGATCGAGATCGTCGATCCCGAGTTGAAGGCGTACAAGCTGCTTGAGGAGGATCCGCAGCAGAATGTCGCGGAGGCCGCCGAACTGCTGGCCGCCGCCGCGGACAGCGATCCCTACAACGCGTCGGCTCGCTTCACCCTGGCGAGCCTTCTCCGGCAGGGAGGGCAGAACGAGGAGGCTATCCGGGTCCTGCGCCAGCTCACAGAGACCCACGAGGGCTCGAACTCGCCGTATGTGCAGATGGAGCTGGCAACGCTCATGCGCGAGACCGGCCGCGACGAGCAGGCCATCGAGCATCTCCAGCAGGCCTCCGACTTCGCCCAGGGCTTCGACTTCCAGAACTACTTCGTCCACATGCAGGCCCAGCGGATCTTCGAGGAGCTGGAGCGCCCTGACCTCGCCGAGCGCGAGCAGGAGTGGATTGACGACTTCATGGAGCACCAGGCCGGCGGCATGGGTGGCGTCGAGCCCATCGAGATCGAGACCGATGACGTCGCACCGGCCGGCGACGAGGAGTAGCGGCCGGCACGATGGACCGCTTCGAGCTTGACTGGGAGCGCGTTGCAGACGTGGCCGCGGCTTTCATCCGGGAGCGGATGGCCGCGGCCCGTCGCGATGCGGCGGTGATTGGCCTGTCGGGCGGGATCGACTCCGCGGTCTCGGCGTTCCTGACCGCGAGAGCGCTCGGAGCAGACCGCGTGACAGCGCTGATGCTGCCCTACCACACCTCCAGCGGGCAGTCGCTCTCAGATGCGCTGCTCGTCCGCGAGGCGCTCGGGATCGCGCACGAGGTCATCGAGATCACGCCGATGGTTGACGCGTACTTCGACCGCTACCCCGACGCCGACCGGTTGCGCCGCGCCAACATGATGGCCCGCCAGCGCATGGCGGTGCTTTACGATCAGTCCGAGCGGCTGGATGCACTCGTCGTCGGCACCGGCAACCTCACCGAGGCGCTGCTCGGATACACGACGCTGTGGGGCGACATGGCCTGCGCGTTCAACCCGCTCGGCGATCTCTACAAGACCCAGGTGCGCCGGCTGGCGGAGTATCTCGGCGTCCCGGGCCCGGTGCGCACAAAGCCACCGACGGCCGATCTGTGGCAGGGGCAGACCGACGAGGATGAGCTTGGCTTCTCCTACGAGCAGGCCGACCTGATCCTCGCGTGCCTGACGGAGGACCGCAA
>JBMNNW010000060.1:0-30406 GCA_050942735.1 Armatimonadota bacterium
GCCCCGCCACGCCGAGGTACAGCCACATCGGCGCCTCGCGACCCGCGTCCCCGATCGTGCCTCCAAGCTCCCAGTCGAAGGAGCCAACCAGCCCGCTCGCCGCCACCAGCGCCATCCCGGCGAAGCCCGCCAGCACCGCCAGCGCGATCTCCGCCGGTGCGTAGCTCGCGACCAGCGGCTCGGCCTCCACCGCCCGGACCGCGGCGGCGCAGCCGATCGCGACCAGCGCCCCCGACACGACCCGCCACCAGCGCGTCGGCGTCGGCTCAGGCTCCCAGAGGTCGCGGTAGCTCTCACGGGTGCGGCTGTGGGGTTCGCGCGGGGGCGAGCTCCGGGCGCCGCTCGCCCGGGCGATCTCCCGGTCCTCGGCTCGGTGGATCGCGTCGAGCAGCTCCAGCAGCCGCGGGTCGCCCGCATTCTCGCGCGCAAGCTCGAGGTAGAGGTCACGCGCCTCATCGAGGTAGCCACGCTCAAGCAGCTCATACGCGTCGAGCATCGTGACCTCGAAGTCCTCGATGACGATGAGAGTCTCTTCGAGGTCGATGCCCAGCGCCTCGCGTTCGAGGCGCGCGCGCATCTCGTCGTCGATCAGCGTCTCGTAGGCCTGGCGAAGGCGGATGAAGTGCTCGTGGGCATGGGGGGAGTCGCGGTTTACATCGGGGTGCTTGCGGCGGGCCAGCGTTCGGAACGCGCGGCGGATCTCTTCGGGCCCGGCGCCAACCGGAAGCCCGAGCGTTCGCCACGGATCGAAGCTGCCATCAGTCATGCGCGATCACGTTCGCCTCAGAATGAGTAGAGGTTCGCGTAGAAGCCCACGACCATCAACGCGACGATGATCCCGGCGATCAGCACCGCCACCGGCGTGATCGCGACGACCATCTGCCGGATCGCCGTCTCGGCCTCCCGCTCAAGATGGTCGGCGACGTTGTGGGCCATCGCGTCCACGTCGCCGGTGCGCTCGCCGGTCCTGAACATGCTCAGCACCGTCGCCGGCATCAGCGGCGACTCGCTCAGCACCTCTGTGAGGCTCGCGCCCGCCTCCACTCTGCGCGCTCTCCCGCCGAGTTCGCGCTCGACGATCGCATTGCCCGAGGCCTGCCCGGCCAGCCGCAGTGCCGTGCCCATCAGGACTCCGGCGGAGTAAAGCGACGCCAGCGCACGGCAGAAGCGCGCGAGGGCGAGCTTCCGCGCCACGCTCCCGATCAGCGGCAGGCTCAGCCTGATTCGGTCAATCTGCTCGCGCCCCTGCCGCGACCTGCGGGCGTTGCCGATGAGCAGGTAGGCCAGCGTACCCGGGACACCGAGGACCAGCGCGTAGACCAAAAGTTGCCCGGTCGCCGCCGCGAGCGCTGAGAAGAGGCCCCGAGTGATCCACAGTCGGATCATGTTGCCGACGAGCGGTATGAAGAGGATCGCGACCGCGAGGATGATCGGGTAGGTCAGTTCGCGCTTGAGGAGGCTCCTGAGCCGGAAGTCGCGCTCGAAGTAGTCCGCGATGCCGCGCAGAGCCTCGTCGAGCCGCCCCCCGCGCTCGCCGACCTGCACCATCGCCAGCGTCAGGGGCGAGAAGATGTCCTGGTGACGCTCCATGCTCACACCCAGCGCCTGCCCGCCGGAGACCTCGCGGCCGGCCTGCATCAGCGCGCTCCGCATACGTGACGGCGGCATCCCCTTGGCGACCACGGTGAGCGCCTCGCCGATGCTGATCCCGGCGCGGACCATCGCCGCCAGTTCGCCGAAGACCTCCGCCCGCTCGCGCGCCTGTGCCGTGCCGAACATCGCGTGCCTGCTCCCCGCTCGCGTCCGTCAGGCTCTCTCGCGTCGCAGCACTTCGTCCAGCGTCCCGAGACGGCGCACCGCCTCGCAGTCGGCTTCTGCCAGCTCGCCTGCCGTCCGCCCTCCCGGCAGCGGCAGCTCCGGCGCAAGTTCCGCGAGCGGCACGAGCACGAACTGCCGGTTCGCCAGCTCCGGGTGCGGCACCGTCAGCGCCTCGGTCTCGATCCGTAGCGCGCCCAGCAGCAGCACATCCACGTCGATCGTGCGTGGCCCCCAGCGCGTGGTGCGGATGCGCTTGAGCCCCCGCTCGACCTCCCGGACCGTCTCAAGCAGCTCCTCGGGCGCCATCCCGCAGCGAAACCGCGCGACCATGTTCAGGAAGACCGGCTGATCGGTCACGCCCACCGGATCGGTCTCGTACACCGACGACCTCGCCAGCAGCTCGAGCCCCGGCCGCTCACTCAGCGCGCCGATCGCCTCCGCCAGCATGCGCGCGCGATGCCCCACGTTCGAGCCGAGGCCGAACCACGCGTCGAGGGGCTCCACGCCGCCCGTCGCTTTCGCGGCTTCGTGAGTCTGCTCGCTCATGGCCTTCTCACCCGATCAGGGAGTGTCCGGCTCCGGGATGCCCGGCGGGAGAGTGCCGCGCTCTGAGGCGCGTTCGGGCCTCGGCGCTTCGACGGATTCCTCGGCGGCGTCGCCATCGTCTTCCGCCGCGGGCTCCTCGCTCTGATTCTCGGCGAGCTCGGACGCCAGGACGCCGTGCTCGATGAGCGCTTCGACGTCCGCCCGGTCCAGCGACTCGTGCTCGAGCAGCATCTCCACCAGCAGGTCGAGTTCTTTGCGATGACCCGCGAGCAGCTCGCGCGCCTTCGCGTAGCACTCGTCGGCGATCGTCCGCACCGCCTGGTCGATCTGCTCGGCGATCGCCTCCGAGTAGTTCCGCTCCTCCGCGATGTCCTTGCCGAGGAACACCTGCTGGCTCTTGCGCCCGTAGGTGATCGGGCCGAGTTCCTCACTCATCCCGTACTCAGTTACCATCGCCCGGGCGATCTTCGAGACCACCTGAAGGTCCTGATGCGCGCCGGTGTGAATTTCGCCGATCACAAGCTCCTCCGCCGCCCGGCCTCCGAGCGCCTGGGTCATGCGGTTGAGCATCTGCTGCTTGCTGGTGATGTAACGATCATCCTCGGGCAGTGAGATCGTGTACCCCAGCGACATCCCTCGCGGCAGGATCGTGACCTTGTACACCGGGTCGAAATCCGTCAGAAGCTGCCCCACCAGCGCGTGGCCGGCCTCATGGTAGGCGAGGATCTTGCGCTCGTTCTCGTGGATGACGCGGCTCTTGCGCTCCGGTCCTGCGATCGTGCGCTCGACAGCCTCGTCGAAGTCCTCACGCTCGATGACGTCCTTGTCCTTGCGGCCCGCAAGCAGCGCGGCCTCGTTGACCATGTTCTCAATGTCCGCGCCGGAGAAGCCCACCGAACGTCGCGCCAGCAGTCCGAGATCGACGTCATCGGCGATCCGCTTGTTGGCGACGTAGATCTCGAGGATCTCGCTGCGCTCCTTGACGTCGGGCATTGGTACGACGATCTGCCGATCGAAGCGTCCGGGCCGAAGCAGCGCCGGGTCGAGGATGTCCGGCCGGTTCGTCGCGGCCAGCAGGATCACATCATCCGCCGGGTCGAAGCCGTCCATCTCCACCAGCAGTGCGTTGAGCGTCTGCTCGCGCTCATCGTGGCCGCCACCGAGGCCCGCCCCGCGCAGCCGGCCGACGGCGTCAAGCTCGTCGATGAAGATGATCGCCGGCAGATGCGCCTTCGCCTGCTCGAAGAGGTCGCGCACGCGCGATGCGCCCACGCCCACGAACATCTCCACGAAGTCCGAGCCGGACATGTAGAAGAACGCGACCCCGGCCTCGCCGGCGACCGCGCGGGCAAGTAGCGTCTTGCCGCACCCGGGCGGGCCCACCAGCAGCACGCCACGCGGGATCTTCGCGCCCAGCTTCCTGAAGCGCTCGGGCTGCTTGAGGAACGCCACGACCTCCTCAAGCTCCTCCTTCACTTCGTGCATCCCCGCCACGTCGTCGAACGTCACCCGCTCCCACTGGTCGCCGACCATCCGCGCCTGGCTCCGGCCGAAGTTCAGCGCCTGCCCGCGCGAGCTGTTCATCTGCCGCATCATGAACACCCAGAAGAGAATCAGCAGCAGCAGCGGGAGCATGTACACGCCCGCGCCGGTGAGGATCCGCTCGAAGAGCCCGATGTCCCTCGCGCCGATCTTCACATCGAGGCCGCGCTCCTCCTTGACGCTCTGCAGCCGTGCGATCAGCTCCTGATCGGGCGGCACCTTGACCGTGTATGTGTCGTAATCCTCGGGCGCCTCTTCCTTGAACTCGCCCTCCGCGGTCTGCCCCGCCACCACCTCGACCGTGCTGATGTGCCCCTCGATGAAGTCATCGTAGAAGTCGGTGTAGTACTCGTATTCCTTCACCCGGGTCGGCTCGACGGCCAGGCGTGGGATCATGTAGAACACATATGCCACGGCCAGCATGACCAGGATGGTTACGACAGTATTGCGTCGCATCAAGCGTCCTCCTTGGTCCACGGCTCAAAACGCGCGCTCAGTCGGACCGCCTCGCCTCCGACTTCCGCGCGTGCCGGCTCCGCCAGCCGGCAACCGACGACCCACAGAACGCGGCCGCCGGCATCCGCCACCACCGGAATCCGGTCGCGCATCTGCCGCGGAACCTTCTCATCTACAAAGAAATCCTGCAACTTGCGGCTTCCTGTCATTCCCAGCGGAACAAAGCGCTCTCCCGGCCGGTGGCTGCGAAGCACAAGCCCCGCCTCAGTGGCCCCGGCGCTCACGTACACCGTCATCGCGTCGTCGGCGAAGCCCGCGGGTGTCCCGGCAGGCTCCGCGCTCACCGTCACGCCTCTGCGCGCCAGCGTCGCCTCGCCGGGGATCGCCAGCGTCACCGACTCGTCGGGCAACTCGTCAGGCAACTCGTCCGGCTCGATCACCAGCGCGTCGTACTCCTTACGCACACGCAACTGCCCCGGCAGTTCCACCACCGATCCCGTGGTTCCCATCCGGGTCAGTTCCGCGATCCGCTCGATGTGCTCCCGCGAGAGTCCCTCGAGGTCGCCGCGTACCCGCTCCAGCGCCATCCGCAGCAGCAGGTGGAGCGCTCCGTCATGCTCACGCCCCAGCCTCGCGGCGTCCAGCCTCAGCCGGCGGCCGCCGGTCCCGAGCGTCGCCCCCTCAAGGGCGGCGCGCAACAGCGGCTCCGTCCACGCAAGCTCCTCCTCGACCGCCTCGCAGGCCCGCATCAGCGCCCGCTCGGCCTCCGGGAAATGCTCCGCGATCAGCGGCAGCAGCCGCAGCCGGACGAGATTCCTCCGCGCGTACTCCGGGTCGAGGTTGCTCGCGTCTGTGCAGACCTCCAGTGCGTGTCGCCGGCAGTACTCGGCCGTCTCCTCCCGCGTCGCGAGGATCAGCGGGCGGATGATCGCCCCCCGCCTCGGCGGGATCGAACTCATCCCCCGCAAACCCGCCCCGCGGAAGAGGTTCAGCAACAGCGTCTCCGCCCGGTCGGTCCCGGTGTGTCCCGTGGCGATCCGGTCGAAGCCCTGCTCCGAGGCGACTCTCTCGTATTCCTCATAACGCGCGAGACGCCCCGCTTGTTCGGCGTTCAGGCCGCTCCGGGCGCTCTCGGCGGGAACGTCCCTGTGCGCCACGAAGCACTCCACGCCCAGCGTCTCACACAGGCCACGCACGCAGTCGACGTCCGCGTCGGCGCGCGCCCCTCGCATCCCGTGGTGCACATGCACCGCCGCCAGCCGCGGCCGACCGCGAAGTTGCGGCTGCAACTGCCGGAGGCTGTGCAGCAGCGCCACCGAATCCTGCCCGCCCGAAACGCCGACGAGCACGCTCCCGGCGCCCTCAAGCAGATCGTAGCGCTCGAGGGCCTCGAGCACGTGCTCGTGCAACGCGTCGCGCTCCTCGCTCACGACCGCCACCTCACGGCGTCCGGCACCTCACGGTGTCCGGCCGGTCAGTCGCTCCATCAGCTCCAGGTAAAGCTCGCGCGTCTTGCCCACCACATGCCCCGGAAGCTCCGGCCCCGGCGGCGTCTTGTCCCAGTCGTCGAGGCCCTCCAGCCAGTCGCGCAGGTACTGCTTGTCAAAGCCCTCCGGCTGCCGGCCCGGCCGCCACTGCCGCGCATCCCAGTAGCGCGACGAGTCGGGCGTCAGCAGCTCGTCGATGAGAATAAGCTCTTCGCCGGCCAGCCCGAACTCGAACTTCGTGTCCGCCAGCAGCAGCCCCGCATCGTTCGCGTGCTCCCAGGCGTACTTGTAAAGCTCGATGGAGTTGGACTCCATCGCCATCGCGTCGCGGTGGCAGCACAGTTCCACGCACTGCTCCATCGTGATCGGCTCATCGTGCCCCGACTCGGCCTTTGTGGACGGGGTGAAGAGCGGCTGGTCAAGCTTCTCAGCCTCGCGCAGACCCTCCGGGAAGTCGTAGCCGCAATACTTCTCACCACGCTGATACGCCCCCCAGGCGCTGCCCGCGAGGTAGCCGCGAACCACGCACTCCACCGGCATCGGCTCGGCCTTCCGGCACCACATGCTGCGCCCTTCGAGCATCTCCGCGTAGGGCTGCACGGCCTCGGGGAAGTCGGCCACGTCGGTGGAGATCAGGTGGTTGGGGACGATGTGCTTCGTCTTCTCGAACCAGAACGCCGACACCTGAGTGAGGACTCTGCCTTTGTCGGGGATCCCCGTGGGCATCACCACGTCGAACGCCGAGATGCGGTCGGTCGCAACCAGCAGGATTCCGTCCTCGTACTCGTAGATGTCGCGTACCTTCCCCTGCCTGCGCGAGATCGCGCCCGGCAGGTCGGTGCTCATGACAACCTTCGCGGGTCCGCTCGCCATGCGGCCCAGCCTCCCTTGCTCGCTGTGTTCTTCTCTCCTCCCCCCACCCCGCAGAAACAACCTGCAGTCGGGGCGCTCTCGCCTGGACATCGCTTTCTTCGGCCGCATCGTGCCCCGCCGGTTGCGCCGGAGCCCCGGCGCCGCCTAACGCCCGTCGTAGGGGTCTTCGATCTCTTTCTCCCGGCGGCGCAGCCAGACGGTCTGGGCGACGTACCACACGACTGCAAAACCCACCGCGAAGCCGATCGCCAGCCCCCACCACTGTGTGATAAAGCCCACCAGCATCCCGCAGATCGCGCCGATGATCACGCCGACGATGATCGCCACCAGATTCGGCCGCGTCGCGTCCCGCTCCATCCCCATGTCCTCCCCGGTCCTTCCCGGCAGAATCGGCTACGCCAGCCCGAGTATCTCCACGACCGCGTCGAGGTCGTTCGGTGCCTTCTCGGGCTCCTGCGCCATCTTCACCGCCATGTCCGGGTCTTTGAGGCCGTGCCCGGTCAGCGTCGCCGCGATCGTGCACTGCTTCCCGTCAAAGAACCCTTCGGCGGCCAGCTTCTTAAGCCCTGCCCACGATGCCGCCGATGCCGGCTCGCAGAACACGCCCTCCTCGCCGGAAAGCTCGCGGTAGGCCTCGAGGATCTCCTCATCGGTGACCGCCTCGATCCGCCCGCCGCTCTCGCTCAGCGCCGCCGATGCCTCCTGCCAGCGCGCCGGGTTGCCGATGCGAATCGCCGTCGCCACCGTCTCGGGCTTCTCGCAGACTTCACCGGTGACGATCGGGCACGCGCCCGCGGCCTGGAAGCCGAGCATCGCCGGCCGGCTGTCGGTGACCCCGGCCTCGTGATACTCGCGGTAGCCCATCCAGTACGACGTGATGTTCCCCGCGTTGCCGACCGGAAGGGCGTGGTAGTCGGGCGCCTCGCCGAGCCAATCACAGATCTCGAAGGCCGCGGTCTTCTGGCCCTGAAGCCTGAAGGGATTCAGGGAGTTCACCAGCGCCACCGGGTAGCGCTCGGAGATCCCCTTCACCAGCCTCAGGCAGTCGTCGAAGTCCCCGTTGATCGCGAGTGTGCGCGCGCCGTAGGCCAGCGCCTGCGCAAGCTTTCCCAGGGCGACGTAGCCGTCGGGCAGCAGCACCACCGACTGGATCCCCGCGCGCGTCGAGTAGGCGGCCGCCGCCGCCGAGGTGTTGCCGGTGGAGGCGCAGATCGTGACCCGCGCTCCCTCCTCCGCCGCCTTCGACAGCGCCATCGTCATCCCGCGGTCCTTGAACGAGCAGGTCGGGTTGACCCCCTCATACTTGAAGTAAAGCGTCACCCCGTCGCCGAGCCGCTTCGCAAGCGTCTCGCTGCGGATCAGCGGCGTGTTGCCCTCAAGCAGCGTCACGCGAGGCGTCGCGTCGGTGACGGGCAGCCACTCAGCGTAGTGTTCGATCACTCCCGGCCACGCGGCCGCCCTCGGCGAAGTCTTCATCAGCCGATCACCCGCAGGACGCTGCAGATCTCATCCACGATCCCGAGCTGGCCGATCGCGCGCAGGGCCGAGTGCAGCTCCCGCTCCGGCCCCTCGTGCATGATCCAGACGATCTCCGCGAGCCCGTTGTGCGAGCCGCCGCGCTGGACGACCGACTCGATCGAGACGCCCTCCTGGCCGAAGATCGTGGCGATCGAGCCCAGCACGCCGGGGCGGTCCTTCACCCTCATCCGCACGTAGTTGCGCGTCTCCACGTCCTCGATCGGCATGATCTGCGCCTCGCCCTCGCAGGTGCACGGGACCCGGCTGCGGCTGCCCGCGAGGATGTTGCGGGCGCAGTCGAGGATGTCGCCGGCCACCGCGCTGCCGGTGGGCAGATCGCCCGCGCCCCGGCCGTAGAGCATCACCTGGTCGCACGCGTCGCCGACCACCCAGACGGCGTTGAAGACGCCGTTGACCTGCGCCAGCGGGTGCTCCTGCGGGACCAGCGCCGGATGCACGCGGACGTCGAGTTGCTCGCCCGCCCGTCGGGCGGTCGCCAGTAGCTTGATCGCGTAGCCCATCTCGGTCGCGTAGTCGATGTCATCGGCGGCGACCTTCGTGATCCCCTCGCAGTGGATCGCGTCGTAGTTGATCCGGTGGCCGAAGGCGATGGCGGAGAGGATCGCGATCTTGTACCTCGCGTCGATGCCCTCGACGTCGTTGGTCGGGTCGGCCTCGGCGTAGCCAAGGCGCTGGGCGTCGGCGAGCACGTCCTCGTAGGCCGAGCCCTCGTCGGTCATCCGCGTCAGGATGTAGTTGGTGGTCCCGTTGAGGATTCCGGTGACCTCCTCGATGCGGTTGGCTTCGAGGCTCTCCTTCAGTGCGCGGATGATCGGGATCGTGCCGCCGACCGCACCCTCGAACTCCACGTCCACGCCCGCCGCGGCGGCGGCGTCGAGGATCTCAGCGCCGCGCCGGGCCATCATCTCCTTGTTGGAGGTGACGACGCTCTTGCCGTTGGCGATGGCCGCGAGGACGAAGTCGGTCGCAGGCTCGATTCCGCCGATGGTCTCGACGACGATGTCTATGTCATCGGCCGCGTAGACCTCCGCGGCGTTAGTCGTGCGCAGCTCCTCGGGCACCACGACGTCGCGCTCGCGCTCCCAGTCAAGGTCGGCCACGCGCACGACGCGCACCGGTGCGCCGACGCGCTGAGTGATCGAGTCGCTGTTGCGGCGCAGCACCTCGAAGGTGCCGCCGCCCACGACTCCGAGGCCGAGGATTCCGACGCGGACTTCATCGCGGGGCATGGTCGATCGCCTACTCTTTCCTCGAGGCCGGGCTGATGTAAAGCAGTGGCTGATCCGCCTCGACGCGCTCCTGGTTCTCAACGGCGAACTTCGAGATCACGCCGCTGACCGGCGCGGTGATCTCGTTGAACAGCTTCATGACTTCGATCAGGCCCACGACGTCACCCGCCTCGACGCGGTCACCCTCGTCATGGAACTGCTCGGAGTCGGGCGAGGGCTGGCGGTAGAAGATTCCCGCCATCGGTGAGAGGACCGGCACGCCCGTGGGGGCCGCGGGCTCAGGCGCCGATGGCTGGGCCGTCCCGGCGGGCGCAGACGGCGCCGCGGCCTGCAACGGCGCGGGCAACTGCGCGACGACCTGACCTACAGCCGACACGCGGACGCGCAGATCGCCCTCCGCCACCTCGATCTCCTGCAGCCCATGCTCCTCCAGCGCGTCAAGCAGCCATCGGATGTCGTCGTCTTCAAAAGGCATCTCGATCTCTCCGTTCGACGGGCGCGTTCGCGCGGTCATGCCGCGGCGGGCCCGGGACGGTGATTGGCACTATCCGGCGCAGCGTCCTCGATTCTGAGCGAACCGGCATGACAACCGGCCCCCGGCCTGTTGGCCGCGGACCGTGTCGAATCCTCCCTGCACGGGTACTCGTGAGCACCCGAAAGCGCCCTCGCGCCGGAGCGACTCCCGCCGCCCGATCGCCGCCGAAAGTACGCGGCTTCGCCGGCGCGCGTCGTCGCGACCGGCGGGCTGTAGATGTGGCGAAGCGACGGGCGTCGCCCGTCGCTGGCACCATCGAACGTCCGGGCCGATGAGGACTGCCGGACGCGTCAATGCGGGTGTGGTAGCGGGGGAGGGATTTGAACCCCCGACGACGCGGGTATGAACCGCGCGCTCTGACCTCTGAGCTACCCCGCCACCCAATGCTGTGCAGGCGCTCCGTTGCCCGGAGCCCCGCCGCCTATCGGCGGCCTCGCTTGCCCTTTTTCTTCTTGTCGTCGCCGCGCTTCTTGGCTTCGAGCTCGCGCTTCATCTTATCGAGAATCTGCTGCTCGAACTCGATGAGAGGCTCGGTGTCGAGTTGTCTGAGTTTTTCGTAATCGACCTTCAGCATATCTTCAATCCCTCCAACAGGACAGGTATCATAGCAGGCGCGCACACGCGCGTCAACACTTTTTTGCCGAAAAACCGCCCTCCACAGCGGCGTTCAACGGCCTCCCGCCGTCGCCGCTGTTCCTTCCACGCGCCGCGTGCAGGTCCTCCCGTACACCCCGCCGAATGTCTCACTTCGCCCGCCAGCCTTTATCGATCGGATGAGTCCCGCGATGGCCGACCGCAGCCCGACCCGACGCATTCACCCGCGAATCGCCCCGCTCGCCGCCCTCGTGGTCGGCCATGCGGCCAGCGACGCGTGCATCAACTTCATACCGCCGCTGTGGCCTGAGTTCCAGGCGAAGCTCGGCATCACCGCCACGCAGATCGGGATCATCACCGGCCTCGTCTCGATCACCACCAACTTCGGGCAGCCGCTCTTTGGCTACCTCGCCGATCGCTTCCGAATCCCGCACATGGTTGCCCTCGGCCCGGCCATCGCCGGCCTCTTCATAGGCCTCATGGCGCTGCCCGAGCATGTCTTCACACTCGGCGCGGCATACATGATCGCCGGCGTCGGCACCGCCCTCTTCCACCCGCAGGGCGCGACGCTCGCGGGCCGCGTCGCGGGCTCGCGCAGGGGCCTCGGCATGGCCGCCTTCTCGGCCGGCGGCGCGGTCGGCTACGGCGCGGGCGCGCTCGTCGGCGTGCTGCTTTTCGAGCGCTTCGGCTGGTCGGGCCTGTTCGGCGCGACGATCCTCGGCGGGCTGACCGCCGCGATGCTCTTTGGCGTCCATCCCGGCGCGCGCTACCCCGACACCGCAACCGAGCCGATGCGCTTTCGGACGCATGTCCGGCCACACCTGCACCGGGTCGGGGTGCTCTTCTCGGTCGTGGCCCTGCGCGCGGTGGTCATCATCGTGTTCACGAACTTCGTCGCGCTCGGGGTGCAGCAGTGGGGTGGAAGCACTCTCGACGGCGCGTGGCTGATCTCCACGATGATCGTCGCCGGTGGCGTCGGCGACTTCCTCGGAGGCACGGCCTCCGATCACATCGGTCGGCGCCGGGTGACGGTCGTCTCGCTGCTTCTGAGCGCCCCCGCATTCGCGGCGTTCCTCCACTTCGGATTGCCGACGGGCTACTGGCTGCTGCCGGTGGCCGGGCTGCTCGGGCAGGCCGCGGTCTCGGTGAACGTGGTGCAGGGGCAGGAGCTCATGCCGGGGGCGCAGGGGGTGGCGTCATCGCTGACGATGGGCGCGGCGTGGGGAGTCGCCGGATTGCTGCTGCCGCTGGCGGGGGCGGCGGCCGATGCGTGGGGCGCGCTGACGATGCTCTCGGTCGTCGCGTGGGTCCCGGCATTGGCGGGCGTGCTCGGGCTGTGGGTGCCCGAGCGTCAGTAAGCGGCGGACGGTGGCTGAGACGGTACCATCGGTTGCAGTGCGGTGGCCACGCCCCAGGGCCGTGCGGTGGGCGCAATATACCCGCCGACCGCATGAGCCTCAGGAAGGAATCTGACACGCCTGTCGGGCAATACCTCACCTGTGAAGATCCCTCGCCGCCCCGGGAAGGCAGGTATCCGATGCGTTTGCTTCAGATTTCGATCGGCGTCATGTTCATGGTGGCCCTGACCTGCGGGCTGGCTCTCGGCGCACAGTATTACCTCTCGCCCGATGGAGACGATGAGGCCGCCGGTACGCGCGATGCGCCGTGGCGGAGCCTCACGAAGGCGAACGCGACGCTGGAGGCGGGTGACACCGCGACATTCCTGCCGGGCGAGTACACCGGCAGCATCGCCCCCGCGCGGTCGGGCGCGGCTGACGCACCCATCACATTGCGCTCAGCGGAGCGGTGGGCGGCGAGTCTGTCGCCGGGCGATGAGCCGGTGATCATCCGCCTCGATGACCGCGAGCACGTCACGATCGACGGCTTTCATGTCGACGCGGAAACGCGGGCCAACTGGGGCGAAGTGACGAACTCCCGTCACATCACGATCCGCGGCTGCGAGATGCGGCGCAGTGGACGGACGATGGCGATCGAGGACTGCTCGCAGGTGCGCCTGCTCGACAATGTATTCAGCGCCGACCGCACCAGTGGCGACATGCTGCATGTGCGTCGGAGTAACCAGGTGCTGCTTGAGGGCAACTCCGCCACGCGCGTGGGCCACTGCCCTCTGCGCATCGAGTACTGCGCCGATGTCGTGGTTCGCTCGAACGTGTTCCGCAACGAGTGGGGGCGGAACTACGAGTTCTGGTACAACAGCCGGTTGCTCATCGAGGGCAATATCATCACCCGCGCTCGCGACAGCGCCGGATCGGCGGACAGCAGGGCAAAGAACCTCTACGAAGACAGCATCTTCCGGCATAACCTTGTCTTCGGGAACCTGCACACGCCGATGAATTCGGGCAGCTACCTGGGCGCCCGCGCGGGCTCCACGCGGCATGGCTACGGGCCCTTCGTCACGGTGAACTCGCGCTTCTATCACAACACGATCGCGGAGAACATCGGACATGGGTGGGAACTGAACGGAATCAACGTGAGCTCGAATGTCTTCAAGAACAACATCTTCTTCCGCAACGACTACACCGGCGGCGGAACACAGGTGGTCCGGGGCGACGGCATCAGCCGGGACAACCGCTTCGTCACAAACATCCTGCGCGGCACCGAAGCAGGGCAGACGGTGGTGCGCTACGGCTCGGAAGACTGGACCCTCGAGGAGGCCCACCGCAATACGAGGAGAGGTGAAGGGTTCTGGTCGGAGTTCTACGAGAACATCGACGCCGACCCGGCGTTCGTGGACGGCCAGAACCGCGACTTTCGTCTCATGCCCGACAGCCCCGCCGTCGATGGCGGAACGCCACTGACGTGGGCGATCGGGGAGGGGACGGGGCGCGAGCTTCCGGTGAGCGACGGGCGCTGGTTCTACGACGGCTTGGGAATCGAGGGCGAGGAGGGCGACTGGATCGCGATCGGAAGCGGCGAGAACCTCGCGCAGATAGAGCGGATCGAGCATCACTCGTATCAGCCCACGATCCTGCACCTCGATCGGGAGGTCGGCTGGGAGGACGCGATGCCGGTGAGCCTTCCGTGGGCGGGCGAGGGCCCGGATATCGGCGCGATCGAGCATGGAGGCAGACATCCCACGCGGCTGATCGCGCTTGCGCACCCTGCGGCGGTTGAGCCCGGCGAGCCGGTGCGCTTCTCCCTGGACACCCTCAGCAAGGACGTCGCGTCGGTGACCTGGGACTTTGACGACGGGACCGTCTCTCGCGAGATGGAGCCGACGCACACTTTCGAGGAGCACGGTCACTACGGTGTGACGGCCCGCGCGACTTTCGCCGACGGCCGCCGGGGAATCGCGCCGGTCTTCGTTCATGTTCCGAGGCGGCTCGACCCGCAGGCGCCGCTGGTGGAGGTGGACTTTGAGGATGCAACGCATCTGGACACGTGGGGTTATCACTTCAAGTTCTACCGGAGCTGGCTGACGGGCTATGAGCGCGTCGAGCGCGAGATCGGCGCCGGGCACTGCATCCGGTTATTCTACGACGCGAACAAGTCGAACCGGGCCGCGGGCGCGATAGCACCGGGGGCGTGGGAGATCGACGCCTATCCGATCATTCGCTTCGCGTACCGGATCCCGGAGGGCGTGCCGGTGGCGTTGTACGTCGAGGCGTTCGAGGGCACGCCCGGCCCCGGCGGCTGGGTGCTCGGCGGCACCGAGGCGAGGAATGTCGAGGGGTATCTCGAGGTCGAGGGACCGACGCTGATAGATGACAACCAGTGGCATGAGGCCGAGGTCGATCTGCGGGCGATTCGAGACGCGACGCCGGAGGCGAGGTACCTGCGGCGCTTCATGTTCCGGTGCAACTGGCGCGAGGACAACGGCCAGCAGTTCCGCTTCGACGACTTCTCGATTCTTCCGGAGTAGGCAGCAGGCGCGTTGGTTGCCGGTCGCAGAAGCCCGCCTCCGCAGGGGCTCAACCTCCTGACCGGCCCGCCGTTGTGGGTGAAGGCCGATCTCTTCTCGCAACATGCCTGTGACGCGGTCAACCGCAATGCTCCCGGCGTTGTGAACGACGGGCAGGCCTGAGAGGCGACCCGCGAAGGGCGGACCTGCGCCTACCCGACACCCAGGCGCTCCGCGGCCTCGGTGAGCTGCCCCCATGTCTGCTCATCGATCGGGATCCCCTCGCGCCTGCGGCGACGAGCCTCCCGGCGCTCGATCTCGCCGGGCACGAGTATCTCGTCGAAGCCCGGGGCGAGGCGCGCGCTCTTCACCCACGCGATCAGCGAGTCCGCGTCCTCGACGAATTCATCCGCGCCCGCGAATGCCCGCGGGTCGAGCGCGATGATCGTGAAGGCATTGCCGCCGCGCTCAGCGTCGGGGCCGCTGGTGCCCGCGCCGCTGAGCCCCCCCGCCAGCAGGTCCACCAGCAGGCCCAGCCCGAAGCCCTTGTATCCGACGTTCCCGCCCAGCGGCAGGACGGCCCCCGGCGGATCGGCGTAGAGCGCCTCGGGGTCGTTCGTCGGCCGCCCCTCGCCGTCCACGATCCAGTGATCGGGCAGCGCCTCGCCCCTGATGCGGTAGGTCCGGACCTTGCCCTCGGCGACGGCGGCGGTGCTGATGTCCAGCACGATCGGGTCGCCTCCGGTGGGGAAGCCCGCCGCCAGCGGGTTCGTGCACAGCCGCGCATCCGCACCGCCCCACGGGACGGTGTTGTGCGCGCCGCCATGTCCGTTCACGAACATCAGCCCGATCATCCGCGCGGACGCGATCATCTGCACGTAGTCACCGAGGCCGCCCACGTGGTTGGACCGCCGCACCGCAACGCCCGCGAGGGAGGTCGCCTCCGCCCTCTCGACGGCCATCCGCGCGGCGCGCGTGGCCGCGACCTGGCCGAACCCCCAGTGTGCGTCGAGCACCGCGGTGGCGGGCGTCTCGCGCACGACCTCGATCTCCGCGCCGGGGATGATCGACCCGCGCTCCATCGCCGCGAGGTACTGCGGCAGGCGCATCACTCCGTGCGAGTCGTGGCCCGCGAGATTCGCCGAGACCAGCCCGCGCGCGACGATCCGGGCCTCACCCTCCGGCGCGCCGGCGGCGCTCAGCAGGTCGGCGGCAATACGTTCCAGTTCATCGGGCCGGGCCGTGGGCATGTGATCGGGCTCCTCGATATCGTCGTCAGAGTCTGCGTGGAGGGGTAAGGGAGTTGGGTTTTGCGTCGCGTTGACAGGCCGGCACCGCTGCGCCCGGCCCCGCTCGTCGTCCCTGGTTCCCGCCCTCTACCTCCCGCCCGTGATCTTCTCCAGCAGCACCGCCGCGCCCAGTTGCGGGCGTTCGTCGGTCGTCGGGTCGTGCGTCGGGAGAGACCGGAGCTGCTCCATCCACGGCTCCGCGAGGTCGCCGCAACGATCGACCGCGTTCAGCGCCATCATCGCCACATACGGGCCGTTCGCCTCCGCGTCGGCCAGCTCCAGCAACACCGGCATCGCCAGCCGCACATCCGCCGTCCCACCGTAGCGGCACAGCGCCTCCGCCGCCGTGAGCCGCACCGACGCGTCGGCGTCCCCAAGCGCCTCCCGCAGCATCGCGTGGCCCTTGCGCACCGAGCGCTCCCCGCGCATCAGCAGGCCCAGCGCCGACCAGTAGCGCACCGCCGCGTCCTCATCGCTCATCCCCCCGAGCAGACTCTCCGTCGCCCCGGCCTCCAGCGACGAGGCCGTCTCCGCGCTCTCGAGGATCCGCGCCATCGGGTACGCCTCTGGATCGCGCGCCATCTCGTACGGCGCCCGGCCCGCCGAGCGCGAGTGGATCTGCGGCTCGGGGAGGCAGCCGGTGTCGCGGACAGCCAGCATCCACTCCCTGCAGGCCTGTCGCATCTCGTCGAGGACATCGGCGTGATCGGCTGAGCCCGCGAGGTTGCGCGTCTCGTGGGGGTCCTCCCGCAGATCATACAGCTCCTCGGCGGGCCGCTCCTCCCAGAAGAACCCCTGCGCATCGGTCAACTCGCCCGCGTCATGCAGGCGCTTCCAGACCTGCGTGGTGGCCGTCTCGAACATGTAGCGGACGTGCTGACCCATCGGGAGGTGGGGCATGAAGTTGCGGATGTAGATGTGCCGCTCATCACGCACGCAGCGGACCATGTCGTAGCGCTCGTCCATTCGCCCGCGGTGCCCGTAGAGATAGCGGCGGGGCGGGGCCTCGTGCTCACCCATGAACGCGCGCCCCTGCATCCACGCGGGCGGCTCGACGCCGACGGTGCTCAGCGTGGTGGGCGCCAGGTCGGTGAAGCCCACGAGGCGCGGAGTGGCTCCGCCCTGCTCGTAGTCATCGGCGGCGAGGTGCGCGAACTTCTCGGGGACGACCACGATCAGCGGGACGCGCAGCCCCGCGTCGCGGGCGCAGCGCTTCTGCCCGGGCATCCCCGAGCCGTGGTCGCCATAGAAGACGATGATGGTGTCCTCGACGAGGCCGTCCTCCTCAAGCTCGGCGAGGATCGCCCCGGCGTTCGCGTCCATCTTCGTGATCGTATCGTAGTACTGCGCCCAGTCGCGGCGGACCTCCGGGGTGTCGGGATGGTAGGGAGGGACGGGCGCGTCGGCGGGGTCATGCTCAAGCTCCCACGGGCGGGCGCGGATCTTGCTCTCGTGGGTGATCGTGTCGTTGAAGATCGCGAAGAATGGCCGGCCATCGGCTCGATCACGCCAGTGTGCGGTCTCGGAGGAATCGTCCCAGACCGCGCCGGGCTTTTCGAGGTTGTAGTCCTCCTTGGAGTTGTTCGTGCACCAATACCCGGCGTCGCGGAGCAGTTGCGGGTACATCCGCATGGTCGGCGAGATCGGGACGTGGCTGCGCATGTGCTCGGCGCCGGTGGAGGTGGCGTAGCAGCCGCTGATGATGTTGGTGCGGGCGGGGGCGCAGACGGGCGTCTCGGACCACGCGTTGGTGTAGATGACGCCGCGGGCGGCGAGGGCGTCAAGGTTGGGCGTATCGGCGTAATGGTCCCCGTAGCAGCCCAGGTGAGGGCCGATGTCCTCGCAGGTGATCCAGAGGATATTCGGGCGCGGGCTCTCGGGCATGGTCGATCCCTCCCGCGGATCGTACGGCCGGCGAACGTTGGCTGTGCGTGCTGAAGGCTGATGCGAGGTAGAGTGCGCCATGAGGGGCCCTGTCTCCTCCCCGGGCGGGAACGACAACGGCATGGGAGGCCTTTCCCTGTAGGACAGGCTTCCAGCCTGTCGATGTCGTTCGGGCACACGGCGACAGGCAATGATGCCTGTCCTACGAACGGCATCAGAGGCATTTCCCTGTAGGACAGGCTTCCAGCCTGTCGATGTCGTTCGGCTCGGGGGTGGCCAATCGCGAACGAAAACGGCAACGACCGAACATTGTCGTTCGAGTCGTTGCCGTCGGTGTGTTCGCGTCGGTTGTGCTGGCCGCCAGTTACCGCAGGTGCCAGCCTCGGTGGCGGACGAAGATCTTGCCAAGCTCCATCGCCACGGTGGCCGTGAGGCTCATCAGGATGATGTAGACCCAGTAGTTGAGCGGGAGCGCCTGGGTCCCGAACAGGTTCTGCATCGGCGCCCAGTAGATGAACCCGAACTGGGCGATCAGGCTGATCGGGATCGAGATCGCCAGGAACGGGTTGCTGAACGGCGCGACCCGGAAGACCGAGCGGACCAGGCTGCGGCAGTTGAGCACGTGCATTACCTGGAACATCACCATCATGGTGACCGCGGCCGTCTGCGCCAGTTCGATGTTGTAGCCGCTGTCCACGAGCACGTAGCGGAACATCACCAGGGTGCCGACACCGAAGATTATCCCGATGATGATCGTATAGGTGACGACGATACGGTCGAAGATGCGCGCTTGAGAGCCGCGAGGGGGACGCTTGAGTACGAAGTCCTCTCCGGGCTCGAAGGCCAGCGCGACGTCCTGCAGGCCGTTCGTGACGAGGTTGATCCACAGGATCTGCGCGGCCAAAAACGGCAGCGCGGTCTCACCGTTGTACTGCCAGTTGATCGCCAGCGCGGCGAGGAGCGCGATGACCTCTCCGGCTCCGGAGGAGATCAGGAAGAAGACGGTCTTGCGGATGGTCTCGAACATGTAGCGTCCGAGCTTGACCGCCTCGTAGATAGAGGCGAAGCTGTCGTCGAGCAGCACCACATCGGAGGCTTCACGCGCGGCCTCGGTGCCCGCCTGCCCCATCGAGACGCCGATGTCGGCGCGTCGGAGAGCGGGGGCGTCGTTGACGCCGTCTCCGGTGACGGCCACGACGCGGTTGCGGCGCTGAAGGGCCTCGACCACGCGCAACTTGTCGTGGGGGGTGATGCGCGCGTAGACCCGCACGTCCTCGACTCGCTCATCAAGCTCCTCGTCGCTCATGTGCAGCATCTCGGCGCCGGTGACGACGCGCTGGCGCTCCTCCTCCTCGGAGTGCGCGTCGCTGAGCAGCCCGACCTGCCGGGAGATCTCCATCGCCGTGGCCGGGTGGTCGCCGGTGATCATCGTAACGTTGATGCCCGACTCGCGGCAGCCGCGGATCGCCTCGGCGGCCTCAGCCCGGGGCGGGTCCTGGATCCCGACCAGCCCCCACAGCACTATCCCGTGGACCTCCTCGGCCTCAACCGAGTTCTTGCTCCACGGGCGCTGGGCGATGGCGATGACCCGCTGGCCCTGCCTGCCCATGCAGTCGGCCTGCTCGGCCCAGTACTCCTCGTCGAATGGGATGTACTCGTCCTGGCCCGGGTCCCACTCGTGGTCGCAGCGGGGGAAGATCACCTCGGGCGCGCCCTTGACGTAGAGCACTCCCGCCTCCCCGTCATCGGAGGGCTGAAGCGTGGCCATGAACTTGCGGGCGGAGCTGAATGGGACCTCGTCGATCGCCAGCTCATCGCGGCTCTGCCGCAGCAGATCGGGGAAGAGGCCGTCGGCCAGTCGCAGCAGCGCCAGTTCGGTCGGGCTGCCCGCGGTGGTCACGTTGCCGTCTTCGTCGCGAATGTACTCGGCGTTGCTGCAGAACACCGCGACGCGCATCAGTTGCTCGATCTCCGCCAGCTCCTCGGCGCCGTCCATCGGCGCGTCGAAGCCCTCGGAACTCTCGATCTCGGGGTGAAGCTGGTCGGCGATGAAGCGTGTGTGGACGCCGTACCTGCCCCACATGACCGTCTGCACGGTCATCTCGTTCTGCGTGATCGTGCCGGTCTTGTCCGAGCAGATGTAGTTGACCGAGCCCATCGTCTCCGCGGCCGGCAGCTTCCGCACCAGCACCTGCCTCTCGGCCATGCGCCAGACGCCGATCGAGAGCACGGCCGTTACGACGATCGGCAGGCCCTCGGGGATAACCGAGACGGCCAGGGCGACCGCGGTGAGGAAGACCGTCAGAAGGTCCATCCCGCGGAGCAGCCCGACGACGACAGTCACGATCGCCAGCAGCACCATGCCGTAGGCGAGGATGTTGGCGAAGCGGTGGAGCCGCCGCTGCAGCGGGGTCTCGGTGGTGACGACCTCCGCGACGGTCTCGGCGATCTTCCCAAGCTCACTGTGCGAGCCGGTAGCGAAGACGACGGCCTCACCGTGACCCTCGACCACCATCGAGCCGGCGTGGACCACGTTGATGGTGTCGGCCGGGAGCGTGTCGGGGTCGTCGAGCGGCTCGGGGACCTTGTAGACCGGGTCGGACTCTCCGGTCAGCGCCGATTCATCGGCGAGCAGCTCGAGGCAGCGCACCAGGCGCATATCGGCGGCCGCCCGCATGCCGGCGTCAACCAGCACGAGATCGCCGGGAACCAGTTCCTCACTGGAGACGCGCTTGACCTTGCCGTCGCGACGCACATTCATCTCCGGCGTGGCCATCTCGCGCAGGGCCTGCATCGCCCGGGCGGCTTTGTGTTCCTGGTAGAAGCCGACGATGGCGTTGATGATCACCACCGCCATGATGATGATCGTGTCGGTGTAGTCGCGGAGCAGGAGAGTGATAACCGCCGCGACGAGAAGCACGTAGATGATCGGGCTGGTGAACTGGTCCAGCGCGATCTTCCACAGTGGGTATGGTTCGAAGCGCGAGACGACGTTGCGGCCGTACTTCTCAAGCCTCTCCGCGGCCTCCTGCTCACTCAGACCGTCGTGGGAAGTCCCCAGGTGGTCGTATACCTGTTCGACCTCCGCGGTGATGACATCACCGCGAGGGGCCATCTGCGAACCGCGACCGACCGAAGTCTCCTCGCGGTCCGTGATCTGCTCAGTGCTCACATCAGGCACCTCTCAGTTATTGTGTAGCTGCATCGGATGATCCTGCCGGCAGGCTGGCGGCCTCCAGAGCCGTCCGCAGGCTTGCTGCGGGCTCCTCGTGGCGCAGGTGCAGGCAGGGAGTAGTCATGCGGTACCGCCGTCGATAGCGCGTGCTGCGGCGTCGGCGTCGGCATTGATGGGGTTTCCACCGGGCGCCTCTGCGATGCAGAGACACGGGGGTCCTTCAGATGCCTCGTTGCGTAATGATTCGTCCCGCACACTCAGTATACCATTGAATGCAGTGCGCTCGTCAAGGCAAATCGGTGCGAAACGGGGGTGGGGAACTCTCAATCGGCAACGGCGACGTCAGCCGTGGACGTTGCGAACGGCCGACGCATCTGAAGATGCGTCGCTCCGGACGTGGGAAGATGCGGCGCTCCGGACGTGGGAAGATGCGTCGCTCCGGACGGCGCGGCGAACGGGCTGGCGTGACTCATGCCGCACCGTTTGAAGACGCGCCTGCTCGTGACGCGCCGCACAGGGGGGACCCCGCTCCCACCAGTGCGGCTCGAGGAAGCTGCGTGGCCTACCTCCTCAAGCCGCCTCCCGCGCGAACAACCTCCAATTCGCCCACGCGCACCCTGTCTGGCTCGAAGCCGACCGGCTCGGGCTCCCGGCCCGGCGCGAGCATCTGGTAGACCACCCGGAAGGTCGTCTCCGCCGCCGTGCGGCGGACGCGGAGCGTGTGCCACGGGTCATCGCCCGGGAGCCCGGGGGCGAGGCACGCGACCGCCTCGGTCTCTGCCGCGCCCTCGAAAGTCAGATGCAGCCGGCCGCCCTGCTCATCGACGTTCCACCACGCCTCCCACGGCCCGCCGCTGACGGCGCCGCGCATCTGCTGGATATACCCGTAGGTGGCGTTGGGAGCCTCCTCCGTGACGGGCGCAGTCTGCAGGCTCAGTTGCAGCTCGCCAGGCGCGCGGGCGAACCAGTCGAGCGTGTCCGGCTCCTCGCCCCGCAGATCGAACTCATCCACCAGCACCCCGTCCGTCAGCAGCACGCGTCGCTCAAGCTCCCAGCCCGGATACGCCCCCGTCGATCGGGCCGCCGCGCTCGACCAGTCGTCACCGGACTGGAAGTCCAGCAGCTCGCCCGTGGTGGCGCGCTGCGAGTTCGAGCCGATGGTCACGGTGTTGTGCGCGGGGGTGGTCTTGTACCACTCCCGGTGCAGCGGAACGCCGTAGCCGGTCGTTCCCGGATCGGGCATGAGAGTTTGCCCGAGACCGTAGAGGATAAGCTGCAGCTTGTCGGGGTGGCCGTGCCCGCCGCCGTGCTCGCCGTACTCGAGCATGGCCGCGACCGCCGCGTCGCCGCTTCCCTCCCGCAGGACGGCGAGGCCCACGCCGGGCAGGTCGCTGCTGCCGGGCGGCTGGTACTCCGCGGTCTCCGGAAGATCCTCGCCGTACTGCAGGGCGCGAATATGCGAGCGAGTGCCCCCGCGATTCTCGTACAACTCCCGCAGGGCCCGTTGCGCATCGTCGTCGGCGTACCAGCCCACAGCCACCTCGAGCGTATCGGTGTTGATCGGACCCCGCGTGTATCCCTGATCGTTGAGCGAGGGCGGGACGAGGTTGGGCTGCGCGAGCAGCAGCGGTACGAGGAACATGCCGCGGATGCGATCATCCTCGTGCAACGGGTTGCCGTTGCGCCGGGCCGCCTCGATGTGCGCGATCAGGGCGTTGAGCGTGTAGTAGTGGTAGCCCATGGAGCGCTCATACCACATCCCGTCCTCGAGAATGCCCTGCTCGATCTGCTGGTGGAAGCCGATGCTCCCCTCCTCGGCCCTCGCGACAGGGTCGGGGTCGCCGAGGTAGTAGCCCGCGATGGCCATGCACGCGTTGTGCCAGCACTGGATGTTGTGGATGCCGAAGGTGAACTGGCTGATGTGCTCGGTGCCCGCGCGCACGAGGTTCATCTCCACCTCGCGACGCTCGCCGCCGCTGAGCACCTCGTCCACCAGGTCGGCCGTGTGGAACATACCGATCAGCCAGGTGGCCTCGGTCAGCGACTGGGAGTGGACGCGCCCCCTCCCGGCCGGCCCGCGCCCGTAGGGGAATGTGTGGTAGTTCCGCGCGTACCACAGCAGGATCTCGGCGGCGCGTCGGCCGTACCGCTCGTCCCCCGTGAAATGGTATGCGAGGGCGCAGTCGCGCGCGCCGCTGGCGAAGCGCCCGTGCATGCTGCTGCGCCAGGTGGCATCGAGCTTCTCGCCCTCCCACTCCCGGCCACAGGAGCGGCACAGATGCTGGTGGGGGTGCGATTCGCGGAACTGCAGCCGCGCTCCATCCTCGGGGCAGACGTAATCGTGGCTCCAGCCGCCCTGTCCGGAGGGCGGGTCATCATCGCGCTGCAGCCACGCATCCGCCGTCTGGAGGATGCGGTCGCGGATGGCCCGAGCCCACTCGTGCTGTTCCGCCCTCTCCCGCATGAGCTGCAGCTCCGCGGTGGTGTAGAGCAGGTTCGGCCTCGGCGGGCGCTCGGCGAGGCCCACTGTGTGCGGGGAGGTCACCTGCTCGGGGTGCCCTTCATGACGTATCGCGGCCTGCAGCACCACCGGCGCGTCGAGGGCCTCCGCCGGGACCGTGGCGCTGAAGAAACCGGCCTCCTCTGCGGCCATCTCCACGCGCTCCCACTCCGCGGCTCCCTCGGGGCGGTAGCGCAGTTGGACCTCGAACTGACCGTAGCCGCTCGCGGCCACGCGGAGCTGCATGGGTTCGCCACGATACGACCGCGTGGGCCATGCGATGGGAGCGACGCGCGGAAGCGGCTGTCCGAGCCGGAAGTTGTCGAAGCGGGCCCACTCCGCGCGATTGTCATGCCAGGTGCTCCACGCGATCACCATGACCACCTCTCGCCCGGCGTGTGGAGCCAGTTGCCCCGTGACGTCCTGCACGGGAACTTCGCCGTGCGTCCACTCGGTGCGGTTCTCGCGGTTGCGGTGAATCTCGTAGATGAGTATCCATTGCTGCGATTCGGGCGGCACCCCCGCCTCCAGCGGGTCGGCGGAGATCGCGTCCCAGGCGTCCGGCGGCATGATCCCGAGGGCGACGGAGCCGCTGCGCTCATCCATGGGGCAGAAGGTCTGGAAGTCAACCGAGAGCCCGAGGTCGGGCAGCTCCTCGGGCAGCGTGAGGCGTTGTCCTATGTAGAGGCTGCCGCAGGCTCCGCCGAACTCCTCCACGCTCAGGTGAATGCCGCGCTGCGGGTCGTCCGGGTCGGTGCGGGGGACGACATTCCACCGCGGACGGGATGCCGGGTCACTGGCCTTGATGGCGTACCGCACCTCCCACGGACTGAGTTGCTCGTCCGCAGCCTGCTCAAAGCCGGGGTCGGCATTGAGCGGCGGAGGCTGTGCGGTCGTATTGACTGCAGTCGCCATAGTCAGGATCGCAGTCATCAGCAGGACACCAGGGCGCACCATGGGCCACCTCTTCCAGCGCCGCAGGGCTGTGTTATGCGGGAGGCCCCCCGTCCGGCTGCCGTTTCGCGGTGAGTTGCGCGGATTCCTGCGCGCCGGCATCAGGGGCGTTCTCGCCGTCCGCGGGGAGGGGGGACTGCCCGCCGACGCAGAAGCGACCGTCGCGCGCAGAAACGAGCCCTCCCGCCGCGAGGGGCGGGAGGGCGGAGAGTCGAGAGAGCGGCTCGCCTATGGCCGGAAGCGAACGCCGGGGAGGTTCCACGCCTGGCCGGCCGCCATGGTCTCGTAGTCAGGGACCTGCGACCACTTCGCGTGGCCGTCAACGAAGGCGATGTTCGAGCCCCCGTTGTGCCGGGCGTGGAGGTAGCCGGTGCTAATGTCCGGTCCGCGGTAGGTCTCCTGCACGCGCCAGCCGTAGCCGCCCGAGGTGCTGTAGTCGGGGTTCGCTGTCGCATCGACCAGCGCGAGCGTCTCCGACGGTCGCAGGACCATCGCAAGCTGCACGTTGGAGATGTGCTCGTTGTAGCCGTAGTCAAACGGGTGGGTCCACCGGCCGTTCCACTTCCAGCTTGTGGAGGGGCAGGTGTAGATCCCGATGTTCTTGATGTAGGGGTAGATCATCACGTACCACGGGCCTCGATACTGCATCTGCACTCCGTCCGGGTAGAGGAAGTTGGTCGCATGGTCGCGACGCACATGCGGCAGCGTCTCGTCGTAGTCCTGCGCGTACATCAGCAGCCCCAGACCAAGCTGCTTGAGGTTGCTCATGCAGCTTGTCTGCCGCGCCTTCTCGCGCGCCCGCGCGAACACCGGGAAGAGGATCGCCGCCAGTATGGCGATGATCGCGATGACGACCAGAAGCTCAATCAGTGTGAAACCCCGTCTTGCACTAAACATCTCACGACCTCCTTTGCGCGTCCGAGTTGGAGCCGTCGCGCTGCAATCCCTCTCAGCACCGATAAACACCCCTGCACAGGGCTCGGCGGCCACCGGAAGACCCGCCCCGGAATCACACAGGCCCACACATGCTCTGTTCAAGCACGGTGGGCCTGCTCAATACAGCCTGTCGCGCATCCAAAACGTCGAGAGGAGGTGGCCATGGCCCTTCTCCGCCCCGCCCTGTTCGCAACGATGCTGGTACGGAGTCATTCCTCCCGAACGCTCGGGGTTCCTTCTCAGAATCGTTTCTTTTTTCTTAAGAGTGCATTTCGCTCGGACGCACTCACTCTCGGAGTTCGGACAGCGGGAGGGTTTGGCAGTTTCGTCGCGAATATCAATTCTAAACATTCTGGGTGAGTATATTCCGTGGGGGTTGGGTGGTTGGGATGATGGCCTTCATCGGTCGGCTGCGCGCAAGGAGACCATGTCTGAGCCGGTTGCCTCTGCTGTGGACACTGTGCCTGCTCGTGGCAGGAACCCTCACGGGGCTCGCGCAGGAAGGTGGAGACCCGTCCGCCCCCATCCTCTCCGCCAGTGAAGTGGACTACCCCCCGTTTTGCATCGTTGGTGATGACGGCGTCGCCACCGGCTTCTCGGTTGAGCTGATGGAGGCCGCCCTCGGGGCGATGGGGCGGAGCGTGACATTCCGCACCGGTACCTGGGACGAGGTCAAGGGCTGGCTGGCGCGCGGTGAGATCGAGGCCCTCCCGCTGGTGGGGCGGACGCCTGAGCGCGAGGAACTCTTCGACTTCAGCTTCCCCTATATGTCGCTGCACGGCGCGATCGTGGTCCGCTCGGATACGACCGACATCCGTGAGCTGGGCGACCTCATCGGCCGACAGGTCGCGGTCATGAAGGGCGACAACGCCGAGGAGTTTCTCCGGCGCGAGGATCGCGGCATCATCATCCACACCACGCCCACCTTCGAGACAGCGCTTCAGGAGCTGTCGGAGGGGCGGCACGATGCGGTGGTCATCCAACGACTCGTGGCCCTGCGGCTCATCGACGAGATCGGCCTGGCGAACCTGCGCGTCATCAACGCCCCGGTCGAGGGCTTCAGGCAGGACTTCTGCTTCGCCGTCACGCAGGGCGACCGAGAGACGCTGGCGCTGCTCAACGAGGGCCTGGCGGTGGTCATCGCGGACGGCACCTACCGGCACCTGCACTCGAAGTGGTTCGCCGCCCTCGAACTGCCGCAGAACCGGCCGCTGGTGTTCGGCGGCGACCACAACTTCCCGCCCTACGAGTACCTCGACGAGCAGGGGCGTCCCGCGGGCTACAACGTGGAGCTGACCCGGGCCCTCGCCCGCGAGAAGGACCTCGACATCGAGATACGCCTCGGCCCCTGGCCGGAGATGCGCGAGAAGCTTGCGCGCGGGGAGATCGACGCACTCCAGGGAATGTTCTACTCACTCGAACGCGACCTGAGCTTCGACTTCACGCCCCCCCATGTGGCCATTAACTACGTTGCCGTCGCGCGGGCGGGCGGGGGGCCGCCGCCGGGCACGGCAGAGGAGCTGGTCGGCAGGCGCATCGTGGTGCAGCAGGGCGACTTCATGCACGACTTCGTGATCGAGACCTCCATCGAGGCCGAGGTCGCCGCCGTCGATAGCCAGGAGCGCGCCCTGCAGGAGCTGGTCGAGGGAAGGCACGACTTCGCGCTGGTGGCGCGGAACACCGCGCGCTTCCTCATCGAGAAGCACGGCTGGCAGAACCTGGTCGTCGGGCAGCGGCCGCTTCAGACGCTCGACTACTGCTACGCCGTGCCGGAGGGCCGGACCGCGCTGCTGTCGCAGCTCACCGACGGGCTCCACATGCTCGAGGACAGCGGTGAGTACCGGCGCATCTACACCGAGTGGATGGGCGTCTACGAGCCGGCGCCCCAGACGTTCCTCGAGATCATCCGCCAGGTGGCGGTGGTCATTGTCCCGCTGCTCGTGCTGCTGCTGCTCTTCTCGCTGTGGTCGTGGTCGCTGCGCAGGCAGGTCGAGGTCCGCACGAGGGAGCTGCGGAGCAACGAGGCGCTGCTCACCGAGATCATCGATGCGATTGTCGCTCCGCTCTTCTACAAGGACACTGAGGGGCTCTACATCGGCTGCAACCGCGCGTTCAGCGACTTCCTGGGCCTGCCCAAAGAGCAGATCATCGGGAGGACCGTGAAAGACGTGGCCCCCGAGCGGCCCTCCAGGCTCTACGCTGCAGCCGACCTCGCGGTGATGGAGACAGGCGAGGCCCAGATCTACGAGGCGCCCGTTGTGTTCCGCGACGGGACGCTGCGCCAGGCGGTCTTCCACAAGGCGCCATTCCGCGGGCCCGACGGCACGGTGGGCGGCCTCGTCGGCGCGATGCTGGACATCACCGAGCGGAAGCAGGCCGAGGAAGAGCTGCGGCAGAGCACCGAACTGCAGCGGGCGATCATCGCCTGCTCGCCACTGGCGATCTTCAGCATTGACGTTGAGGGTCGGGTGCTGTCGTGGAATGAGTCGGCCGAGGAGATGTTCGGCTGGAGCGCCGAGGAGGTCATCGGTGAGCCCCTTCCCATCGTCCCGGAGGAACTGAAGGGAGAGTTCGAGGCGCTTCGGCGCGCGGTACTCGCCGGTGACACGCTCTCGGGCGTGGAGCTGCTCCGGCAGAGCAAGAGCGGCGATTTCATCGACGTGAGCCTCTCGGCCGCGCCAATCGAGGACGCCGACGGCAACGTCGCTGCGATCATGGCGAGCCTCGAGGACATCACCGAGCGCAAGGCTGTCGAGCAGCAGGTGCGGGAGTTCAAGGCGATCTTCGACAACGCGAACTTCGGCGCGGTCATCGCCGAAACCGACGGCACACTGACCTACGTGAACGCCTGCTGCGCCGAGATGCATGGCTACCGGCCCGAGGAGCTGGTCGGTCGCCATCTGAGCGAGCTGCACAACGAGGAGCAGCGTGAGGACGCGGAGCAGTTGCAGAGGCTCCTGATCGAGGAGGGCAGCTTCGATGCGCGGGAGGTCTGGCATGTCCATCGCGATGGGACGGCGTTTCCGCTGTTGATGACGGGCATGCTCACTCGCGATGCCGACGGCGCGCCCCACCACATGGCCCTGACCGCGATCGATATTCGCGAGCTGAAGCAGGTCCAGAGCCAGCTTCAGCAGATCCAGAAGCTCGACGCCGTGGGTCGCCTCGCCGGCGGGGTCGCACACGACTTCAACAACATGCTCTCGGTGATCATCGGGCGGACCGAGCTGCTCAAGATGGAGCAGGACCTCCCCGAGGCAGCTATGGAGGAGCTGGAGGAGATCGATCTGGCCGCCCGCCGCTCCGCAGACCTGACGAGGCAACTGCTGGCCTTCGCCAGGCGGCAGACGATGAGTCCGAGGCCGCTGGAGCTCAATGACACGGTGGAGAGCATGCTCACGCTGCTGCGCAGGCTCATCGGTGAGGACATCGACCTCGCGTGGCTGCCCGCGCACGGTCTCTGGCCGGTGAGGCTGGACCCGGCGCAGGTGGACCAGATGCTCGCGAATCTCTGCGTGAACGCCCGCGACGCCATCGAGGGCGTGGGGAAGGTGACGATCGAGACCGCGAACATGGTCTTCGATGAGGCCTACTGCGCGACACATCCGGAGTTCATCCCCGGGGAGTACGTGATGCTCGCCGTCAGCGATGACGGGCGGGGGATGGACGAGGAGACGCTGGCGCGCGTGTTCGAGCCATTCTTCACCACCAAGGGCGCGACGAAAGGGACCGGCCTCGGCCTCGCGACGGTCTACGGGATCGTCAGGCAGAACGACGGGTTCATCAACGTCTACTCCGAACCGGGCGGGGGCACGACCTTCCGGATCTACATTCCGCGCCATGCGGGTGACGTTGAGCCGGCGGCTCGGCCGGAGAAGGAGGAGGTGCCGCGCAGCACCGGAGAGGTGGTGCTGCTGGTGGAGGATGATCCGGCGATCCTGAGCCTGGGGGAGACGATGCTCGAGCAACTGGGCTACCAGGTGCGGGCGGTCGCGACGACGGCTGAAGCGATCGATGCTGCGGAGGAGTATGACGGAGCGATAGACCTTCTCATCACGGACGTGGTGATGCCGGAGATGAATGGCCGCGAGCTGGCGGACTATCTCCAGCGTGGTCGTCCTGAGATGAAGGTCCTGTACATGTCCGGCTATACCGCGAACGTCATCGCGCATCGGGGGGTCCTCGAGGAGGGGCTGCGCTTCATGCAGAAGCCCTTCTCGCTCGGCGAACTGGCCCGCAAGATCAGCGCGGTGCTGGATGATTCAGAGGGGTGAGCGTCTGCTCTGGGCGGCGGGCAGAGGCGACGGACGGCCATTGGGCAGAGCGACTGCGGTGTTGATACGAGGCGGATGAGATCGGCTGGAGGAGCGACGGGAGGCTGCGTGTCGGCGGGTATCTGCCGGTGCCGGCGCGGGTGTGTGCGGATGCGGGATACTGGGGTGATTGGCGGGCTGATGAGGCGAGAGCTGCGTCCGGGGAGGGATGGGGGCGCCTGGACGCCAGGCTCAGGAGGCGAGGTTCGGGGAGGGGGGAACAGATTGCCGGTACACTCGCAGTGAATTCGCAACGTTCGCCGGCAGTCTGCGTTCACCCCGGGGGTTGTAGTGGCTGGTGATTCGGGTGGGGATCGGGTATAATGGTGGTGCGGAGAGTGTGTCGGATGGTCGCGGGGAGGTGCCTGAGTGGCATCTGTCTGAGGAAAGTCCGAGCTCCACAGGGCAGGACGCCGGGTAACACCCGGGCGGAGTGATCCGACGGAAAGTGGCACAGAGACGAGACCGCCTGAGCTGTTCCGATTGCGCTGCAGACAGTCGGAGTGGTGTAGGGTAAGGGTGAAACGGTGGGGTAAGAGCCCACCAGCGGTGTGGTAACACATCGGCTGGCCAAACCCCGTCTGGAGCAAGCCCGAATAGGGGAGCGATGAGGCGGCCCGCTGAGCTTCCGGGTAGGGTGCACGAGGCGTCTGGCGACAGGCGTCCCAGCTAAATGACCATCGCCTGCGCGTGCAGGAGACAGAACTCGGCTTACAGATACACTCTCCGCCATTTTGGGCCAGTTTGCCGGGATTATCGGCTCATTTGAGGGAGCGATAATCCAGACTTACGGCACTGAGTAGTCTCCGTGTTGTGACCTCGCGGATCACACCCACGTCTGTAGCGTTGGAGTGGTGTCGATGCGCATCGAAGA
>JBMNNW010000168.1:0-6672 GCA_050942735.1 Armatimonadota bacterium
AGTGGTGTCGATGCGCATCGAAGAAGCGACCTCTCAGTTCCTCGACCATCTTCTCCTGGAGCGTGGCTGCAGCAGTGCGACGGCCGAGGCGTATGCCTCGGACGTCCGCACGCTGCAGGAGTATCTCGCCGAGGAGGGGATCGAGCCCCTGGCGGAAGCGCTCACGCCGATCGTGGTGCGTCGGTATGTGAGTTGGCTGGCAACGGCAGGCTACAGCCCGGCGACCATCCGGCGGCGCGTGTACGCGATTTCGTCTCTCTTCAAGTGGGCGGTGAACTACGGCTACGCTGAGTCGAATCCCTGCGCGTGTGTGGTGCTGCCGAAGAAGCAGAAGAAGATGCCGGCGGTGCTGTCCGTGCAGGAGGCGCGGCGGGTGCTGAAGGCGAGCGAGCAGCACTCGAACGCTCGGCTGGCGTTTCGCAACCGGGCGGTCATCGCGATCTTCCTGTTCTGCGGGCTGCGGCGCGCGGAACTGGTCGGTCTCGACGTGGATGATGTCGATCTCCGGTCGCGGTGGGTGCGTGTTCGGAACGGCAAGGGCGGGAAGGGGCGCTCGGTGCCGCTGGTGGAGGAGGCTGCGGAGGCGGTCGCCGACTGGCTGGAGTTCCGTCCGGAGGCGGATCACGAGGCGCTCTTCGTGGGGATACAGGGCGAACGTCTCGGGGTCGGCGGGGTGGCGAAGGTCTTCGAGAAGACGGCTGCGAAGGCGGATGTCGATCGCGAGGGCGTGTCGCTGCACACGCTCCGGCACACGTTCGCCTCGCTGCTCCTGCAGGAGGGGTGCGACCTGGTATCGATACAGGAGTTGCTCGGGCACGCTGACCTGGCGAGCACGTCGATCTATCTGCATATGGACGCTTCGCATCTGCAGAGCGCGGTGAGTCGGCACCCGCTGAGCGAAACCGCGCCCGCGATGGGCTGACGCTACGAGACGTGCCTCATGAGCCGAAGGCTCGCTGCGATGGCTCCGCGAAGCGGGGAAGTGCGTCGCGATTACGGGGCCACACCGAGCGCGGGACACGGGCGAAGTGGGCGCGTGGAGGTGGGCGTGCATCAGTCCTGGTCGGGTGGTGCGCGCCCGCTTCGCCCGTGGCCGACGGGGGGCGCGCTCGGTTTGTGGTCGGGGTCCCTGTGATCGTCGATGGAGTTCCGGTGTGCAGTTGGCAGTTGTCGGCACTGGTCTCGGAGTTGGTTAGCAGGCGGCTGCGCTACCTCAAGACGGTTTGGCTCCTAAGGCCGAAGTCCACGTCGATGGCCTCTCGTTGTAGCTCCTCGAAGTCGTAGCTGAGGTAAAGCATCGTCGTCTGAAGGTCCTCGTGGCCGAGGAGAAGCTGGACCTGGCGGATGTTGAGTCCGCCGGTCAACCACTGTTTCGCGGCGAAGCGCCGCAGGCTGTGAAGCGTGTAGGCGTTGCCGTGTTCGTCTCGAAGGTCGGCTTCGGTCAACCAGTGCGTCATCCAGCGTTGTAGCGTTGTGGCGCCCAGAGAGCCTCCCTGACGCCCGCGGAAGACGGCTCCGGTGGGCGGACCGTCGATCTCCGCGCGGAGGACGTAGAGGGCTTCCAGCAGTTCCTCGAAGATCGGCACCTGCCGCTGCTTGCTGCCCTTCCCGTCGATCGTCATGCGCCTGCGCGGGAGGTCAACGTGTCCCCAGCGCAGGCCCAGCGCCTCGGCGCGACGGAGGCCACTGGTCGCCATCGCGAGGAGGACCGCCCGCTCGTGATCGTTGCGCGTCGCCGCGAGCATCTCGCACACCTCGGCAGGCGAGGGGCAGGGCTGGATGCGCTTTCGACGGCTCGGGCGCTCGACGCGATCGACCGGGTTCGCGTCGGTGTGGCCGAAGCGGATCGCCCAGGTGAAGAAGCTGGAGAGGGCGTTCAGCGCTCGACGAACCGTCGCGTTGGAGAGGTCGCGCATGGAGGCGATCCAGCGCTCGACCGTGGGAGGATCGATCCGCGACAACCGCAACGGCTGGTCACCGAGGAAGCGCTGAAAGCGCTCGAGGTCCGTGCGGTAGGCGCGGATCGTGGCGGGCGAGCGCCGCGCGACGTCGCGAAGGTAGGCGAGGAATTCGGGAATGGCCTCGGTGATCGTCACTGGTCCGAAGCCTCCTCAGAGGCCAAACTCCCCTGAGTAACACCAGGAGTTTGGATGCAGGTTTGAGAGGTTGGGGGCTTGCGTGGAAGACGCACCTGGAGGGGAGGAAGCTCAAAGTTGGCGTCGGTCAAGGCCGGTGCGATGCCGGCGGATCGGATGTCGGAGAGCAGGCGGTTGAAGGAGCCCACCGTGATGCCGATCTGCTGCGCTGCCGCGTGCTTGCCGACCTCGTTGTATGCGCAGAGGGCGCCGAAGAGTCGGAGGCCCCTGGTCTGTCCGTAGGTTTCGCACAGGCGCGAGAGGGCAAGCGTGCGCGTGGCGAATGGCCGGTCGATGATGCCCAGTCGCGCGAGGTCCTGTGAGAGGATCGCCTCGACGAGGTGGGGGGTGATCGTCGCGAGTATCACCGCCGTGTCCGAGGCGAAGGCTGCCTTGAGTGGTCTGGCGCGGTGGTAGGTGGTCTCATGGCGAAGCGTTCCGAATGGCGCGGTTCCCTCCGTCTCAGCGTGCTTGTCGTAAAACTTGGTCTTGAGGGATCGGGCTCGGAACTCGACGGTCTCGGCATTGATGCGGATCGTGTCGCGGCGCGGGTAGGTCAGGCGCGCGAGGGCGTCGATGTAGTGCGGGAGAAGCTCGCCCACCTGGTAGCTACAGCACAGGTCGAGCCGCGAAAGCGCTGTCGTAGCTGGAGGCGGTAGCGGCGGAAGTGCGGGATCGGAGGATACGGCTGCGTCGAGTTGCTCAAGCGCGTCGTCAAGGTCGGCCAGAAGCGTGTGGTTGTTGCCGAAGACCAGCTTCGGCAGGGACACCTCGATGGATATCTGCGGGCTCCCCTGATGGCTGTCGGGCCGGTAGGTGTAGCGGGGCAGGGTGCAGGTTTCACCCTCCGGGTTGTAGTGATACTTCAGTTGTGCGCTGGCACCCGGCGCGTCGGTCTGATGTCGGGTCCAGTAGGCCTCAAGCTGCTCCCGTGTCGGCTCCGCTCCGGCAAGAAGTCGAACCGTGTCCACCACCTGCAGCACCTCCGCAGAACGTCCGGCTAGTTGTCTGGCCGGAGTCTACGGGAGGGGAAGAGGGGGGCTGTTACGGATAAGCGATTCAGGACTTGAGGTCGGCGTTCGCGTCGGCCTGTTCGATGAGCTTGCGGAAGGCGGCGGTCTGCCGGTAGACAATCTGGCGAAGCCAGCCCTTAGCGCGGATCTGGCCTTCGCGGGTGTCGAGGTCGTATCGGTCAAGATCAGCGCTGTACGGGCTTTCCTGAAAGCGATTCAGAAGCTCATCGTAGAGTGTCTGATCGGTGAAGCTGTCGTCGTCGCGAATCTCAAAGTACTGCCAGATAACCCAGAAGTCACGCTCGGGGTCACGGGGCTGGCGGTCGCGCTTACCCGGTCGAAAGTGGTGGCGCCAGCGTGCGCGGAATTCCGTTGTCGCGGTCTCAAGATCAGACGCCCTCGTTGCAACAAGGCACACCACCGTATCATCGCCGGTAGGGAGGTCAAAGAGGAAGTGGCCCGAGGATGTAGCGAATGGCCTCGGCGGTGATAGCTGACCATCGGTCACAGTGTCCGCGAGCAGGTTCGTGAAGTACCTTCGGTACGCTTCGGGGATGCCGCTCCTGAGAATGGCCTCAGTGAAGAGGCGATCGAACTCCTCAGTGAATGGGTCTGCGGCTTCGTCGGGCGGAGGGGCCGCAGACGTGAGCAAACTCTCCGTGTCGAAGGCAAGCTGTAGCAGTGCGCGGGCGTCATCGTCCGTGCAGGAGGCCGTGAGGTCGGTCAACCGTGCCGCCAGGTAAGAGTGTAGCTCCTCGCGTGGTGCATGCCGGCGGTTCCAGGTGGTATCGCGGCGCGTGGCGGGATCGGCGATGCCGAAGTGATCACGAGCTTCCTGCAATAGCTGGCGAATCTCCGGTTGGCTCAGTATTCCGGCAGATATGGCGTGCAGCAGAGGTGCTGGCGGATCACCGGCTCTCGGTTTCTCAGGCAATGGGGTCACTCCGCCACCTCATACACCTTCAGCACTTCATCCCCGTAGTGGTTGATGATCTTCACTGCGATGCGGCCGGTTTCGGGTGGGTCGAAGGGGCGGCTCTCAGTCGAGTAGAGCTGCTGCCACGCCTCCTCGTCCACGTCCGCGCGGAGGGCGCGGGCAAGCTGATCGTAGGGCTCGTCACCGCCGGTGAAGTAGGCGTGGCGGACGAAGAAGCTCTCCCCGTTGTAGTTCGTGTCGATGAACCAGCAGGCGATGTCGTCCGTGCTGGAGTTGCGGATCTCGCCGGTCGTCGGATCGTAGATGTCCAGCCCGCTGATCTCCACCACCATCTGCCCGTCCTCGCGGCGGATGTCCAGGTCCGGCTCGCCGAAGATCATGAACAGGTTCCCCGCGCCCGTCTTCTTCAGGAGTTCGTCGCCCATGCTCAGGTCCGGGTTCATGCGCACCGGCAGCACCGTAAGCTGACCGTAGCGCTTTGACTCCTCGTCCGCGTGGGCATCGAAGGCGAAGCCGCAGACAAGCAGCACGTCGAAGCCGATGCCCTGGACGGCCTCCTTGGCCGCGTCCTTGATGAGGTCGGGGCCGACCGTGCCGTGCTCGGGTCCGATCGTCACCGCGACGCGCTCCGCCTCTCCGTCCTTACGGGTGTACTCCCCCTCGGCGTGGATGAACCTGCCGGGGTAGGGATCGAGGCGGTCAAGCTCAAGCCGCTCCTCCTTGAACGTGTTCTGGACCGGGGTCTTGCGCAGGTGGTCGATGATCATGTCGTGGAACTGGCCGGGGCCGGCGGCGTCATCCTGTGCGGCACGCTCGGTCTCGGGAAGCTCCTGGTCGGTGCTGAGGACGCGGTGCGGCGAGAGGCTCTCGACGGTGAACGGGCCGGCCACGCGGACGCGCTTGTTGTCCTCGTAGGGCTGGTCGTAGAGTATCTCGGCCTCCGAGTGCCGGGCGATGGACTCGTCGATCTCCTCCTGGCGCTGCAGGCGCATCTCCCACCACGTCTCCAGCAGTTCGGCTGCTTCCTCCGGCCAGTCTTCCTCGGGCTCGCGGGGCAGTTTCCACTCCTCGAAGCTCTCCCCGAGGAGGTCGTTGATCTGCTCGCGGACTGGCTCCATCTTTGCCTGCCAGCGCTCATAGATCTCGTCGATTTCATCGTTATGAACGATGTCGCTGAGCATCGTGTGCGGGGCGCGATGATAGACGAAGCCCTGCTTGATGTCGAATGATGTAGAAGATCCATTCGCATCGGACACTGGTCTTCCCGCCATTTGCGCTCTTCGTCGACTGCCTGCAGGAGAGTCCGCAAGAATGTAGTAGGGGAAGGTCGAGGACATTAGTCTGGTGCGGGCTAGTGCGAGTGCCACTCGACTCGTGTCGACTGTAATCCAGCGGCGTCCCCACTCCTCTGCTACGACAGCTGTAGTGCCGCTACCACAGGTCGGGTCGAGCACAAGGTCGCCAGGATCAGTAGTCATCAGTAGACAACGCTGAACGACTTTCGTGACGGTCTGAACCACATAGGACTTTCGCTGAAAACTTGCGCTGGTATCCGTCCATAGGTTAGTAAGAGGCGAGACGCCGAAATCGGCGAGATAGCGTACGTAGTAGATCCCTTCCCCCGCACTCTGCAGACGATTTGCCCTTGTAAGACGTTGCATTCCTTCATGCGTTGTCTTGAAGCCTGCTTTGAAGGCTTTCCCCTGGAATTCGAACGCATACTCAGGATTGCCTGCGGACGTAGGATTGTCGAGTTTAAAGAATTCCGCATCCCCATCATCCGAGGTGCCGCTCGCAATCTCGAGGTTAGAGGCGCGTCTTCGAGTGCCATCGGACAGTGCAATCCAGTCATATTGTTTTCGCACCGATCCAAGATCTTCCTTGGGCGTGTAGAGAGGTCGATATTTGAAGCGGTCGCTGTCTTTGGCGTACCAGATAAGATAGTCAAAGACCGTAGAAATGCGAGACGCAACAAGCCCCCCGGTCTTTTTGAATGCGATTTCGGCTATGAAGTTCTCACTTCCAAAGACCTCATCCAGAAGAGACCTGACAAGATGAACGTTTTCATCACCGATTTGCATCAGAAGCGAACCAGTCCCGGTGAGCAGCTCTCGTGCTGCGACCAGCCGATCGCGCAGGTAGGTGAGGTATGAGTGGATGCCCTTTTCCCATGTGTCGCGGAATGCTTTGACCTGTTCGGGTTGGCGTGTCACGTGCTCAGGCGTCGTATCCCGGACGGTTCGGTCACGCGTAGAAACCTGCCAGTTGGAACCGAACTTGATGCCGTAGGGCGGGTCGATGTAGATCATCTGGACCTGGCCCTTGAGGCCCTCCTTCTCGGCGAGGGAGGTCATGACCTGAAGGGAATCCCCGAGGATCATGCGGTTTGACCAGTTGGCCTCGTGCTCGTAGAAATCGATCAGGTCCTCGAATTCGATGCCGTTGAAGTCATCGAAGAGAGCGGGCTGATCGTCGGTGCCCTCCTGCCGGCCGTTGCGCTTGATGTCCTCGACGATGGCCTGCGGGTGTATCTTCTCCTGGATGTAGACGGGGACGATGGGGACCTCCAGGTCCTGGGCATCCTGCT
>JBMNNW010000169.1:0-6534 GCA_050942735.1 Armatimonadota bacterium
CGAAAGGACGAGGGCGATGATGATGGCGCGCCAGGTCATGGGCGACTCCCGAGGCCGGATGCTGGGCAACCGCGCGCCCCTCTTCGACGCGCGCGCGCAGGTGTCCTGCGTCCGCCTCGGGAGCGCTCCGGCCTCCCGTGAAGGTCTCAGACCCTCCCGCCGCGAAGTGTACACTGTCCCCCACCGTCACAGCCAAGGTTCCGCCACACCGAATAACCAGCGGCGGCAGAGGCCCGCCCGCGAGCGTTTATACACGGGAGATGGCAGGCATGAACGTGCTCTTGATCATGGTTGACGAGATGGACGGCCGGAAGATGGGATGCGCGGGGTGGGAGGGGCTCGGGCAGGGCCACATACACACCCCCAACCTCGACGCGCTGGCCGAACGCGGGGTCATCTTCGAAGACACCTACTGCGGCAGCCCCCTCTGCGTCCCGTCCCGCGCCAGCTTCGTCACCGGCAGGCACGTGCATGATATCCACTGCTGGGACAACGGCGCGCCGTTCAATGAGAGCTGGGCAACCTTCGGACACCGGCTCGAGCAGCAGGGAGTGCCGGTGACGGCACACGGGAAGATGCACTTCGTGGAGCCGTTCGATGACCACGGCTTCCAGCGGACCTTCGAGGCGGACCGCCGTAAGTCAATCGTGGACATCTGCGGGCTCTTCCGCGATCCGCTCTGCCGCCGCGAGGGTGCGCGCGAGCGACTCAGACGGGCCGGCCCGAAGGACATCTCCGGCAACGTGGATGAGAGGGTCTTCGAGCGATCGGTGGAGTTCCTCCGGTCATCCGAGGCCCAGGACGGCCCGTGGATGCTCTGGAGCAGCTTCCGCCACCCGCACTTCCCGCACTTCGTTCCCGAGCAGTACTACGACCTCTACCCCGAGAGTGAGGTGGAGTTCCCGCCGGTCGGGGATATCAGCCGCCTCAATCAGCTCAACCGCGACCTGCGCTATCACTTCGAGGTTGAGGAACTCGTTGACGAGGAGACGTGGATCCGCAACGTCCGCGGCTACCACGGCCTGATCAGCTACGTGGACGACTTCGTCGGCGGGCTGATGGACACGCTCGACGACCAGGGGCTGGCCGATGACACGATCGTCATCTTCACCTCCGACCACGGTGAGATGCTCGGCAGCCACGGCATGTGGTGGAAGTGCGCGCCCTTCGAGCCCTCCGTCCGCGTACCGCTGATCATCGCCGGACCGGACGTCCGGCCGGGCGAGCGCGTTGAGCGCCCCGTCGGGCAGGTCAACCTCTTCCCGACGATCGTGGACGCCGCAGGCTGTGAGCTGACCGAAGACGACGAGGACCTCCCGGGCGTCAGCCTCCTGCCGCTCGCCCGCGACGGTGATGATGACGATCTGCCGAAGGTCGTGCTCAGCCAGTATCACGGCCACGGCGTTCGCAACGGCTGGTTCATGGTGCGCAGGGACGAGCACAAGCTGATCCACTACCACGGCTTCGGGCACGAGATGTATAACGTGAGCGAGGACCCCGATGAGCTGGACGACCTTACCCGCGACCCTGACTCACATCACAAGCTCGCGAGCCTCGACGGGATGCTTCACGACCTGCTCGACCCGGACGTGGTGGACACCACCGCGAAGGCCGACCAGGCGGCGCGGCGCGACCGACTCCGCGACACGCTCGGCGACGAGGAGTTTGACGCGACGGTCGCGAGCAAGTGCGCGTTCGATGTTGATGAAGGGTGATCGACATGCAGCCCTGGCACGAGGATGACAGTTTCTGGGCCATATGGGCGCCGGATATGTTCAGCGAGAAGGCGCACCTGCGCGTCGCCGCCGAGGTCGAGGGCATCCTCGCGCTCGCGCGACCCGCGGAGGGCGCCAGCATCCTCGACCTGTGCTGCGGCCCCGGACGCATCACGCTGCCGCTGGCGCGCCTCGGTTACCGCATGACCGGCGTGGACCGCACCGACGCCTATCTCGCGACGCTGAACGGGCTGGCGGAGGCCGAGGGCCTGGAGGTCGAGACAGTCCGCGAGGACATGCGCCGTTTCCGCCGCGAAGATGCATTCGATGCGGCGCTGAACCTCTTCACCTCATTCGGCTACTTCGAGGACCAGGAGGACGACCGCGAGGTCGCGCGCAATCTCTTCGCGTCCCTGCGACCGAGCGGGACGCTGGTGATGGAACTGATGGGCAAGGAGATCCTCGCGCGCATCTTCAGTCCGCGCAACTGGACGCCCATGGCCGACGGCGCGATCAAGCTGCGCGAAACCGAGGTCACGCGCAACTGGACGTGGGTGCGCAGCCGCTGGATCCTGCTGCGTGGAAACGAGCGCACGGAGCATGTCCTTGAGCACCGCATCTACTCCGCCGCCGAACTGATCGCGCTGCTCGAGGATGTGGGCTTCGTGAACTGCGAATCCTTCGGCAGCCTCGGCGGCGCGCCCTACGATCACGAGGCGAAGCGGCTTGTGGTGCTGGCGCGCAAGCCGGCGCAGTGATTCGCGGCGCCCCCTACCGCGCCGGCACCGGCGCGGTCAGGTTCACCGACAGCGTGAACTGGTGCTGCGTGATGTCCGTCACCACACCGATCGGCTGGCGCGGGCCGGACATCGTCTCCCGCGTCCCGTCGCAGAACGTCCCAAGCGTCGGGCTGTAGGTCATAACCTCGATCCGGTTCTCCGCCGGGTGGAAGCGCAGCAGGCGGATATACCCGTCGCGAATGTCCGAGAGGACCTCGTGCACGACATTGTCATGCAGCCCGACCGTCTGCATCCTCAACGCCTGCGTGCTGCGCTGGTCGCCGCACAGCACCATCATCACGTTCGGGTGGAAGCGCAGGAGCTTGTCCCAGATCTGCTGCGGCGTGTTACCGCGCTCGCCCTCTCGATGGCACTTGATCCACTGCATCCGCCCCTTGGGGATCTCGTGGTAGCTGTGATCGCCCCAGTGCACCACCGGCCCGAGCCACATGTGCGTGGTGATGATCGCCCGCCGGTCCGCGTGCTCCTCCAGCACCCCGCCGGCCCACTCGAGCACATCGTCGGGCGCGTTGCACTCAAGGTGCAAAAAGAGCAGGTCCACGCCCTCCGCGCTCACAAGCTGGTAGCTGTTGCCGTTGTTGTCGGGCGTCCCACCGTACCACTCGAAGCCCTCAAAGCGGTCCGCGCCGAAGAACTCCTCGAAGAGCGGCTTCTCGCCGGTGCTGGTGTTCATGTCGTGGTTGCCCGGTGAAAGCCCGTACGGGACCACGCCGTGGAGCCTGTCCAGCGCCGCGCGGGCGACCTCCCACTCCTCGCGAGCCGTCGCACGGTTCACGATGTCCCCCACGTGTGAGGCGAAGACGATCCGCTGGCTCTCGCGGTTGTCCACGATCCACTGCGTGATCGCGTGGTACACCTCCTGGCCGGTGTACTCGCCGCTTGGCGAGGCGCCGTCGGCGTAGTCCTGCGTGTCGGGGATCATCACCACCGTGAAGGTGCCCTCGGGCGCGGGCTCGACCGCCGCGTCGGGACCGGCCGGCGCATCATCGGCGTCGCTCACGAAGCCGAAGGCGTTCGTGAAGGCCGTCCCGCCCGTGCCGAGCAGTTCCAGTCGCACGTAGTTACCGATGCGGTCGTCATCCCGGTAGTGGAGCGTCGGCCCGACGTGCAGGCCCTCACCGTTTGCGAGCCAGCGGAAGCCTGCGTCACCGAGCGGCTCGCCGCCCACAGTCGCCTCGACGGTGAGCGTCCCGGCCTCCTCGTCGTGGCTGATGCGCGTGATGACCGGGGTGCCCTCCACCGCGCGATCGTCGGTCGGGTGCGTACTCACCGAGGCGGCGTAGAACGCGCCCGTGACCAGCGCCTCGCGCACCGCCTCCTCGCTCAGCTCCGCCAGCGGGAAGACCGTCCAGTCGCGGCCGAGCTGGCTGATCCCGTGCATATCATCATCCGCGACTCCGTGAACCGGGCGCTCGGGCATCATCTCCGCGAGCAGCGCGTCCCACAGAAGCCGGTCGTGCGGGTAGCGGTTGCCCTGGTTGATGAACTCGATGGCGGGGACGTGGTCATGCCGGCCGAGCAGGCCGACGTAGTTCGCGACAACCTCCGCGGGCACCGCGTCCGGCGCGTCCTCGGCCGGCTCCCAGTAGCGCCCCGGGTGGTAGAGGATCGCCAGCCCGTCGAGCGCGGCGACCTCGCGCAGCGCCGCCTCGTGGTCGGTCTCGTCGGTCTCAAGCTGGCAGAACAGCGCGCCCGTGTGATGATGGCGGGACAGCTCGTTGCCGGAGATGGCGAGCATCCCCAGTTCGGCCGGGTCGCGCCCGAAGTCCTGCCACGGCCACGTGTTGCGGTTGTGATCGGTGAGCGCGAGGATGCTGTAGTCGCGCTGGCGGTATTCGTCGATGACCTGCGAGGGGTCCATGCGCCCGTCGCTTTGTGTGGTGTGCGTGTGCAGGTTCGCTCTGTACTGCGCAAACCCATCCCAGTCAACCGCCGCGTAGGGGTTGACCACCAGGGTATTCCCCGCCAGGGCGATACCCGCGGTCAGCAGCAGGCAGACCGCGAGTGCCAGCGGCAGTATCCTCTTCCATGAGTGCGAACGAAGCGTCATCTGCGTCGCCTCCCTGATCTCGTACGCCCCTTCTTTACGTGCCACTCCCTGTGCGTCAACATGATCCCGTCTTGTACGCGATTGCTCGCCGGGGCAGGGCGCCCACCGGCCCTGCCCCGAATCGAACTAATGCGTGGTCCCCGTCAGGGATACCAGAGTTCTGGTTCCAGGGCCTCTGTCAGGTTCAACCACTTGGCATGGCCGTCCGCATAGACGTTGTTGATGCCACCGTTGTGGATCCCGGCCTCCTCATGGTTGTACTTATAGTCCATACCCTCTCTGTCAGCACGGGGAATCATACGTATGATACGCGCCCTGCAGGTGCTCTCGGCGTCTTCGCGCACGAGAAGACTGTAATAGTACTCCAGCGTACCCTCAGTCACGATGATCCTGCTGGCTGGCTCCCGCACTCTTGACTCTGGATAGCCATCGTATATGTGCCCCGTTCGAACAGGACTCCACTGGTCACCAGGCGTGTAGCCGAACTGGATGTTGTACGAGTAACCGTACGCCCAGTCTGGGTTGGAGGGACACCGGATAGCCTCCCGATTCTTTATATACGGCTCGATGAAATCGTACCACCCGAGGCTGCTTGTCCCAACGTAACCCGACCAAGGATAGCGGCTGTCGTGATCCGTCTTGTACTGCTCAATGGCCAGTCCAATCTGCTTCACATTGGACAGGCATGAGGTCTGTCGCGCTTTCTCTCTTGCGCGCGCGAAGACTGGGAAGAGGATCGCTGCGAGGATCGCGATGATCGCGATCACTACCAGCAATTCGATCAAGGTAAAGCCACGATGTGTCATCTATCACTGACCTCCTTGGCGTTCAACCGATCAACTCTTGCTGAAATGGTGCCGCGGGCTGGCCCATCACTGCATCTCAAACTTCCGCCGATCCATGATCTGCTGGGACGTCTTGACGTGACCATCTGCGTAGAGGAGGTTCATAGTCTTGTTGTGTCGGTAGCAGATTCGCTGGTAGCACCCGTACTCGTCGAGTTCCAGCGGGCGTCCCTCGGTGTCATCACTGAATGCCAGATGGATGTACCGGCTGATGTACCAGCCACCAGTGTTCCCAGTTTCAAGCAGCAGTATGGTCTCGGCAGGGCTCAGGAAGCGTGAAAGCGGCATTCCCGCAGGGCGGACCCACGGAACGTTCTGAAAATAACCCACATTCGTGCTCCCGGCGTAGACCCCGGCATAGCTTGACTTGACATGCTCCCTGAAGAAGCCAGCACCGGTCGGCAAGTCGGTGCGACGGTAGTTGTGAAGATAGTGCTCGCTCGGGCATACGAACAGATCCTCGCTCTTGACGTAGGGGGCGAGCAGGTCATAGAAGCCGACCAGGTATTCGTACGACCCCGGAGTTATGAACGCCGGAGGGATGCGTTCGTCGTAGTCCTGAGCGTACATCAGAATCGCGATGCCCTGCTGCTTCAGATTGCTCGTGCAACTCGCTTGTCTCGCCTTCTCTCGAGCGCGCGCAAAAACGGGGAACAGGATCGCGGCGAGGATCGCGATTATCGCGATCACCACCAGCAACTCGATGAGCGTGAAACCGCGTCTTGGTGAGAGCATTGTGGGGCCCCTTTCTGATCTGACCATCCCTTTATTCGGGTTCGAAAACCCGTGGCAGCCTTGTGTTGTCAAGCCGATCCGTGCGCCGGATTCGCGAGGACAAAAAAAAGACAGGCCCACACGTGCTCTGAGCAAGCACGGCGGACCTGCCTATCTCGAAAGGGTAAGACGCCTCAGCCCCGATTGTATACGCATCGTGAACGCCCCTCCCGTCGATTCACCGATGCTTCACGTATTGAAATTCCCCACCGTCAACAGGAGTCCTTCAACACAGAGGCTCTGTATCAAAGTCTAAGGGTTGAGTTTTGCAGTAGAGGAGCGATCTGGCGCGCCCACGAGCTGTTCGCCCAGTTCGTGTTGAGGCGGTGTATGGTCAGAAACAGCGCGGC
>JBMNNW010000062.1:0-29486 GCA_050942735.1 Armatimonadota bacterium
CGATGCACACATGTCAGTATTCGCAAACCTATACACGAGTACCTCCCCCACCACCAAAAAACTTGCACAGCTAAAACCGATGCTGCTGGTCGGGACGGACCGACCGTTGCCCGAAGATGCGCTTTTCTGTATAATGCAATCCCCGCGGAGGGGTGACCGAGCGGCTTAAGGTGACGGTCTTGAAAACCGTTGTGGTCTCACGGCCACCGGGGGTTCGAATCCCTCCCCCTCCGCCAGTTCACTGCAGCGTGTTCACACACAGTCCGCACCCGCAGATCGTCTGACCCCACGACACAGTGACGTCTCCTCAACGCAGGTCCCTCAGGCCGCGCGGGGAAACTACTCACGTGCACCAGCATCACCCAATCTCATGACAGGGGGATCCGCCATGTCAGGGAGAGCCATCGCGGTAGCGGTCATCGCGGCGTTCATCTTCATCACCCCGCTGCATGCTCAGCAGACCTGCCCGCTGATTGTCAACGATGTCTCCGGCGTCGAGGGGCCGTGGCCGCTGGTCGGCGGCATACCTCTCCCCCAGGGCGCGATCGAGGGACCGGACGATCTCCGCATCCTCGATGCCGCCGGGCGCGACGTGGCAGCGCAGATCGAGATCACCGCGACCTACCGCGACGGCTCGCCCCGCTGGGCGCTGGTGAGCATGATGGCGCCGGTGGATGGTGAGTACGTCGCCGAGATCGGCGGCGGCACCGCCTCCGGGCCCGCCGAAGGCGTGGTGCTTTCCCCCATCGACGGTGGATACGAGGTGCAAACGGGGGCCGCTGTCTACGCCGTGACCGCGGCGGGTCTGATCGCGCAGGGGAGTTCACTCGATGGTGCTGAGGCCTTCGCCATCGACAACCAGGGGCGGCGCGCGGTGGCGGGGGGAGACGCCGCGGGGATCGAGGTCGTCGTGCTCAAAGACGGCCCCATCCGCACGGTGCTGCGCACCGAGGGAGACTACGTGCTCGATGACGGCACTCCGATCGCGCGCGGCATCGCCATCATGGAATTCTTCGCCGGAAGCGCGATGGTGAAGCTGACGCACTCGCTCATCCTGACGCAGAACACAAACGACCTGTGGTTCCGCGACTACGGCATCACCGTCCCACTTCCGGGCGAGGGCGGAGCGATCGCCACCTTCGACACCGACCGGGCCTTCGACGGCACGGTCGCCCGCGTTTCGATTGCCGAGGATACCACCGCCGCGATGACTCAGGTCGAGTTCCCGCACTTTGGCGAGCGCGATTCGCGCTTTGAGCTGATGCTGATGAGCGGGAACCGCGGCACGATGCTCGAGAGCGGAGACGCCTGTGGCGAGTGGGCGGATCTGACGCGGGGTGGCTCCAGGTGCACGATCGCAGTGCGGGACTTCGCCGAGCAGTTCCCGAAGGGCTACTCCGCGACGCGCGATGCGCTGACGGTGCACCTGTGGCCGGAGGCCTCGGGCAAAGAGATGGATTTCCGCGCGGAGACGCTCGTGCGGGACTACTGGAAGTCGTGGGCCGACCAGGCGCCGGGAGGCGCCGAGGCCCTCGGGCGGATCGCGAGCAACGCGCAGGCCGCGCAGAAGACGCACGAGTTGTGGCTGATGCCGCACGCCGGTGAGCTTGACCTGCCGCAGACCGTGCGCAGGGCGCACGCGGTCACGCGGCCGGTGCTGCTGCAGCCGGACCCGCAGTTTCTCTGCGAGAGCGGCGCGCTGCCGTGGCCGCTGCAGCCGAAGGACACCGAGCGCTTCCCCGAGGAGGAGGCGCTGATCTCGGACTTCTGGGAGCGGACGACCTTCGGCTACCGTGTCTTCCCGATGACCGGCTTCATCGCGTGGGGCATGAACCCGTACCTCCAGTTCAGAAAGGACGATCAGGGGCGCTGGCAGGCGGAGTTCTACCGCCTCTCGCAGATGGTGGACTACGGGCTGCGGCGGCATGTGTGGAACCTCTACGCGCGCTCGGGCGAGCGTCGGTATTACGACTACGGCTCGCGCTTCAACACGTTCGCGGGCGACTGGGAGATGCAGCATGTGGACGTGGAGGGCGAGAACGGGCTGCGGAAGATGCGCGGGGCGTTCAGCTACGGCGACATCCACAAGCCCTTCTACTGGGGCACCGACACCTGGAGGTACACCCACTTTCTGCTGAACAACAATATCTCCGGCCATGACGCGATGAACTGGCTGATGGAGTACTACATGACCGGCGACGAGCACGCGCTGGAGCTTGCGCAGAGATACGCCGAGGCATTCAAGAAGCACTGGGATCTGCAAACGGCGGTCGATGGATCGTCGCCGTTCATCATCCTGCGTGTCATCACCGCACTCTACACCCACGACTGGGACGCGCGCCTCGGCGAGATGGCGAGGGAGCTTGCGCACAGGCTCATGGTCCCCGAGAGCCCCAACGGTTTCTACGAGGAGATGCCCTACGGTCCGCTCTACAAGGTGGACCGGAACGCCTCGGCGACCTTCGACTACTGGTGGGCGACCGGCGACGAGCTTGCGCGGGAGACATTCCTGAAGGCGCTGGACTATGAGTACCGCTTCAACCGCATCCCCTCGCCGATCGAGTACCAAAACGGGAAGGCGTACCTTTACACGATCGCGTACAACATGACCGGGCGCGAGGTCTATCGGCGGATCGCCGCGCAGCTTGTGCGCTCGTCGCTCGCGGTGGAGGACGCCCGGCTTGCCGACGAAGTCGGCGACGCCGACCCCTATGAACTCGATACGTTGCCCTTCCGCGGCCCGCACCTGAACATGCACCCGACACTGGGTATCCCCACCGCGCTGACGCTGATGGCGGAGGCCGATGAGCCGATCGCGCCCTACCCGCTGCTGGTGAAGTCGTTTAACGTCGAGGAGGCGCGGGCGGTCTTTGAGAAGCAGGCCGGGGAATCGCTGAACCTGCGAGTGTACCTGCGCACGATGCGCGACAGCCAGGTCGAGCCGGACGTCTTCGGCCCGGACGGTGAGGCGGTTGCCTGTACGGTCGCGAGCGAGGAGCGGATCCCGTCCTATGAGCCGTCGCAGTTCCGCCACCTCAGCTTCCTGATCGACATCCCGGCCGACGCGAGCGCCGGGACGTACACGCTCGGCATCGGCGGCCCGGAGGAGTTCATCGTGCAGGAGGCAGGCACCGAGCAGGTCTCCCTCGCGTGCCCGGAGGGCTTCTGGGTGGGCGCGGGCGGCCCGTCGGCCGGTGAGCGGATGTACTTCGCGGTCGCTGAGGGCCTTGAGACGCTCGAACTGTTCATCGGGCGCCCGCTGACCGTCTTCGCGCCGGACGGGACCGTGGCGCTGGCGGCGTCGCCGGAGAGCATCGGCGAGATCTCGTTGCCGGTCGAGGGGCGCAGCGGGGCGTGGTCGGCGGTCTGCGCATACCCCGGACACATCAGGCTGCGCAATGTCCCTCCGATGGTCGCGTACGCCGACCCCGGGCGACTGCTGCCGGATGCGATCATGTTGCCGGTGCCGCCCGAGCCGGAGCTGCCCTCCCCGGATGAGCGCTTCGTGGACGGGGTGGCCGGGCAGGCGCTGCACCTGCCCGGCAATGAGACGCTCAGCTTCCCGCGCGGCGCGCCGCTCGAAGGTGGCGGGTACGAGCACTTCCCGGCGCGCGAGGGGACGATCGAACTGTGGTTCCGACCGAACTGGTCGAGCAGCGAGATCACATTCCGCGACCGCCAGCTCCATCGCTTCCACTTCATCGAGGACGCCTCCATCAGCTTCTATTACCGCTTCGGACAGGGGCCGGTGGTCAACAACCTCTACTCCTACGTGGATCTGCTCACCAACGGCCCGCTGAACAACTCCGTCGGGCACATCGGCGGCCATGCGCGGCACTTCATGCACAGAGGCGAGTGGGTGCACTGCGCGGCGACGTGGAAGATTGAGGAGGGCGAGCGCGGCACCGAGGGGCAGTTCGACGTCTTCATCAACGGGAAGCGGATCGAGTCCACGTGGAACTACCCGCGGAGCCTGACCGGCCGCGACAGCTATCAGCTCAACGAGGCCAACGAGCAGATTCGAATCGGGCGGATCGACGGGACCGTCGATGAACTGCGCATCTCGAATGTTCGGCGCTACGAGGAGAACTTCGAGCCGCCGAGGGAGCGGCTTGAGGCGGATGACAGCACACTGGCGCTCTTCAGCTTCGACGGTGACACCGAGGGCATCTCGGGCGTGACGGGCGCGACGTTCAGAGCAGAGTAAGTCGAGCGCAGAGAAGAGGACGCGCGATGGGCGGACAGGGAACGCAGACGACGGCGGTTCATGCCGGCTACGACCACGATGACGGGACCGGCGCAGTGGCGCCGCCGATCTACCAGACGACGACGTTCGCTTTCGAGAGCGCGGAGCAGGGAGCGCGGCGGTTCGCCGGTGAGGACGACGGATACATCTACACACGCTACGCCAACCCCACCCTGGCGGTCTTCGAGAAGCGCATCGCGGCGCTGGAGGGCACTGAGGCGGCGCTGGCGACCGCCTCGGGCATGGCGGCGATCTCTACTGTCCTGCTGGGCCTGCTCAAGGCGGGCGATCACGTCGTCGCGACCGACGCACTGTACACGGCGACGGTGATCTTCCTGCGGGAGACGCTGCCGGGTCTCGGCATCGGGTGCACAATCGTTGACGGCGCGTCCAATGACGCGATCGCAGACGCCATGCGCGAGGAGACGCGCGTGGTCTACTGCGAGACGCCCGGGAACCCGACGCTGGAGCTGGTGGACCTCGCGGCGGTCGCGGAGATCGGTGGGCGTTGGGGCGTAACGACAGTCTGCGACAACACCTTCGCGACGCCGATCAACCAGCGGCCCGCGGAGTTGGGCGTGGACATCGTGGTGCACAGCGCGACGAAGTACATCGGCGGCCACGGCGACATCCTCGGGGGGGCAATCTGCGGCGCGCGAGAGGTCATCGATGATCTGTGGTCAACGCACATTCAGATCGGCGGCTGCATGTCGCCATTCAACGCATTCCTCGGGGCGCGCGGGATGCAGACGCTCCCCCTGCGGATGCGGGCGCACAATGAGAACGCAATGCGTGTGGCGCAGGCGCTGGAGGAGCACCCGGAGATTGCCCGCGTCATCTACCCCGGGCTGCCCTCGCACCCGCAGCATGAGCTTGCAGGCCGCCAGATGGACGGCTTCGGCGGGATGGTCTGCTTTGAGCTGACCGGCGGGGTCGAGGCCGGCCGGCGGATGATGAACGCGGTCGAGCTGTGCACCCTGGCCGTCAGCCTCGGCGACGTGAAGACGCTCATCTCGCACCCGGCCTCGATGACGCACGCGGGCCTGTCACGGGAGGATCGCGAGGCGTCCGGGATCACCGACGGGCTCGTGCGGCTCTCGGTGGGGATCGAGGACGCCGATGACATCATCGAGGACCTGCGGCAGGCGCTCGAGCGCGTCTGAGGTCGGAGCGCACCGGCCGCATAAGGGAGGCTCGACCAGTGAGATGGTCGCCATTGATCGCGATCGCAGCGATGGGCATCGCGCTCATCGCCATGTCGCACACCTGTGAGGCTCAGCAACGCATGACCCCCGAGGAGATCCTGAGAGAGCTGATCGAGGAGATCCCGGCGCTGGAGAACCCTCGCGACGGGGCCTTCCCACTGCGCGGCTCCCGGCTGGAGGGCTGGCTCCCCGATGACGACGGTGACGCCCGCGAGTTCCTGATGGCGCTGGATGCCCGCGGCCTCGCGCTGTGCGCGCATCCGCGGCCGGACAATGAGGCGAACATGGCGTTCTCCCTGCGACTGAGCCGGCTGCAGCAGGAGCTTGGGCTGGAGGTCGGGGTCCATGCGTCCCGCGCGATGTACACATTCTTCAGTGGCGACGAACACACACTGCACGTCGCGGCGAACGGGGTCACGTTCCACGATGACAGCTTCAGCACCACGCGGATGATGGGCTGCCCATTCCGCCTGGAGCACCGCAAGGACGCGATCAGGGCGCAGTTCCGGGCGCTGCTCGATCCCTACCGCGACGCCGGGATCACGATCGACTTTGCGTATCTCGACTGGGAGATCGACGGGCCGATCGAGTGGAATGCCGCATGGCGGCACTCGAAGCGCTGCGTGGTCTGCCGCGAGAACATCCCCGACATCGACGACTTCCACGCATTCCAGGCGGCGCTGCGGAAGATCCGATCCGAGCTTCAGCGGGAAGTCTGCGTGGAGGTCATGCAGGAGTACTACCCGGATGTGCTCATCGGCAACTACTCGGTCTATCCGCAGAGCGGTGTTCGCTACTGGTACGACTACTACGAGGAGCTTCCGCCCGGCGCACCATTCTTTCGCGATCAACTCGCGAAGTACCGCCCCTGGTACCACGAGTTCGGGCCAAGCGGATACACCTTCGCAAATCCCGTGGTCTACACCTGGTATGCCACGTGGAGTTGGTATCCGCGCTGGGACAATGACGACTACCGGTGGTTCTACAACCTGCTGCAGGTCGGGACGAACGCCGGCTCGCACACGCCGCAGGAGGTGCCGCTGATCACGTGGCTGCACTGGCACACCACCGCCCCGCCTGCCGATGCGCCTGAGGTGCCGCAGATGTCCGAGTGGGCCTACCAGGAGCTTATCTGGCACCTCTACCTGCGCGGCTCGGACGGGCTGATGATGTGGTGCCGCGCCGAAGAGACCACGAAGGAAGTCCGCCTCATCACCGAGGTGATGGACGGGATCTTCGCCCACCGCGAGTTCATCGGCGCGGGAGAGCCGGTGATGTTCAACGTGCCGAACGAGCCCGGCACCGTCGTCTCCGGCCTCAGGCTCGACGACAGGCTGCTCGTCCGCCGGACGGACTTCACCGACAACCAGGAGCCCATCCGCGGTGTGGTCGCCGACCGAATCGTGGAGGTCCCCCGCCGCGACGGGGAGACATGGGAGATCGACCTGAGCACATGTGGGCGCGCTCCGCAGTAGAAGACGACCAACCGAGGTGCAGAATGAAGATATACATGATGACCGATCTTGAGGGGCCGGCGATGATCAGCCGGTTCACCCAGACGCGCGATGTCACACCCGAGGACAAGATGCGCTGGATGCGGCTGCTGACCGGCGAAGTCAACGCCTGCATCGACGGCATCCTTGACTTCGACGCCGATGCAGAGGTAATCGTCTGGGATGCCCACGGCTCCGGCGGGATCGTGGAGGAGCAGTTCCACCGGGACGCGAAGCTGATCGCGCGGGGACCGATCGGCCCGCCCTACGCCCTCGACGAGAGCTTCGACGCGCTGATGTTCGTCGGTCAGCACGCTCGGGCGGGGACCGGCGGCGTGCTCTGTCATACGTACTCCTCGAAGTCCATCGAGTACTACCGCATCAACGGCGTCGAACTCGGGGAGTTCGGATGCAGGGCGCTGATGGCCGGGACGATGGGCGTCCCGACGATCTTCTGCGCCGGCGACGATGTGGCGGTCGAGGAGGCGCGCGAGCTTGTCCCGAACATCATCGGGGCGGCCGTCAAGCAGGCGCTGGGCCAGGAGCTTGCGATCCACATGTCGCACGGCGCAGCGTGTGAATTGCTCCGCGAGCGGGCGCGAGAGGCCTGTGCGAAGCTCGGGGAGATCGAGGCCTACTTCTTCGAGGGGCCTTACACCCAGGAGATCCGCTACCTCGAGGGAGTGAGCATCCAGTCGTCGCTCAATCAGGGCTGGGAGTACGTGGACCCGCGGACCGTCCGCAAGACCGCCGATGACATCTGCGAGCTGCGCGTGTGAGTGATGAGGGGACTGCACGAGCGAGCGGCTCGGAAGAAGAGAGGTGGCTGTCTGCGACAGGTCGTGGCAGCGCTGTCGGTGCTCACCGCCGTGATTCCCGTCGGCGTGTGGGTGTTGCAGCGATCGCCGGGTGAGGACTGGTGGCTCAGCGCGGCGCTGGTATACGCGCCAACGATGCAGTGGCTCGCGCTCCCGGTGATCGGGCTGATGCTCGCACTGATCGCGCGCAGTAGAGGCCTGGTCGCGGTCAGCGTTGCGGGGATCGTTTTTGCGCTCTTCGCCGTGGCGGGCTACCAGCTCAACATTCCCCCGCCGATCCCCGAGGGCCGACCGACGATTCGCCTCGCGACATGGAACGTTCACGGCCGCACAACCGACCGCGAGCTTGTTCGCGATCGGATCATGTCGTGGGACTGTGACATCGTCTGCCTCCAGGAGAGCGCCTCGTCGATCTTCGCCGACCTGCTCCCCGGCTACGAGAGCTCGGCGGCCGGTGACCTGAGGACCTTCGTCCGCGGCCGCATCGCTCACCGCGAGGCGCCTGCCGACGCCTCCGGCGGCCCGCGTCGAATCCTGATCGTTGACGCCGAGACGGACGCGGGGCCGATCACCGTCATCAACGTCCACCTGCCCCGAGGAGAGGCCGTGCGGCGAACACCCCGGAGGCCGCGTCCGCTGATCAGGTACATCGAGGCGGGGGTGCAGGCCCGGGACCCCAGGTTCGACCAGCTCGTGGGCGCGCTGCCCGAACAGGGGCCGGTGATTCTCGCCGGTGATATGAACGTCACACCCGCATCCCGCTACTACGCGCAGGTCGCAGAGCGACTGACCGACAGCTTCACCGAGGTCGGGCGCGGCTTCGGGAACACGTTCGTCTGGCGGCAGAAGCTACCCGTCCTGCGGATCGACTACGTGTGGACCGGCGGCGGCGTGGAGCCGCTGAGCTTCGAGACGCGGCATCACCTGCCATCTGACCATCGGCCCGTCATCACCGAGCTTGCGTTGCCCGGCTCGACGGCCGCGGGCGGGCAGCCGTGAGCGATCGCGTTCAGAACCGCGCATCACCTGACGACACCCACCGGAGGCGAAGAATCATGGACCCGGCCGTGAACCATCGGCACACGGACGCGATCATCGCGCACCTCGACCGGCTCTACGATCCCACGCTGCGTGAATTCGCCTGCCTCGCAGAGAGCCCCGAGCAGGTGGCCGCGTGGCAGGAGCGAGCCCGTCCGGCGTTGCGCGAGCTGCTGGGCCTGACGCGCATGGAGCGCGAGCTCGCCGAACACTCCCCCACTGTCACGCTCGACGAGCCGGAGCAGCTTGATGGATTCACCCGGCGGCTCGGACGCATCGAGACTGAGCCCGGCTGGCCCGTGGAGTTCTGGCTGCTGCGCCCCGATGGCGAAGGCCCTTTCCCACTGGCCGTCATGCCGCACGGTCACGAGCCGCGCGGACACGACACCTACGCGGGGGTGGACGGTGGCGAGGAGCGGCGGATCCGCAAGATCGCCGAGCTGGACGCCGATGTCGCGGTGCAGGCGGTGGAGCGCGGCTTTCTCGCGATCTCGGTCAACACCCGCGGCTTCGAGGCCAACTGCGTCCCCGATCTCAATGAGCGCCACGACGGTCGTGACTGCCACAGCGAGCTGATCCACGCGCTGCTTGCCGGCCGTACGGCCATCGGCGAGCGCGCATGGGACCTCGAGAGGGTCATCGACTGGGCCGTCGAGCTGCCGGAGGTGGATGCGAGCGACGTGCTGATGATGGGCAACTCCGGAGGCGGAATGGCGACAACCTACGCGGCGGCCTGCGACACGCGCGTGACGATCGCCATCGCGAGCTGCTCGTTCGCGACCTTCGTCGGGGCCAACGGTCTGGCCTACCACTGTGACTGCAACGTGGTGCCGGGGATCTACCGCTTCGGCGAGTTCTCCGATGTGGCGGGGCTGACTGCGCCGCGCCATCTGCTGCTCGTCAACGGCGGCGAGGACCCGCTCTTCCCGCGAGACGAGGTGGAGCGGGCGACCTCCGGCGTTGAGGATGTCTACGATGCGGCCGGTGTGCCCGGGCGCTTCGAGCACCGCTGGGGCCCGGAGGGCCATCGTTTCTACGCCGACCTGATGTGGCCGTGGGTCGAGAAGGCTCTCAGCGCCGCGGACGAGGATTGTCGGTGACGGCCGCCTCGAGCAGGTCGAAGCTGCACGGCTGGCCGTTCTCGTCGAGGTATATCTCGGCGATGTCGTAGCGGGGATTGACCTGCGCGGCTTTCAGACCGTGTCTGCGCATGTACGCCCTGGCGCACCGCAGGACCTGGCGGCTCTTCTTCAGCGTGACGGTCGAGGATGGTCGGACGGGTGTGTCGAGCGAGCGCGACCGCACCTCGATGAACACGAGGCGTCGATCGTGCTCCGCGACGATGTCGATCTCGCCGACGCCCACGTAGACATTGCGGCCGAGGATGTAATAGCCGCGCTCAACGAGACGATGCGCCGCGTATGTCTCGGCGCGCCAGCCGGCCTGATGTCGCTCGTGGCCCTTACCCTTCTGGCCGAGCCACGCAAGCGGGTTCGGCTCCTTATACCGCTCCGGAGGGGCCCCGAAGAACTCGTGCAGAGCCTGAATCGCCCGACCGATCGCGTCCACTACAGCCCGCATCCCGATGCCTCCTGCGCCTCAGCGCAGTACTCGCTCCATGCCGTCGGTGGCGATCTCAAACTGCACGCCGCGTTCGCTCGCGTACGAGCCGATCTTCTCGACTGCGGCGTCGTGGTCCTTCACGATCTGGCTGCCGCAGTGCGTGACGAACATCCTCGGCACGCCCAGCTTCTGGCACCACGTCAGCTGTGTGCGCACCGGGGTGTGTCCGATCAGCTCACCGGTGTCCTTCTGCTTTCGCACGAAGTTGCGGTCGATCGTAGCTCCATCGCCGATGTAGGCGTCGCAGCCGGTCAGAGCGGCCTCCCGATCCTCGATGTACACAAGATCGGGAGCGTAGAAGACGGTGACCACTCCCGCCATGATGCGGTAGCCGACGGCCGGGCAGCGTGTTGAGTGCTGCACGCGGAAACACTCAACGCTCATGCCGGCGATCTCCACTCTTTCGCGATGTTCGATCGTTCTGTGATCCGCGATCGGCCAGCCGGACATCTCCTCCCACGCCTCTGGTGGAGCGTAGACGGGATCGTCGCAGCCGTCTTTGAGACCGAACGCGTGGTCGGGGTGACAGTGTGTAATGAAGACCGCCCGCTGGCGGGTCTCGCCGCAGCGCCCTCGCCAGTCCTCGCCGCAGTCGATGCGAATCGACCTGCCACGGTAGGTCACGAGCGTCGAGGTGTGCATCCGGTGCCGGTCGGTCGCCGGTTCGACGTACCCTTTGGTGCCGAGGAATGTCAGCTTCATGCTCCTCAGTTCGCCGCTGCCGGACGACGGCCTCCCACGCAGCACGAGGCGCCCGCGCGCCAGCTTGACTCAGCGTTTGCATGACAGTTATAATCGCCGTGATACAATCAGGCGCGAAGGGCAATCACGGAGCCTCCACGGTGCTATCAGCCATTGCCGTCCTCGGTGCGCAGGTACTGCGAGGCCTGGCGTACTTCGGAGAACTGTCGGAGCTGCACCTCAGGACCCTTGTACATCTGACCCGGGGTGACATCGAGTACCGGCCAACCGTGGAGCAGATGTCGAGCGTCGGAGTGAGTTCACTGCCCATCGTGGCGGTGACGATGCTTTTCTCGGGCATGGTTTTCTCGTATCATGTGGCCGATCAGGCGATGATGCTCGGAGCCTCCGGGTACGTGGGGTGGGCTGTCGCCGAGACGATGGCGCGGGAGCTTGGTCCCGCGCTGACGGCGATCGTGGTGGCCGCCCGCGCCGGATCGGCGATGGCCGCCGAACTCGGGACGATGAAGGTGACCGAGCAGATCGATGCGCTGCGCACGATGGCCACCGATCCGGTGCAGTATCTCGTGGTCCCCCGCTACATCGCGGGGATGATGATGGTTCCGCTGCTGGCACTGGTGGGTGGTTTCATCGGCGTTGTAGGCGGCTTCGCGATGGCGAACTTCACCATCGGGATGACCGCCAACGGGTACTTCGGCTCAATACCGGGGAACCTGGAGCTGTGGACGGTCGCGGCAGGTGTGATAAAGGGCATCTTCTTCGGCATTATCATCGCCACCATCGGCTGCCATCAGGGTCTATACACCGAGAAGGCCTCCGAAGAGGTCGGGCGCGCGACGACCCGCTCGGTGGTCTACTGCATCATGATGATCTACGCCGCCAACCTGGCGCTGACCGTGCTGCTCTTCCCGTGAGGGGTGAGGGGTCTGGGGATGTCGGAGAGCAAAGAGGCTCTGGCCGAGTTCGAGGCGGTGCCGCACAGGGCCGCCTGCTCTGAGGTCGCGGAGTCGGAGGAAGAAGGCTTCGACCTTCGGGAGCTGCCCGAGAGGGGCCCAATCGACCGCGGCGGTGAGCCGCTGCTGTCAATTGAGGACGTCAGCCAGGTGATCGATGGCAACGTCGTCCTCAGGGACGTCTCCTTCAAGGTCTGGCCGGGCGAGATCTTCGGCATCATGGGCATGTCGGGCTCCGGCAAGACCACGCTGCTCCGCCTGCTGATCGGTCTGGACCGCCCCACCGAGGGAAGGGTGCTCTTCAAGGGCGAGGATATCACCCAACTTGACGAGGACGGCCTCAATCGAGTCCGCAAGTCGATGGGGATGTGCTTTCAGTACTCGGCGCTTTTCGACTCGATGACCGTGGCAGAGAACGTGGCCTTCGTGCTGCGCAATCGCAGGGATATCGGTCCCGAGGAGAAGCGTCGGCGAGTGGCGACATTGCTTGAGATGGTCGAGATGGCCGGCACCGAGGACCGGATGCCCGCCGATCTCTCAGGCGGAATGCGAAAGCGGGTGAGCATCGCGCGCTCCCTGATGGAGGAGCCGGAACTGGTGCTCTACGATGAGCCCAGCAGCGGGCTCGACCCGGTCATGTCCTGCAATATCACCGGCCTGATCAGGAAGGTCAGCACCGACACCGGCTCGACCGCCGTGATCGTCTCGCACGATGTGCTTAACCTGCTTGGGATCTGCGATCGACTCCTGATGCTGCACAGGCACACCGTGGAGCTTCTCGGCACACCGGACGAGATGCGAGACTCTGACATCCCGGTCGTCCATCGCTTCGTTCACGGCCTGGGCACCGGCGAGATGACCGAACATTGCTCACAGAACCCCGAGGTGATCGACAGTGTCGGCTGAGGCCAAGGTTGGCCTGCTGGTCATAGTCGTGTCCCTCCTGGCGGTGGGCCTGGCGATTTACCTCAGCGGGGCGCTGCGAAGTCTCGGATCGTATCAGATCGTGGTGCAGTTCGCCGATGTGCAGGGGCTTGACACCGGCTCACCGGTGCGACTCGGCGGCGTCAACATCGGGAGAGTCACGCAGGTCAGGCTGCGTCAGCATACCGACTTCCCCGGGAAGCCGGCGGCCGTGACGATGCAGATCGATCCGGACACGATACTCTACGCGACCGATCGCTTCGAGATCAAACAGGGCGCGCTGGTCGGCGACAAGTACGTCTCGATCACGCGGCCGGCAGACGCGCGGGGCCCCCGGCAGCGGCTCGACGCCGGCGACGTGATCGGCGGCGGTGGGGCCAGCAGCGCCGAGGTCGTGATGCAGGAGGTGCGCGAGTTGATCGCCGAGGCGCGCGTGAGCGTGGACGCGATCAACGCGGTGGTCACCGACGTCGAGATGCAGCAGGACCTCAAGGGCACGATGGCCAATCTACGGCAGGCGACCGAGCGCGCGGTGCTGCTTTCGGAGAGGACCGTTGAGGTCGTGGAAGTCTTCACGCGAGCGGGAAGGGCCAACGAGGCGCGGCTCGCTCAGATCATGCAGAACCTCATCACCGCCTCGGAGGCCGTCGAGGGGTCAACGCGCCAGGTCGAGCGTATGCTTGCCACCAGCCCGATCCCGGCGCAGATGGCCACGGCGGGTGACAACATCCGGGTGGCCTCTCAGGACATCGCCGCGATCGCAACGCTGGCGCGAGAGACCGCCGAGAGCACGACCATCGACGACGATGCACAGGCGGCGATGGCGAATCTGCGTCTTGCGTCGGAGAATCTCGTCGAGGTCTCGGCGAGCATCGAGGAGCTGGCTTCGGACGAGGAGATGGCGGCCAACGTCCGCGCGTCGCTCGTGAACATTCGAGAGGCAACCGAATCGCTGCAGGCCGCCACCAGGGCCGCCGAGGAACTGATGACCGATGAGCAGGTCAACGAGGATCTGCGCGTCACGGTTCATGAGGCGCGGCAGGCGGCGGAGGCAGGCCGCGAGACCCTCGATCAGACGAGGCGAGTGCTCAGCGACGTCGAGGGCACGATGCAGACGGTTCGTGACACCCAGGAGATGTTCACCCAGATCGACGCCCGCTCTCGCCTCGACTTCAGGCACATCAGCGGAGAGGGCGTCCGTGCCGACGCGTCATTCGACATCCGGCTCACCCCTCAGAGCCCCAACTACTGGCGGGTAGGCCTTCGCGACATCGAGGACTCTCCGAAGCTCGATCTGCAGTACGCTCAGCCGCTGGGCCGGGGCTTCAGTCGAGTAGGGCTGTTCGGCGGCCAGGCCGGCGTCGGCTACGAGTGGGGCACCGGCGCGCTGGCCGGAATTGAGGCCGAGTTCTACAACATTGATGATCCACGCCTTGACCTGCGCTACCGGTTCATGTTGCAGGATCAGTACCGTCTGCTCCTCGGCTTTGAGCGGGTGCTGCACGGTACCGACCCAATGTTCGGAATCCGATATCAGGGCGACTTCTAAGAGCTTTTCACGCCCTCCGGGGCACCGTGGTTCAAACTGACGACAAACGGCGGCCGTGCTCGTGCGCGGCCGTGCGCCATCTCACAGCGATGTCTCGCCACCAGGCTTCACCGTCCGCACCCGCGGCTCGGGGAGACACTCTGGCGGCCATCCGCACCAGGAGGACACTGATGAAGGTCATACTGCTCGAAGACATCCCGCGCGTAGGACACGAGGGCGACATTCTTGATGTGGCAGACGGCTACCTGCGCAACTACCTCGAGCCCCGCGGACTCGCGGTGAAGGCCACGAAGGGCGCCATCAAGGACCTTGAGAACCGCCGCCAGGCGATCGAGCGGCGCGACGACCAGAAGCGCGAGGAGGCGCAGAAGAACGCCGAGGAGCTGCGTGGGCAGCGAATCGTCGTGCGCGCCCCAACCGGTGAGGGCGGGCGGCTGCACGGCTCCGTCACCACCGGGCAGATCGCGGAGGCTGCTGAGCAGCAGCTTGGCGTCATCATCGACCGCCGCGATATCGACGTTCCCGAGCCGATTCGCGAGACAGGTGACTACCTCATCACAGCGAGCATCTACAAGGACGTGGACGTTCAGCTGCCCGTCCGGGTCATCGCGCTCGACGAGGATGACGATCGCAGCGTCGAGGAGATCCTCGAGGAGGCCGCGCAGGAGTTCATCGCCGAAGAGGAAGAGGAGGAGGGCGGCGAGGAGATCGACGCTGAGGAGGACGAGGCAGAATCGGCCGAGGAGGCTGAGGACGCCGACGCGGAGACCGAAGAGGAAGAGTAACGCAGGCGCCACGTCCAGCGGTTGCATGCGATGGAGGCTCGGATGGCCGTCAGCACACCCTCACAGGACAGGATGTCCGATCGGCTGCCGCCGCAGGACCTTGAGGCGGAGCAGGCGACCCTCGGCGCGATGCTCATGGAGCAGGGCGCGGTAAGTCGTGCCATGAGCATCGTGGAGGAGCAGGACTTCTACCGGGAGGCGCATCGGCGCATATTCTCGGCCATCCGAGCCGTGGACGAGGGCGGCGATCCGGTGGACGTGGTCACCGTCGGCGCGGAGTTGCGGCGTCGCGAGCAGCTTGCGGCGGTCGGCGGCGGGGAGTACCTCACTCGTCTCATCGGCGAGGTGCCCACGACCGCCCATGTGATCCGATACGCCACCATCGTCCACGAGAAAGCCGTGCTCCGCAGACTGATCAGCGCGGGCGCGGAGATACAGGCGCTCGCGTACGACAATCCCGAGAATCTCTCACTCGCGCTCGACGAGTCCGAGCAGCGCATCTTCGAGATCGCCCAGCAGCGGTCGAGCCGCGAGTATGAGGAGATCGGGCCGCTTGTCCACGAGACCTTTCGGCACCTCGAGGAGGCCTCGAAGCGGGGCGACTCCGTCACAGGTATCCCGACCGGCCTTCGCGACCTCGATCAGATGACCGCGGGGCTGCAAAAAGGCGACCTCATCATCCTCGCCGGACGCCCCTCAATGGGCAAGACGTCGCTGATGGTGAACAATGTCGCGATGCACGCAGCGCTCAACGACAAGAAACGCGTAGGCGTCGGGATTTTCAGCCTCGAGATGTCCGCCTCGCAACTTGCGGAGATGCTGCTTTGTGGCCGGGCGCGAATCAGTTCATGGCGGCTGCGCAAGGGGTACGCGCGAGGCGAGGACTGGAAGCGCGTGGTCCACGCGGTGGACTTCATCGACAAGGCCGACATCTTCATCGATGACACGCCGGGCATCTCGATCATGGAGATGCGATCCAAGGCGCGGCGGATGAAGCTTCAGCATGATATCGGGCTGATCTGCGTTGACTACCTGCAGCTTGTGACCACGGGCGGACAGCGCTCGGAGAATCGCCACCAGGAGATCGGTGAGGTCGCACGCGCGATGAAGGCCATGGCCCGCGAACTGGAGATCCCGGTGGTGATCGGCTCGCAGCTTTCGCGTAACGTCGAGCGGCGCGAAGACAAGCGGCCGATCCTCTCGGATCTCGCCGAATCGGGGTCGATCGAGGCAGAGGCCGACATCGTCTGCATGCTTTTCCGCGAGAGCTACTATCAGAAGAAGAGGGACGCCGAGGAAGTCGAAGAGGGCGCGAAGGCGGCCGCGACTGATGGCCGCGAGAGCTTCCGCGATGAGATCGATGTGGCGGAGCTGATCGTCGCGAAGCACCGCAACGGCCCTGTCGGCACCGTCAAGCTCGGGTTCAAGCAGGACTCTCGCATCTTCGAGAACATCAGCGCCAGCCGCGACGCCGAGATCTACGGCGGCTGATGCGCATGACGAGCGGTGGCGCATCCACGAGTATGTCAGGCACGCGCGCGGGAAGTTGAGGAGTAAGCATGAGGATATTGGTCGTCGGTTCCGGTGGTCGGGAGCATGCACTGTGCTGGAAGATCGCCCAGAGTCCGCACTGTGAGGAGTTGTTCTGCGCCCCCGGGAACGGCGGCATCGGCCGGCTCGCGGAGTGCGTCCCTATCAAGGTCGAGGATATCGAAGCACTTGGGGATTTTGCCGAGGAGAAGAGGATCGACCTGACGGTGGTCGGCCCGGAGCGCCCGTTGATCGCGGGCGTCTGCGATCACTTCCGCAGCCGCGGACTGACGATCTACGGGCCCAACGCCGCCGCCGCCCGCCTCGAAGGGTCGAAGGCCTTCGCCAACGACCTCGTTCAGCGCGCAGGTGCCCCGGGCAAGAGCTTCGAAGTCTTCGACGACGCCGAGGCGGCCCGCAGGTACATCCGCAAGGTAGGGGCGCCCATCGTAGTGAAGGCGGACGGGGATGCCGCCGGCAAGGGTGTAGTGGTCGCAGAGAACGTTGATGACGCCCTCGACGCCGTTGATCGCTGCATGATCGATCATGAGTTTGGCGCCGCCGGGGACCGCGTCGTGGTTGAGGAGTTCCTCGAGGGCCAGGAGTGCTCGATCAAGGTCTTCTGTGATGGAGAGACGATTGTCCCGATGGTGCCCTCGCAGGACTACAAACGGATCTACGACGACGATGAGGGACCGAACACCGGAGGGATGGGCTGCTACTCGCCCGTCCCGGTTGTGACGCAGGAGATCTTCGACCAGGTGATGGCTGAGATTGTGCGTCCGACCGTGGATCAGATGGCGGAGGACGGCAATCCGTATACCGGCACACTCTACGCGGGGATCATCCTCACGGAAGACGGACCGCGCCTGCTTGAGTACAACTGCCGCTTCGGCGACCCGGAGACCCAGGTGGTGCTCCCGAGGCTCCAGAGCGATCTCGTCGAGGTGCTGCTCGCAGCGGCCGAGGGCCGGCTCTCGGAGGCGGAGGTGCGCTGGACCGATGACGTGGCCGTCTGTGTGGTCTGCGCATCCGGCGGCTATCCCGGCTCCTATGAGACGGGCAAGCAGATCACCGGCCTCAGAGAGGCGGGCGAGCAGGAGGGCGTTGTTGTATTCCACGCGGGCACCGAGCGCATGGGCCGGAGGTATTTCACCGATGGCGGCCGTGTTCTGGGCGTGACGGCCCTGGGCCCGACGTTTGCTCAGGCGCGTGACCGCGCCTATCAGGCGGTCGGGCTGATCGACTTCGAGGACATGTACTTCCGCAGTGACATCGCGGAGCGGGCCATCAGCGATTGAGCGGTCGAACAGCTCCGCGGGTGCACCGTTAGCGCAAGGCGAATCCTACAAGTCTCAGGTGTTGGGAGCGATTGACCGATGTCCGCTGACGCGCCGCTGGTCTCGATCGTCATGGGCAGTGATTCCGATCTCGACGTTATGCGCAACTGCGCGGATCTTCTCGCCGATCTCGGGGTGCCGCATGAGCTGCGGATCATGTCCGCACACCGCACACCCGATGTGGTCGCGGAGTATGCCTCCGGCGCCGCCGAGCGCGGCCTCAAAGTGCTGATAGCGGGAGCGGGTGCGGCCGCCGCCCTTCCCGGCGTCGTGGCGGCGCATACGCATTTGCCGGTCATCGGCGTACCCATCGACGCCACCGCACTGCGGGGCGTCGATGCGCTTTATGCGATCGTCCAGATGCCCTCGGGTGTCCCCGTCGCCACGGTCGGGATCGACGGCGCGAAGAATGCCGCCGTCCTCGCCGCGCGTATCATTGCGCTGCAGGACGACGCGGTTGCACGGAAACTCGCCGAGATGAGCCGCGAGCGAGCCGCAAACGTCCTCGAAGCCGACAAGCGTGTTCGTGAGGAGGCACAATGAACGAGCAGCATCCGCATTGCCAGGGCTGCATGAGGCGTGCCCACGAGAGGCTGTGGGGCGACGCCTGCGGGGTCTGCGGCATCCTCTCACCAGGCCACGACGACCTTTCCAGGCTCTGCTACTTCGGCCTCTTTGCCCTCCAGCACCGAGGTCAGGAGAGTGCGGGAATCGCGGTCGGAGCCGACGGGCAGATCAACATTCACACCGGGATGGGGCTCGCCACCGAAGTCTTTGATGACGAGGATCTCTCCCGCCTCCAGGGCGACGTCGGTCTCGCGCACGTTCGCTACTCCACGATGGGCTCGAATGTAATCGAGAACGCGCAGCCGTTCGTGGCCGAACACTCCAGCGGACCGATCGCCGTTGCGCACAACGGCAACCTCGTCAACGCACGGGCCCTCCGCCAGGAGCTTGAGCAGCAGGGGGCCTCATTCCAGGCGACCAGCGACACCGAGGTGCTCACGCAGCTCATCGCCCGTTCACCGCAGGACCGTATTGAGGACGCCATCGCCGACGCGATGCACCGGATGGAGGGCGCGTATTCGCTGGGGATCATCACCCCCGGCAAGCTGATCGCCGTCCGCGACCCGCATGGTGTCCGCCCACTGTGCATCGGCCGACTCAACGGAGACTCGTGGGTCATCGCCTCGGAGACGTGCGCGCTGCATCCCATCGGTGCGGAGTACGTTCGAGAGGTCGAGCCCGGTGAGATCGTCAGTCTCACACCCGGACGCATGCAGTCCATGCAGGTGATGGAGTCAGAGCGCAAAGCCTGCTGCATCTTCGAGTTCATCTACTTCGCCCGGCCTGACAGTCACATCTACGGGCGCTCGATCTACCAGTCTCGTGTGCGCATGGGCCACATGCTCGCACGACAGGCGCCGGTGGATGCCGACATGGTGATGCCAGTGCCGGAGACGGGTATCCCTCACGCGGTCGGCTACGCAGAAGTCTCCGGCATCCCCTACGGCGAGGGCTTCATCAAGAACCGGTACATCCACCGCACCTTCATCAAGCCCAGCCAGCGGATGCGCTCACTCGGTGTGCGCATGAAGCTTACGCCGCTGCGGGAGGCCATCGCGGGCAAGCGCCTCGTAGTTGTCGATGACTCGATCGTGCGGGGAACCACCACCGGTCCTGAGATCGACCTTCTGCGGGAGGCCGGTGCGCGGGAGATCCACCTGCGCATCTCCTGCCCGCCGATCAAGTACCCGTGCTTCTACGGGATCGACACCTCGGCGGGGCGCTCAGAGCTGATCGCCGCGCGGATGCGCAAGGAGCAGATCTGCGAGCATCTCGGCGCCGACTCTCTGGAGTTTCTGCACCTTCCGAACCTCGTGAAGGCGGTCGGGCTGCCGAAGAGCAATTTCTGCGCCGCCTGCTTCAACAACGACTACCCGATCATCGTGCCCGACCACCTGCGCGCCACCAAGTTCGACCTCGAAGAGGAGCCCGCGAAGGCGTAGGACGGCGGCCTCCGGTCGCCGGCAGCATCGGTGACGCCGGCGTCGGTCGCCTGGGATTCCGGGAGATAGTGTTCAGGAGAGCGCAATGAGCGAGAGGCCGACCTACAAAGACGCCGGCGTTGACATCGACGCAGGTGAACGCGCGGTTGAGTTGATGAAGGCCGCCGTGAAGTCCACGCACACCGCCGCGGTCATCGGCGGTCTGAGTGACTTCGGCGGGATGATCGGTCTCGGCGGCCACTACGATGAGCCGGTGTTGGTCGCGGGAACCGATGGCGTCGGCACGAAGCTGAAGATCGCATTCGCGCTCGACAGGCACAACACCATCGGCCGGGACTGCGTCGCGATGTGCGTTGATGACATCGTATGCCAGGGCGCACGACCGCTCCTCTTCCTCGACTACGTCGGCATCGGCAGGATGGTCCCGGAGGTGCTCGCGGAGATCGTCGAGGGCGTCGCCGAGGGCTGCCGGATGGCCGGTTGCGCGCTTCTCGGCGGCGAGAGTGCGGAGATGCCGGGGATGTACGCGGAGGACGAGTATGACCTCGTCGGCTTCGCGGTGGGTGTCATGGAGCGCGACAGGATCATTGACGGCTCGAATGTCGCGGCAGGTGATGTTCTCATCGGGCTGCCGTCATCGGGCCTGCACAGCAACGGCTATTCGCTGGCGCGCTACGTACTGCTGGACAACGCCGGGCTGCCGCTCGATGAGGACCCGGGCGAGTTGGGCCGACCGCTGGGTGAGGAGTTGCTGGAACCGACGCGGATTTACGCCGGCTCGCTGGTGCGGCTTTTCGAGGAGGGCCATCTCCCCCACGCGATCATGCACATCACCGGTGGTGGGATCGGAGGGAACGTGGCCCGCGCCATCCCTGAGGGCCTGACAGCGAGCGTGGAGATGTCGAGCTTCGACCGCCCCGCGATCTTCGATCTCATCCAGCAGGCTGGCGACGTGGCCGAGACGGAGATGCGCAGGACCTTTAACCTCGGCATCGGGATGGTGCTCTCGGTCGCGAAGGCTGAGGCCGAACGGACCGCTGAGATCCTCAGCGCTGCGGGCGAAACGCCGCTGGCCATCGGCGAGGTCATCGAAGGCGGCGAGGGCGGCTGCGTCCTGAAGTAGAGGCCGGACGCCTCGAGCGTCACTGAGGTGCGGCGTCCCCTGATATCGCGCGGCGCGAATGCCCGCCGGCTCCCCCGCGCCTCACGACTGCTTTGCCACCGGCAGTCGCACGGTCACGGTCGTTCCCTCTCCGACGCGCGAGTCCACCTCGATCGTACCGCCGTGCTCGTCCTCGACGATACGCCGACATGAGAAGAGGCCCATCCCGGTGCCTGTGTCCTTGGTCGTGAAGAACGGCTCGAAGAGCCGCGTCTGCAGCTCGGGCGGAATGCCGGGCCCCGTGTCAGAGACCGCGAGGGAGACCTCCTCACCGTCCATCTCGGTCTCGATGCCCAGCGTCTTTGGCTCCTCGGTCATCGCCTCAATCGCGTTCAGACACAGGTTCAGCAGCACGCGATCGAGCTGTGTCGGCAGCGCCTGCACGAGCGGGAGGTCCTCGCCAAGCTGCAGATCCACTTTCACGCCCTCGTGATGGAGTTCGGTGCGAAGCATCGCCAGCGTGTCGTCCACGACATCGTTTATGTCGGTCGGCTGCGTCTGCATGGCTTCCGGCCGCGCGAATGATTTCAGCCGCTCGACCATCGCCAGCAGCCGCTGAAGCTGCCGCTCCAGCGACCTCTCAGTCCGCTCATCGACCACCCCGCGCTCCATCGCCAGGTCCACGAGCGTGACCATCGGCGAGACCACGTTGGCCATGTCGTGAGCGACGGTCGCGGAGAGCGTCCCGATGATCGACAGCTTCTCAGACCGCACCATCTGCTCCTGCGCGGCCTTAAGCTCGTCATAGGCCTGGCGAAGCTCGGTGAAGAGGCGCGCGTTCTCGATCGCGACCGCCGCCTGCGCGGCGATCGAGCTGACGATCTCAGCATCGCCGCGATCGAAGACGTGGGTGGCGCCGGTGGTGTCGAGGAAGATCACGCCGAGCACCTCACCCGCGCGCAACAGGGGGGCGCAGATAGCGGAGCGTATCCGCAGATCCTGCACCGACTCGACCTCACCGAACCGCTCGTCCGCCATCGCGTCGGAGAGCAGTAGCGTCGAGCGCTGCTCGATCGCCTGCTCGACGATGCTGCGGCTGATCGCGATCTCACCGCCGCTGTCATCGATCGGCCAGACGGCGCGCGGCTCAAGCTCCTCTGTCTGCGGATCAATCAGCAGCAGGAACGCGCGCTCGGCCGGAACCACCCGCATGATGCTCCGAAGGAGCACCTGCAGAAGTTCGGAGAGGTCCAGCGTGCTGCCCAGTGCCCCCGAGACGTCGCCGAACACCTCGAGGCGCCGTGCAAGTTCGTCGTTGCCAAGCTCGCGTTCGGCCTCCGCGCCTGGCTGCACGGAGAACACGACCGCATCGCGCCCGTCCTCGACCTCCTCCACCAGCACGACCGCGTCGGCCGCGGCACTCTCATCAACAGGGTCTTCATGGATCATCAGCCACGTACGGCCGATCCTGAAGGGCTCTCCGGGCCTGATCGGGGTTGGTGCGTAGATGCGCCGGCGGCCGACGAATGTGCCGTTCGTCGAATCAAGATCCTCCAGCAGCCACGTATCATCAGGCCCCCGACCGATCTGCGCGTGGAAGCGTGACACGCGCGGATCCAGGGGCAGGGCGACATCGTTCTCGGCCCTTCGGCCCAGTGTAACGAACTCACCCTCGACGTCGAACTCGTAGGCCTCCATCTCGCCCGTCAGCACGCGCAGCTTCAACGACGATCACCCCTGGCGAAATGTCTCGTGGTCTTACGAGCCAGCATTGTCCAACGCCTCCGGAGATTCCTCCGGTGCATCGGCCACCGACGCGGCAGACGCCTGCAGCTTCGACTGCGCCCACCCGGCGTTGACGGGGGCATCTGAGGGGTATATACTCTGTGCACGATCATCCTCAACGGACAACTCCCGAGGTGGTGGTCACGGTGTTTCACCGGCGCGGACGACGACTTGGTTTCACCGCGGTCGAAGTGCTCGCAGTGGCTGGTATTCTGACGGGCCTCGGTGGCAACGCGTTCATCGGGACCACGTCACAGGCCCATCAGACCGCCTGCCAGCAACACCTCCGCCAGATCGGCATGGCTATCCAGATGAAGACGATGACCGGCGAACCGCTCCCGAGGGCGTGGTTCTACCCGCCCGACCCACCCCACCCTGCCAGGAACCAGTATCACCTCGCGAGGTTGATGTCGAGCGAGGTGCCGGCACAGATGTTCATCTGCCCCGCCGCGCCGCAGGCGATCCAGCAGCGCGGCATCTGCTACGTGTACAATGACAGACTCGGCGGGAGGCCCGCGGATCAGATCCCGAACCCCGCCGGGACCTGGCTGATGATGGACGTCAACGTCGTCAGCAATGGCGTCCCGCCCGCGCACAACGGCGGGTGCAATGTACTCTTCGTCGATGGACACGTCAAGTGGGTCCCGGCCTCCCAGCTTCCCAGCTTCAGGTTGCCTGAGGCCCAGCAGCAGTAGCCGAGGCGGTCTCGCGGAAGCCTGCATGGTGCGGGTTGTCGCCACACCCGCGCCGGCTTGATGTTGCCCGCAGTCCGGACAGGAAAGGCGTAGTCAATGCTCACAAAGGCGATCATCTGCGCGCTCAATGAGGCGCCCTCAATCGGCCCGATCGTGGCAGGCAGCCGTCAGCACGTGGACGAGGTGGTCGTGATCGACGGCGACTCCACCGACGGCACCTGCCAGGTCGCTACGAAGGAGGGGGCGCGATGCGAAATCCTCTCCGAACGCGGCAAGGGCCGCGCCATCCGTTACGCCATCGACACCGAGCAGGCGGACATATTGGTCTTCATCGACGCGGACGGATCGCATGACCCCGCCGACATCCCGGCACTCGTGGAGCCGATCGTGCAGGGACAGGCCGACCTGGTGATCGGAGATCGCAACGCCGCCGGCAGCGAGGAGTTGCACGACTCGCTCGATCATGTTCTCCGCCGCCTCGGCAGTTGGGTGATCCGCACCGTCATCAACCTGCGCTTCGGGGTGCGGCTTGGAGATGTGCAAAACGGCTACCGCGCGATCCGCGCCGATGTTGCCCGCGCCCTCGGTCTGGAGGAGGACATCTTCACCATCGAGCAGGAGATGGTCATGAAAGCGCTCCTGCGCGGCTACCGCGTGATCAACGTCCCCAGCTACGAGTACCGGCGCAAGCACGGCACTTCGCGCCTCTCAGCGCTGCGATATGGCTGGAGATACGTCTGGAGTCTTCTTCTCTACGTTCTTCGACCTCGGATCCGGCCCGCGGCAGGCGACATCGACACCGAGATGGAGGAGAACGAGGCAACGTGACCGTTCTGAACGAGAGCCACGACGCTGCGGCCACAGAAGCACCGCGCATCGAGCCGCCATCGCGCCGTGAGAGGCGGCTTTTCGGGCTGATTGCATCTGTCTTCGCGGTTCTCGCGATCGCCTACGGCCTGATAATCCCCCTTGGGTTCGGCCCGGACGAGCCGCGGCATTTCCAGTATCTGCCGCTGATGGTCGATCACCATCGCCTCCCGCTCGTGCTGCCCGACGGGCGGGAGCTTGAGGGCGCGATCGTACTGCATCCTCCGCTCTACTATGTACTTATCACCCCGGCCTACGTTGCACTGCGCGACACGGTCGGTCTCTGGTGGACCCAGCGCCTGCTTCGACTGCTCTCGCCCCTCTTCGGTATCGGCGTACTATGGCTCGTGTGGCGCAGCGCGCGCCATCTCTTCCCGCGCCGACCGATGGTAGCGCTCCTCCCGCCCGCCCTGATGGCCGTCTGGCCGCACTTCGTGATGGACCACTCCGTCGTGAACAATGACAACGGTGCGAATCTTGCCGGTGCGGCGCTGGTGTTCTTCCTGATCACGCGCGCCGGCGGGGCCTGGTCGGTGCGCAGTTCAATCATCGGCGGCCTGCTGCTGGGCGTGGGCGCCCTCATGAAGGGCCAGCTTCTGCTCTGCCTGCCCCCCGTACTGCTGCTCATCCTGGCGTGGGATCACGGCCGCGATTTCTGGCGACAGGCGACCTTCTGGCGCAACGCCGCGGTGACGGTCGCGGGGCTCGCGCTCACCGCGGGCTGGTGGTACGCGAGGAACTTCATGCTCTACGGATCGCTCAACTACGTCGCTCCCGGATATCAGGGCATCCCTGAGCATCTCAGCTTCATCGACGCCGTCAGTACCGGGATAGTCGGCGAGCTGGTCATCGCCACGTTCATGGGTCTGTTCGTGAGCATCTGGGCACAGGTGGGCTGGTTCCCGGCGGTCACCGAAGCGCCGATCTATCTGACACTTGGGGCTCTCACGGCTCTCGCACTCGCGGGCTGGATCGCCCTCTGGTCGCGGAACCGCCCTGTTGTGGACACGAAGTCGCCACGGCGCGTGCGCGACTTTCTGGCGATGCTGCTGCCATTCGCCGCGATCTACGTGCTGATCCACCTCGTGGTGATGTTCGTGCACCAGGGGCCTCACCAGGGTGGCCGCTACGCGATGTTCGCGCTCCCGGGCTTCGTGACGTTCCTCGTGGCCGGCTGGGCATGGATCGTGCCCGAACGCCTCGGGCGCATCGGAGCGGGCGCGGTGCTCGCGCTGTTCGTCGCGCTCAATGCCCTGAGCATGTGGAACCTGCTGGTGCACCTCAACCCGACACACGCGGCGGCATTCAGCTTCTGGACGACGATGCCCGGGACATAGCGCATCATGTTCCGGTCGGCGGAGCCGCCGCGGTCTGCTCTCCCTCCGGCCTCGCGTTGGGGGCGGCCGGGCTGAACCACCGGTCGAGGGCATACTGCCACAGGCCAGCGTTGAACAACGCCCACAGCGCCGCCGGCCAGTAGAAGTAGTGCGGGCCCCACATCCACAGCAGCGGAAGATGTACCACGACCGCCATGCCGAGCAGCAGCCACGGCCAGGCGACCCGTACGTGCGCGAGGACGAGAATCCCCGAGCGCGAGCGTCGTCATCGTGAAGAGCGCGGCTATCTCCCTCGGGATCGTGATCAGAAAGAAGTTGTAGGCAAGAAGTTCCGCGGGCACGCCGGCGGCCACGATCAGGCCGGGGATAAGCCACACCCAACTCGGGCGTTGGCGCGCGCGCACCCAGGCCATGATGACGATCGCGCAGAGGATCGCCGCGACCACGATCCACGGCCAGCGGGCGACCGTCACCGCGTAGGGCCGGTAGAAGAGAACGTGCATCGCCTTGTTCAGGTAGAACGCGGCGTCGTGGGCGAAGATATCCGGCCCACCCTCAACCAGCCGCGAGCGCAGGGCCAGATAGCCCGCCGCCGCGACGATTCCGCCGCCCCCGATCAGCCAGGCCAGCCCGCGCGGGCTCCTCTCGTCCGCGTCATCGTTGGCGGTCTCGGGCGCTGCGAGGCTTCTTCGCCCGCCGCGGTAGATGACCAGCAGCATCGCCACCACGGGCAGTGTGATCGCCATCTCCTTGAACAGCAGGGCAGCGAGCCAGAGCCCCACTGCGGCAGCGAGGTTCCGCCGCCGACCGCCCATCAGCCAGCGATCGAGCGCCAGCAGCGCCAGCAGCGACGGGAGCAGACTCATCTGATCGGTCTGAGAGGGCCACCATGCAACCACTGCCGCCGCAACGGGCGTGGCCTCCCAGTCCGGTCCCTCCGGGCCCAGCCGCAGGTTGAAGAGCGCGACCGCGAGAAGCGCCATGGCGAGAGGGAAGCGACCGGGAATCAGCCGCAGAGCGAGCAGATAGACACACACACAGATCGCGGCATGCGCAAGCCATGACACGATGACGTGGCCCTGGAAGTTCCAGCCGAAGAGCCTGTATTCGAGAAAGAAGAGGTAACTCGAAAGTGGGCGGTAGTACGGTGGTGAACAGGCCTGGATCCACTGGCCGTGGAGCCAGCGCACCATTTCGTCGCGTTCGGCCCGCTCCGCCCACTCGGTGATCGCCACGCTGTCGGGGGATGCTGAGTAGTGCTCGAGAACCGTGGGGCTGAAGACACCCCACGCCGTCGCGCCAAGGCCGATCACGGCTGCGACGCAGGCGCCGATGAGGAAGGTTCGACGAGAGAGACGATCGGCCGGCCGCATTGAGACCTCCCTGTGGTTGCTGAGTGCGTGGCGGGTGTGCTGCGCAGCGATTGAACGAACGCGGCTGCACGAAACGCCTCATCGAGGCCAGCGGCAACCGTGGATCACGGAGCGTCCATGCTGCCCGAGCGCAGCCCCTGCAGATCCACCGTCACCCACCGAAAGCCGATCTCCCGGAGTCTCTCGGCAACACGAGAGCGCGTCCGCTCATCGGTCAACTCGGCGACGCGCTCGGGCGGCACCTCGATCCTCGCGAGGCCGTCGTGATCGCGCACGCGGAGCGCGTCGAACCCCAGTGCGCGAAGCGCGTCCTCAGCCGCGGCGATGCGCGCCAGCCGTTCCTCGGTCAGCTCCTGGCCGTAGGGCACGCGCGTGGCGAGACAGGCCATCGCAGGATCATCCCAGGTCGGCAGCCCCCGCTCGCGAGACAGATCGCGTACGTCCTGCTTGGTCAGCCCCGCCTCAGCCAGCGGCGCGCGGATCCCCATCTCCTCCGCCGCCCGCGCGCCGGGGCGATGCGCCGAGGCGTCATCAAGCTGCTCGCCATGCGCCACCCACGGCAGGCCCTGCACGTGCGCGAGATCCAGCAGGTGCTGGAAGAGGACCTTCTTGCAGTGGTAACACCGGTCCGGCGGGTTCGATCGCACGAGCGGATCGTCAAGCTGGCAGGCGCCGATGACCATGTGCCTGACACCGGCGCGCTCGGCGATCTGCCCTGCGCGCTCGATCTCGAACTCGTGGAAGAGCGGCCCGCGCGCGGTGACGGCCAGCACGCGGTCGCCGAGCACCTCACCGGCCACGTCCACCAGCAGCGAACTGTCCACTCCCCCCGAGAGCGCAATCAGGACGCCGCCGGTCTCCCGGAGGATGTCACGGAGGCGCTCAGCTCTGGAACTAAGGTCGGTCATGAGAATCACCGTGACCTCATTCGCCATCCACGCACATCTTCCTTCGCGACGGTCGCCGCGGCGGCTCATCGGGGTGCGGGAGTGGGCGCCTGGGTCTCGGGAGGTCCGTTTGCGCGTACGTCGAATACGCCCCACTGAGCTACCGCCACAGAGACGGAGCAGAACTGAGGAGAATGAATGATGGAGAAGCTGAGAGTCGCGATGATCGGCGCGGGCGGTCGCGGGATGAGTCATATCCGCTCAATCGCCGGGGCCCCGAACATCGAGTTTGTCGCCATCTGCGACATGGTCGAGGAGACGGCGAAGCCGGTCGTTGAGGAGTTCGGTGTTCCGTGGGTCGCGAGCATCGATGAGCTTCTCGCCAACTACGAGCTTGACGGCTGCGGCATCTGCGTTCCGACGGCCTACCACTACGACACCGCGATTCAGGTCATTGAGGCCGGCAAGCATCTTGTGACCGAGAAGCCGATGGCCGGGAGTGTCGGGCAGGCCCGGCACATGATGGAGGCTGTGGAGGAGAAGGGGCTCGTCGCCGCGATCTCCTACCAACTGCGCTTCGGCCCGGTGTACCGGAAGGTCAAGGAGCTGTGCGAGCAGATCGATCCACTCCAGATCATCTTCGCGCGCCAGCGTGCGATGCTGCTGGACAAGTACCTCAGTCCGGCACCCTTCGACGGGATCATGGACTTCATCAGCCACGACATCGACATGATCCCGTTCCTCGCAGGCAGGGAGCCGAGGAAGGTGTACGCCACGATGGGCCGCGATGTCTGGGAGACCTCCGGGGCGATCTCGTACATGAGCTGCGAGATCCAGCTTGGCGATGGCCCGCACCGGGTCGCCGGGCTCATCTCGTCCTCGATGGGCGGCGGGGGTGTGCCGCAGCGTCTCGACGTCGTCGGGCGCACCGGCCTCGCGGTGGCGGACGGCAACACCGTGCGGTATGCGATCGGGCCGAACCCGATGCCCGGTGAGCGCGGGCGTGACTTCTGGAGCGCGTCCTTCGAGGGCGAGGGGCGCGACTTCACGCAGGACCTCTACCGCCACTGGGCGGATGCGTGCCTCAATGGCGTCGATCTCGCGCCCGCGGCCACGTACCGCGACGGCCTCAACGCGCTGCTGATCTCGCTGGCGATGGTTGAGTCGGGCGAGAGTGGCCAGGTCGTGGACATCGAGGAGTTCGCAGCCAGCGTGCAGTGACGCA
>JBMNNW010000170.1:0-6473 GCA_050942735.1 Armatimonadota bacterium
AAGCGTTAGCCGAGAAACGAGAAGCGTTAGCCGTGAAACGAGAAGCGTTAGCCGTGAAACGAGAAGCGTTAGCCGGGAACCGAGAAACGTTAGCCGGGAAACGGGAAGCGTTAGCCGAGAAACGAGAGGGCGTGTGGGTGTGTGCCCATCCCGCGGCACACGCGTCTCCCGTCCGCGCGCCGTCGCCGTTCCCGATTGCCCGTCCCGCCGCCCCCTGCCGTCGCCGTTCGCTTGCGACTTGCGACTTCCCACTCGCGACCTGGCGAAACCATCCGGCCGCCGCAACCGTCTGATGTGCCGGAGGTGTGCTGATGACCCTGACGCGACTCACACGCACGATCGCTGTCGTCCTGCTGCTGAGCGTTGTCGCGCTGCCCGCCGTCGCTGAGGACTTCTGGTTCGCGGCGGTGGCCGATACGCATATCGTTGATGAGGAGAGCACACAGATCGTCCGCGAGGCCGTCGCGATGATCAATGCCGACGAGCGCCTCGCGTTCAGCCTCTGGCTCGGCGATATCACGAACCGCTCGACCGCACCGGAGTTCGCTCTCGCGAAGCAGGTGCTCGCGCGGTTGGAGCGCCCGTGGCATCCGGTGCGCGGAAATCACGACCTCAAGGACGCGTTGTACGAGGAGCACTTCGGCCCGCTCAACCGCCGCGTTGACTACAACGGCTGGGTCTTCCTGCTCTTCGACAGCAACGGGCCCCGAGAGACACTTGTGACCGATGAGACGATGGCGTGGTTGCGCGAGCAGGTTGCGCGGATCGATCCTCAGACCCCGGTCGTGCTGGCGGCCCATCATCCGCTGTTGCTTGGGGGGCTGATCCCGCTGGCGGGCGCGCCCGAGATTCTCGCGCTCTTCGAGGGCCGCAACCTCAAGGCGGCTCTTGCGGGCCACCTGCACGCGAATCAGGAGCATCTCCGCGATGGCGTGCTCTTCACGGTCAACGTCTGTTGCGCGACGGTCCGCGAGAACGTGGATCACGATCCGCGGCGCGGCTATCGCGTGTTCCGCTGCAGGGATGGCGAGATCAGCACGGAGTTTGTGACGGTGCGCGAGATCCCGGTGGAGTAGAGGGTGTAGCACAGGTAGCGCCCGTCGGCCACGGGGCTTCGGGGCGATCCCCCGCTTCACGACGCCTGCCCACGCAAGAAAAACGCCCCTCCACCATCAGGCGGAGGGGCGTTGTCGTTGTTGCCGTTCTCCCCTCTCCGGCACGGAGAGGGGCCGGGGGTGAGGTCAGTCGTTCGCTGCCGTTACGGCGTGTAGGTGAGGAGCTTGCGGGTTATCTCCGGGTAGTGGTAGATGAACTGCAGTTCCTCTTCGGTCAGCGGCTGCTGGTTGCAGAGGTTGGCGTACTGTACGAGCTTGAGGATCTCGCCTGCGTGCTCGCGGTCGCGGAACGCAAGGTCCATGTGCGAGTAGACGTACTCGAGGCCTGAGGTGCCGCCGTGCAGGCCGGTGAGAATCTCGCGGCCGGTGCGTGAGAGCGTCTCGGTGCCCCGGCCGAGGTCCTCGAAGGCGTAGAGTTCGTAGTTGTGCCGGTCCTTGAGCGCGCCGTCGGCGTGGATGCCCGACTCGTGCGCGAATGCATTCGCGCCCATGCCCACCTGGTTGATCGGGATCGGCAGACCGAAGGAGTTCGCGACGTAGCGCGCGAGCTTGTAGGACCTGGTCGTGTCGATCCCCTCATCGAGGTAGCCCTTGCCGGCCAGCCCCGAGGAGTGGCGCAGCGCGAGGATCACGGAGACGAGGTCGGCGTTGCCCGCCCGCTCCCCCACGCCGTTGACGGTCGTGTTGATGTAGGCGTCCTGGCCCTCATCGCAGGCCGCGACGGCGCCCGCGACCGAGTTCGCCACGGCCAGCCCGAGGTCGTTGTGGCAGTGCGTCTCCAGCGGCATCTGCACCTCGCGCGCAAGCTCGCCCATGCGCTCGGCGATGGTGCAGGGGTCGTCGTAGCCGAGTGTGTCGCAGTAGCGCAGGATCTCCGCCCCGGCTTCCTTGCCCGCGAGGCCGAAGTCCTTGAGGAACTCCATGTCTGTCCGGGAGGCGTCCTCGGCGTTGATCCCGACGGAGGTGCAGCCACCCTCGAGCGCGGCGCGAACCGCGTCGGTCATCATGTTGATGATGTCGTCGGGACTGAACTTGCCGCGGAACTTCCGCTCCAGCATCTGCTGGGAGGTGGAGATCGACAGGTTCAGGTGCGTCAGCTCGGTATTCGTCAGCGCCTGGCGCACATCGTCGGCGACGGCGCGCGACCAGCCCTCAAGCCGAAGGTCCTCGATGACGGGCTTGCCGTCGTCGTTCTCCATGCGCGTGAGTTCGACGTTGCAGTTGAGGTAGTTCCACTCGTGCGGGTTCAGCGGAAAGCCAAGCTCGGAGCCGTAGATCCCCATGTCGTCGAGCAGCAGGTTGAGGATCGTCTTCTGCAGCTTGCTCAGAACGATGCGCGCGGTCTGCTCCCCGTCCCGGTTGGTCACATCGACAATCCGAATCTTAGGCACAATACACAACTCCCGATCGTGGCGGTGACGTGCTGTATGTTAATACCGGTGAGCGCCCTGAACCTGGTGGCCCAGGACGCACATGACGATGCGCGCTCGCGGCGCGCAGGGCTGGTGGCGGCATTCAAACTTCGGAGGACGTTGGCCCTTGTGGCCGTATTGTAACCGAAATCGCCGCCGGTTTCAAGCCCTCACGTCCCGCGGAGTGCGACCAGATTATGTGGGTGATGGCAACAGCGACCTCCCCCGCCCTCACAGACAACCATCGGGGCATGAGTCCACGTTCCGACCTCTCAAGGCCCTTTCGCATCTCCGCGCACCGTTGTGTTCTGCCCCTCTCCCGCCTGACGCATCTCGTGCATGCGTCCAGGGAGAGAGAGCCAGGCCGACGTGAGCCCCCCCGGCCCCGGCAGCCTGCACAATGCGGTCAGCCCCCGTCCCGCGGCTGTCCCCGGCGTTCACCGTCGCCGTTCGCAGGGAATCGACGTTCGCCGTCCGATCCCGCCCGTGCCGTTTCCGTTTCCCGCCCTCCCTGCCACTGCGTCCGGGAGGACTCCCTCTCCGCTGCGGCGAAGCACTCGCTGCATGCTCACCGTGCTCAGGCCGTCGCTCTGCTCGCCCGTGGGGTTGATCACACTGCGTACCTGCAAGCTGCTCGCGATCTGCTGCACCGTGGTGATGCTCGGCACGGCGGGCGTTGGCGCCGACATCCAGTACTGGCTCGATGACGTGCCCGACTACCTGTGGTACTACGGCTGCAGCCCGACGGCGGGAGGCAACCTCATCGGCTACTGGGACAACCAGCCCGGCTACGAGAACCTCTACGCCGGCACTGCGCCGATGACCGCGCCTCACTCCGACCCGATCTACGACATCATCACCAGCCCCGAGCATATCACCGAGCCGTACACTCCCAACGAGTGCGCGCACACCAACGCCCCCAACTCGCTCTCATGCTTCATGCACACCGATCCGAGCAACGGCGGCTCCTACAGTTGGAACATCGCCACCGGCCTGCGCCGCTTCGCCGCGTGGGATGACCCGAACACGGAGGTCAACGAGTCCTACGACTTCACCTCATTCGTCTACTACGCTCCGCAGGCCCACTGGGCCGACATCTTCAACGAGGCCGCCTTCACGTTCAACGACCTCGTCCGCGAGATCGACTCCGGCCGGCCGCTGCTGCTCAACATGAGCCTCGTCGGCGGCGGCCACAGCGTCGCGGCCTACGGCTACTGGATCGACGACGATGGCGACCGCTGGTTCGCCACGCGGGACACCTGGCGTGACGGCGACAGCACCGGCTACATGGGCGTTGACGCGCGGCTCTCCAGCGGGCAGGAGTGGTGGCGCTACACCCATCAGCAGGTCGTCGGCTCCGCCGGGGACGAGTATTTCGTCAGCAGCGCCGTTCCCTTCATCCCCAACGACAGCGGCCCGATCGTTGAGGAGACCGACTTCGGGAATGATCCCGCCTCGGCCCTGACCATCTACGCGAGCGCCGAGACCATCTACGCGAGCGCCGAGACCATCTACGCGAGCCTCACCGAGGGCGATGAGGACTGGTACCGCATCTGGCTCGACACCGGTGACCGCGCGGTCTTCACCACCCAGTCCGATCGGGGCTTCAAGGAGGCCATCGACACACAGATACGCCTGTACGACGAGGGCGGCACATGGCTGGCGGTGAGCAACAATACCTCATCGCTGCACACGAACGTCTCGAACCTCTTCTGGCGCGCTCAGGACAGTGGCTGGCATTACGCCCGCATCATGGGCGGTGAGAACTTCGGCATGCCGCAGACGGGCGAGTACGCGCTGACGTATTACTACGTCCAGTATCCGGAGCCCGGCACGATCCTGCTCGTCTCGGTGGGCCTTGTGGGGATTGTCCTGCGGCGTCGCGGGCGGCGCCGAGCCGACGACGCCTGATCGCCCCCGCTGCCGTTCGCCGCTTGCCGTGCCCGATTCCCGGCTCCCATCACTCGCCGTCCTCAAGCTCCTCCAGCCGGTCCGCCAGCCACTTCACATTCTCCCGGTCCTCGATCGCCTCCCGGAAGACGCGGTAGTCGGGCGCCTCGAAGATCACCTTCAGCAGCGGCTCGAGGAACGCCAGCCCCTGGCCGGCAAGGAACGCCAGCGGCTGGACCGACTCGAGGAAAAAGATCGCCGGGACGCACATTCTGCGCCTGGCGATCTCTCGAGCGACCTTCTCGAGCACCTCGCGCTGACGGGCCCGCTCCTCATCCATCTCCGGACACTCAGGTGTCATCGGTCATCCGCGGCAGTGACCCCTGCACGAACTGCACCACCCTGTCGATGTTGTCGGGCGCGAACAGCACCAGCACCGACCGCCTTCCCTTCCTGAAGACCAGCCGCAGCTCGTTCTCGCTGAGGCGCCAGCCCTCAAACTGCGTCCACTCGTAGGGCGTGTAGTAGAACGGGCCGTGCACCTCGAACCCGTCGCGGCGCAGGACGTAGCGGTAGCGCGCGTAGTAGGGGATCAGCGCCAGCGTGATGACCCCGAACGTCAGCAGCGCGTAGTGAAGGTCGTAGTAGATGTAGACGCCGGCGGTGAGTACCAGCTCGAAGATCACCACCAGCACCGTCAGTGCCGGCTGCTCCGCCGCCCGCCGCGCGCTCCAGCTCAGCTCCTCGGCCGCACTCGCTCGTCCCGCATCCGTCGCGCTCACACGCCTCACTCCACAGTCGCCATCTCCCCCATACCCGTCGCCGCAAGCTCGGCGAGGTGTAGTGCCGCCGCCGCATCGCGCATCGTCACCCGGGGCTTCTCCGCCCCGCTGACCGCCGCCGCGAAGTGCTCCATCTCCGGCAGAAAGCCCTGCAGCCGCTCGGGCCCCTCTCCCGACCACAGCCGGGCAGCCCAGACGCTCGCCGCCTCCCCGGCGCCCCGCCGCAGAGTCACGGTCTGCCGGTCCTCCACGCCGACCGCCGCAACCGCGCCCGCGACCTCAACGCGCTCGCGCGGGCAGCCCGCACCCCCGCCGAAACTCACCGTGCCGACCGCGCCCGACGCAAGCTCCAGCGCCACCGACAGCGGACCGTCCTCACCGCCCCGCGCCACCGCGAGCCCACGAACCTCCCCGCCGATGAACCTCACAAGGTCCATCGCATGCGGCAGATCGAACGCCACCGGGTCGTCATGCCCGTGCATCCTCGGCGGCCACCACGTCACCTCGATGCTGCGGGTCTCGCCGAACTCCTCCCCGGTCACGATCTCCCGCAGACGCCGGTAGCTCGGCGCGAAACGCAGCATCAGCCCCGGCTGCGCGATCACTTTGCGCTCCGCGGCAAGCTCCGCGATCTCGGCAACCTCCCGTGATGTCATACCCGCGGGCATCTCCGTCCACACATGACAACCCGCGCGCAGCCCCGTCTCCGCCGCCTCCACGTGCATCTCCGGCGGCCCGCAGACCAGCAGCGCGTCGAGGTCCATCTCCTCGACCATCTTTCCCACATCCTGGTAGGCTCGAAACGCCCCGAACCGCCGCGTCACTCTCTGCGCCAGCCGTTTGTCGAGATCGCACACCGCCGCCAGCTCCATCCCCGCTCCACGCACCGCCGGCAGAAGCACCTCCCTGGCGTGTACTCCACAACCCACGAACCCGACTCGCGCCTCATTGACCGCCATCAGCGTACCTCATTCCGGTCCGTTCCGGAGCCCGCTCCGGACTCCGCCGTTGTCGTTGTCGTCGCCGCCCCGGCCCTCACGCCGGGCCCTCCCTATCCGCCGCTTGCGGAGGCGGACGTTAAGCCCATGGTTCCGGCCCTCAATTCCAGCATCCTCGCCCCGCCACCTTCGCCCTCACGAAGGAGTCGCCGGCTCGCGGGTGAATCACATGACCACACCACCGCACGGGAGTTGAGATGATGAGCCGATCCGCGGACGACCGTCTTCGCGAACTCACCACCGCCACCACCCGCGTCTTCGAGGGCAACCTCATCG
>JBMNNW010000063.1:0-29300 GCA_050942735.1 Armatimonadota bacterium
CGTTGCCAAAGAGGGGCGGCTCCTTCGCAGGGTGGATCGGCTCGCGCGCGCCGGTGAGCGCCATCCAACTGCCCTCATTGTGCCAGCCGAAGCTGATGCGCTCGTCGGGCCGCAGCGGAACGTCGATGGAAAGCGGCTTGCTGATGCTGCCGAAGCTCGCGGAGCTGATGCGGCCGGGGAGCCACGCGTTCGGCTGCCCCTCCTGGCGGAGCTTCAACCACGGATCGTCGCTGAGTTCCCGCAGGCTCGCGAGCGTCTCGTTGTCCCTCCCGAGCCAGTACTGGCGCGCGGAGAGGTCGAAGAGCCGCAGGCTGCCGTCGTAGAAGCCCTGCTGGAACTGATGGTGCGTGCCGGGGGCGTTGTTGCTGGAGATCCCGCCGGCGATGAAGAGGTAGCGCAGCGTGTGGTTGAGCGGGCCGCATTGATCGAAGGGATAGACGTTCAGCGCACGGATCAACGTGTATGACACGCGATCGCGATGCGAGGTGCCGAGGTCCTCGCAGTAATGCGCGTCGTAGTAGTTGGTGGCCTTCAGCGCGTAGCGGAATATCTCCAGCGCCCGCTCCACGTCGGTCGTGGCGTGTGGTGCCAGTGTCTCGCGGAGGCTGGCGAAGCTGAAGGGCACCACGTTGTCATTCGCCCGCCAGCGCGGGATCAGCGTGCCGGCCTCTCCCGCGAACTCAGGGTGTCCGAAGCGCGACCAGAGCATCACCGGCTCGAGGTCGCCGCCGACGGTCAGTTCGAAGGGCTCCTCGTCGCCCATGACCGTCGCGGAGATCGAGCGCGGCCGGTGCTCGACGAAGCGCGGATCGGGCATCTGCTCGATCGGCCGCGTCACCTGCAGCACCGCGTGCGCCCGGTTCCGCTCGTAGAGCGAATCCGGCGCGTGGGGGGCGACCGTCACCATCCGCCGCTCAACCGCGCCATCAACGAGCATCTCCAGCGCCACGGCCTCGTCCCGCGGCTGGTGTTCGCAGCCGAGGTAGCCCTGCACGAAGCGGTCATCGCCGGAGTGGATGCCGTTGCTGTCGCCGTCGAGGTGGAAGAGCGCGCGTGTCGCGTCATCGACCTCAAACTTCGCCGCCGGGGGCTCGAAGCCGCCGGGGTAGCGCACGACGTCGGAGATGCGCACCTCGTCGATCACGGCCTCGGCGGAGCCGCGCTCGCCCCAGTTGGTGTCGCCGCCGATGTACGCCTGCATCGGCAGAGACCGACGGTCGCTGTCCATGATCCCGCGGCCAAGCTCGAGGTTCGGGTCCTGCGGGTCCATCGTTGACGGCCACGACTCATCGCCCGGTCCCTCCGAGGCGACGGGCTCGCCGTCGAGGAATATCTGCAGGTGCGCGCGCGGCATGTCCCACGTGGCGGCGACGTGATACCACCGGTCGCGCTCGATCTCCACCGGGCCGCGCACAGTGTGGTAGTGCCGGTCGGAGTCGGCGATGCTGAACTCAAGCGCCGGAGCGTCCCCGCCGACCACCCGGAGCTGCGACTGGATGCGGTGTCCGAAGGCCCGTCCCGCGAAGAGCGTCCACGCGCCATCGTCCGCGCTTGACCAGTGCGGGCGCACCCACATCTCCAGAGTGCCCCGCTGTGGCCCCCAGTGCACCGAGCGCTGATCGGGGTTGTACTTCCCACCGGTCAGCGTCGCCTCCGAGCCGCCGTTGAAGGCGAGGCGACGCTGTCCGCGGAACTCAACGCCCCTGTTGACCGCGGCATCCGCGAACGCGCCCTCCGCGAGGCAGCCGCCGCCGTCCGCGGGCCACGACCACCGCTCACCGGGGCGGAGTGACACGCGGTCGATCCAGCAGATGTACTCCTTCTCCTCATCGGTCACGCCCGTCCCGTCCCACGCATCTCGGGCGTAGAGTCGCAGGCGTATGTTGACCTCGACCGTCGCGGCCTCGGGGCTGATCTTCCCCCGCTCGGCGAACTCCACCCGCTGCCCCTCCGACATCTCCACCGTCATCCAGCGCGGCTGGATGGCGTACTCGGGGATGCGCGAGCCGTCGGCGCGGAATTGCACCAGCTCCACCGTCACCGGTGTGCCGAAGAAGCCGCGCTCGGGGAAGAGGCTGGAGGCGAAGCGGATCTCCTGGCCGGCGTACTCGCGGACGTCCACCCTCTGCGAGACAGCGACCGTACGCTCGACGTCCTCGGGGGTCTCCGCGTCCACATGCAGCCGCAGCGACCGCTCCCCCACCGTGTGCTCGAAGCCGCTCAACGAGGCGATCGCCGGCTCGCTGATCGTCCAGGCGGCGGGGAGGTCGCCGTCAGCCTCCTCGAAGCCCCCGTTCGCCAGCAGTTCCTCCGGCGGCAGCGAGCGGTGAGGAGGGGTCTGCAGCCCGCGGTCCTCGGTGTCGAAGTATACGTCGAAGCGTCCGATCTCACCGGCACGGGCCTCCGCCCGCCAGGTCAGGTACTGCCGCTCCGAGCGGGAGCGCGGGTCCCACTCGCTGCGCAATGCGCGCTGGACCTGCCGACCGGTCACGGGGTCGATCACGCGGATGGACTCCGGGGCGACCGTGCCCTGCACGCCCGCTCGATCGAGCAGCGCCTGCAGGTCGGCGTCGGTCTCGACGATCCGCGCCCCATCCGTCAGCCACGGAGAGGAGCGGGTGACGGACGTTCGGAAGCGCCAGCCATCGTTCCACCACCCGTCCGCGGCCTGGCACACCATGGCGGGAACGATCAGCGCACAGACGATCAGCGTCGGCAGATTGCCTGACATGACGCAGCCTCCTCGCGAGCCGTCGATGACGTGCGTGTCAATTCGCCGCCGGTCGCGCGAGGCCTCCCGCGTCATTCTGCAAGCGGCACATCGGTCGCTGACACCCCCGGTGACGGGAGGGCGCGGTCCGGGGGGCGAAGGCCGGCCCGGTCAGGCCGCGACCCTGTTGCGGCCGCCTCTCTTGGCGTCGTAGAGCCGCGCATCCGCCTCCGCCACCAGCGCGCCCGCGGGGTCGTCCACCGCGACGTCCGGCTCCAGCACCGCCACCCCGACGCTGACCGTCACCGTGATGACCGTGCCGGCCACCGCCAGGCGCAGCCGCGCCACTCGTCTGCGGATGCGCTCCCCAAGCTCCTCCGCCTCCGCGCGGGCGGCTCCAGGGCGGATCACCGCGATCTCCTCTCCCCCGTAGCGAGCAACGCTGTCCATCGCCTCGCACGCCACCGATCGGATCGCCGCCGCGACCTCCCGCAGCACCTCATCGCCCACCCTGTGCCCGTGCGCGTCGTTGATGCGCTTGAAGCGATCGAGGTCGATCATCAGCAGCGCAACCTCCCTCGTCCGGGGAGCCGCGGTGAGTTGCGCCAGGCTCTGATCGAAGACCCGGCGGCTGTGCAGGCCGGTGAGGGCGTCGCGGTCGGCCTCGTCTCGGGCCTGCATCCACGCCTCGGCAAGCCTCCGCTCGCGGGAGGCGACCCGTTCGGCGGCCCTGACCCTCGCCAGCAGCTCGGCGTGATCGATCGGCATGGTCATGTAATCATCGGCGCACTCGTTGAGCGCCTGCACGATCTCCGCTCTCTCGGACCTCGCCGAGACCATAATCACATGGCAGCGCCCGCCGGTGGCCGCATTGAGCCGCCGGCAGACCTCGACGCCTCCCGCCCCGGGCATCATCCAGTCGATCAGCGCCACCTGCACATCCGGGCCTGTCAGCTCCAGCGCCTCTCGCCCGTCTCTGGCCACGAGCACCTCATAGCCGTTACGTTCCAGCAGATGCGCCATGATCCGTCGCGAGACCTGGTCTGCCGCCGCGATCATGACCGTGGTCCTCTCAGCCACCGGCATCCTCCTTTTCGCGCTCTTGCCTTCGTGCTCATCATCGGCGACAACGCGCCCTCCCTGAAGAACCCGTGGGAGGCCGCTTCCCGTCGCTGGCAGCATCCACATCCGTGCATGGGGGGGCGCCGAACGACGACCTCCCCCGCCCTCACAGACAACGTTCGGGCACCCCCTCCCTGTGAGTTCGCTGCGCGAACTCCGGCGGGAGGGGGAATGAGTCCACGCTTGGACCTGCCAGGGCTGTTTCGGATCTCCGCTCACGGTTGTATTCCCCCCCCTCTCCCCCAGGACCCGCGCGCAGCGCGGCGTCTCAGGGAGAGGGGGTCGGGGGGTGAGGCCGCCGTGAGCCGCCAGCGACAGCAACCTACATAATTCGGTCAGACCCAAATGTGCTCCTACACCCGTCGCTGCACACCTTGACGTGCGGCGCACGGTCCGGTATACTGCGTCAAACTTGCCGCCACACCACACAGGCTTCGACGGGGAGGAGTACGCGGAGCGCGCGATCCACAGAGAGCCGGCGATGTGCTGAGAGCCGGCGGTCGCGTCCCGCCGAAATGTCGCCCCCGAGCCGCGTCGCCCAACGGCGCATCACCACGATGCGCACGTAAGCGCCGCCGATTGACGGCCGTTACACCGTCCAATGAGTGCCGGAGACTTCCGCCAACCGGAGGTCAGCCGGAATCAGGGTGGTACCACGGGAGCTACCTATCAGCAGCCTCTCGTCCCTATGCGGATCAGCATCCGCGGATCGGACGAGGGGCGTTTTTGGTTTAACGGTCCGGAAGCGGGAAACCGCCAACAATCAGAGACCATCGGCCACATGACGGCGACACGAATTCAGCAGTCAGTCGCACCCAGGAGGTCCTGAACCATGCGCAGCGATCGCGCGAAAGCCGGACTCGACAACGCAGCCTCACGAGCACTGCTGCACGCCTGCGGGATCACCCGCGAGCAGATGAACAAGCCGTTCATCGGCATTGCGAACGCCTACACCGACATGGTGCCCGGGCACATCGGCCTGCAGCGCCTCGCCCGCGCGGTCGAGCACGGCATCGCCGCGGGCGGCGGCGTCCCGTTCAACTTCGGCGTCCCCGCCATCTGCGACGGCATCGCGATGGGCCACGCGGGCATGTTTTACTCACTGCCCTCCCGCGAGCTGATCGCCGACGTCGTCGAGTCGATGGCCGAGGCCCACGCGATGGACGGGCTCGTGCTGCTCACCGACTGCGACAAGATCACGCCCGGGATGCTCATGGCCGCGGGACGGCTCGACATCCCCGCGATCGTCGTCACCGCCGGCCCGATGCACTCGGGCAACTACCGCGGCAAGCGCCTCTCGCTGGTGCGCGACACCTTCGAGGCGGTGGGCCGCTTTCAGCGCGGGGAGATCGACGAGGAGGAGATGCTTCAGCTCGAGCTGCGCGCCTGCCCCGGTGAGGGCTCCTGCCAGGGTCTTTACACCGCGAATACCATGCAGTGTGTGACCGAGGCGATGGGGATGTCCCTGCCCGGCGCGGGCTCCGCGCTGGCCGGGACCGCCGAGAGGATGCGGATCGCATACAACTCCGGAGAGGCGATCTGCCGCATGGTCGAGGCCGACCTCACCGCCCGCGGGGTCATCACCGAGGCGGCGATCCGCAACGGCATCCGCATCGACATGGCGCTGGGCGGCTCCACCAACACCTGCCTGCACATCCCCGCCATCGCCCACGAGGCGGGTGTGCCGATCGAGCTTGAGTGGTTCGACGAGATCTCGCAGGTCACGCCGCAGATCAGCAAGCTCCGCCCCGCGGGCGAGTACATGATGGAGGACTTCCACAACGCGGGCGGCGTGATGGCCGCGATGGCGGTGCTGGGCGACCGCATCGAGGACAACGCGACCGTCGCCGGCCGGACGATCGCCGAGATCGTCGCCGAGGCCGAGGTCTGGGACGACGACGTCATCCGCTCGCCCGAGAACTGCTACCGGGAGACCGGCGGGATCGCGGTGCTGCACGGCAACCTCTGCCCCGACGGCGCGGTCATCAAGCAGTCGGCGGTCGCCGACTCGATGCGCACGTTCACCGGCACCGCGCTCTGCTTCGACTCTGAGGAGGCCGCGATGGAGGCGATCCTCGCCGACGAGATCCCGGACGGCTCGTGGGTCATCGTCCGCTACGAGGGCCCGCAGGGCGGCCCGGGGATGCGCGAGATGCTCAACCCGACCGCGGCGCTGACGGGCATGGGCAAGGAGGAGACGGTCGCGCTGCTGACGGACGGCCGCTTCTCCGGCGGAACCCGCGGCCCGGCCGTCGGGCACTGCAGCCCCGAGGCGGCGGTCGGCGGCACCATCGCGCTGATCGAGGACGGCGACGAAATCGGCATAGACCTCGACGCGCGGACGCTGAACCTGCTGGTGGACGAGGCCGAGCTTGCGCGCCGTCGCGAGGCGTGGGTGCGGCCCGAGCCGAAGATCACGAAGGGCTGGCTGGCGCGTTACGCGCGGCTGGTGCGATCCGCCAACACCGGCGCGATCATGACGCCGGACTGCAACGAGTAACGACAGTTGCCAGATCAGGGCGTACCTTGAGTTTGACGGCAGAAGGAGCCGATCACCGTGTCCAGGCCACAGAACGTGCGCCGGGGCTGGCTCAAGTTCATGTATGCGTACACGATCGCCGGCGCGGGCGTGATGGGAGTGGCGCTGATCGTGGCGCCGGATGCGACCGTCAGGATGTTCGGCTGGCCTGAGCAGGACCCGGTCATCCTGGGCATCGTGGCGAGCGTCTACACGGCATTCGGGCTGTTGTCGGTGCCGGGCCTGCGCGAGCCGCTCAAGTTCGTACCGGTCCTGTGTCTGCAGCTTGCCTACAAGGTCCTGTGGATGCTGCTGGTGATGACGCCGATGGCGCTGACGGGCCCGTTGCCGCAGCACGCGCCGGTGTTCATCGCGATCTTCGCGAGCTTCATCGTGGGCGATCTGATCGCGATACCTTTCGGCTACGTGTTCCGCCGCAACGGCCGTGAGTCGTGAGCCGTTCCCAACTGCCCGTTGCCAGCTCCCAATTCCCGCCGCTATGCCGCTTGACGGGACTGAGGTCAATGCCCGCGTACACAAACGTGATCCTGTCATCTGTTGCGAGGGGTGGAGGCCGGCGCTGAGCCGGCTGCCGCCCCGCGAAGGGTGTGGCTGTGAGGATGGTCCCCCGGACCATTCCGCCCACCGCTGACGCGCACGCATATATCCCGTTCAGCGTTGGACTGAGGTGTGCAACCCATGTCACAGGAGACAATTTCCGGCGCGCAGGCGTTGTTGCGCGTGTTCGAAGAGGAGAACGTGGACGTGTTCTTCGGCTACCCCGGAGGATCCGTCATCCCCATCTACGACGCGCTCTTTGACGCGGAGAGCGTCCGCGGCATCCTGCCGCGCCACGAGCAGGGCGCCGCGCATGCGGCCGACGGCTACGCCCGCGTCACGGGCAAGGTGGGCGTCTGCATGGCCACCTCCGGCCCGGGCGCGTGCAACCTCGTGACCGGCCTGGCGACCGCCTACATGGACTCGGTGCCGATGGTGGCGATCACCGGGCAGGTCAAGACGAATCTCGTCGGGCTGGACTCATTCCAGGAGGCCGATGTGACCGGGATCACCATCCCGATCACCAAGCACAACTACCTGGTGAAGGAGCCCTATCAGATCGAGCGCTTCCCCGACCTTGTGCGCGAGGCATTCTACCTCGCCCGCACCGGTCGGCCCGGCCCGGTGTTGATCGACATCCCGTTCGACGTCTCCGCGGGGCCCATCCAGTGGGCGGAGCGCAACATCAAGGCCCTCGACGGCTACGAGGAGCCCGCGGTGCCTGACGAGGCCGACATCGACCGCGCCGCGGATATGATCGAAAACTCCGAGCGGCCGGCCATCATGATCGGCGGCGGCATCGTGCACTCAGGTGCCCATGAAGAGATCCTCGAACTCGCCGAGAAGTGCAACATCGCGGTCGTGCACACGCTGATGGCCAAGGGCTGCTTCCCCGAGAGCCATGAGCTTTCGATGGGCATGCCGGGGATGCACGGGATGGCCTACGCGTCCTACGCGATCCAGCACTCCGACCTGCTGGTCGTGATCGGCGCGCGCTTTGATGACCGCATCACCGGCGACCTCGAGCGCTTCGCGCCCGACGCGGGCGTCATTCACATCGACATCGACGCGGCCGAGATCGACAAGGTGCGAACCGCAAGCGTCGGCATCCCCGCCGACGCAAAGACGGCCACACGCGCGCTGATCCAGGCCGTGAGCGCCCGCGAGCGGACCGCGTGGGAGGACCGCCTGAAGCAGTTCAAGCAGACCCACCCGCTCGCCTACACCGACGAGGATGAGCTGATGCCGCCGCAGTTCGTGGTCCAGAAGCTCCACGAGGTGACCGGCGGGAAGGCGATCATCACCACCGAGGTCGGGCAGAATCAGATGTGGGCTGCCCAGTACTACCCGCTGGAGGAGCCGCGGAAGTGGTGCACCTCCGGCGGCCTCGGCACGATGGGCTACGGCCACCCGGCCGCGATGGGCGCGCAGGTGGGCCGCCCTGACGAGCTTGTGGTGGACATCGCCGGCGACGGCTCCATCCAGATGTGCATGCAGGAACTGACGACCGGGGTGATCGAGAAGCTGCCCTACAAGATCATCATCCTCAACAACTCGTACCTGGGGATGGTGCGCCAGTGGCAGGACATGTTCTACTCCAAGCGCTACTCGGGCGTGGACCTGACGGGCAACCCTGACTTCGTGAAGCTCGCGGAGGCACACGGGGCCGTCGGCCTGCGCTGCAGCGACCGCGAGAAGGTCGCGGAGACGCTTGAGCGGGCGATGGAAGTGGATGACCGCCCGGTGATGGTGGACTTCCCTGTCGCGAAGGAGGAGAACGTGTTCCCGTTCATCCCCGCCGGGCAGTCGTTCGACGAACTGATCGAGAGCCCGCCCGGCGAGGACGAGTAAGCACGCGCAGCCACAGAGGAATCTACCCTGTAAGGAGGGTTCAGACGATGGAGATGTCACGCACCATCTCAGTGCTTGTGAAGAACCGGCCGCGCGTGCTCGCCCGGATCGCGGGGCTCTTCGCCCGCCGCGGCTTCAACATCGACAGCCTTGCCGTGAGCACCACCGAGAGCGAGGAGATCTCTCGGATGACGATCGCGACCACCGCCGACTCCGCGACGCTTGCGCAGATCGCCAGGCAGGTCAACAAGCTGCACGACGTGGTGCAGGTGATCGACCACACCGATCACAGGGTCGTTGAGCGCGAGCTGTGCCTGATCAAGGCGCACGTGGACCGCGGGCAGCGGGCGGAACTGATCTCACTGTGCGACGTCTTCCGCGGCGACATCGTGGACATCGGCAACGGCTCGGTGATGGTCCAGCTTGTCGGGGACAAGGACAAGATCGACGCATTCGCCGAGATCATCGGCGACTACGAGATCGTCGAGATGGTCCGGTCGGGCAAGATCGTGCTCGACCGCGGCGTTCAGAGGGCGTAGGATCGCAGCGAACGGGGCGGGCCGAGCGAACACCGGCCCGCCCCCTCGGTGACACTCTGCTGCGGCGGGTTCACGCGAAAACGGAGTTCAGGACCACCCCGGGGGGAGGGGAACCTCTCTCCGATCGCGAATCCACCCGGCTGAGATGCCAACCGCGACCGCCACAGCGGCGCATTGGCAGGCCGGGACCACGCAGACGCGCCATCGCGCAGCACATCCGCCATGACAGAACTGGTGACCGTCGAACAGGCTGAAGCGGTCTTCCTCACGCTCGTCTGGGTGGGGCCGCTTCTGGGCGCGCTGATCGGGCTGATCGTTGGATACGTTCGCAGGTGCCTCACCGCCGGTCTCTGGCAGGGCGTGGCGGTGGGGTTGCTGGGCCCGATCATCTATGCCGCGTGGCGGTTCTACGAACACACGGTCAGCTACGACCCGGCGACAGGCGAGGCCGGGCTGCACAAAGTGTCCGTCCATGTGCTCAACGCGTTGATCTTCATCACCGCGGGGGTCGCACTTGGAGTCGTCTATCGCCGCTGGGTCTTCCCGGAGACCGGGGATGAGCCTGAGGCGGATGATGCGGCGCCGGATGAGCCTGAGGCGGATGATGCGGCGCCGGATGAGCCTGAGGCGGCGGATGGAGCGGAGCGGGACGCACAATGACCGGCGGGGCACAGGTCCCCGGAGATCGCACGCGATCTCTACGCGAGTTTGCTCCGCAAACGTCGATGCCCTACAAACGACCGGCGGGGCACAGGTCCCCGGAGATCGCACGCGATCTCTGCGCGAGTTTGCTCCGCAAACGTCGATGCCCTACAAACGACCGGCGGGGCACAGGTCCCCGCCCTACAGGACCGGCGGGCCGGTGCGACAGCGCCGAGTGTTGCCACAGATCTGAAGGGAGAGACTTACCATGGGTGCGAAGATGTACTATGACGACGACGCGGACCTCAGTCTGCTTGAGGGCAAGACCATCGCAATCATCGGCTACGGGATCCAGGGTGGCGCGCAGTCGCTGTGCCTGCGCGACAGCGGCCTGGACGTGATCGTATCCGAGCTTGAGGGCACGCCCAACTACGAGCGCGCGGTGGCCGACGGCTGGGAGCCTGTCGGCGCGGAGGAGGCCGCGAAGAAGGCGCAGGTCATCCAGATCCTCACGCAGGACCACGTCCAGGCGATGGTGTACAAGAAGATGATCGAGCCGAACCTCGATGAGGGCGACGCGCTCGTGTTCTCGCACGGCTTCAACATCCACTACGCCCAGATCGTGCCGCCCGCGAACGTGGACGTGTTCATGGTTGCGCCGAAGGGCCCCGGCGCTCTCGTCCGCGACTGCTACCTCGACGACACCGGCGTGCCGTCGCTGCTGGCGGTCTACCAGGACTTCACCGGCAACGCGAAGGCCCTCGGGCTTGCGTACGCGAAGGCGCTCAAGGCCACGAAGGCGGGCGTCATCGAGACGACCTTCGAGGAGGAGACCGAGACAGACCTGTTCGGCGAGCAGGCCGTGCTGTGCGGCGGCGTGGCCGAGCTGATCACCGCGGGCTTCGACACCCTCGTGGAGGCGGGCTACCAGCCGGAGATCGCCTACTTTGAGGTCCTGCACGAACTGAAGCTCATCATGGATCTGATCTACCCGAAGGGCATCACCGGGATGCGCAAGGGCGTCTCTGACACCGCGACCTACGGCGACCTCACGCGCGGGAAGCGGATCGTCACCGACGCGACGCGCGCGGAGATGAAGAAGATGCTCTTCGAGGTCCAGAGCGGCGAGTTCGCGCGCGAGTGGATCCTCGAGAACCAGGCGGGCCGCCCGGTCTACAACAAGATGCTGGAGATCAGTGGCAAGCACCAGATCGAGGAAGTCGGCAAGCGCCTCCGCAAGATGATGCCGTTCATTCCGGACGAAGACTGAGAGCGGCGTGGAGTTTGCGCAGCAAACTCCTAAGACCAACGAGCGAAGCGAGTTGGTCAATGATGCCGTTCATTCCGGACGAGGAGTAAGCACCGTCGTTCGTAGGACAGGCTTCCAGCCTGTCTCTGTTGTCGTAGCGCGGGCGGAGGGATCGCTTCCTCCGCCCGCTTCGTTTGATTTACCGTGGTCCGGACACTCCTGTCCGGGCGCCGTTGCTTCCTCTGCCCAATCACGTGTACAATACCCCCATGCTCATCAGCGATCCCATCGAGGTTGAGACCGCGGCCCCCGAAGGCGGCATGAAGCGGCCTGTTGCTTTTACGTGGGATGCCGCGCGCTATGAGATCGAGCGCATACTCGACTTCTCCTTCGACACCGGCTTCGGCGCGCAGAAACGCGGGAAAGCCTGGTACACGCGCCGCCACCGAAACTGCTACCGCGTGGAGGCGTCCGACGGAAACATCTACGACATCTACCTCGACCGCGCGGGCGGAAAGCGCGAGTGGGTGCTGTATCAGCGGGTGGAGGAGGGCGACTGAACGGCGCCGGGCGCCGCGATGCCGTCCAACCTCGTTTGCCGCGCCCCCGCCTCTTCGTGTATAATCGCCTCCGTTGTGGCCGCACCCCCGACCGACCCACTGACACCGAGGTGACGCGATGACTATCACTGAGAAACTGCTGGCCCGCGCGGCCGGGCGCGATGAGGTCAGGCCCGGCGAGTTCGTGACCTGCGCCCTCGACCTGGTGCTCGCGAACGACATCACCGCGCCGATCGCGATCGACGAGTTCCGCAACATGGGCGCGACGAAGGTCTTTGACCCGGAGAAGGTCGCGCTGGTCTGCGACCACTCCACGCCCAACCGCAACATCGACGCGGCGACGCAGACGAAGTACGTCCGCGACTTCGCGCGCGAGATGGGTGTGAGCAACTACTGGGAGGCCGACGAGGGCGGGATCGAGCACATCATCCTTCCCGACAAGGGCCTCGTGATCCCGGGCGACGTCGTCATCGGCGCGGACTCACACACCTGCACGTACGGCGCGCTGGGCGCGTTCTCCACGGGCGTCGGCTCCACCGACGCGGCCGCGGGGATGGCGCTGGGTGAGTGCTGGTTCCGTGTGCCGGAGAGCATCGAGGTCATCTACTCCGGCGAACTGCAGCCGTGGGTGTCGGGCAAGGACCTGATCCTCAAGTTGATCGGCGAGATCGGCGTCGCAGGCGCGCGCTACCGGGCGCTGGAGTTCAAGGGCGAGGTCATCGAGAACCTCGAGATGGCCGGGCGCTTCACGATCTGCAACATGGCGATCGAGGCGGGCGCGAAGAACGGCGTCATCGCCCCCGATCAGATCACCCTCGACTGGGTTGAGGGCCGCTCCGAGCGCGAGCCGGTCGCCCTCACCAGCGACGATGACGCGGAGTACTTCCGCACCGTGGAGATCGACTGCAACGCGCTGGAGCCGCAGGTGGCATTCCCCCACCTCCCGGAGAACACGAAGGGCATCTCGGAGGTTGGCGAGATCACGATCGACCAGTCGATCATCGGGGCATGCACCAACGGCCGCCTCGAGGACCTGCGCGAGGCCGCGAAGGTGCTTGAGGGCAAGCACGTGGCCGACGGCGTGCGCTGCATCATAATCCCCGGCAGCCACGCGATCCATCTGCAGGCGACCCGCGAGGGGCTCGTGGAGCTGTTCCTCGAGGCGGGCTGCCTCGTGAGCACGCCCACCTGCGGGCCGTGCCTCGGGATGCACATGGGCGTGCTGGCCGAGGGCGAGCGCGCCATCGCGACGACGAACCGCAACTTCGTCGGGCGTATGGGCCATCCGAAGAGCGAGGTCTACCTCGCGAGCCCGGCGGTCGCGGCGGCAAGCGCGGTGGCGGGGAAGATTGCAGGGCCGGAGGACGTCTAAACGGCAACCTCACCCCCCGGCCCCCTCTCCCTGGGCGCAATACACGACATTGCGCCTGCGGGAGATGGGGAGAACGACAACAATAGCTGCCGAGGTGCAGAGATGAAGGCGACCGGAACGGCGCACAAGTACGGAGATCACGTGGATACCGACGCGATCATCGCGGCGCGCTATCTCTCAACAACGGACCCCAACGAGCTTGCGGGGCACTGCATGCAGGACATCGACGCCGGGTTCGTTGAGCGCGCGCAGCCCGGCGACATCATGGTCGCGGGCGAGAACTTCGGCTGCGGCAGCTCCCGCGAGCACGCGCCGATCGCGATCAAGGCGGCCGGCATCGGCGCGGTCATCGCGGCGAACTTCGCGCGCATCTTCTACCGCAACGCGCTCAACATCGGCCTGCCGATCATCGAGAGCGCGGAGGCAGCGGCGGCGATCAACGCCGGTGACGAGGTCACGGTGGACACCGACGCGGGCACGATCGTCGATCACACCACCGGCGAGCAGTTCAGCTTCCAGCCGCTCGCAGGCACCGCCGCGGAGCTCGTCGAGGCAGGCGGGCTTGTGCCGATGGTGAAGGAAAAGCTGTCGGCGAGATGAGACGGTGCGATCCGCGAAGTCGGTGACGGGGAAGGATGCGTCCGCCATGCAGGTGAGAGCGGGGGAAGCTGCTGCCGCGAGGATCGGTCGAATGCGACCGCGCTGCATTCTCATCATGGCGATTTCGCTGCTTATCCCGGCAATGGGGCTCTGTCAGGAGGGGATCCGACCTTCCGTGACATCAATCGCTCAGAATGAGCACGGCGAGACGATTCTGCTCCAGGACGACCAACCGTGGTTCAGAGCCGGCTACTTTATGCCGCCGAACTACAGCGCCGACGAGCTTGAGCGAATGGTGCGGCTGCTCGCCGGCGGCGGCTTCAATCACATGCACGCGCGGCCCATGGGAGTGACGGAGGACGACTTCGCGCGGTGGCTCTCGCTGGCTGAATCGCTGGATATCAGTGTCGCTTACTCACTGCACAACATCGAGCCTGATGTTGTGCGCGACGTGGTGAGCACCTGGAGCCAGCATCCTGCGATTGCCTGCTGGTATGTAGATGACGTGCACGCTTTCAGCAGCGAGCAACTCCAGGCGCTCTACGATCAGATCGCTGCTCTCGATCCCACCCGGGTAACCGACTGGAGTGGCGGCTGGCGGACTGATCTGGCGACGTATCTTCCGACATGCGATGTCTTCCACCGCCAGTTCTATCCGATCTGGGAAACCGATGGTGGGCGCAATCACGAGAGAATGTATGACCTCTACGACGAGGCGAAAGCACTCGTGGAGGTGGCGAACCAGACCGGAACGGTTCCCGGCATGGACCTGCAGGGCGCGTACTCGCGGGACGGGATCGACTTCTGGCCGGACGCCGAAGAGACCGACCTGATGTTCTATATGTCTGCCATGGCGGGCATAAAGGGCGTCCGCTGGTATCCGTTCGGCGAGGTGGAGGGAAGCGAGGTCTGGCAACAGACGCAGGTGATCGCGGCGGAGTTAAACGCGGGACTGAGCGACGCGTTCCTGCTGGGGAAGCGCACTGACGGCGCGATCTCGCGTCATGTATTCTACGGCACGTGGGAGCACGGCGGGGACCTATATGTGATCGTGTGTAACGCGGATGATGAAGAGAGCGAGCCGCTGAGTGTGCCGATTCCAGCGGCTGTCACGGACCTCACCACGCCTTTTGACTACCGAAGCAGCAGCCTGACGAGGGCTGAAGGCGGGCTGGCGGGGACGCTCCCGCCACTGACCGTTGAGATATACCGCGGAAGGGCAGGCGGGTAGACCGCCGCGAAACGACACACAGGTCGGGGCGGGCTCCGGCCCATTCAAAGGCAACGACTAAGACATCGCGGGACACAGGTCTGCACCCGATGGGAGTATCATGCCAACACCGATCATCGCGATAGTTGGTCGCACGAACGTAGGCAAGTCCACGCTCTTCAACCGTCTTGTCGGCCACCAGCTTGCGGTGGTCGATGACATGCCGGGCGTGACGCGCGACCGGCTCTATGCGGAGGTCGGGATCGGCGGCCGCGTCGCCATTCTCGTTGACACCGGTGGGCTGGTGGGCGCGGAGAGCGATGAGCTGATCACCGACGTCACCGAACAGGCCGCCGCGGCGCTGAGGGAAGCCGACCTGCTGATCATGATGGTGGACGGCCTCGAGGGCGTCACCCCCGCCGACCACCAGGTGGCGGATGTGGTGCGCACTACCGGTACGCCCTCGATCCTCGTCGCCAACAAGATGGAGAACACCGCCGAGGGCATTCACGACTTCTGGGAACTGGGCGTGGGTGAGCCGCACCGCATCTCCGCCCGCACAGGCTACGGGCTGCAGAGCGTGACCGAGGAGATCGCTGAGAAGCTGCCCGACACCGGCCCCGTGGAGCGGGAGACGGACGAGACCGCGGTGGCGCTGGTGGGCCGCCCCAACGTGGGGAAATCGGCGATCGTCAACTCGATGCTGGGCGAGGAGCGCGTCATCGTCAGCGACATCCCCGGCACCACGCGTGATGCGGTGGACATCGCGGTTGACTACAAGGGCGACCCGTTCCGTCTGATCGACACAGCAGGCCTGCGCCACGGCGCGAGACGCGCGGAGGGCACAGAGTACTACTCGTCGCTGCGCACCATCAGGGCGCTGCAGCGGGCGGACGTGGGAGTGCTGGTGCTCGACGCCGCCGAGGGGCTGACCAGGCAGGACGAGCGCGTCGGCGGGGAGATTGAGAAGGCGGGGCGCGGGATCGTCATCGCGGCAAACAAGTGGGATATCATCCAGGACGTGATGGCGCCCGCCGAGGACGCGACCGAGAGCGAGAAGCGCCGCGCGGAGAAGACGCATCGCTCGGATTTCGAGCGCATCCTGCGCCATCACATGCCCTATCTCGACTACGCGCCGCTGGTGTTCACGTCGGCGTATACCGGTGAGGGACTGGAGGAGCTGCTCGACACCGCCGCGGACGTCGCCGAGCAGTTCGCCCGCCGGATCGAGACGCCGCAGGTCAACCGCATCATCCAGCGGGCGATGCAGCAGCACACCCCCCCGGTGCGGGGCTCCCGCGCATTCAAGGTCTACTACGCGACGCAGTTGGAGACCCGGCCACCGACGTTCGTGCTCAAATGCAATGATCCGGACCTGTGCCACTTCTCCTACCAGCGCTACCTGCGGAACAAGCTGCGCCAGGAGTTCGGCCTCGAGGGCGTGCCGATTCGGATGAAGCTGGAGCGGCGCTGATCACGGCCGGCTTCAACCAGGCCGGGCAACACCGAGGTGACTTTCGTGACGGGACTGCAGAGCCTGGGCCTTGCGCTGGCTTATCTGATCGGCGCGATCCCGGTGGGACTGACGGTGGGGCTGCTACTGGGCACCGACGTGCGCTCGGTGGGCAGCGGCAACATCGGCGCGACGAACGTTCTGCGCGCACTCGGCACGAAGACTGGGATCGCGGTCTTCATCGCCGATGTGCTCAAGGGCGTCGCGGGCGTGGCGATCTGCCGCGCCTTCGGGATGGATGGCTGGCTGCTGTCGATGGGCGCGCTGTTCGCGACACTGGGCCACTGCTACCCGGTCTTCATCGGCTTTAAGGGCGGCAAGGGCGTGGCGACGAGCCTGGGCGCGGTGCTGATTCTCTCACCGGCGGCCGGGGGCATCGCGTTCGCAGTCTGGCTCGCGGCGGTGCTGCCCACGCGCATGGTCTCGCTGGCCTCGCTCCTCGGCGCAGCAACGCTTCCGGTCTCGTTCTACCTCCTGCACGCTGACACACCTGAGGCCGTGGTGCCGCTGGTGGCGATGGCTCTTGTGGTCGTCGGGCGCCATCATGAGAACATCGAGCGTATCCTCAAGGGCGAGGAACACCGCTTCGGGAGCCGGGGCGGGCGTGCCGGCGACCTCGCGAAGACCGAGTCTGACACGGAAGAGGCGTAGAAGAATGACTGAATGGACAGAGCCGGTGGCGGTCATCGGCGCGGGCGCATGGGGAACGACACTGGCGCGCATGCTGGCCCGGCGAGGTACGCCGGTCAGACTCTGGGCGGTCACTCGCGAGCTGGCGATCGAGATCGACGAGAACCGCGAGAATGTCACCTACCTGCCCGGCTTCAAACTCCCCGAGGGCCTGACGGTCTCCTCGAACGGCGAGGCCGTGCTCGATGGTGCGAGCGCGGTCATCTGGGTGGTCCCCTCCGAGTGGCTGCGGGAGACCGCGCGGAAGCTCGCGCCGCACGTTGACACCTCGGTGCTGCAGGTCTGCGCCACGAAGGGCATCGAGCGCGAGACGGGGATGCGCATGAGCGAGCTGCTCTCCGAGGAGCTGAGTGAGACGCCCGAGCTTCTGCGAGGTCAGTTCGTGGCGCTGTCGGGGCCGAACCTCTCGCAGGAGATCTGCGAGGGCCATCCGGCGCTAAGCGTGGCGGCCTCGAGCAGCGAGGAGCGCTCGGCGGAGGCGCAGAGGCTGCTGTCATCGCCGCAGTTCCGGGTCTACCGCAACCCCGACATCATCGGAGTGGAGCTGTGCGGGGCGCTCAAGAACGTGGTTGCGATCGGCGCGGGACTCAGCGACGGGCTGGGCTTTGGCTCGAACGCGCGGGCGGCTCTGATCACCCGCGGCCTCGCGGAGATGCGGCGGCTGGGCGTGGCACTGGGCGCACACCCGCAGACGTTCGCGGGGATCGCGGGGATGGGCGACCTCGTCACGACCTGCACCAGCCGGCTGAGCCGGAACTACTCGACGGGACGACGGCTCGCGAAGGGCGAGACGCGCGAGCACATTCAGGAGTCGATGCGCGCGGTGGCTGAGGGCGTCTTCACCGCCCGGGCGGAGATTGAGCTCGCCGCACAGGTGGGGGTGGAGGTGCCCCTTGCGGAGGCGGTGCACGCGGTGTTGTTCGAGGGGAAGGCTCCACGCGAGGCGGCGGAGATGCTGATGACCCGCGAGCAGCGCGCCGAGTTCTGAGGACGGACGAAGGTGACGCGAGATATCCGTTAAGAGATCATGAAGGAACACCGCCGGAGCGAAGCGAATGTGAGTGCAGTCGCAGGGAGGCGCAAACCTTCAGGGGAGGTACCATCATGGCCGACATGACCAAGACCGATCTGGTGGAGGAGATCGCCGAGAGGACGGAGCTCTCCAAGGCCGACGCGGATCGCGCCCTCACGGCGGTCCTCGAGACGATCTCCACGGCGCTGAGTCGCGGCCAGAGCGTGCAGATCACCGGTTTCGGCACCTTCGAGGTGCGGGATCGGGCGGCGCGGAAGGCGCGGAATCCGCAGACCGGCGAGGAGATTGACGTCCCCGCAACGCAGGTTCCGGCATTTCGGGCTGGTAAATCTCTGAAGGATGTGGTAAAGTAAGGGTCCTGCCGCCGAAGGCCGCCTCCCGGGCGACCGAAGGCGGGCAGATTAACCGGGTCGGGGCGTGGCGCAGTTTGGCAGCGCGTTTGACTGGGGGTCAAAAGGTCGCCGGTTCAAATCCGGCCGCCCCGACCAACCTCCCACTGGCGGCAGAAGCTCTCCGGCGTCTCCACGCGGGCGCCGCTGTTGTTGCTGCGCATCATTGCACGCCGCTCTCTCGCCTCGCGAGGCTGAGCGGCGATTTTCGTATCTGCGAGCGGGGTGGTGACGTTGAGCGGCACGGGCAGTGACGGGGACCTGGCGAAGATCACCTTCGGGCGCTACGAGCGATATATCAACCCGGGAATGGCCCAGCTCGTGAAGTTCATGGGCTTCGAGGGCGTGGAGGTAGGTTCCGAGGGCTGCTACGTCCGCACCTCCGAAGGCGAGCGCTACCTCGACTGCCTCGGCGGGCCGGGCGTCTTCAGCATGGGGCACAGCCCCCAGCCGATCGTCGCGCGCGTTCGCGCGCAGCTTGAGGCGATGCCCCTGTCCAGCCACATCCTCCTCAACCCGGTCACCGCTGAGCTGGCCGAGCGGCTGGCGGCGGCGACCCCTGGCGATCTGCAGTACATCTTCTTCTGCAACTCCGGGGCCGAGGCTGTCGAGGGGGCACTGAAGGCCGCGCGCGCATACACCGGCCGCAGCGAGTTCGTCGCAGCGTTCGGCGGCTTCCACGGAAAGACATTCGGCGCCCTCTCAGCCTCCGGCCGCGAGACCTACCGAACGCCCTTCGAGCCGCTCGTGCCGGGCTTTGCGCATGTACCCTTCGGCGACGCGGAGGCGCTGGCAGGAGCGGTGAACGAGCAGACGGCGGCGGTGATCCTCGAGCCGATCCAGGGTGAGGCGGGGATCATCATCCCCCCCGACGGCTATCTCCGCCGGGCCCGCGAGATCTGCGACGCGGCCGGGGCGCTGCTGATCCTCGACGAGATTCAGACCGGACTGGCGCGCACGGGCTCGATGTGGGCCTGCGAGCGCGAGGGCGTCGTCCCCGACATCATGACGATGGGCAAGGCCCTCGGTGGTGGCGTCATGCCGCTGGGTGCGTTTATCGCGCGGCCGGATGTCTGGTCGATCTTCGAGGAGAACCCCTACCTGCACACCTCGACATTTGGCGGCAACCCGATGGCCTGCGCGGCGGGACTTGCCGCGCTGGATTTCATCGAGGAGCATGACCTCTGCGCGGCGGCGACTGCCCGCGGCGAGCAACTCAGGGCGGGGCTTGAGCGCGTTGCCGGCGAGCATGAGGACGTCATCGAGGACGTGCGCGGGATCGGCCTGCTCGTCGGGGTGCAGTTCAGCCACGACGACATCGCCGGGCTGATCATCGCCGGGCTGGCGGGGCGGAACATCCTCGCGGCCTACGGCCTCAATAATCCGGGAACCATCCGCTTCGAGCCGCCGCTGATTATCAGCGAGGAGCAGGTCGAAGAGGTTATCGACGCGTTCGCGCACGCCGTCGCCGGCACCGTGGCGATGCTCGAGGAATGATCGGCGGCAGGCCGGGACCGGAGGACAGGGAACGCTGATGATGCGAACAAGGGATACGCTGGCGCTGATGGCGATCGCGGTGCTCATCGCCGCATTCGCGGGCTGCCGCGACCGGCCCGTCTCGGAGGTCGCGGTCGTGGAGGCTGAGGTCGAGGCGCAGGCCGAGCCGCTGACCGAGCGGAAGGTCGTGACGCTGTGCTATCACGCGATGGCGGAGGCGAGCGGCTCAACCTACGAGCTTGCGATCGCCGACTTCAGGGAACAGCTCCAGCTTCTCGCCGACGAGGGCTTCGAGAGCGTGCTGCCGTCGCAGATCGCCGACTACCTTGAGGGGCGCGGCGATCTGCCGGAGAGGGCCGTGTGCATCACATTCGACGACGGCCCCGCGAGCATCCTGACCGTGAGCAAGCCCGCGATGGATGCGCACGGGTTCGTCGGCGCGGCGTTTCTGATCGCGGACTCGGTCGGCGCGGGCGGGAACCTCACCTGGGACCAGGTGCGGGAGCTTGAGGCCGCGGGTTGGGAGATCGGCTCACACACCGCGCAGCACGAGCGGCCGACGAAGATCGACGCGGAGGCCCTGCGCGCGGAGCTGTCGGGCTCGCGCGAGACCATCCGCGAGCAGATCGATGGCGACTGCGACGCGCTGGCCTACCCCTTCGGGCTCTACGACGCGGGCGTCGTGGAGCGGGCGCGCGACGCGGGCTACCGGATCGCGTTCACGATTGACCGTGGACCGGCAGATCAGACCACCGATCCGATGCTCGTGCCGCGGCAGATGCTGGTGGACGGGAACTCGCTGCGAACCTTCCGCGGCTGGCTCGAGCAGGAGAAGCTTCATCTCGAGGAGATAGCCCCGGCCATCGGCGAGCGCGTGAGCACGGACGTGACGATCACCGCTCGCCTGGCCGACGAGGACGTGGCTCCGGGTGCGCTGGAGATGTCGGTCAACGGCAGGCCCGTCAGCCACGACAGCGACAGCGAGACGGGCGTGCTGACGATCCGTCCTGAGCTGAGCGAGGGCGCGAACAACCTGCGCGTGAACTTCCACGGCAGCCCGCGGCGTGAGTTCTCGTGGCTGATTGTGGCGGAGTAGGCGACGTCGAGCGACGCCGCCCCGACTGAGGGCGAGTTAAGGACTGACGCGATGCGATCAAGGCGCGATCTACCCCCGGCGATGGGGCAGCGCAGAATCCAGGTGAGCGGGGCGTCGCCGGCGGGTCAGCGGCGGCGCGAGCAGGCGCGGCGGCGGTCGTGGTGCTGCTGCTCGGCGATGCTGCTGTTCTCACTGCTGGTCGCCGTGTTCGCGTTCCGCGGGCTGATCGGAAGCGCGCTGTCTCGGGAGGCCGAGCCGGAGCCGGAGCAGGCGGCGTTTCCTCTGGAGATTGCGACGCAGCAGGCCTCATACATGCGTTACGACCTCATCCCGGTGACGGTGCGGCTGATTGACCGGTACGGCAACGCGGTGTCCGATGAGCCGCCCGAAGTCGTCGTCACGCGCGACGGGGAGGTCGTGAAGACCGTCGGGCACTTCCCGGAGGCCGTGAAGCTCCGCTGGGACGGGCAGCGGGAGGCGTGGGTCGGCCACTGGCCTCCCGGCTGGAATCCCGAGCCGGGCACCTACCGCGTCGAGGCCCGTATGCAGATCGATCCGACGGAGTGGACGTGGGACGGCGCTCGAACCGAGGCTGAGAAGGATGCCGATGAGATCGCGCCAGAAGGTGCCGCGTGGGCGATCTCGCAGGTGTCGTTTGACTTGAACGCGCGAGAGAGGCCGGAGATGGAGCCGGGCATGTGCGCGGCGACGTGGGAGTTCGACTTCCGCGACACTTTCCGCGGCCCCGACGGCTCCTCGGGAGACTGGCGCAAGCTCTTCGACTGGGTGGAGTATGTTGGCGCGGACACCCTGTGGTTCCGCGGAGCCGTCACTGAGGCCGCCGGTGAGGCCCTCACGCTGGAGCAGCCGTTCAAGCCGCTGAACCTCGATGCGATCCCGCGCCTCGGCGCCGAGGCCCACCGCCGGGGGCTGAAGTTCGGCGCGTGGGCGGTGGCCTACTCGACATACCCCCGAGCCAATACCGACAGGAAGCCCGACTACGACTTCGCGATCGACGTCTCGCGCTCAACAGGCGCGACCAGCGAGCACAACTTCATCTCGCTGCTCGATGAGCGCCGCGTCGATCACGTGGCGGAGTTCTTCAGGCAGATGCAGGCGTCCGAGCACGTCGATCACGTGGGCCTCGACTACATGCGTTCGGATCGAGGCGGCTATGAGATGACGGAGCGTTTCACGCGCGAGATGCCGGTGGAACTCCCCGACGGGTGGGGCGGATGGGACGAGAACCGCCGGATGCGCTGGATGGCGGTGAAGATCGAGGAGCAGTGGCGCGCCAGCGGCGACCCGGACTTCTACGAGGCGTGGAACTGGTGGCGCGCGCATATCGGCGCGGGGATCGTGCGGCGGATCCTCGAGAAGAGCCAGGTGACCAAGCCCACGTGGATCTTCGTGCTCTCGTGGCTGCACGGCATCCAGCACGGACAGGATCCGCTGATGTTCACCGACGCGGGGATCACGATGCTCGCTCCGATGCTCTATCAGGTGCCCAACCGCGGCCACTTCGACACACTCACGCGGAGCTGGCACAACTACATCAACGAGGGTCAGATCAACCTCGTGCCCGGCGACCAGGTGGACTTCTACTGGCATCAGAGCCTCAAGGACCCGCCCGCGCCCGAGGAACTCTACGACCGCACGGTCGTGGCGCACAGAGAGTTCATCAACGGCGGGCACAGCCAGGGCGCGTTCTGGCATGACATCAACCGCGCGGCCAGCCCCTCCAACCTCGGGCCCTACTCGGGCCGCGAGTGGGCCCTGGCGGGCGCGGCGGCGTTCAGCGCGGTGCGCGACACATGGAAGGTCTATCCGCTGCGAGCCGAACTCGACGCCCCCGACAGCGCAGGTATCGCGTCGCAGTTCGGCGTGAAGGTGAAGCTGACCAATCTCACGAATCAACCGGTGACGGACGTGCGTATCTCGTTATGCGACACGCCGCACATGGTCGGGGTAGGACTCACGGAGGCGCCCGAGGGCGAGCTCTTCGGCGAGCCCTACGCGGAGGTCGCTCAGATTCCGCCGGGCGCGACCGTGGAGATGCCGATCACGGTCAGGATCGCGCAGGCCAACGCCGAGCGACTGAACAAGACGATGCTGGCGCTGCGCGTCACGTGGGCCGGGGGCGAGTTTGACGAGCCGGTCCGCAACGAGTTGCCGCGTACGATCGTGCTGATGAAATACGTCACAGGCCGGTAGGCCGCCGCCCGGCGGCGCGTGCTACGCGGCCGGAAAGGCCTCACAATGCGACTGTCAATCATCTCCGACGAGATCTCCCGCGATCCCATGACCGCCGCTGAGCTGGCGGCCGAGTGGGGTATCCCCCACCTCGAACTGCGCTCGTTCTACGGCACCCGAGCCCCGCGTGGCATGAGCGCGGGTGAGATCGAATCGGTCGCGAAAGCCGCGAGAGCGTTCGGCCTCGACGTCCCCTCAATCTCCCCCGGGCTCTTCAAGATCCGGCTCGAAGACGAGCAGATCGAGGAGCACCGAGGCGACCTGCGCGTCCAGTGTCTCGACATGTGCGAGGTTTTTGGCGCCTCGATGATGGTCGTCTTCCCGCACATCCGCGAAGCGGAGGACCAGCCCGACGACCAGTGGCCCGACGTAGTCGTGGAGGACCTCCAGCAGACCGCCGACCTCGCCGCAGAGCGCGGTATCTCGGTCGCGCTCGAGACGGAGAAGCCCTGCTACGGCGCCTCCGGCCAGTCGATGGCGAAGCTGCTGGATGAGATCGACAGGCCCAACTGCGGCGCGAACTGGGACCCGCAGAACCACTTCTCATACAATGGCGAGAGCTTCCGACCCGGCTACGAGGCGCTGGGCGACCGGATCATCCACGTGCACGTGAAGGACGCGCTGATCGACGAGGACGGCCAGCGCAGGACGGTCGTGCCGGGTGAGGGCGCGGTGGACTGGGAGGGACAGATCGCGGAGCTCGTTGACGATGGCTACGACGGTCTTGTGGTGATCGAGACGCACTTCGCCCCGAAGGTCGCGGCCAGCCGTGCCTGCGCCGAGGCGATGAGGGCTCTGCTGGCCAACGCGGGTGTGGCGGTCGAATGAACCTCCGCAAACTGCTGGGCCTCGACCCGAAGAGCGAGACCATCGAGGAGGAGCCCACGCCCGTGGGCGTTGACGCGTTCACCGACGTGGCGCCCTTCTACGATGAGCTGATGGCGACGGTGCCCTACAAGAGCTGGGTGGATTACGTCGAGGCGATCCTGCGGCGGATGAAGTACGAGCCGCGCGACGTGCTCGACCTGTGCTGCGGCACCGGGCAGGTGGGCGCGGAGATGGCCCGCCGTGGCTACCGCGTCGTCGGCGCGGATATCGCCGAGGGGATGGTGCGACGGTGCTACGAGCGCGAGCCAGCGCTTCCCGCGGTCGTGATGGACGCGACCAATCTCGGCCTGAGGAGAGACTCCCTCGACCTGGTGGTCGCGCTCTACGACAGCTTCAACTACATCATCGACCCGGAGGGGCTGCAGCGCTGCTTCGAGGGCATCGCGCGGGCTCTGCGCCCCGGGGGGCTGCTTGTCTTCGACATGAACACCGCGCGGGCGCTACGCATCGGGCTTTTCACGCAGAACAACACAAACTCGACGGAGCCGCTGGAGTACCGCTGGAAGTCGGACTGGGATGAGGAGCGCAGGCTCTGCCGTGTGGACATGAAGTTCCGCTGGCGCGGCCCGGGCGAGCAGGTGCAGTTTGGGGAGACGCACTACGAACGCGCATACGAGGAATGCGAGGTGCGGGAGATGCTCGCGAGCGTCGGGATGGAGACGCGGCACCTCTTCGACGCCTACACATTCCACGAGCCGGGTATGTTCAGCAATCGCGTGTATTACGTCGCGCGCGCATTGAAGGTGGACTGAGCGATGATGACGGAGAGCATGGCCGCGACAGGCCCGTCGCCGACCTCCTCTGCCCCCTCGGGAGGGGCGGGGCCGCCCGAGCGTCGTTTGCGAGCGCGGGGAAGCTCGCGCATTGCACTCGCCATCGCCCTGCTGATCCTCCTCGTGGCGGGCTGTGGTGCGAAGGAGACCATCGCGCGTGGGACGCCGAAGGCGACCGCCGAGGCGTTCATCGAGGCGATGAAGGCCGGCCAGTACGAGACCGTGGCCGCGGGCTTCGACTTCGAGACGTACGCGCGCCGGGAGAACCCCGACTGGGACACATTCGGCGGGCACCAGCGCGACCTGATCGTCGAGAAGCTCCGGGAGGATCAGGCCCGCGAGCTGAGCGGACTGGCCGGGATGTTCGCGGGAGACACATCGCTCGGTGACGTGCGGCAGCAGGGCGACACCGCGAGCGTCACCGTCACCGCGGGCGCCAACGCCCTGACGCTGCAGATGAAGCAGATCGACGACGAGTGGTGGATCCTGAGCATGGTCGAGCGGACGGATTGACGACACCGAGCCGTAGCCGCGCCACCCCGGGAGGGTCTCTCATGTCCATCGATGGTCTGCGCCGTGAGTTCGTCAGTCCGGGCAATGAGTTCCGCTTCGCGCCCTTCTGGTTCATCAACCACGAGTTGACCGAGGAGGAGACGCGCTGGCAGGTCCGCGAGATGTACTCGCAGGGCGTCGGCGGGTTCATCTACCACCCTCGCCACGGCCTCCTCACCGACTACCTCTCCGATGAGTACATGCGCAACTGCGGCGCCGCCATCGACGAGGCGAAGAAGCTCGGGATGAAGGCGTACCTCTACGATGAGAACAACTGGCCGTCAGGCCCCGCCGACGCGATGGTCTTCGAGGGCCACCCCGAGTTCCGCATGTCCGGCGCGCGCGTGACCGAACGCTTTGACCTGACGCCGAAGTCCGAGCCGGGCCGCGAGATCGACGCGGGCGATGAGCTGATCGCTGTCATCGCGGTGCCGCTTGAGGGCGGGAAGCCCGCGGGCTTCCCCCAGAGCGCGATCAATCTCGCGGAGACCGTCGAGCATGGGCGGCTGCAGTGGGTCCCGACGCGCGAGGACGGCGACTGGCGGGTCTGGGTGATCGGCCGCCGCTGGACGAACAACACGTTCTTCGGCCCCTACCTCGACACGCTCAACCCCGACGCGGTGCGCCGCTTCATGGACCTGACGCATGAGAAGTACGCGGAGTGGTTCGCCGATCAGTTCGGCGCGACGGTGGACGGCATCTTCACCGACGAGCCGAACATGAACTTTAACGCCGGCGACTGCATCCCCTGGACCGACGCGCTGCCGGGCGAGTTCGAATGGCGGAAGAACTACCCGCTGCTGACGGCGTTGCCGGCGCTCTTCGACGAGATGGGCGAGGAGACCGCGCGCGTGCGCTGCGACTTCTGGGACACCGCCACCGACTGCTACGTGAACGCGTTCTTCAAGCAGATCTACCAGTGGTGTGACGCGCGCCGCCTCAACCTCATCGGCCACGTCAACTGCGAGGGCGAGATGGTCAACCACTCGCGCCAACAGGGCGACTTCTTCCGCGGCGCACAATACATGCACTGGGGCGGCTGCGACTACCTCCGCGAGAACACCTGGCCCGAGGGGAACATCGTGTACAACGTGCTCGCGGCGGGCAAGTTCGCCTCGTCGGCCGCGCACCTGCTCGGAAAGCGCATCGTCGGCAGCGAGTGCTTCGGACTCGCCGGCCAGTGGGCGATAGACCTGCGCAACCTCAAGTGGATGAGCGACTTCCAGTTCGCGCTGGGCATCAACCAGCTTGAGCCGCACGCGTTCTACTACTCGATCCAGGGCTTCCGCAAGTGGGAGTGTCCGCCCGGGGAGTTCTACCAGTCGCCCTTCTGGCCGTGGTACTCCCTGCTCGCGGACTACGTCGGCCGCATCTCCGCGGTGCTGCGTGATGGCAGGCACATCGCCGATGCCGCGCACTTCTACCCGAACCGCTCGTTCTGGGCGGAGATGGACCCATCGGACAGCGACAAAGCCGAGGAGCTTCGGCGCAGCTTCAACCGCTGCGGGCGGCTGCTGATGCAGATCAACGCCGACTTCGACTACGTCGGCGAGGAGATGCTGCAGGCGGCCGACTTCTCCGGCGGGCAGATCGGCGTGAAGGGCCCCGACGGCACGGTGATGGAGCGCTTCAGGGTGCTGGTAATGCCCGCCTGCACCACGATCTGCCGCGAGACCGCCGAGGCGCTGCGGCGTTTCGTGAGCGCCGGCGGGCGGATCATCGCGCTCGGGGAGCTGCCGAGCAAGTCCGCCGAGCGCGGTGAGGATGGGGACGTCGCCGACGCGATGGAGGCGATCTTCGGCTCCGACTACGAGCGCTCATTCGAGGTCGCGGAGGCGCCGACACCGGTCGGCGGCGGCGAGCTTGCCTCCGGCTGGCGCGGCGGCGCGCTGATCGGCTACCCCTTCGAGGGCGAGGATGAGGCGATCATCGAGGACTTCGCGCAGGCGGTCTTCGCGGCGATCGAGCCCGACGTGCGCCTGCAGGACGCGGCGGGACGCTTCATCGAGGAGATCGTTCACTACCACTACGAGCGCGAGGGGCGGCACTTCCTCTTCCTGCAGAACACCTCCCGAGAGCAGGCCCACACCTTCACCGCGAGCATGGCGCTCAGCGGTGAGGTCGAGGTCTGGGACCCCGAGGACGGCTCGATCGAGCCCGCGATGGTCGTTCACGGCGAGGCCGGGCATCTGCATGTGAAGCTGCACCTCGAACCCACCCGGGCGACGCTCCTGTGCATTGACCCCGCGGCCGAATGCCCCTCGACGCCCCTCGTTGGCGCGACGCTCCCGATCGAGACGGTCACGCGGGAGCACGCGCTGGGGCTGGCGAGCGAGACCGGCCGGCACTCGATCACCGTCGGCTCCCACGACCGCCAGCCGCGTGTGATCGAGCAGGCGGTTCGCGCGATGCCGGATGTGGTCGAACTTGATGACGAGTGGGAGTTCGAGACCGGCTCGCCCAACGCTCTGCCGCTGCGGCACTGGGAGTACGAGATGATCTACCGCGTCGCGGACACCGACGTGACCGTCAACGAGCACCTCTACCGCGCGCGCTTTCACGCCGACATCATTCCCGAGCAGGCGCGGCTGCTGCTCGACGGCCTCGCGGTGGAGAAGGTCTGGGAGGGCAGCACCGTCGTGAACTTCGAGGTCTCCGTCAACGGCGACCCGGTCGGGCGCTCCACCGGCGCGCGCGGCAGCGGCGCGGTGGCGGGCATGGAGCCGGGCGAGTACCTCGATCATTACATCCACGAGAGCCCGCTCGACGGCCTGCTCGTCGCGGGGCCGAATGTCGTGGAGGTGCGCACTCACGGGCAGCTCTACGAGACGCCCAACCTCGGCCACCCGGTCATCATCACCGGGCGGTTCGCCACCGGCGAGCGCGACGGCCGACCGGCGCTGCTCGCCGAGCCCGGAAGCATCGACGGCTCGGGCTGGGATCGGCAGGGCTACCGCTACTTCTCCGGTGTCGGCATCTACCGGCAGAAGGTGAAGCTCACCGAGGCGCAGCGCAACTGCCGGCTCTTCCTCGAGATGGATCAGCCCGGCGACCTCATGGAGGTACGCGTCAACGGGAAGACCTGCGGGGCGCGCGCATGGGAGCCGTGGCGGGTGGAGATCACCAGCGCGATCGGCGGCCCCACCAACACCGTCGAGATCCATGTCGCGAACTCGTTGCAGAACCTGCTGGTGCATGAGCCGAAGCCGTCGGGTGTCCTCGGGCGGGTGCGGATCGTGCCACGGAAGGAACTGCACTTCGCGCTTTGATGGATTGAGGGCGCTACACGGACACGATGTGAAGGGTCAATAATCTACACACATGTGTATTCATGATGAAGACTCCCGGGCGAAGATGCAGCGAGCAGACTCGCCGCGGAGGAGAATCTCGCGCTTTTTTTGAGTTGACGGAGGAATTCCGCCCCGGTTTGCTGTATAATACATTTAACGTCATGCAGTCCCGCTGGAGGTGCGAGTATGAAGCGAGGCTTCACCCTGATCGAGCTGTTGGTTGTGATCGCAATCATTGCGATCCTGGCGGCCATCCTTTTCCCGGTCTGTAACTACTCACGTTGCGGCTTGTCTCGTGGGTAGAGTGTACCCCCCCCCGCAAGATTGTCAAGGAAAAGACGGAACTTATCGCGCAGAGATCTGTCTTGAATACCAAAGCTTACACTCGCAGCCAC
>JBMNNW010000064.1:0-29081 GCA_050942735.1 Armatimonadota bacterium
CCCGCAACTGCGCCTCCAGCGCCCCGATCCGCTCCTGACTCTCCGCGTGAGCCCGCTCGGCCTCCGACCGCTCCTCCGCGAGCCGCCCGCTCAACTCCTCCACCCGCGAGCGCTCAGCCGCCGCCTCCTCTCGCAACTCCTCCGCCCGCGCCTGGGCGATGGCGAGTTCTCGGTGCGCCGCCGCAATCTCCTCGCGGCTCTCCGCGAGCGCCGCCTCACGCGCGGCCTCTGCAGCCTCTCGCGCCGCAGTGACCTGCGCGGACATCCCGGAGAGCTGTGACTCGAACTGCTGCCTGGCCTCCTCCCGAGCCGCCTCGACGCGCGCTTCCGCCGACTCCAGCTTCTCCGTGAGTCCGTGAACCATCTCCTGCTGCTCTGCGAGCGCCTCCCGGCGTGCCTTCTCGATGCGCTGCTCAGTCTCTGCTGCCTCCGCCCGCAGGCGCGCGACCTCTTCGGCGTTGCCGCGCTGCGCCATGCGCAGCTCAGACTCAGCCCTCCTGCTCGCGGTCAGATCCCGGATGACGGCGAAAGCGCCGCCCGGCTCGTCGTCGGCGGTCTCGAAGGGGCGCAGCGCAATGTGCGCGGGAAATGCGCCTCCGTCCCCGGTGAGTGCCGTGAACTCGTGGTTGGCGTCCGTACGCTCCCCGATGCATCGCGCGAGTGCGCCTCGCAGACCCTCCGCATCGTCGGCATCAGCGAACTGCTCGAGCGACCGCCCCACCATCGAGGCCCTGTCCGCGCCGAGCATCTCGGCCAGCGAGCGGCTCACCCACGTCAACTCGCCATCAGGTGCGATCGCCGCCAGCCCGTCCCCCATCATGCTCTCAGCCAGCGGGCGCCAGGGCTCCCGGCTCAGCAGAAGCTCGGCCTCCGAGAGGCGGTATTCCGTGACCTCCTCGCCGACGATCACGACTCCAACCGCGTCGCCGGTCTCGTCATGCACCGGAGAGAGATACGAGCTGACGATCACCTCATGCCCTTCGCTCGTCAGCCATGGGGTCTCGCGCCTGATCGTGACACCCCGCTCCATCACGGAGTTGACCGCGGGCACCATGTCGGGGAGGGCTCGCGCGGGAAGAAGCTCGTCGAAGAAGTTGATCCCAAGCATCTCCTCGGCCGAGTGCCCGGTGGCCTCCTCGCAGCGGCGGTTGAACACGGTGATGGTGCCGTCGGGATCAAGCCCGAGCATCATCACCTGCGCCTCGTAGGTGAACTGCGCGAAGTCGGTCGCCTGAGGCGAAGCGTCCTCCTCGTCCGTGCTGTCCTCCCTGCCGGGTTCGGAGATAACGATCCCGAGGATGACGAAAACGACCAGCACCGCGATCCGCCTGACCCAGTCCGCAGGGCTTGCGTCCAGAGCGAGACAGTCGAGGTAGCCGCCGCCGTCGAAGACCGCGCTGCAGATCAGCGCATCAAGCAGCCACGCGATGATCCCCGCGATCACCGCCAACATCGTTGCGTTCGGGCGCCCCGCCATCGACCATCTCACCTCCTCCGCTCCGAAGAATCAGGCGTAGTTCGTACACAACACCGCGCAGTCGTCTTCGATGACGACCCACAGGCGACCGATCTCTCGCAGTCCGAGCAGAGCAGGACGCGGCTCAACTCACCGCGCCCACTGCTCTTAACACAGGATAGACACAGAGTGTGACCCGCAAACATTAATCTCAGGCCCTCAGAGCTCAAGTGCGTTGATCGACTGCGCCGCCGGCGCCTCGCGGCCCGAGCATGCACAACGCCCGGCTCTGTGTCATCGAAAGGCACTCCTCCCCGATTCCTCATCCACGTGGGTCGGTTCGACGCCGCCGGAGCAATACCCTCGCCGCCGCCCCAACTGGTTGCGCCACCGGGAGGCCACCGAGCGGTCGGCGGACAATTAACCGGGCGACGTAGCAGTATACCAACCCTGGAGGACGGCCATCGATGAGCGTCCGCAATGTCGTGATCTTCATGACCGACGGACACCGCAAGGATATCCTCGGCTGCTACGGCAACGAATTGCTCTCCACGCCCCGCATTGACGGATTTGCCGCCGATGGCGTTCGCTTCGAGCGCGCATTCGGCGTTCACTCCGTCTGCATGCCCACTCGCGCCTCCGTGTACACCGGCCGCTACCCGCACATCCACGGCGTCTGGGCCAACGGCTGCCGCCTGCGTGAGAGCGAGGTCACGCTCCCGCAGGTGCTCTCCGAGGCCGGCTGGGCCACCGGCGCGGCAGGGAAGGTTCACTTCGAGCCCCAGCAGGCCTACGACGGCTGCGTCCCGGCGATCGACGGGCCTTACTACGGCTTCGACGAAGCGCACCTGTCGGAGAACCGTCTCGGGGAGGAATACCTCAGCTTCATCGACGATCTGCACCCGCGGCTGTCTGAGATCGCCCGCCGCCGCACGGGCGTTCCGGAGGAGGCGCATGAGCTGCAGTGGATCACCTCGCAGGCGATCGACTTCATCGAGCGCCAGGCCTCCGCCGACACGCCTTTCCTCTGCCACTGCTCCTTCCACGAACTCTCGCCGCCCTGCACGCCCCCCGAGGGCTGGGAGGGATACTACGACCCGGCCGACGTGCCGATCCCCGAACTCGATGCCGAGGACCTGCGCAGAAAGCCCGACTTCTACCGCGAGTGCTACGAGGGCTACCTCGCCAACGGCCGCCAACCCGACGAGCCGACGCTCCGGCGCTCGATCGCAAGTTGCTACGATCAGATGCGCTTCATCGACCACCAGTTCGCGCGCGTGATCGACGCCCTCGACCGCCTCGGCGTCGCCGACGAGACGCTCGTGCTCTTCATGGCCGACCACGGGCTGTCCCTCAACGATCACTTCCAGTGGCGGCACGGGCCGTTCCTCTTCGACGAGGTCACGAACATCCCGATGATCTGGCGGCTGCCCGGAGGCGCGTCGAACGCCGTGACGGAGGAGCTGGTCGAAGAGGTTGACATCATGCCGACGATCCTCGACGCCCTCGGCGTCGAGCAGCCCGCGGGCGTGCAGGGGCGGTCGATCCTCCCGATCCTGCGCGGCGATGAGGGTGCCCGCGGCCGCGAATCGGTGCTCATGCAGGAGCGCCAGGCCCCGGACCTCGCAGCCCGCGGGCTCGAGCCCGAGCGCATCACCCAGTGGGCCGTGCGCACGCACGACCTCAAGCTCGTGCACTACCCCGGCGAGAATTTCGGCGAGTTGTATGACCTGCGCAATGATCCGGGCGAGTTCCGCAACCGCTGGGGCGAGCCCGGCTACGAGGCGCGGCGGGCGGAGATGGAGCGACTGCTGCTCGACCGGATCGCCCAGTCCCGCGACCCGCTCCCGGAGCGGCATTACTGCTGGTAGATCACGCCGTGACGCACAGGAGGCGACGATGAACCCGCGAGAGCGCATTGAACGCACCGTCAATCACGAACTGGCCGACCGAGTTCCGCTGAAGATCTCCCCGCGCGATGAGGTGCGGCGCGAACTGCTGGCACACTTCGCCACCGACGACTGGAGCGAAGTGCTGGTCAGCCTCGGCGTCGAGGGCTGGGCGGGCGCGGGTGTGCCGATCCGCTGGCCCGAGTGGGAGGCGCGCGAGGACAAAGAGATCCGCGAGGGCGACTGGCCGGGGGCCGGCCGCCCCTACGTCTGGCACGACGAGATGACATTCGAGGACCAGTGGGGCGTCTTGCAGAGGATTGGCGCGGACGGGAAGTACCTCGAGTACATCTCCGGCCCGCTCGAGGACGCCACCATCGACGACCTTGATGACTACGACTTCCCCGGCCCCGACCGGCTTGTCCACGACCCCGAGCTTGGAGAGAAGGTCGCCGACCTCAAGGCCCGCGGATACTGGGTGCAGGCCGGTGTCGAGCAGCCCTACAAGACCTGCTGGCGGCTGCGCGGCATGGAGCAGAACCTGATGGACTACCTCATCAACAAGGACTTCAAGAACGCGCTCTACGACCGCATCTACGCGACGTGGGAGGAGATCATGCGGCGCGTCGCCGCCGCGGGCGTCGATCAGTTCAACATCGGCGGCGACATCGCAATGCAGGATCGGCTGATAATGTCGGTGGCTTCGTGGCGGGAGTTGGACAAACCTCGACTCGCGAAGCTGATCAACGTTGGCAAGGAAATCAACCCGAACCTGCATATCTTCATACACTCAGACGGGAACCTGATGGAGATCATGGACGATCTCATCGAGATCGGCTTCGACATCATCAACCCGATCCAGCCGGAGTGCATGGACCCGCTCGAGGTCAAGCGCCGCTGGGGCGACGTCATCACGATGGACGGCTGCGGCTCCATCCAGCAGGTGCTCCCATTCGGGACCGTCGAGGACGTGCGGAAACACGTGACGGAGCTGATCGAGGGCTGCGCGTACAACGGCGGGTTGATCCTCGCCCCCTCGAACGCCGTGCAGCATGACACGCCGCTGGAGAATCTGCTGGCGTTCTTCGAGACGGCCCGCGAGTACGATCTCAGTCGGCTGGCGTAGGATCAGGATCGTCGATGTCGGCGAGCGCCTCGCGGTAGAACGCCCACCCGTCCTCCCCGAGAGCCTGGAGGACGTCGCGCGTGTCGTGGCCGACGCCCGGCAGCAGGGTGAATGCGTGCGGGATCTCAAGCTCCGTGAGGTGTTCGACGAACTCGCGGGTGACCGCCAGCATCTCGTCCTCCTCGCCGATCACCACGCGCAGCAGCGGGCCCGCGCGCACCGCGTCCGCGTTCTGCTCCGCGAGCACCCACGGGCTGAGCGCGCGGAAGTACCCGTGGTCGCTGCCGAAGACCGTCCGCAGCACCTGCGCCCGACCGGCGTCACTGGTGCGCGGGCTGTGCGTGAACTCCCGCTGCAGCGGCCCGCCCGACAGGCTGGAGGCCGCGCCGAACATCTCCGGATGCTTCAGCCCCAGCCGTGCCGCGCCGTAGCCGCCCATGCTGAAGCCCTCCACGATCCGCCCTTCGCGCGACGCGATCGTCCGGAAGGTCGCGTCGATGTGCGGCACGAGTTCCTCGACGACGATCGTCTCCAGCGGCATCGCCCGGTCCTTCGAATCGACCCACAGGCTCAGCCGCAGGCCGTTCGCGAAGACGACGACCATCGGCGGGATATGCCCCGCGCGCATCGCGCTTCCGAAGTGCGTGGACAGCGGGACGATCCCGGGCAGACCGCCGAGCGAGCCGTGCAGCCAGTAAAGCACCGGGAAGCGGCGCTCGGGCTCAGCGTCATACTCGTCGGGGAGGAAGACGTGGTAGCTCACCGCGCAGCCCGCAGACTCACTCTCGAAGGTGCGGTGCTGCACGCCAGGAGCCGCGATCGCGTCGGTGACCCACCGCGGCTCACCCCCGAGACGCTGCTGCTGCCGGACCTGCGCCTGTGCGAACCCGGCTCCGCAAAAGAGGGAAAGGCATATCACTGACGGAAGACAGCGGATGAGAACCGTGAACATCGCGCACCCCGCGTGATACGACGGATTCGTCGGCGATCGCCCGGCACCCCTGCCACAGACGGCCCATCGATCGAGACGGTTCACACCGGCCGATGATTCCGGGCTCGTGCCGCGAGAGGAGAGCATACATTGAGCGCACTGCGCGCAGGCGTGGCGAAAAGCAACATCACCACCGAGGATCCGACCGTCAGCGTCCACGACCCGCTCTTCGCGAAGGCGCTGGTGCTCGATGACGGGGCCACGCAGATCGCCATCATCGCGATGGACGCCGTCGCCATCGGCGGGATCTGCGATATCAGCGACGAGTTCCTGCCTCAGTTGCGCGGGCGCATCGAGGCCGAACTGGGCATCCCCGGCGCGAACGTGCTCGTGAACGCGTCACATACCCACCCGCCGGGCCGGCTGCTGGTCGGACACGCCGAGCAGGTCGAGCGGACCTTCGACGCGGTCCGCCGCGCGCTCGAGGCGATGGTGGAGGTCACCGTCGGCGCGGGCGCAGGCCACGAGGACCGCTGGATCGTCAACCGCACCCTGCGCCTCACCGACGGGCGCGGCTGGACGATTCGACAGGCGAACCCCTGCCCGCCCGACGACGAGATCGCGGGCCTCGGCCCCATCGACCCGGAGATCGGCATCCTCCGCGTGGACCGCGCCGACGGCTCTCCGCTCGCGGTCGTGTACAACTTCGCCTGCCACCCGCTCATGGGTGTGCCCGGCGGCGCGGTGACGGCGAACTTCCCCGGCTTCGCCTCCGAGGTCATCGAGGACTGCCTCAGCGAGGGGGCGATCGCGCTCTTCCTGCAGGGCGCGGGCGGGGATATCACCGAGGTGACATACAAGGACTTCGATCACCCGCGCGACTGCCGGCCGCTCGGACGGATGCTGGGCGTGCGCGCGCTGCAGGCGCTCGGCGAGGTCGAGACCGGCGACGCGACACTCGACGTGCTCTCCGAGACGATCCGCCTGCCGCGGCGGCAGGACGTGCCCGAGCGCGTCGCCGAGCTGGAGCGCGAGCAGCAAGAGTTGCTGCGGTCGCTGGTCGGGACCACGCTGAACTTCCGCTCGTTCCTGCCGCTCTACCTGAAGTACGCGCTCAACCCCAACTACCCGGCCGACTACGCGTGGCGGTACCTGCAGGCCGAGACGCGCGGCAGCGACGAGTTCGAGGCGCTCGACGCGCTTAACCGCGCGAACATCGACAGGTACTTGAGCAACATCCGCGCGATGGAGAAGCTCGCCCGGATTCAGAGCAACATCGGCACCCTCCGCCGCCACGAGGCGATCAACGCCGAGTCCGGCGAGGACACCATCGCCGCCGAGGTGCAGGGCGTCCGGATCGGCGACAGCGCGCTGATCACGTCCCCGGCGGAGTTGCTCTGTCAGATCGGCCTCGACCTGAAGGTCGCCTCGCCCTTCGAGCACACCCTCGTGGCCCCCTTCTCCAACGGGTACATGCACTACGGCGCGCCTGCCGGGTACTACGCGCTCGGCGGCTACGAGGTGACCGAGTGCCTCCTCGCGCCCGAGTGGCATGAGATGTACATGGCGACGGCGAAGGGCGTCCTGCGCCGGCTGTGGGATCGGCGCATCGAGAAATGACGGACGACAGCGATGGCGTCTCCAGGAGGCTCGCCCGTGTTCATCGACATCCACTGCCACGCCTACCGCATCAAACCACCGGCGCTGTGCGACTTCTGCACACCCGATCAGCTCATCGAGCGCTACGATCGCGAGGGCATCGAGCGCGGCTGCATCCTGCCCATCGTCAGTCCGGAGATCTACTTCCCGCAGGCGAACGAGGACATCCTCGAGATGGCGCAGCAGTATCCCGATCGCATCATCCCGTGGTGCAACATCGACCCGCGGCTGCTGACGAACTCGCCGAACGCGCCGCTTGGTGATGTGCTCCGGCATTACAGGGACGCCGGCTGCAAAGGGCTCGGCGAGGTCATGCTCAACGTGCCGATGATGGACCCCTTCGTGCAGAACCTCTTCATGCACGCCGAGGACGTCGGCCTGCCGGTCACCTTCGACGGCTCCGACCAGGTCGGCGGCGACTTCGGCCTCTACGACGACCCGGGCCTGCCGCAGCTTGAGCACACGCTGCAGAGCTTCCCGAAGCTCGTGATCCTCGGCCACGGGCCGACATTCTGGGCGGAGATCGCGCGGCTGGAGACGCCCGGCGAGCGCGCGATCATCTTCGGCGCGCGCGGCCACCAGGTGGGGATTCTTCCGGACGGCCCCATCCGCGAGGAGGGCGTGGTGCCGAAGCTGATGCGCCGCTACCCGAACCTCTACGGCGATCTCTCGGACGCCTCGCCGCACAACGCGCTCGCGCGCGACCCCGAGTACGGGCCGAAGTTCGTGACCGAGTTCCAGGACCGGCTGCTCTACGGGACGGACCTGTGCAGCCCGACCCAGCCACTGCCGATGAGCGATCTGCTGATCGACTGGCGCGACAGCGACAGGATCAGCGAGGAAGTCTTCAACAAGGTCGCGCGCGAGAACGCGATCAAGCTGCTGGGGCTGGACTGAGACGATCGGAGATGAACCACGCTCGCCCGCACGGGAGCAGCGGAGGGTAGACCGATGAGAAGCATGCTGACGCTGCTGGCCGCGATTATCCTCGCGGCGACCGGTCCCGGCGCACAGGCGCTCCCGGCGGCCGGTGTCGGGACGAACCTGATGGACTTCGCCGACCACGTGCGCGACGGTGACTGGGCCGATGCGGTGGTAGCGGCGCTGGAGGAGATGCCCGCGGGCGGCGCGCTCGTCTTTCCGGCGGGTGAGTACCGGCTCGATCGCCCGCTTGAGCTTCAGGGGCAGATCACGCTGCTGCTCGCGCCGGGCTCGCGGCTGCTCACCTCCGCGGAGGATCTCATCCGGATCGTCGGCGACGGCGACATCACCATCCAGGGCCTCGGCGGCAGGCCGGAGCTTTCCAACATCGCCACGGATGTCGAGCGCGATGAGCGGGGCGTGCCGACCGGCACGGTCACCTCGGTGATCAGCCTCAACCACGTGCCGATGGATGCGCGGCCGAATCTCCGCGTGCAGGGCGTCCGCCTCACCGGCTTCGTGTGCGTCGAGGGGATGCGGGGCGAGGAGAAGGGCCCGATGGGCGCCCTGGAGATCCTCGACTGCCACCTCGACGCCGAGGACATGCACGTCACGCACCAGCACTCCGAGATCGACAGCCTGCGCATCGAGGACAGCCTCTTCACCGGCGAGGCGCGCTACGGGATCTACTGCACGAGCCCGATGCCCGGCGGGGCCATCGTGCGCGGCAACGTGCTGCGCAACGTCGGGATCCGGGCCATCCAGCTCAGCGGCGGGTTCGTGAATATGATCGCCGATGGTGCGGTCGAGTACCTCCCCTCGGCGATCGTGCATGACAACCAGGTGCTCGGCGGCGGCCATCGCGCAGCCATCACGACCAGTTACATCCTCGGCATACTCGTCTACGGGCACAACGTCTCGATCCAGGGGAACATCGTCCGCGACTTCAACCGCGGCGAGCCCGTGCCCGGCGAGCCGATCGGCCACCACGTGCAGATGCCCGATGGTGAGTACTTCCGCGGCATCTGGATCGCCACCGATGACGACCCGCGCAAGCGCCTCGCGGGCGCGGCGATCTACGCGAAGGCCCGGCAGGCGATCATCTCCGGGAACATCTGCACCAACTCCGGCTGGCGATCGGTGATCGAGGTCAAGACCGGCGGCGTCGAGCCCTACGTGGTGGTCAGCAACAACATCGTCGACGGCCGCAGCCTCTCGATCGAGGGCAGCTTCGGTTTCGAGTGCGGCAGCAACCGCTCCGTCTGGGCGAACAACCTCGTCTACGACATGCCGGACATCGCATTCGCCGTCCGTGGCTCCCGTGAGAACACGTACATGAACAACGTGATCTTCCGCGCGAAGACCGCGTTCAGCGTCGGCGGCGGGACGGCCGGCCGCGACGAGCTTGTCATGAACAACCGCTTCCACGACGTCGAGACGCCGGTCAGCGGGCTCGACGACTACCTCGGCGGCGCGCGGGCGCTGGCCCTGCCACCGCTGCTGGTGCCGCAGCAGCAGGCCCTTCCGGCGCCCTCCGAGGAGCTCCGCGGGCAGATCGCGGTGCTTCTCGACCCGGCGGGCGACCGCGTGCTGATCTGCAGACTCATCGACGGCGCCTACGCGTGGACGGAGATGGGCAGCGGCGAGATCGCGCCGGGGCTGCTGATCCAGGGCGCCGAGGTGCAGACCGTCGGCCCGCAACTGGCCGCCAACCCCGACCAGTCGCAGGACGGGCCCGGCGATGACGGGGACACGCCGCGAAGCTGGACGCTCTCGAGCTCATCGGCGCTGGCGTTCCCCTTCGGCTGGTCGGCGAGCGCAGCGGGGCCCGAGGTCACCGACGTGATGGCCTACGACGAGGAGCAGTTCGAGAGCGGCGACCGCTCCCTGCGCATCGGCGACGGCGGCGAGACCTTCAACTGGGTGCTGTCGCAGCGGGTGCCCGTGACGCCGGGGCGTACGTACTTCGTGCAGGCGCGCGTCCGCACCGACGCGCCCGAGATGCCCTTCAGCATGTACATGGTGCTGGGCGAGCAGCGCATCGCGGCCGCGGAGAGCCCCGGCGAGGGATGGACCACGATCCCGCTGCTGGTGCGGGTGCCCGAGGACGGCCCCGAGACCGCCGACCTGAAGCTCTGGGGGGCGGGCGCGGGTGACGGCAGGCATGTCTGGGTGGACAGCATCAGCATCCACCAGGCTGAGTTCGGAGGGTAGCGCGACGGAACCGGACAGTCGCCGCCGGTGTCAGATCTTTCGTAGGACCCAGCCCCTTAATGGACGGAGGAGGACGATCGAACATGACGACGAGACGGCTCACACTCCTGGCGGCGGCCGCCGCGATGGTCGCGATGATGGCCGCGCCTCAGGTGGCCGCCCTGCCGGCGTTCCCCGGAGCCGAGGGCTTCGGCGCGGACACGCCCGGTGGCCGTGGCGGACGCATCATTGAGGTCACGACGCTCGAGCCCCGCGGTCCGGGCAGTCTCGATGAGGCCCTCCGGGCCGAGGGCCCGCGCATCGTGGTCTTCCGCGTCGCGGGCACGATCGACATGCAGGGCGGGCTGTCGATCACGCAGCCCTTCATCACCGTCGCCGGGCAAACCGCCCCCGGTGACGGGATCTGCCTCACAAACGGGACGCTGCGCATCAGCACTAACAACGTCATTCTCCGCCACCTGCGCGTGCGCCCCGGCGACCATCCGACCGGCGGCGACCCCGAGAACCGCGACTGCATCGTCGTCGCGGGCGACGCCGACCGCGTGCATGATGTCATCATCGACCACTGCTCGTTCTCCTGGGGCATCGATGAGAACGTCTCCACCTGGTACGCACCAAAGCGCGTGACGATCCAGTGGTCGATCACCAGCGAGTCGCTCTTCGACAGCCTCCACCCCAAGGGCAGACACGGGATGGGGATGATCCTCGGCAGCGAGGAGAACACCGTCAGCGTGCACCACTGCCTCTTCGCGCACAACGGCGACCGCCATCCGCTGGCCGGAGACATGGGACGGGAGGACCTCCAGCCGTCGGTCTTCGACTTCCGCAACAACGTCCTTTACAACTACCGCGGGCCCGCCGGCTCCTACCGCAGCGGGCTGCGCGTGAACCACGTCGGCAACGTGCTGCTCCCCGGCCCCGACAGCGGATCGAGCGTCCGCGGGATCAACTACCAGGCCGACGCGGATCAGCTCTTCTACCTCAGCGACAACCTCTGGCCGGGCCGCACCGCCGATGACCCGGAGACGCGCATCATGGGCACGATCGCGCCCGAGCACACACCGCCGCCCGGGCATGTCATCGCCGCCGAGCCGATCGACACGCCCCCGGTCACCACGCACCCGGCGAGCGAGGTGCTCGACGCGGTCCTCGCGCATGTGGGGGCGACGCTTCCGGTGCGCGACGTCATCGACGACCGCATCGTCCGCGAGGTCCGCGATGGCTCCGGCCGCATCATCGACAGCCAGTGGGAGGTCGGTGGCTTCGCCGAATACGCCGCCGCCGAGCCGCCCGTGGACACCGACGGCGACGGGATGCCCGACGCATGGGAGATCGAACACGGCCTCGACCCCAATGACCCCGCGGACGGCCCGCAGGACCTCGACGGCGACGGCTACACGAACGTCGAGGAGTATCTCAACGGGACCGACCCGACCCGCCCGGACACCGGCGAGCCGATCGCGAAGCCGCAGGTCACCGTGCAGTCGGGGAACGACCACCTGCGCTTCGGCGTCGCCCGCCGCGACTGGCCGACCACGCAGTATGACCCGGCCGATCGCGCGGAGTTCGTCCAGCGCGTGAGAGCCAGCGGTGCCTCGCCCGCGCAATTCCTCGAGATGCCGATGCTGCGCGTCGAGCCGGGGGAGTACGTCCGCGATCAGATCACGGTGCGCATCACCCGGCCCTTCGAGATCGGCGTAACCCCGGTCACTCAGGCACAGTGGGAGCGCGTGATGGGCACCCGGCCGTGGGAGGGTCAGACGTGGGCGCGCAACGACCCCGACGCGCCCGTCACGTACGTCAACTGGCATGACGCCGTCGAGTTCTGCGAGCGCCTGACCGCGGCGGGCGATGCGCTCTACGCCCTGCCGACGGAGGCGCAGTGGGAGCTTGCCTGCCGCGCGGGCCGAGCCGAGGACGCCGGGCCGTGGTGGTTCGAACAGTCCGAGGCGACGCGCTTCGCCTGGCTGCTGCCAAACACCGCCGGGGCCAGCGAGCCGTGGCCGCATCCGGTCGCAACGCTGGAGCCCAACCCACTGGGCCTCCACGACATGCCGGGCAACGTGCTGGAGTGGACCGCCGACCTGCACGACTACTGGACGTGGCGCATCGCCCGCGCGGAGCCGCTGAAGATCGACCCGACCGGAGGGACCACCCGGCACGGCCTGCGCGTCGTCTGCGGCGGAAGCATCTACTACTCGCCGCGCCAGCTCATGACATACCCGATGCGCGAACGCCTGGATGTGCGCGCAACCTTCGACATCGGCTTCCGCGTCATCCGCACCGAGCCCTGACACAGCATCCGGAGGCTGCGCAGATGCCTGAAGACCGCACCGTCCTCATCACCGGCGCGTCGATGGGCCTCGGCCACGCGATGGCCGAGGCCCTCGCCGAGGACGGCTGGACCGTCTTCGGCACCTCGCGCGAGCCGGAGAACTACTCGACCCACGGCTGGGAAATGATCGAGCTTGACGTGACCGACGACACATCCGTCCGCGCCTGCGTGGATGGCGTGATGGAGCGCACCGGCCGCATCGACGCGCTCGTCAACAACGCCGGCTACGGCCTCAGCGCCTTCGCGGAGGAGGCGAGCGTCGAGGAAGTCCGCGCGCAGTTCGACACCAACTACCTCGGCGTGCACCGGATGAACCGCGCGGTCCTGCCGATCATGCGGCGGCAGGGCCGCGGCCACATCGTGAACATCTCCTCGCTCTCAGGCCTCATCGGAACCCCGCCCAGCGCCCACTACTCCGCCAGCAAGCACGCGCTGGAGGGCTACTCGCAGACGATGCGTCTCGAGGTCGCGCGCTTCGGCGTACAGGTGGCGATCGTCGAGCCGGGCTTCACCGAATCGGAGTTCCGCGCGAACCTCGCCGAGCCCGCCGAGCCCATCGCTGCGTATGACGACCTCCGCGACCAGATGCGCTCGATGAACGCGCGCGCCGAGGAGAGCGCCACGCCCGCGATCGCCGTCGCGCGGACGGTCCGCCGGGTGCTGCGCACACCGCGCCCGCGCCTGCGCTACACCTGCACGCGCACGGACTGGCTCGCCGCACACATGCGCTGCTGGCTGCCCGAGGGCGCGATGCACCTGATCGTCAGGAAGGTCTTCGGCGTGTGAGGCGGAAACCGGCGGGGTGTCACCCGCGCCCAACCACGCCGCGCGAGTCTGCCGAAAGACGCGAAAGGAGCCCAACCATGCCCCTCCGCTGCGCCGTTGCCGGACTGAACCGGGGAGCGCGCTTCGTCGAGAAGCTCAATGCCAACCCCGACTGCGAGGTCGTCGCCGTCTGCGACCCGCGCCCTGAGAAACTCGCCGAACACCCCGATGCCGAGGGCTTCGAGGAGTTCGACGCGATGCTCCAGCAGGCCGAGCCCGATCTCGTCGCGATCATCACGCCCGGCCCGCTGCACGCCCCACAGTCGCTCGCGGCGATGCGCGCGGGGGCTCACGTGCTCGTCGAGACGCCGAACGTCTACTCGGCGGAGGAGGCGCGCTCGGTGGTCGAGCTTGCGCGCGAACGCGACCTGCGCTACATGCTCGCGGAGGATTACATCTACATGGGCTGGTGCGGGCGGCTCGCGGAGATCATCGCGGAGGGCGCGCTGGGCGAGATCATCGGCGGGATGGCCGAGTACACGCACGACTGCCGGCCGGTCAGGCCGCTCTCGGACGCGACGGAGGAGCACGCGCGCTCGTGGCGCTTCACCGACCTCCCCCCGCTGGCCTACGCCTCCCACACCCTCGGGCCGCTGCTGCACCTGATGGCCGACCGCTGCACCACCGCCACCGGGATCGTCGGCGGGCGGCGCGAGATCGCGGGCGTGGACGTCTTCCCGCTCGAGACCGCGGTGCTGGAGACCGAGGGCGGGCGCACGATCAACCTGACCAACGGCTTCATGCTCAGCCACCCGTTCATCTGGATGGCGGCGCTCTACGGCACTGAGGGCTCGCTGCGCGTCATCAACACCGACTACCGCACCCCGGAGGCGCTGCGGGTGCTCATCGCCACGGACGATGATCCGCAGTGGCGCGATCTGCCGATGGAGTGGCACGCCCGCGACGACGGCCGCGACCACCTGCAGGTGATGGTCGATGAGTTCGTCGCGAGCGTCCTCGACGGCGGCCCCGCTCCCTTCGACGAGGCCCGCTCGATGGACTTCTGCCTGCCGGGCGTCCTCGCGCACGAGTCGGGCAGACAGGGCGGCGTGAAGATGGAGGTCCCGCTGTTCTGAGCGGGCGATAACGCCGCCGTGCCGTCGCCGCCAGCCGTTTACAGGACGGGCATCCTGCCCGTCGCCGTTGCTGGCAGCCGTTTGCAGGACGGGCATCCTGCCCGTCGCCGTTGCCGCCAGCCGTTTGTAGGACGGGCATCCTGCCCGTCGCCGTTGCCGCCAGCCGTTTGTAGGACGGGAATCCTGCCCGTCGCCGTTGCTGCCAGCCGTTTGTAGGACGGGCATCCTGCCCGTCGCCGTTGCTGCCAGCCGTTTGTAGGACGGGCATCCTGCCCGTCGCCGTTGCCGCCAGCCGTTTGTAGGACGGGAATCCTGCCCGTCGCCTGCCAGCCGTTTGTAGGACGGGCATCCTGCCCGTCGCCGTTGCTGGCAGCCGTCGCCGTCAGCCGTTGTCTTTGTGGCCCCGGCGCCCTCGCCGGGGGCCGTTGTGGTCCCACGTAAGAGCGACGAGAGCTACAGCAGCCACGACAACGACACAGGCCGGCGCGGGGGCCGGCCTCTCCGACGGCAAACGACAACGGCACGGCGACCTCCCGCCGTGCCGTCGCGTTCGTGGCAACCTTCGCCCCGCCGTCAGACGTTCACCCACACCGGGCTCGACCAGCCCGTCTCCTCGTCCTCCTGCACCACGCGCACGTAGTACCAGTCGCCATCCTCGGCCGGGTCTACGTCCACGAACTCGAAGTACTCCTCCTCGCCCGAGCACTCCCTGACGACCAGGTCCTCGTTGTTCTTGACGATCTTCATGTGCTCGATCGGCCCCTCGCCGATCGCGTGGATGCGTATCACCCGCTCGGCTTCCGGGTCGTCGAGGTCAAGCTCGCCGCCCATCATCACGCCGTTGACGCTGAACTCGAGAATCATCCGCACCCCGGTCGTCGCGTAGGTCCGCCGGTTCACCAGCGCGTCGAAGATCGCCTCGCGCGTCAGTTCCGGCGCGTAGACGCCCGTGAAGCCGCTCTTGCGGTGCACGCACCACTGGCGGTCCTGCGGGAACGAGCGCCCCGGCATCCCCGAGTGGCTGTCCCCGCAGCCGATGAAGCCGAAGCGGTAGCCGCGGTCGAGCGCGTTGAAGACGCCCGAACCCGGCTTCTCCGATTTCTCCCACAGCGGGTCCTGGTGCTCGACGCCCGAGCCCCAGCATGAGTACACCTCCACCAGCGGCTCGATGTCCTGCGCGAATGCGTCCCAGTCGGTCCACGACTTCGTATGATGCGGGATCGCGATGCAATCGCCGCGCTCGCGCAGGTAGCCAAAGAACGTCTCGTAGTCCGCGCCGCGCAACTGCTCGATGACCGGCTCGATCTCCGCGCCGCGGAAGATCACGTTGTGATGCCCGCGCCCCTCATGCCCGCCGTACTCGAAGGCCTTGAGGGTCACGAAATCGCCAGGCGCGTAGAAGTCCCGCGCGGCCTCCTGCGTCTCCTGCCAGCCATCATCCTTCAGATGGCCGCTCGAGTCCGTGATGCCCATGAAATCCAGCAGCGCCACGTCGCGGCCATACGCGTAGCCCTCCGCGGGCGTGCCGATCGAGTCGGAGTGATACTGACTCTGGCAGTGAAGGTCGCCGAAGTAGATATTGAGCTTCCTGCGCGTCACCCAGATCGGGTTCGAGGCATAGCGCCAGCCCTCGCCGTCCGCGCGCTCGGCGGTAATGCGGTGAACCTCCTCGAACCCGGTGCGTGCGCCCTCCACGCGCCTGATGTTCGCGTCGGCCTCGGCGAACTGCACCGAGCCGGGCAGCGCCATCTCCGGGTGGTCGCTGCCGAGCCGCATCTCGCCGACGAAGTTGCGGTCCGGGCGGTTGCGGAACTCGTCCATCACCGCGATCTTCACCGCGAAGGGCTCACCGGGCCGCACGACCGCCGGCGCCACCACGTTGATCTGCCCCGGGGGCGTCGGCACCACCGTGATCTCAAGCTCATCACCGGGCAACTCCACGAAGTCCCGGTCGCCCTGCACATCCACGTAGCCGTGGAAGCGGTCCTTCGGCGTCGGGCAGACCTTCTGCGCCTCGACCCCGTCCTCCCCCCAGAGCGTGTCGCCGTAGATGATGCGGATGACGTCGCCCGGCTGCAGGTCGGCTTCCCGGACCTCCGCGACGATGTGATGCGACCAGCCCCCGCCCTCGCGGTTCGGCACCCCCTGCGGGCAACGCTCCTCCGCGTCGAGGTCGATCCACGCGTCGGTGTCGCTCTGCAGCTCGACCCGAACGTTCTTGCGCCCGTACCCGACGTAGCCGTCATCGTAGCCGCCGCGCTCGTGGCCCTTCTGGAAGAAGCGATGCAGCGGCACTTCCGGCCACTCCCACGCGTCATTGGGGGTCGCGATCCGAAGCTGCCCGCCCTCCCGGACGCCCTTCTCCCCCACCGTGTACTCGAACGTCAGCGTGACGATGCTGCCGGCGACGATTGGCTCGCGCGGCGACATCGCGATATGCCCGTACTCACCGATCTCCTGCTGATGGCTCATCGAAATCCTCCGGTCCCGACGACCGCGGCCGCCGTGTCTGTGCACATCGATCAAAGCCGAGACGGCCGGTATTTCGCGCCACGCGGCGGGAATGCCTCCCCGCCCGTCGCCGGATTGCGAGCATCGCGCCGCCACCCACGCAACCGCGCGCGGAAGGTCCCGCCGAATACCGCGACGAAGGTCGAGCGGGCGCTCAGAGCCTCTGAGGGGGAACGTTTCACCGCCTGAGTCCGTCAAACACAGTGGTGTTGCCCGACTTCAGCGGGGCGCGCGCATCGGCGGAAGAGGCGGACGAGACGGCATCGGCCGCTATCATCATCCCGACCGTGGCGCTCCCCGCCGCCACGGCTTTTCTCGAGGTGTAGATGCTGAGTTCGCGCTGGCGCAGAATCATCGCCGGAACACTGATCGCCGTGGCGGCGACAGCCGGCGTCATACTGGCCGTCCGGTGGGCGATGCGCGAGCAGCCCGCGACTGAGCGTGAGGGCCGAAGCCCCGATCAGTCGGCCGTCTCAATCCGCGAGTCAACCGTGGAGCACAGCCAGGGCGGCAGGCCTTCGTGGCGGCTGAACATCGAGCAGATCGAGATCGCCGGTGGCGGCCGCGCCGTGGCCGCCAGCGAGCTGCGCGAGGGGCTGATCTACGACGACGGCAGGCCGGTGGTGCGGATCTCCGCGGGGCAGGCCACCTACCAGACCGCCGACAGGAGCTTCCAGGTCACCGGCGGCGTACGTGTTGTCTCACACAGAGGCGCGATCATCACCACAGAGCGCGTCGAGTGGCTGCCCGAAACGCAGATCCTGCACTGCCCCGGTCAGGTCACCATGCGCGCCGAGGGCGCGACCGTGCGCACCGAGAACCTCGACGTCGTCGTGCAGGAGGACATCGCGCGCACCCGCAACCGCGTGCAGGTCCGCACCCGGCACGGGCACCTCGCCGGCCGCAACCTCGTGTACAACCTGCAGACCCACGCATACACGCTTGACGCGATCCAGGCGGTCTTCACCGTCGAGGACGCCCGGGAGGAGCTTGGGAGGCTACGATGAGAACGCTCAGAATGCTCACGATGCTGCTCACCGCCTTCGTCCTCGCGCTGCCCGCACTGGCGCAGGATTTCGAGGAGCCGGGCGGCCTCGTTGAGGACGAGGACCGGGCCCGCATCGAGTCGGCCGACCATCTCCGCTACGACCCCGCCGAGGCGATGTACTACCTCGACGGCAACGTGGTCTTCTCCCACCGCAACATCAAGCTCTACTGCGAAAGCGCCGTCTACGACTACGACAACAACTCCGCGGTCGCCACCGGTAACCCCAGGATCGTCGAGCCCGAGACGACCATCACCGGCGAGATCATCGAGGCGAACTTCGACGACGAGGTCGCGACGATCTCCCGGAACGTGACGGCGGTAACACAGAAGAAGCCCGAGGGTGGCGAGGAGGCTGCAGACGAGGACGGCCGCGACGACGACGCGCCCCCGCGCGACCTCGCTGAACTGCATGAGAAGAAGACCACCATCACCTGCGAGAAGATCGTCCACGAGTACGCCGACGACGTCAAGCGCACCACTGCCACCGGGCGTGTGAAGGCGGTGCAGGAGGACAAGACGGTCTACGCGGACATGGCCGTCTACGAGGAGATCGAGGAGATCATCACGCTGACGGGCGATGTCCGCATCCTCACCGACCGGGGTGATGAACTGCGCTGCCCGAAGGCCGTCATCTCCGTCGAGGAGAACTGGATCCGCGCCGAGAACGTGCAGGTCGTCGGAAAGCGGCGCAACTCTGATGGCGAGCAGGAGCAACCTCGCGCGGAGCCACCGCCCGCGCAGGAGCAACCCTCCGACGACGGGGCCGCGACGGACTCAGAGGCCGAGGGCGGCTGAGCGCGTCCGGCGGTCGATCGCCGGCGTCTCCGTGGAGCGCATCCGCGACCGCCTCAGCCCTCGCAGTACCGCTTCAGCACCAGCAGCTTCTCGGGGGGCGTCTCGTAGGGGATCGCGCCGGTCCCCAGCAGCACGTTGGGCCGCGTCCGCGCCAGCGCCACCACCTCATCCACCGCAGCGAAGATCTCCGCCTCGCTGCCGCGCGCGTACACCGCCGGGTCGAGGTTGACCCGCACCGCCACCTCCGGCGCATCCATCGTCGCCGCGAGGAAGCGCTCTCGATCGGTCTCCGCCGGGCAGATCAAAAAGCCGGTCCCGGTGGCCAGCAGCTCCGGAACGAGCGGCGCGGTGTCCCCGCCGATGATGCACGGGATCGCGGCCCCGGCGATCTCCCCCACCTCCCGCATGGCCCGCTGCAGCGCCGGCGCCTCAACCTCACGGAACTGCGCCGGTGACAGCAGCGGCGGCGCCGCCGCCGACTCGAAAAACGCCACACCCAATCCCTGCTCGATCACCGCCCGCGCGAAGCCCACCTGCCCATCCACGAGCCGCTCCAGCAGCGAGCGCACCGCCCCCGGCTCCATCGCCACATCCAGCATCAACTGATTGAGCCCCACGACACTCTGCGCCACGGAGAACGGCCCGCCGACGGGGATGCGGATATCCGCCTCCGGGAACTCATCGGCCAGCCCCCGCCCCACCTCGATCATCATCGGGATACGCCCCGCGCCCGGGTCGAGCAGCGGCAGCCCCATGGCCTCAGAGCATGATCTTGCGATCGGCTCGGTGATGGCGGGGATGCCCACGCCCTCCGCCCGCCGGACCTCGCCGCCCAGCGCCTCCGCCTCGAGGTTGTAGATGTCGATCCCGACGACCACCGGGAAGTGCCGGTAGAGCAGCCACGCCTCGCGGTGGGCGCGCAGGCACAGCTCCGCGTCGCGGCTCGCCTCCCACGGCGTGACGCCGACGATCGCCGCGGCATGCTCATACACTGACAGCGACAGCGGTATCCTCATCGTGCATCGACCTTCCCCGCGACGCGAGGGCTCACCTGCACCGATGGCGTAAAGCAGGCGAGGCGCCCCTTGGAAAGGGCGCCTCGCGGGTACGTCCGGATGACCGTTCGGTCAGAAAGGCATCTGTGTGACCGATTGCTGGATCAGCACGATCGCAATCGCAAGCATCGAGACCAGCCCCATCCCGCAGGTGAAGCCCGCGTAGAGCACCGGCGGCCAGACGCGCCAGTTCTCGCGGCCGAAGCGCTTGAGGAAGTAGAACCGTCCTATCAGCGCCCCGATGAACTGCAGGGTGAGGAAGTGTGGCATGGTTCCCATGCCGCGGATCCAGCCGTAGATCAGCATGACCGGCAGGCGCAGCCAGTCGAGCAGCGCATACATGCCGACGCCGAATGCGAGGCCGCCGACCATCAACCACGGCTTGATCGCGCGCTGGAAGATCTCAACCGGACCGCCCTCAGTGGTCGAGGAGAACCAGACCCACTGGGTGATCGCCTGGTAGTCCCACATCTTCTGCGCGTACGGGTAGAACACCGACGGGATCGGCTGCAGCCGCCAGACGTAGCCCCAGAAGATGAAGCTCGTAACGATCATGATCGGGAACATCAGTAGCTCGGCCTTCAGCACCGCGGTGAACTTGTTCCCCGTCAGCTCGATCTCGCGGAAGCGCTGCACGGTCGCGCCGTAGTTCCCCAGCGGGATCGGCGCGAACCAGATATCCACGCCCTTGTATCCCGAGAGAATGAACGTCGCCTCACGAATCATCGGGATCCCGACGAACTGACCCGTCAGCCCCACCATCCGCGCGTTGATATACGACTGCAGTGGCGTCCAGATATAGCCGTATATGACCAGGAATATCAGCGGGAAGTTCGGCACCAGAATCCGGCACAGGACCACGTACCCGGTCGTAGCGACCACGAACAGCGTGAGCATGATCCAGACCTTGAAGTCCCCGCGCCCCGGGTTGTACTTGCCGAACGCGAAGCCATCGGTGTCACCGGTGTCCTTATACTCGCGCCACTCGACGACCATCTTGTAGACGCCGATGAACGCGACCGCGAAGGCGGTGCCGATGCCGAAGGAGAGCCAGATGTCGATCTGAGTCGCCCACAGTGTGCGCGTGGTCTCCATGCCCGGCCGCCATGTCGGAAGGTTGCCCGTCCAGAAGGCGATCGGGTTCACAATCGCGGTGCTTACAACCGCGATGAAGCTGCCGACAACCATCCAGAACGGCAGCACCATTCCCAGCATCAGCGTCGCCATGTTCGTGCCGATACCGGTGGCAACGCCGGGAAGGAATCGTTCGGTGCCCTGGGTGAAATCAATCCATGGAATCGGCAGGATGGCGACCGGTTGGATCAGCACGGCGCCCGTTAACGTTGGCACCGCGATGTATATCAGACCGAAGGCGATCCCGATCATCGAGCCGATCGAGAAGATGCGCCAGCGCCACGTCTCCTCCTGGGTCTGCGCCTCGGCGAGCGCCGTGGCGCCCTGCGCCTGGATAGGCGCGAGGGGGAAGGGAAGCTCCTCACCGTCGGAGAGCAGCCGGAAGAGCGAGTAGCCGAGGGTGAACCACGCCACACGAGAGAAGACCTGAGTGAGCAGCAGCACGGCGATGGCCGGGAGCCAGTCGCCATGCACAAAGGTTCGCTGGGCGATCGCGTCAGATGTCGGCGAAGGGGCAACCCAGTTGGGCACCTCTGCGTCGAGGCCACCGGGCGCGGACGCGCGGAAGAACTGGTTCCAGACCAGGAGCGCGAAGGGGCCGCCCGAGAGTGCGACGCCGCCCATCATCGAAGTCATGCCGCCGGCGATGTAGTAGAGAATGTAGATCTGAGCGCGGCTGAGAGTCGCGAATGACCGCCGCGCGATCTCGGTGAACAGAATGATGGTCGTCCACTCTGCCGCGGGGCCCATCGTCTGCCCCGCCACAAGACCGAGATAGATCGAGCCGGGCATCATGACGAAGCCGATGAAGAAGGCGCCGACGACCGTCTGCCAGCCGAATCCATCCTCGAACTCGTCCGGCGTCTCCATCAACGATCGATATTCAGCGAGCTCTTGCGTCTCTCTCATTGCCATGGCAAAACTCCATCATTTCCGGTCCGGGATGTGATGGACCGCTGCTTCAACAAATATCACGTTCCGGGGGTTCACCGTCGGGGAAGCGCATACCTCCCTGCGGAGCCGAACAAATCCTACCATCAACTCCGGGAAGCGTCAACCCGACCCGCAAATCGTCTCCAGCCGCTGCAGATTCTGCCGGACCACGCCGTCATCGGGGTTCTCCGCGTGCAGTTCGCGCCAGACACCCAGCGCCCTCTCCGGATAGCCCGCCCGCTCCAGCGCATGGGCGTGCATCCGCGCCTGCACCGGCGGACAGCCCAGCTCGCGAGCGCGCTCAAACTCGGGAACCGCGTCCGCAAAACGCTTCTGCGCGTTGTAGTAGAAGAAGCCCAGCTCGAAGTGCGACTCCCACTCGTCGGGGTGCATGAACACCGCTCGCCGGTAGGTCGCAAGGGCCTCAACGTCGCGCCCGAGGCTCCAGTAGAGGTAGGCCCCGCTCGTCAGCCCCTCCAGCCACGTCGGGTCCAGCCAGACGATCGTCTCATTCCCCCGAATGATCTGCTCATAGCGCCCCGCGTGCCACCACCAGTCGGTCTCGCCGATCAGGTAGTTGGTGAATGTGAAGATCGCGTCATCAAGCGTCGCGTTCGCCGGGCCGGTGTACTCCTCCGGGGCCACGGCCGGCTCCCAACTGCCGTCACTCCCCGCACGGGCGATCTCGCTGACCAGCGGATCGGGATCATCAAGCGCGATCTCGGGCACCGCGTCCAGCCGCGCCAGCGCGTCGATCGCCCAGAAGCGGATCCACCAGCGACTGCCCTCGTAGGCGGCGCGGGCCGCGTGGTAGCCCGCCTCCTCGCCCATCCGCGCAAGGGCGATGCCCGCGAAGAGCCGGACGCTGCGATCATCATCATTCAGAGCGCCCTGCAGCGCCTCGACGGCGCGGTCGGATGCGATCTGCCCGAGCAGAAAGCAGCAGCGCGCCCGCACATCCGCGCTCTCGTCGGTCAGCCCGTCGAGCACAGCAGGCAGCGCCCAGGTGTGTCCGGCGATGACGTCGATCGGCTGCATGCGGGCCAGGTCGGGCTCACCCGCCACCAGGAGCGGAGCGTCGTGGGAGGACGGCGGCTCGCCGGGCTCCACGCCCGCGGCGATGGAGGGGAGGACGATGACGATCAGCAGCACTGTCAGTCCGACGGCTGGCGCGCGCATGACGATTCCCCTTACATGAAACCCGGCAGGATTATGTGCGTGGGGCTCGGCCGGCCCGTCATCGGTATGGAGACGAAGAAGATCGCCCAGATGATGAACATCAGCAGGCCGATCGCGCCGAAGATCGCGCCCGCGATGGCCACCGGTCCGGCATTCCTGCGAGCCGCCGAGATCCCCAGCCACAGCGACGGGATCCCAAGCGCGCCGAGGAGCCCGCAGGTGAAGACCGCGAGCAGCCCGAGGCCGAAGGCCCACCAGGCGTGCGCGACCGCCTCATCGGAGGGCCTGCGCGCGACGCGCTGCTGCGGCGCGGCCGCGGCGGACGGGTAGCCCTCCGCGCCAACGCCTCCGATCGTCATCGCTTCTCGCCTCGGCGTGGCCGCCTGCGCGGGGGCCGGGCGGGCGATCGGCGCTCCGGATGCGGGAGGGCCCGTCGGCTGCCCCTCCGCTTCCACCGGGGCGCCGGAGACCTGCGCGGCCTCAATATGCCGCGAGCAGCTCCAGCAGACCCGCTCTCCCTCGTAGACCGACTCGCCGCACCCCGGGCAACGAAGCTGGCCATCTACGGGTGGTGCCGGGGCGCGGGCGGCCTCTGCCGCCTGCTGCATCGGCGTAGCGCCGGCGACGAGGGGGTCGTGACGCGGCCCGCGCGGCATCACATCGTCGGGGCCAACGCCCTCCTCGTCTCGGTCCTCCGCCCGCTCCTCGAACTCCCCGCGCTCCTGCGCGGAGGGCGCGTCGAAGGGCACCGGGTCCGTCGGCGGCTCGGTGGGCGGCAGCTCCGAGCCCGAAAGCTCCGCTCCGGCCACCTCCGGCGGCTCCGGTGGCGCGGCGATGTCCTCTGTCTCCTCCGGAGGCGGAGGGGGCAGAAGTGTCTCCGCGGACCTGGAGTCGGCCTCCGGCACCTCATCGGCGCGATCGGGCTCATTCATCGCCCCCCCGCACTCGGCGCAGTAGTTCGCGTCCGGGACGGTCTCGCCACAGTTGGGGCAGGTGCGCTCAGACATCTCCGCGTCCTCCGTGATCGCTCAGCGTTACTGTGCAGTTCGCCGCCGCAGGCGCCGTGCCCTCTTGCCGGGGGTGTGCCGCCGTGACCCGAAGATTCTGAAGAATCTTCGGGGGGCAAAGCAGGAGTCTTTGCGAGGGGGGCGAACTGTAACTTGACGTTTGATACTGCTGCCCTCGCGGTATACTCACAGTGCGAGGTGAGGTGGAGGGGTCCCGAGGAGGGCAGGTGCGGGATGAGCAGCCCACCCGCAGCAGCGATGGGGAGTGAGGCCTTTGGCTGACACAACAGCAGGCATGTCCCGAGCCCGCCCATGCTGACCGACTGAAGAGAATTGAGCGGAGGACGCGAGAGCCGCTGTCGGGGCGTAAAGCCCCAGGTGACGTCGGAGCAGCGATCGAGGGCGGGCTCGGATTGTGTACGCCCTCTTCTTCTACGCGGAAGGTCCCCCCACACCCATCAGCGAATGACACCTCGACCACGTACTCCCGCACCACGGAGCGTGTCATGAGCGATCTGCATGAAGCGATCCTCGCCTGTGACGTCTGGGATACGCACACCCACCTTCTCGGCGATCAGTTGCCCGCACGGGATTTCTGGGACATCGGTCATTACTTCTGGCTGCTGCGTGAGCTGAGAGCCGCCGGATACCCCGCCGCCCACGCCGAGATGACGCCCGACGCCCGCGCCGAAGCCTACGCTCACGCCCTCCACGCGACACGCAACACCGCCATGAACCGCGCCATGCGCCACGCCGTCAGCGACCTCTTCGGCATCGAATTGACCGATGCGGCGAGCATCCTCGAGGCGGACGAAGCGGCGCGCGTGCGGGCCCAGCGCCACGGCTGGGCCGCGGAGGTCTTCGACCGCGCGGGCGTGCGCAGGGCCGTCGTGAACGTGGAGACCGACGCCGACTTCGGCGAGCTGTCGGAGCTTTCGTATCTTCTCCCGCGGATCGAGCGTCAGATCGCGGCGTGGACCGATGCCAGCAGGCGCGGCGACGCGTCCTCCGACGCCGGCGAGCAGGTGGTCCGAGAGATCGATGATTTCGCCAGCGACCTGCGGCGGCGCGGACTCCGCGGCGTCATGGCCTCGCTCGGCGACTGGTGCGACCGGACGGCGGGTGAGCCCCCCCGGCCCAACTCGTCGCTGGACGCCCGCGAGGCGCGGACCTTCGTGCTCCACCAGCTCGCCGCCGCCGCCGCGCGCCACGGGCTGCTGGTGCAGCTCTTCCTCGGCATGGAGGCGGGCTGGAGCAGCCAGGTGACCGCCCACAATCGCACGGACCGCATCGTGGCGCTGCACGGGCTCTTCGAGCGCTACGACTGCAGGTTCGACCTCGTACTGGCCGCCAATCTCCTGAACTTCGACGCCGTGCAGACCGCGCGTGTGTTCCCCAACGTGCATCTCGGCGGCCTGTGGTGGTTCAACTTCCGCCCCGCTACATACCGCGAGACGATGCAGTACCGGCTCGAGGCTCTTCCGCCACGCAAGTCGGCGATCATGGCCTCTGATGCGCGCTGCGTCGAGTGGTGCTACGCGAAGGTCATGCTGGTGAAGAGGCTGCTCGCGGAGTTCCTCTGCGATCAGGTGCGCCGCGGCTGGCTGGGCGAGGACGAGGCGCTGTGGGTCGCGCGAGAGTGGCTGCACGACGCCGCGCTGCACCTTTACACCGACGGGGAGGGATCCTGACATGCGCATCTGCATCTGCCTGCTCGCACTGGCGACCATGGTGCTGGCGCTCTCGGCCGTTGCACAGGACGATCGTCCCGTGCCGGTTCGCCCCGGAGCGGATAACACGCTCATCTACGAGCCGGACGAGCACGGCGACACGATCCCCGACTTCTCCACCTGCGGATACCGTGGCGGTGGCGTCGCGCTGCCTGAGGTGCCGACGCGACTGACGCTCGAGCCCGCCGAAGGTGACGACACCGAACGCATCCAGGCGGCGCTCGACGAGATCGGCGCGATGCCGCTCGACCCCGACGGCTTCCGCGGCGCGGTGCTGCTGCGCGCCGGGGAGTATCAGATCGAGGGGGCGCTGAGCATCGGCGCAAGCGGCGTGGTGCTGCGCGGCGAGGGAAGCGACAACGACGGCACCATCCTGCGCGCCACCGGCACCGACAGGCGCACACTCATCAAACTGCTGGGCGACGGCTCCCGCCAGGAGATCGAGGGCAGCCGCGTGGGAGTGCTCGACGAGTACGTCCCCGTCGGCGCTCGTAGCCTGCGTGTTGAGGACGCGGGCGGCATCTCCGTGGGCGACCCGATCGCCGTCGTGCGCGTGGCCACGGACGGCTGGATCAGCGCCATCGGGATGGATCGAATCCCCGAGCGCGCCGACGGCGGCACGGTCACGCAGTGGACGCCGGGCGCGTACACGATGCACTTCGAGCGAATCGTCACCGCGATCGACGGCGACCGGATCACGCTCGACACCCCGATGGTCGTCTCACTCGATCAGAACTACGGAGGCGGATACGTCTACCGCTACGAGTGGCCCGAGCGCATCTCCAACGTGGGCATCGAGCATCTGCGCGGCATCTCAGACTTCAACCCCGAGGTCACCGCGACACGCGGCGGAGAGGACTATTACGCCGACGAGGAGCACGCGTGGAGCTTCATCTGGGTTGAGAAGGCCGAGGACGCATGGGTGCGAGACGTCACGAGCGTGTACTTCGGATACAGTTGCGTCTGGACGCGCGCGGGCAGCAGTCGCGTCACCGTCCAGGACAGCGCCTGCCTCGATCCGGTCTCACAGATCACGGGCTCGCGGCGCTACTCATTCGCGGCCAACGGTCAGCAGGCGCTCTTCCTCCGCTGCTACGCGCGGCAGGGGCGGCATGACTTCGTGATGCACGCGCGGGTCCCGGGCCCCAACGCCTTCGTGGACTGCCGCGCCGACAACGCCTACTCCGACAGCGGCCCGCACCACCGGTGGGCGACCGGCACGCTCTACGACAACGTCGTCGTGAACGGCAACGCGCTGAACGTGCGCAATCGCGGCAACTCCGGGACCGGGCACGGCTGGGCGGGGGCGCAGCAGGTCTTCTGGAACTGCACCGCCGACCGGATCATCTGCCAGCAGCCACCGACCGCGCAGAACTGGGCCATCGGCTGCATCGCGGGCGACCGCTCCGGTGACGGCTACTGGGCGTCATTCGGCGAGCCCGTCAGCCCCCGGAGCCTCTACTTCGCTCAGTTGCGCGAGCGGCTCGGTGACGCTGCCGTCGCCGCCGTCCAGCCGGGCGGATAGCGAGCGGGGGGGGAGGTTCGGCCGTCGGCGGCGGCCCGCTCCCGCTCACGCCTTCAGTTGTCCCGCTGAAGCGTGCTGAGCATTGCGGCGGCACCCTCGGACGTGGTATACTCCGGGGTGACTGACCCCTTCAGCAGATGGCGGGCGAGGATGACGGAGCGCTCTTTCCGCCGCCGCCCGCATATTGAGAGTCGCCACGAAAGCGGATACAATGCATCCGTGAGGAGACGTTGAGGCCGGGGCCGGACGGCGGCCGCCGGTTTTTCCGTGTCACGGCCCGCGGTGTGCAGGAGGAGACGGCCCCATGATCGCGCGCGAGTTGATGCAGACCGACGTCCCGACACTGTCCCCCGATGACCCGATCCAGCGGGCCGCCGAGCTTCTCACACACTACGAGCACAGCGACCTCGCGGTGCTTGATGACGAGGGCGTGATCATCGGGATGGTCGGCGAGGACGACCTCCTCGCCCTCGCCATACCGACGGCAGCCGCGGGGCTGGACACGCTGAGCTATCTCCCGCGCTGCTACGGCCTCCGCAGCCTCCCGGACGATCAGCTTCAGAGCCTGACCGTCGCTGACATCATGCGCACGGAGGGCTTCATCGTCGTCGAAGACGACGAACTGGCCGCGCACGCCGCGTTGCTGATGATGCGTAACCACCAGCCGCAGATACTCGTCCAGCGCGACGGCAAGTACGTCGGCCGCCTCGGACGCAAGCATATCATCAGCGAGCTGGTCGATCCGCACCTCGGAGTTGCATGTCACCCATGACGGCGGCAGCATGGCTCGCTACCGGCATCTTCGTTGCGGTATACGCGCTGCTGATCCTCGATCGGCTCCCGAAGGCCACCCTGGTCCTCGCAGGCGCGTCGCTGATGATCGTGCTTGGCGTCCTCGACCAGCACACGGCATTTCATGGCTCGGAGTCGGTGCAGGGCGTGGACTGGAACACCATCTTCCTGCTCATCGGGATGATGGTCGTGGTCAACATCACCCGCAAGACCGGCCTCTTCGACTGGATCGCCATCCGCACGGCGAAGCTCGGCAGGGGCAATCCCGTCTGGATTCTCATCGGCATGAGCGCCAGCACCGCGGTTCTCTCGGCGCTGATCGACAACGTCACCACGATGCTGCTGGTGATCCCCACGGCCATCGTCATCTACGAGGCGCTCGAGCTTGACCCGGTGCCCTACCTGATCCTTCTCGTCTTCGCGTCCAACATCGGTGGCTCGGCGACGCTCATCGGCCACCCGGCCAACATCATCATCGGCTCCGCCACCGGCTTCAGCTTCATGGACTTCATCTACGTGAACTTCCCGATCGCACTTCTCATCTTCCTGATCCTGTGCGTGACAATGTGGTTCCTGCTCCGCTCCGCGACGGCCGTCACTCCCGAGCAGCGCGCTCGTGTCATGCAGCTCGATGAGACCCGGGCACTCCGCGACAGGAAGCTGCTGGGACGCTCGTTGGTGGTCCTGACGCTGATCTTCCTCGGCTTCGGAGTGCACGACCTCATCGGCCTCGAGCCGGCCACCGTCGCCCTCGCAGGCGCGACGCTGCTGCTGCTGCTTGATCCTGCCGGTCCCACGAGGGCGCTCGAGGAGGTCGAGTGGCCGACGGTCTTCTTCTTCTTCATCGGCCTCTTCATCATGGTCGCCGGTCTCGCCGAGACCGGCGTCGTTGAGAGGCTCGGCACCGGCCTTGTGGACGTCACCGGCGGTGGCTTCTTCG
>JBMNNW010000065.1:0-29024 GCA_050942735.1 Armatimonadota bacterium
CTTTGGTATTCAAGACAGATCTCTGCGCGATAAGTTCCGTCTTTTCCTTGACAATCTTGCGGGGGGGGTACACTCTACCCACGAGACAAGCCGCAACGTGAGTAGTTACCTCCAGCCACATTCGCGCCTCCAGACCACTACCTCCCTGCGACCTTTCCTGCCTCCCTGTCAGGTTCCGCGGGGCCCTGCTGCCATACAGCTCTCCAACGCGCGTCCCTGTCGCAGGCCTCACAAGGTTCCTCTCAGAATTCGCACTCGGTCACGGAGATGTCGTCGAACTGCCGTAAGCCGCTCCCCGTTCACACTTCCAGTATAGTCACAGCCTGCAACCCCGCCAATCAGGGAAATCACCCATTTTCGGCTCAGCATCTTCCCACACTATCCAGCAGCCTCCGCCCCATCAAGCTTCCCGGCCATCGGGTCATCGACCGCACGCTGCCACCGGCCCAGCTCACCGCGCAGCCGAGCAAGCTGCTCCTCCATGCCCGGCGCGGAGGCGAGGTTCGCGGTCTCCCACGGATCGGCCGCGAGGTCGAACAACTGCGTGACCCGCTCAGCCTCGCCGAAGTACTCCACCAGCTTCCAGCGCTCATCCCGGACCGCTCGCTGACAGTCCATATACGCGAAGAAAAGGCTCTCGTACCCTCCGCCCTCGGTCTCCCTCTGCACGATCGGTGCCAGGGAGCGGCCCTCAACGCTCTCGGGTGTCGGCAGATCAATCAGCTCGCAGAGCGTCGGGAAGAGATCGAGCAGATAGCACAGCGCATCGGAGCGCTCACCTTCGGGGACGCCCGGCCCGGAGATGACCAGCGGCACGCGGACCGAATGATCGTACATGTTCTGCTTGCCCATCAGCCCGTGCTGGCCCACCGCGAGGCCGTTGTCACCGGCGAAGACGATGATCGTCTCGTCCGCCCGGCCACTTTCCTCCAGCGCATCGAGCACCCGCCCGATGTGCGCGTCGAGGTGCGTGACCATCGCGTAGTAGGCGGCGATGTGCTCCTGAACGATCTCCGGCGTCCGCGGGAAGGGCGCGAGCATCTCGTCGCGGATGACCATCTCCCCGTTGTCGAAGGGGTGCACCGGGCAGAAGTTCGCCGGCACCTCGATCCGCGTCGGGTCGTAGAGGTCCTCGTACTCCCGCGGCGCCATGCGCGGATCATGGGGCGCGGTGTAGGACACATATGCCATGAACGGCGCGGGCTCGTCGTAGCGTTCGATGAACTCGATGGCGGCGTCCGAGAAGAGCTCGGAGGAGAACTCCTTCCCGATGTACCGATCCTCCTCAGGATAGCGGCCGTCGGGGTGGAAGTCGTAGACCGGCACCTCGAGGTGGTCGGACATCCCGCCGTAGAAGATCTTTCCGCCATCGCTGAAGCTGCGGGCGTAGCTGTCGGGGAGATTGTGCCACTTGCCGGTCCCGAAGGTCGCGTACCCGTGCTCCCGCAGGTGCTGGGGCAGCGTGACGAAGTCGCCGCAATCGCGCGGGGCGTGGTAGAGGCTCCGCCCGGTCATCAGCATCGCCCGCGAGGGCTGGCAGACCGCCGGGCAGACCGAGCCCTGGATGGCCGCGTGGGTGAAGGCCGTCCCGCGCTCGACCAGCCGATCCATGTTGGGCGTGATGACCTCCGGATCGCCCATCGCGCCCACCGCGTCGAAGCGCTGGTCGTCGGTGAAGAGGAAGAGTATGTTCGGTCGCCGGGCAATCATCGTCATCGCTCCTCCTGAGACGAGTCTGCGGGCGCGTGGTTGCGCCCAAACTGCGCGCGGGCAAGAGGCCGCCCGAGGTGCGTGAGGCAGTACCACAGCCGCCCCCACTCGTGGCTCAGGCGCGGGCGCAGCGCCGGATTGAGCGCCGCCGCCGGGGCCAGCAGCATCGCGGCGAGCCCCGCGCGCAGCAGCCACCAGAGGTAGTTCCCGCGCGCCGCCCACGGCCCGTGCGCCTGCGCGAGATAGCGGAAGTACCCGTCATGACGCCGCATCGTCGTAATCATCGGCGCGACCTGGACCGCCGAGCGGTGCCCGAGGTGGACGGCCGTCAGACCGGAGAGCTGCGCGACCGTCCACCCCGCCCGCCACGCCCGCAGCGCCCAGTCGATGTCCTCACCGTAGAGGAAGAAGCCCTCGTCGAAGCCGCCGGTGGCCTCCAGCGCCTCCCGCCGGAAGAGGCAGCAGGCGCCCATCAGCCAGTGCACGGCCACCGCGCCGGGACAGCCGCTCAGGTCGAGCGCCTCCCCGTGATCGGGCAACTCCCCGCCGAGCAGCCGCAGGGTCAGCGGCGGGAAAGGCCGCGCGCTCTCCGTGTCGCCGCCGTCCTCGTCCACGAGCACCGGCGCGATGACGCCCACGGGAGGGTGTGCACGGATGCAGCCGCAGAGCGCCCTGAGCGCATCCACCGGGAGGATCACGTCCGGGTTCATCAGCAGCACGAAGGGCCTGTCAGTGGCGCGCCAGCCCTGGTTGAACGCGGTCGCGAAGCCGCGGTTGTCCGGGTTCGCGATCACCCGCACCCCGGGGAAGCCCTCCTCGAGCATCACCACGGTGCCATCACTGGAGGCATTGTCCACCACGACGAACTCCAGCCCCTGCCCGCCCGGTACTCGCAGCGCATTCAGAGACCGGCCGAGCTCCTCACGGGTGTTCCAACTGACGTAGACGACCGCGATCTCTGAGAGAAGCGCGTCTTCGATCACAGGCGATCCATCCGATGCGGGCCGAAGGGAGAATGCTATTGAGCGATAGTTTCACGCAACGCGCGGCAATCCCTCCCCGGATCTCACCGACGGCAGGTCCGGGACGAGCCGATCCGGGATTCACCCGATTCTCTCGCGCGCTGCAGGAGGATGCGTCGCCTGCGTCAAAGGTCGAGATGGTGAGCAATCCGGTCGCAGCGCGGCCGGCTGAAAAGATAGGGACATGGAGGAGATCTGGGCGATGAGCGAACTGAGATCAGCCGACGAGTATCCGCTTGGCGAGGGTGAGTTGCGCTGGACATGCACGGACTGGCTGGAGGAGAACATCGGCGGTGAGTTCGTCCTGCTTGACTGCCAGCCCAATATCCACGACTACATTCAGGAGCACATCCCCGGCGCGGTGTACTTCAATCCCGAACTGCTGCGTGTTCCGAAGGGCGGCATCCCGGGGAAGTACATCCCCGCGAAGGCGGCCGGCAAGCTCTTCCGGCGCGTTGGCGTCAGAAACGACAGGCCGGTCATCGTCTACACCGGCACCGGACCGTTCAAGGGCTGGGGCGATGGCCTCGAGCAGACGATGATCGCGTACTCCCTCCTGCGCTTCGGCGCGAAGGACGTCTGGCTGCTCGATGGCGGCATCGACTCATGGAAGCATGAGGGCAAGCCGCTTGACCAGAGTTTCCCGCAGGTCGAGAAGAGCAGGTACGAGGTGGAGGTGCAGAAGGACTTCTACCTCGAATACGAGGCGTTCAAGCAGATCAAGGACGACGAGGGCGTGATGCTGCTCGACGCCCGCCCCGCCGATGTCTACCAGGGCCAGGGGCCGTGGCGCAAGCCCGGCCATATCCCCGGAGCGGTCAACCTCCCCTGGAAGTCCCTCTTCCACGAGGAGAACACGCGGCTGCTGAGGACCGATGGCGAGATCGCGGCGATCCTCGACGAGCATGGGATCACGAAGGATCACCACATCATCTGCTCCTGCGGGACCGGCCGCGAGGCGACCGCGGAGTTCACGATCTTCAGGTATCTCCTCGGGTTCCCGAAGGTGCAGCTCTACGAGGGGTCGTTCACCGAGTGGTGCCACTACGATGAGCCGACCGTCACCGGCCCCGACCCGCGCTGAACGGCGGCGGGCGGCACAACGTCGGCGATGTCAGAGGCCCGCGACCAACCACGGTCGCGGGCCGTCCACTGCCGGTTGAGAGCCCCTGCCGGCGGCGGCCTACTCCTCACCCTCCGCGGGCTGCCCGACGATCGCGAAGGCGCTGAAGCCCACGATCTCCGCGGTAACGCGGTTGGCCGCCTCGTCCACCACCGATGTGCCGACCGGCGCCCAGCCATCCGACCCCAGACGCGCGATCTGCAGCGTCCCCTCGGCCACACCGTCGGGCAGAGCCGCCTCCGAGTAGCCGATCGTGATCGTCACCGGCGCCTCAAAGACCCAGCCCTCCGGGCCGAAGCGGTAGGCGGTGTTGGCGACAAGGCCCGGGTCGGTCGGCGGGCCGACGATCCTCTCCGAGGTGAACTGCTGCGCGAGACTGATCGCCTCAGCGGGCACCACCACGGTCGCGTTCCGGTCCGCGGAGACGATCGTGCCACCGTTGGGGCCGATCAGCGTCCTGCGTTCAAGAGCGCCCTCTCCGTCATCGCCCCCGCAACCGCCCAGCACCAGCAGCGCGACAGAGATCACAACTGCGAGCGCAACGCGATGGCACATGTCCGTCCCTCCAGTTCGTCGCGACCCGATGACGCCGCCCGGCACCCGATGATCGGCGCGGGAAGTCGGTTGACGAAATAGTGCGCCGTGGTGGCGGCGATCACCTTCCCTGCACCAGCGCTCGGCTGCGGCGCGCAGATGCGGTGAGGCCCGCGGAGGTGCTCCGCGGGCCTCACTGCCGGGCGGGTGATCTTACCGTGCGCCGCGGTTCAGAGCAATGCGCGCCTGCAGGGAGGCCTCCCGGGCCGCACCCGCGTGCTCGGATTCGCTGACGATCTCGATGCTGGTGAGGGCGTCTCCAACCCCGATGCTGTCAACGACATCCATGCCCTCGGTGACCTTGCCGAACGCGGCGTAGCCACCGCCGAGACTGTCGAGCGACTGGACGCTCTGGTTGTTGGACAGGCAGACGAAGAACTGGCTGCCCGCGCTGTCGAGCGGCTGCGCCCGGGCCATCGAGAGGATACCGCGCTCGTGATGGACCGCACCGGGCTTCTCGAGCGGAATCGCCCAGTCGGGACCGCCGGTGCCGTCCCCTGAGGGATCGCCACCCTGGATCACGAAGTCGGGGACGACGCGGTGGAATGTCATCTCACTGTAGAAGCCATCGTCGATCAGCAACAGGAAGTTGCCGGCCGTGATGGGCATCTTCTCATCATACAACTCGGCCACGATGTCGCCCTTGCCGGTCTTGATCTTTACGATCGTCTTCACGTTCTCAGTTCCTTCCTCAGCGGCGGTCTGCTCGTCAGCCGCGCCCGGCTCCTCCGCCTGCTCTTCGGCGTCGGGCGTCTCGGCCGCACCGTCCTCGGCCGGCTCTGCCTCAAAAGCGGGATCCGGCGGCGGGTCTGCCTCAGGCGTCTCCGCGCATCCGGCGATGAGTACGGACAGCAGCAGCGTTGCGATGACGGCTACGACCACGGTCCTGACGAATCTGGTGCCTCGCGGGGCCATGTTCAATCGCACCCTCCGGAACGAGGTGTCAACTCCACTGCATTCAGCGCACGGGGACGAGTGAAGGTTCCCCGCGACGGATATCCGCCCGCGACGGCCCCCTCCACCGAGCGTCTCACCGAGCCCAATCAGGCGCCGGGGGGATCTCCTGAGGCATCGACCCACCCCGGACCGACTCGGCGCCCTTCACGCCCACCGCGACGCTCATGCGACCCGCCAGCGGCGTGGCCACGGGTTCTTTGCCGGAGACCAGCATCTGCACGAAGTCATCGGCGATCACCGGGTCGGCGCCACCGTGCCCGCCCTCGGAGGGCTTGACGTGGTAGGTGCGGTCGGCGAAGAAGTGCGGGTCGTTGCCCTTCCGCAGCAGCACCTTCATGTCACCCACCAGCGCGTCGCACTCCATCCGCCCCTTCGTCCCGATCAGCGTGTAGTTGCGCTTGTAGTCGGGGGTGTACTGGCACTGCAGGTACGCGGCTCTGATCCCGCCCTCAAGCTCAAGCAGCAGCATCTCATGGTCCTCCACGTTGACCTCCTCGCGGAAGGCACACTGCTGCCGGGTCTCGACCGCATAGGGGTCGGGGCAGTCCTCAATCTCATCGCATTCGGTGCAGACAAGATCGTTGGGCTTCTCCCCGCCGAAGAAGTCCAGACCGCCCATCCCGACGACGCGCCTCGTGTAGCTTCCCGTCAGCCAGTGAATCATGTCGATGTCATGCGAGCCCTTCTGCAGCAGCAGTGAGGTGGCGTTCTCGCGCGTCGCGTGCCAGTCGTGATAGTAGAAGTTCCCGCCCTGCCCGACGAAGTGCCGCACCCAGACGGCCCTGATCTCCCCGATCACGCCCTCGTCGGCAACGCGCTTCATCACGTTGAACATCCGCATGTAGCGCATGTTGAAGCCCACCATCAGCTTCTTCCCGGACGCGCGCCATGCCTCAAGGATCCGGTCGCAGCCCTCGATCGTAATCGCCAGCGGCTTCTCACAGAAGACATGCTTCCCGGCCTCAAGCGCCGCCACCGCGTACTGCTCGTGCGTGAAGTCGGGCGAGGTTACCGCGATCGCGTCGATATCGTCGCGCGCGATCAACTCGCGGTAGTCCTGCGTGAAGAAGAGGTCATCGCCGTGGAACTCGCGGAACTCCTCCACATAACGGTCGGTGATATCCGCGCCGCCAACGACCTTCGAGAGCCCGTCGTCGCGCTTCCAGTGCCGTGCGATGCGGCCGCGGCCGCCGATGCCGATCACGCCGATGCGAACCGGTGTATCCATGGAGAGTCCTCCCGTGGTTGCGGATGCTTTCGCCTCCCCCGCCTCAGGGGCCGATGATACCCCGCGCGGTGAGGGCGGTCAACTTCAAGCGACCGCGCGAGCCCGGCGTCCGGCGCCCGGACCGTTGGACGAAGGGAGACGGCCTCCCCGCGCAGGTCTCCGGCCGCGCCCCGCGAAATGTAGCGGCGGAAGCACGCGCCTTACGCACTGACGCCGTGGGAGGATGAGCCGCACGTGGATACTGATATCAGGCTGGTTGACATCGCGCCGACCTTCACCGACGAGGAGTTCCGAACCCCGCTGAAGTTCGGCACGGGGATCATCGAGGCGATCACCTCGCTGACCGTGAAGGCCACCGTCGAGAATCGCGCCGGCGAGACCGCCGAGGGCCTCGGCAATATCCTGCTGTCGGACATCTGGGGCTACCCCTCCGCGGAGATGTCCCACGAGGACCGCGATGAGGCGATGCGTGAGGTCGCCCGGCGCTTCTGCGCGCTGCTGATGGAGAACGCGCGATTCGGCCACCCGCTCGACCTCTACCTCGAACTGAAGCCCGAACTTGGTCGCCTCGCCGATGAGGTCAGCACGGAGATGAACGCCGCGACGCCGATGCCGCTTCTGGGCGCGCTGGTCTCCGCCTCCCCCTGCGACGCAGCCCTGCATGACGCGTTCGGCAACGTCAACGGGATCTGCAGCTACGATGGCTACGGCGCTGAGTTCTGCGAGCACGACCTCTCCGCGTGGCTCGGCGAGCAGTTCGCGGGCAGGTACGTCGCGGACTACGTCAACCCCAGCTATCAGCCCTCGATGCCGATCTTCCACCTCGTCGGCGGCGTGGACAAGCTGCGCCGCGAGGAGGTCACCGAGGACGATCCCGACGACGGCCTGCCCGTGAGCCTCGAGGAGTGGATAGAGCGCGACGGAATCTTCTGCTTCAAGGTCAAACTCTCCGGCCACGACATCGACGCGGACGTCGCGCGCACCGTCGAGGTCGCCGAAGTCATCGCCGAGAACGCCGCCAACATGGGCGCCGACCGCTTCTACCTCTCCACCGACTCCAACGAGCAGAACGAATCGCCCGAGACGGTCATCGAGTACGCGGAGAAGCTCAAAGAGGCCTCGCCGATGGCGTACGAGGCGCTGCTGTACTTCGAACAGCCCACCGAGCGCGACCTCGATGTCCATCGCTTCGACATGCGGGAGGTCTCGAAGTACAAGCCGACGGTGGTGGACGAGGGCGTCAAGGACGTGGAGATGCTCAAGCTGGCACGGGAGCTTGGCTGGTCGGGCGTGGGGCTCAAGACCTGCAAGGGACACTCGTCATCGCTGCTGTACGTCGCCTACGCCAACGAGCACGATATGGTGGTGACGGTGCAGGACCTCACGAACCCGGGTCTGTCGCTGATCCACTCGGCGGGCCTTGCCGCGCGCATCAACACGCTGATGGGCTTTGAGTACAATTCGCGGCAGTATCTCCCGTGGGCGTCGCCGGAGCTTCGCGAGAGGCACGCAGACCTGTTCAGCGTCAACGACGGCGTGGTGCGGACGGACTCGCTGTCGAAGACGGGGCTGGGGTATTGATTTCGCGGGGCGGCTGTGGGTATGCTTGACATAGAAGTGAGGAGGTGAGCGCCGTGGCCGTTAACCGGCACGACGATTCCGGTGAGGTCACCGACGGTTGGACATGGCAGGACGACGACCGCGCCTACGAAGAGATGCGGCCCGAACTGCTGGAGAAGTACGAGGGGCAGTATGTTGCCATGTACCACGGCGAGGTCATGGCGGTGGCGGACAGCGCCCCGAGAGCGGCCCGTGAGGCGCTGGAAGCACTGGGCAGGCCTGAACTCCTCCTTGTCGCAAAGGTCGGCGAACCATTGCCGGAACCAATCGACACCGACATGTCCATCGACGGGCCGCGTGAGGTCGTGATCCAGTGACGACGATACCATACCGGGGGGGCCGGGAATGGCCCGCATTCCCCGCAGTGAGGCTTCAGATCAGCGGCGCTCTCGGTGTGCACATGGTCTGCGCATGGGGAAAGATTGATACGGGGGCCTCCAGGACCGTTGTCCCGACGAGAACCCTCAGACAGGTTGGGGCCTATCGGCATCCTCGCCAGGTCGCCAGATGCAGAGCCTACGACGGAACGCAGCGCCTGCTTCCCGTGTACGAGGTGAATCTGACGGTTGACGATCCACGCTGGCCCGCGGAGGTGGAGATGGAGTTCCTTTCCACAACGGTTGTTGGAATCAGCGCTGGTGCTGACGCTGAGGACGAGTATTGTGAAGTACTCCTCGGCCGCGACCTGATTGCCGCATGGCGTCTGCACCTCGACGGCCGCAACAACTGCTATTCAGTCACGTGAGAAGCGGCCCCGACACCAACCACCCCGGAGCCCCGCGGACGAGTTCAGTGCGCAGACCGACACAGACTTGAGACTGGCGCATGCCCAGAGTCCGGCCTCGCGCGCCCACACACGACGCACCGGCAGGACGCCCGCGTCACGTGAAGGTCGTGACGATGAAGGTCATCGCCCTCGCGTGGTGAATACTGGGCGCAGCATTCAAGGGTCGCGCGCGGCCCGCGTTTTCCAACAGGAGTGAAGCATCATGGCAGACAAGGTCCGGTGCGCCCTGATCGGCGCCGGTGGGATGGCCAATAGCGTGCACTACCCCTCACTCGCCGAGATGGAGGACGTCGAGCTGCTGGGGCTGTGCGATCTGGTCGAGGAGAAGTGCCACACGACCGCCGACAGATTCGAGATCGACTACCGCGGCGATGACTACAGGAAGATGATCGAGGACCTCAACCCCGACGCGGTCTGGGTCCTGATGCCCCCGCATCACCTCTTCGACGTCGTCGTCCACTGCCTCAACGAGGGGCTGCATGTGTTCATCGAGAAGCCCCCGGCGGTCACCGCCTACCAGGTGCGCTCTTTCGCGCAGCTTGCGGATAAGAAAAACTGCCTGACGATGGCCGGCTTCAACCGCCGCTTCATCCCGCTGCTCCAGCAGTGCCGCGAGAAGGTCCTCGAGCGAGGCAACATGATCCAGGCGGTGAGCACCTTCTACAAGTGGCACGCGGGCGGCCCCTACTACGACGGCGTCATCGATATCCTCTACTGCGACGCGGTCCACGCGGTGGATACCCTCCGCTGGATGGGCGGCGACGTCGAGGACGTCGTGAGCGACATCAAGTTCAACGGCCGGGAGTTCGAGACAAGCTGGGTCGCGCTGACCCGCCACACCAACGGCTGCACCGGCGTGCTGTTGACGAACTGGATGGTCGGCGGCCGCGTGCATACCTTCGAGATGCATGGCAGGGGCATCTCGGCCTTCTGCGACCCGGACCCGGAGGGCGGCGCGAAGATCCATGTAGACGGTGAACTCAACGCCGAGGAGGTCTCGACCGTGGAGGCGACCGGAAACGACATGCGCCATCACACCTACGGCTTCTTCGGCGAGAACCGGCACTTCATCGACTGCATCAAGAACAACGTGGAGCCGGAGACCTGCTTCGCCGACGCCACAAAGACGATGGAGCTTGCCGACCGAATCTACGCCGGGCAGATGTAAGCCGGACGGACCGAGGCGCGCATCAACGAGGCCGCCCCGAGCGATCGGGGCGGCCTCTGTGTGTGTCTGACCCTCGTCCGCGCCTACCGCCGCTCCAGCTCCAGCAGCGTCCGCAGGATCTCGTGGCGCACGCGATCCTGCGCCGTGCGGTCCCGCTCAGCATCCCACCGATACTCCCCGGGCTGCTCGCCGATAACCTGCAGCGGGCCCTCCGCCAGCAGCCGCCGCGCCGCCGCAAGATCGGCGTCCGATGCCCCCGCGGCGGCAAGCTCCTCAACGCGCCGCTGCAGCATCACCAGATACTCGAAGTCCTGCTGGCTCTCGCGGATCGCCTCCATCGGTTTCGCGGCCGTGACGCTGGTGGCGTCGAGATAGAGCGGTGAGTAGGATCCCGCCCGGCTCTGCGTGTAGTCGGTCCAACTGTTGGTCCCGCCGGTGTCGGCGAACGCCCAGAATGCCGAGCCCACCGCGCCGATCGCATATGCGTGCCACGCCTGGGCGAGGTAGTACTCGTAGGGGCCGAAGGTCCGCGCCGGGCCGCTGCAGGAGTAGAACCACAGCTCCACGCCGCGTTCGCGCTGCTGCTGCATCATCTCGCGCCAGTCTGCGCGGCCGATGTAGTGGCTGCGGTTCGGGCAGAGTATGTCCGTCAACTCGAATGAGGCCAGCATCGCCTCCTCCTCGTCGATGCGGAAGGGGTCCTCCCAGACCACCATCTCCGGCGCCGCGGCTTTGATCGCCCTCGCCCACGCCGCGATCGTCTCATAGTGCTCGACCGAGCGCGGCTCATCGACCAGCAACACGCCCAGTTGGTCGCCGCGCAGCCCAAGGGTTGTCATGTGCCCGGTCCAAAATCGCGCCCACTGGCCGACCTGGCGATCGAAGAGATCGGTCCCCATCTGCGCTCCGGCGAACTGGTTGCCGACCGAGGCGTAGACGAGGTAGATCTTCGCATCGGGCCACTTCGCGACCCAGTTGTCGAACCGCGTGGTGGATGGTTGCGCGGTCATGTTGCCCTCGGCATCGAAGCTCCCCGGCGGAAGCGCCCCCGACAGCGCCCACGGCGCGTTGACGCCGCGCTCGCGGAGGTGCTCGATGAGCAGGTCGGTGTTCTCCGGAGTCAGGCCCCGGTGATTGTCCGAGTCCGTGTAGCTCCAGCCGCCTACGTTGAGCGTCTTCTCCGCCGGCATCGTCAGCGGATGAACGGTGACGCGCAGCGGGACGCTCTGCCGCCCGCTTGCGACGGAGGCGATCTCGACCGCACCCTCCCACGTCCCCGGCTCCAGACCCGACGAATCGATCTCGAACCAGACCTGCCGCGTCATCCCGGCGGGCACCTCAATCATCCACGAGTCGCCGCTGCGATCGGCGACCGGCAGCGGTGAGGCGACGGTCGGGAGGAAGCGCGATCCGACGTGCTCGACCTGGCGCACCGTGATCCAGTCGGGACTGGGCCCGCCCGGAAGGCCCGTGATCCGTAACTGCGCTCGCATCGGTCGCGGGTTCGCTGAGGTGATGTTGAGCACGTCCGCGCGCGTCTCGTTGCGCATCATCTCCACGCTCAGCAGCGGCGCGGCACCCGATGTTGGCTGCTCCGCCGGGCCGAGCGGGTCCCAGCGGTTGCTCTGCCACAGGCGGACGCGGTCTTTCCCCTGGGCGAGCCAGACGTCGGCCTGAAGCTCGAAGATGCGGGTCTGCAACTCGGTCATCGGCAGAATCGCGCGGAAGTCGCCTTCCAGCGGGACCGGAGGCATCGTGTCGATGGCCTCCTCCAGCGCATCGGCGCTACGACTGAGCCGCGCCCGGTCGGCGCCCTCGACCTGCGCGATCTCATCGCGCACCGCCGCCAGGTTGCGCCGGTGCAGCTCGAAGATCGGGTGGTTGAGCACGTAGAAGCCGACGTCCGGGACCGGCGCCGTCGCGTACTCGCGCTGCAGCAGCTCATCAGGCCCGCGGAAGACCTCCACCTCATCAACGAAGATGTATCCGCCCTCGGTGAAGACCGCGAGCGTGACGAAGCGCCCGCGCGTCTGCAGCTCGCCCAGGATGAACTCGGTGGCGTACTCCCCGATCGGCGGCAGCGGCTCCCGCGCGCTGTGCAGTCTCACGAGGTCGGCCACGCGGTGCCACTGCTCGCCATCCTCGCTGACAAAGACCAGTATCTCCGACGGCCACTGCACGCCCGCCACGCCCGCCGCGGTGCTGTAGGAGACACCGCCAATCGGCTGAACCTCGCCGAGGTCGATGGTGATGAACTCCGGGCCGCCGCTGCTCCAGCCCACAGTGGTCGGCTGCGTCCAGAAGTACCCCTCGGTGTACCTGCCGTCGGTCAGATGGACCGTGACGTCATCGGGGTGAGCGCACAGGGCGTAGTTGCTCGGACGTATCTCGTAGGGCCTCCCGAGCGCAAGGTTCTCTCCGAGGTCGGGGCCGCGCCGCCCGTTCGTCTCTCTTACCGCCACCACCTCGACGGAGGCGAACTCCGCGACGCCGGCCGGCGCCTGTCCCCCGTCGGCATGGCGGACGTCGGCGAAGAGCTCGACGCCGAGGTTTGCCGTGGGCGTCTCGAAGCGTACCGACTGCTCGCTCCAGCCCTCACCGGCCTCCGCGATCACGCGCGCGACCTCGTCGCCGTTCTCCCGGTTCACCACCCGGGCCATCGGCCGGAGCCCGCCGTCACTCCTCGCGAGCACCGTCAGCGAGTAGCGCGCGCCCGGACTGGCGTAGTCCAGCCACTGCATCACTGGCTCGCCTGTGCCCTCGCGCGCCGTGCAACGCAGCGCGGCCGCGCCCTCCGGCCCTGCACCGGCGACCCGCTGCCAGCCGGCATCGGGCAGACGCCAGTCTCCGGGCCGGTCGGCATCGGCGGCGGAGACCGCTGCGAAGTCGGCGTTGCTCACGAGATTCTGGGCCCACGCGCATGAGGCCACCGTCAGTACGATCATCACCATGGTGAGCCGTCGCATCCGAATCCCTCCTCAACTGAATTGAGCGGCTCGGGGCCTCACTTCGCCATGAAGACGTGCTCGGGTGTGAGCGACAGCGCCGGGGGCAGTCCCTCACCGAGTTCGACGTTCATGTCCTCGAACGCGCCCTCATCGGCCTCCGTCAGCTCCAGCGCCCAGGTCTGTCCGCCACCGTCCCCGACCTCAACCTCCACGCTCAGGCGAGTCTGCGTCGGAGTGGTCTGTGCGCTGCCGGCGAGATTGCCCTCCGGATCATACACGTTGACCCGCACCGTCTCCGCACCGAATCCCCGCCCGCCGATGGTGAACCGCTCGAGGCCCTCAGGCACGTGGAAGTAGAGCCGCTCGGCGCCGTAGACGATGCCGAGCCCGCGTCCGGCATACAGCGCGACCGGGGCGTTCGCGCCCGCGATGGTGTATGCAGGCGAGCCCCCAACCAGCATCACGAGCGCGTAGATCCCGTCCTGCTCGGGTGTGAAGCTGATCGCGCCGGCTTCACCGAAGGGCACGACCCCCGACGCAACCTCCGCCCACGTCATGTCGCGCACTTCCCACTCAAGGTCGGGTGCGGTGGCCCCGATCTGCCGGGTGTTCATCTCCAGCACGACCTCCTGCCCGGCCTTCCCTGCCACCATCAGCAGGTTGCGGCGGCGCAGATGCACGGTCGGCAGTTCGACCATCGGGCCGATGGCCTCCTCGGAGGGCCCGAAGCCGGGCTCGCCGGTGGTGCCGATCCCGGCGAAGGCCCACGGGTCGGGCGTCTCGCGCGGCTCGTGCTGCCTCGCAAAGTCACCCCCGGCGATCGCCTCATTCGCCCACGTGAACCAGTGGAAGTACTCCGGGTGCGTCGTGTCGTAGCGCGGGCCCTCGTAGAAGATCCAGTAGCCGTCGGTGACGTCGGAGATCATGACCGCGTTCTTGCCGGAGTACTCCGGGTCCGCGCCCGCCACGACCGGGTCGATCCCGCCGGTGTAGATGAACGGCAGGCCCATCTCCGCGACGCTCTCCATCCGCGCGGTCAGCGCCCGCCGGCCCTCGGCCAGCGCGCCGTCCTGAGGCAGGAAGCTGGTGCGGCGACCGTACGTGACGGCGTCGGCGAAGATCACCGGCGCGCGCTCGTTCGTCCACTCGGGGAAGGCCGCCTCGAGCATAAGGCGGCTGCCCGGCGCGGGGTACATGCAGAACTGGAAGTCCGGGTCGATGGCGTCCACGGCCTCGCGCAGCGCCCGGGCGCGCTCTCGCCAGTGCCCGACCTGCCACGCGTCGAAGGCCTCGTGCAGGTCGTTGTCAACGAGCCACTGGTAGCGCTCGGCGGGGGCAAGCGCAGGGATCTCCACGCCCTCGGCCTCCGAGAACATGTCCAGCGTCATCTGGTCGTACGAGAGGTCGTAGACCGTCCCGGACATCCGCGGGCCGGATGCGTAGTTCTCGTAGTCGAGGAATACGCCGATCAGGTGCGGGTTCTCGGCGCTGATGCGGGCGTATTCGAGGATCCAGCGGGTGGTCCATTCCCAGAACTCGTCGGCATTGGGGCTGTAGATCGGCTGCTCGCCGCCGGTGCGCCAGACGAGCATCCGGCCCTCGGCATCCGCTCCCTCTGGAACGCCCAGCGTCCCCCGCATCCAGACCTGATGGTAGATGCCGTACTGCTCGCACCACTCCGTCACCTGTCGAACGGCCTCCAGATCATCGTAGCCGCGGCGCGGGGAGAACACGTTGAACCCGGCCTCGGCGGTCTCCTCGATCATCCACTCCTCGGTCTTCCATCCCGCGACGGGCTGAAGGACCTTGTCCACGAGTATCGTCAGCTTCACCTCGCGCCCGAGTTCGTCACGGGTGGGCGGTTCGGCGCTGCAGCCGATCGCCAGCAGGCCCAGCGCCAGCGTGATCGTCAGAAGCCGCGTCATCATCGTCATCATCCCTCGCATCTACCTGAGATCAACCGGCGCCTCCAGCACCTCAACGCGCACGGTGTCCTGAACTGAGCGGTCCTTCCACACGGCCCGGCGGTACTCCTCGTATGCCTTCACGATGGCGACACGACTGTGCCCCCGGGTTCGCGCCTGTCGTCCGTGGGAGGGTTGTGCGTGGCCCCCGGAACATACTTCCCGCGGCGGCTCAGCGTGTGAGGCCGCGGGCCGACTCGTTCAGAGACAGGGCGGCAACACGCGCGGGCGCGAACAGCATCCTCACCGGCGACGTCAGAAATAGTGAGGGCTCAGGCAGGGATCATCCGCGGCGCGGCGAATACTATGGTTGAGGTGGGGGGTTGTGGTGGTAGTGGTAGTCGTGCTGTCCTCAGCCGGTCCCCTCGGGTTTCCCACGCCTGACGACAGCCGCACACTGTGAGCATGCGTCCGCCGCAATCGCGACGAGATCGCGTCTCGTCGTACCAATGTTGCGCCATCAAAGAGAGGAGTCGATGCGATGCGCCATACGCACAAGGGCTTCACACTAATCGAGCTTCTGGTCGTGATCGCGATCATCGCCATACTGGCGGCGATCCTGTTCCCGGTCTTCGCTCGCGCGCGGGAAAAGGCCCGCCAGACATCCTGTCTCAACAACGTCAAGCAGATCACTCTGGGGGCTCTGATGTACGCGCAGGATCACGGTGAGATGCTGCCCAGGGGTGGGTACTGGTCGCCCGACAGCGAGATGATCCACTGCACAAGGCGATCATGCCCTACCTGAGGAACGAACAGATCCTCATCTGCCCCAGCAGCTCAAACAGGACGAATGTAAACGCGTGGAACTACGGCTTCGTCCGCCAGACCACCGGCTACCAGACCTCCACGGGCGCATTCCAGCACCCCGACGGCAGCACCATCTCGGGCCGAACGGCGCCCGTCGCGATGTCTGAGATACACAGCCCGTCCGAGCTGGTTCTCGTCAGCGACGCCCACAACTTCTACACCGAACTCGCATTCTGGTACCGCACCGACAGCCCGTTCAGCGAAGTCGGCGGGGCGTACTACTGGGTAGATGGCCGGCACAACGGCGGCGCGAACCTCGGGTTCATCGACGGACACGCCAAGTGGTTCCCGAGCACATCGCCATACGGCCCGGACAACCCCAACGTCGGCGCAGGGCCCATCGAGTACTACTACATCCAGTAGGCTCACCGCAGTCAACAGGCCGAACCGACCCGCGGAGGCTCGCGCTTCCGCGGGTCTTTCCTTGCGGCAGATCGTGGGCGAGCCGCCCTCACTCTATGCCGGACGCTGCGCTCATTGCGGACGCTCGAACATCGGGTTGAGGTGCCGCCCACTCTCCACTCCCTCGGCATACCGGCCGCAGAGCAGCGCGGGCTTGAGCGTCCAGCATTGTCGGCGCACGTGTTCGAGGATCGGGGTCTGGCGGTAGTCCCGTCCATGCGGTCGCCAGTTGCGGAACCGCCGCGCAATCTCCAGCGCCTCCCGCACGCCCGGGATCGCATCCACGGACGGAACCCGGGCATCCGCCGGTGGCAGCGGGCGGTCCAGCGCCTCAGCCGCCAGCACCAGCAGCGCCTGCTCAGGGGTGATCGATCCGCAGACCTCACTCAGGCGCGCGGGCAGATAGCCTGACGCATAGCACGCGCCCACGATCTCCTCGGCCACCGGCGCAACGGGCGCCTCCTCCAGCCGTGGTGCAGGCGGGGCCTCGCGCTCCACCGGGCCCATCACCTGCGGCACCTCATAGCGTTCGGCGGGGCGCAGCAGCCTCCGGGCAAGCAGCACGAGCAGCTCCGCCGCGCTCAGCGCATCGGTGAAGGTCGGGCCGCCGAGCGCCAGCACCTCTTCCGCACCGCGCAGTACCACCTCGTCGCTGACCCGAACCGGCCGCGCGCCGAACAGCTCCGCAATCCCCGCGACGTCGGTCCACTCCACATCCGGGTGGGCGACGAGCCTGCACACGAGCCGCTCGAAGTTCTGGAGTATCAGCGGGATCGACACGCCCTCGACCATCTTCGGCGCGCGCCACACCTCCGGCCCGGGCGCCGCGCCGTACGCCCAGTTGAGGACACAGGGGAACTCCTCCATGATCGTGATGACCGGATGGCAGCCGAACATCGCAGTGTATGTGCTCTCCCGGGCGCGCTCGGAGAGATAGCCGTCCACCTTCGCGAGCTGCTCCTCGAAGGACGGCGTGTCGCGGTAATGACGGTCAAACGCGAAGTCCGCCTGATAGCCCCCGATGAGGAGATTCTGGCAGTACCACACGACATTGTGGCCCGGCAGGCGGAAGGGTGAGTAGAAGAACGGCTTGCCCAGCTTTCCGGCGGCGTAGACGATCGGCGCCGCGAAAGTGCCCCCGTGCTGCGTGAGCGACGAGCATCTCCCGAAGATCCGCTCCAGCGCCTGAAAGCCCGGCAACTCGCGGAAAAGCGTGCGCTCCACGCCCTCAAACCACGGGAGCTGAGAGACCTCCTCGGCGGTGGTCGGGTGGATGGAACCGCGGTCGTAATGCAGGCTCACGTCGTGGCGGCGCAGGGCCTCGATGACCTCGCGCTGGCCGTGCCGCTCCATGAAGCGCGCCTTCTCGCCGTGAATGTGGAAGCACCCCGGCAGTCCGTGTCGGCTCATGATCTCGGCAAGCTGGCCGGGGAGCTGATGGACGGGATGATCGGGCGGCGAGACGAAGTCCTCGGTGTCGAAGTAGATCAGCGCATACATGGCGGACCTCCCGCATCGGGCTGATAGACCCGCGGGATCATTCGCCATCGGCGGGGCGACTCCCTCGTGCCCGCGCGGAGGCAGGAGGAGAGTCCGCAGCCCGCGCGGAATGATCTCATGTCGATCCACGTGTTCGGGCGCTCCGCCGGTCCGCACAGGCCACACGCACATACTCCCGTGGTAGAGGTGACCCATGCCCGCCGCACCATCAGCACGTCCCGATGACATTTTCGGCACCGACGGCGTTCGTGGCGTCGCCGGCGAGGAGATCACTCCGTCGCTGGCCCGCGATGTCGCAGGTGCATTCGCCGCGCTTCTGACCGAGGACGCGCTCTCACCCACCGTGCTGCTCGCGCGCGACACCCGTGTCTCCGGCCCCGAGCTGGCCGACGCGTTCGGAGACGAACTCTGCCGGTGTGGCGTCGGCGTGGTTGACTGTGGCGTCATCCCCACCGGCGGGCTCTGCCTGCTCGTCGCTCGGCGCGACGCCGACGGTGGCGCGGTCATCTCCGCCTCTCACAACCCGCCGGAGGCCAACGGCATCAAACTCGTCGGCCGCGGTGGACACAAGCTGCCCGCCGCGCGACAGCATCTGCTCGAAGACCTGATACGCGGCGACCGCGACGGCTGCCCCTCCTCCGCGCAATCAGCCGCCATGCGCCGCGATGAGACGCAGGCGGCCGAGGAGTATCAGCGGCTGGTCATGGAGGATCTTCCGCCGGACTGCCTCGCGGGGCTGCACGTGGTGCTTGACTGCGCTCACGGCTCCGCCTCGCGGTTCGCCCCGGCGGTCTTCGAGCGCGCGGGGGCGCGGGTCGAGGCCATCAACTGCGACGCGGACGGTGCGCGCATCAACGTGAACTGTGGCTCAACCTCGCCCGGTGCCCTCGCGAGCGCTGTGGTGGCGGCGGGCGCGCACATCGGGGTGGCGTTCGACGGTGACGCCGACCGGGCGATGCTCACCGACCACCGAGGACGCGTCGTTGACGGCGACGGAATGAAGTACATCCTCGCGCTCGACCGCCACGGCCGCGGGCTACTGGAGCCGCCGCTGGTGGTTGGGACGGTCATGAACAACTTCGGCCTCGAACGCGCGCTCCGCGACCACGGGATCACGCTCGAACGAACGCCGGTGGGCGACCGCCATGTGGTGGAGCGGATGCGCGAGACCGGGGCGCTGATCGGCGGCGAGCAGTCGGGGCATATCATCTTCCGCGAGACGCTGATCGGCGACGGAATATGCACCGCGTTGCGGCTCTGCGAGGTCGTTGCGCGGAGCGGCCGGACCCTGGCGGAGTTGGCGGCGCCGGTGAAGAAGATCCCCCAGCACCTCGTGAACCTTCATGCGGACGACCGCGACGCGTGGGAGACCTGCGACGAGGTGCGGGAGGAGATCGAGCGCTGGGAGCGCCGCCTCGAGGGTGCGGGCCGGATCCTCGTGCGCGCCTCCGGCACCGAGCCGCTGGTGCGCGTGATGATCGAGGCGGAGGACGCGGAGCTTGCGCAGGCGGCGGTGGACGCGGTCTCCGCGAAAGTGCAGGAGGCCTGTGACGGGCAGGCGGAGGCCTGATCAGAGGTTGTCGCGGTTGCGCCGTCGGCACAGCCGCGGCTCAGCTTGAAGACGCGCTTGGGACGGCCGGACGGAGGTACAGTTCATGCGACGCCTGATCGCTCTTGCGTTTGTAGTCATTGCCACGCCCGTCCTGTCGGCTCCCCTCGGCCCGCCCGGCCAAACAGCCGTCTATGAGCTTTCCGCCGATCCGGCCGAGCGTCCCGCGTTTGAACGCGAGAATCGTCTTACCGTCGTGCGAGCACGGCTCCACCTCGGCGGCGAGGAGACCGTCGGCGAACGCCGCTATCAGTGGTTCGTGCTGCAGTTCGAACGTGAGAACGGCGAGCGCTATCGCGCGGCATTACTCATGGACGGATGGCCCGGCGAGAGTGAGCCTGACGTCGCCCGCTACCTGTGGCAGGAGCCCGGGTGGCCGGATGCGCTGGAGTACGTTCACGAGACTACGGGTCAGCCGGTCCTTCCACGGCTGGAGATGTTCCGCTACGGTTTCCCGAGGGAGCCCGAAGGCGGCCCACTGGCCGCTCCCGCCCAATTCCCCGACGGTATCTTCCTGCACGGCTATCCATTCGACCGAGGTGAGAGCCAGACGCTCACACCGTGGCGCCCGCCCGTCGCGGTGACCCGCCTGGCCCTGAACCCGGATCTGCTGATCGGACACATCCGCGAGCACGTGGACAGCACCGGACGGCCGGACCCGGCAATGCGGGACAACTACCAGTTCCTCGACGCCGATGAGACATATCTGCGCGGTCACATCGACGCCGGATTCAACCTCCAGATGTCAAAGCAACTGCGGCCGGACTGGGTCTGGCGCAGCCCGCACTTCGTCGGCATGCCCTTCTCGGCGCCGGAGGACTGGCCGGCCCACCTGTACCGCAGCAACTTCTGGGGGCGCGGAATGTACGTGGATGAGCCGGGTATTCACTGGCGGGGACACGCAAATCGAATCCCGGAGTATGCCGGCACGCTCTCACCCGCGGAGGGTGCGAGCGAAATCAAGAAGTATGCAACGAGCGTGCTGTGGAAGGAGTCCAATAACTACTCCGCGATCTGGATCAACAAGATCGTGGGCCGGCACTTCGGCCTCGGGAATATGGTCCTGAGGGAGGACGACTACCCGTACTGGGAAGCAATATGGTACGACGCATGGTATCTGCTGGCTCCGGAGTACAGTGCCTGGGGTATCTGCACCGAGGGTGAGACGCTCAGCACGCTGGTGTACCGCTACAACATGGCGTTCGGCACAGCGATCCCTCCGACAATCGAGAACGCCTGCAGGCTCCGCGCGGCGGTGCTCCGCGGCGCCTGCCGGGCATTCGGAGGCCGATGGGGAACCGCCGTCTATCGGCCGGTCGAACTGCAGGCCAAGCGAACCGCCATCCACCACGACTACCATGCAGGCGCAACGTACTTCTGGTTCTGGAGCGGATATGAGGGCGCCGGAGCCCATGTGCCGTATACCTACCAGCGCTCGCTGGCCGAGACGATCAGACAGGTCTATCGTGAGCACCCCAATCGCGACATGGAGGCACTGCTCCATGCAGGCAGCGCCGCGATCGTCCTGCCCATGGGGTTCACGTTCTACCCTCACAACCTCCAGAGCGTCCGCTGGCTGCATCTGGAGCGCACCACAGACGCGGGGGCCAGTTACCGCGACGTGCTCGCGGCGGCGGCTCTCGAGGCAGAGCGGATGCTGCGCGCTGGAATCCTGTTTGACATCGTGGTTAATGACAAACGCGCCGATCTTTCCGGCTATGAGGAACTCATCATGGTGGACGAGGATGCCACCGTCGGGCGCATCGGCGGGGAGCAGCAGCAACTGCCCCAGGAACCGATGCGTGCCACACTGGGCGAAGGTCCGTCGATTGCTGTCGAGATCGCCAGACGGCCCGAAGGCATTTGTGGCGAAGCTCGCCTGATAGCCGATCCGCGCGCGGGCACGGGCGAATTGGCCGCAGACATCGACGGCCAGCCGCTGGTGATGTGGGAGTTGTACGGTCCCGATGACGGCTGTGACATCAGCTTTGGACCCGAACTGGCCTTTGAAGCCCGTACAGGCGGCGACTACCGCGTAAGGGCCAGTTGCGCGGACATCTTTGGACGACCGACATCAGTCTGGACCGAACTGACCGTCGAGGGCGGACGCGAGATCGACGTACTGCCCGAGGTCTGGCGGTTCCGCCTTGACCCCGAGAACCAGGGTGTCGCCCGGCGCTGGTTTGCAGCCGACATTGATGATGCCGACTGGCGCGAGATCCCGGTTCCGGCGTGGTGGGAGAAGACAGAGGTCGGGGAGTATGACGGCCATGCCTGGTATCGTGTGCGCTTCACGATACCAGAAGAGGTTCACGGCACACTGCAGCTTCTGTTCCTGGGAGTGGATGAGCAGGCATGGGTCTACCTCAACGGCAAGGCCGTGGGCGAGCGGACCAGCGAATCGACCGGCATGCAGCCGGCGGACTACTGGGACGAGCCGTTCGTAGTGAGACTCGACGATGCCTGGCATGCCGGTGAGAACACGCTGGTGGTGCGCGTCCATGATTCCGAGCGGGCCGGCGGCATCTTCCAGCCGGTCCGGCTTCTCGTCTTCCCGGAGTGAGGGGCGCGGGGATGCGGGAGTCCCCTGGCCCCTCTCTCCACCGCCACAGCTACTCCTCCCGCACCAGGACCATGAAGTCCATCCCCAGCCCGTCGCCGAGGTTCGTCATGCGAATCGTATGCTCGCCCGCGCTCAACGCCAGCACCACGTCGTTGCCGTCATCATCCTGCAGCGGCAGATACTCCCAGTCCATCGGGCTGTTGCCGAAGCCCCCCGATGACGGGAAGGCGATCTCCGCCGCCGCCTCATGCGGGACCTCGCCGTTAACCTCGAACTTCCTCCGCGTGTTCTCGCTGCTCGTCGCGTAGCGGAAGATCACGCGGTAGTTGCCGTCCGCCGGGACCTCGAAGTTCCAGTCCAGCCAGTGCCCCTCAACCTGGTGCCAGTAGGTGATCATCGTTCCCCACGTCGCGTGCCGATCGTCGCGGACCTGCACCTGGCTCTCGCCCTGATCTGCGAAGTCCTCGGCCTGGATGACGATCATCTCATCCTCGCCCAGTTCGGCCATCCAATCGGGCATCGTGAACGGCGCCAGGTCCTCCACGCGGCGCTCCTCGAGGCTCAGGCCCATCTCCGCGAGGTCCGCGAGGACCCGCGGGGCCGAGCGGTAGTGTGACGAGAAGCCCTTGCCGTAGCCCGAGCCGCCGGCTCCGTAGGCCAGCCCGTTGGTCAGCGGGTCGAGGAACTTCTCATCGCCCGTCCAGCGGTAGACCCGCGCGATACCCTCAACCATGTAGACCGGCGAGACGCCCACCCGATAGCGCATCTCCGGGCAGCTTGTGTAGCGGAACCCGTGGGTCTCGGTCGAGTAGAAGTCATCCATCAGGAAGTGCGCCCCGAGGATGATCGACTCTTTGACCTCGGGCTCCTGCGTGACGTCGTGATAGTAGTTCATCCCCGCGAGCAACACCGCGATCATGAAGTTCGCGTTGCCACGATGACGCGGCTCGCAGAGACAGTGGCCCGGCACCATCTGCCGCGTCCAGCCACCGACCTGGTGCGTGCGCCCGGGCTCCTTCTGGTAGTCGTGCAACTCGCGCGGCTCGGTGTCCTGCGTCTCGAGCACGCGGTCGATCACGATCCGCGAGGCGTTCAGATAGTAGGGGTCGTTGGTCGTCGCCAGCGCCGAGGCCAGCATGATCAGGTGCCAGCCCGGAACGCGGGCGCTCGTCCAGTCGTAGGGCCGCGACAGCTCGCGGTTCGTCCAGTAGTCAACGACCGCCATCCCCGTCTCCAGCGAGCGCCTGTCACCGGTCAGCGCGTAGTGCCCAAAATGCCCCTCCGTCCACGCGTGGCCCATGTTCCCGCCCGAGCGGGGAATCCCCAGCGTGCCGGGCACCGACTCGTCGTAATACCCGCCGACGTGGCCCATCTGATGCACCCACACCAGGCCGGTCTCCCGACCGTCGGGCGACCACTGCACCGTGTCGATGTCGCGGTTGTGTATCTGCGCGGCCTCGCCGAGAAGGAACGCGTCCGGGTTCCCCGAGCGGATGTACTCGAGGAAGAACGCGTGCTGGGTGTCATACTCGATGTTCCCCCAGTTCGCGCCCCGCTCACCGTACCAGTCGCCGTAGTTCATCATGCCAAAGTCGCGCTGGCGCTCGCGGGCCGCGACGTAGTTCTCAAGGTTGCGGTCGATCGCCTCCTCGTAGGCCGCAAAGCGCTCCTCATCCCGCGGGGCGACGTTGTAGAACACATTGCTGTCGCAGTACCACTCCGGCTCCGCGGTCAGCAGCAGCGGCTCCTGGAATATCTCGCTGCGGGCCGCCGCCCCCTCGCCGAAATCGAGCAACAGTTCGTGCGTCTTCGCCATCCCGCGCGTGAATGTGTAGCTGCCGTCGCGCAGGTAATAGAAGAGCTGATGGCCCTCCGCCTCGAAGGGGAACTCATCGTACAGCCCCGCCTCAAAGTCTGGCGCGAGGTCCACCCGCACCGCGTCGCCCGCGATCTCGAAGCCCTTCGGATACTGCTGCCAGAAGTCCCGCACGGTGACGGCCATCGCCCCGCCGTCCGCCACCAACCCGCCGATGATCCTGTCTGTGACGGCATCGCCCCCCGCGGCCTCGAACTCGTCGTGGAAGCGCTGCCAGACGCTGTCGCCGGCGCTCAGCTCCAGCGGCTCACCGTCGCGCAGCGGCGCCTGCCACGAGCCGCCCTCCGCGGGCAGCACGAGGCTGATCCGCTCGATGTCAACGAAGCGCCCGGCCGCCACGGTGTCCAGCGTGGTCGCCGAGACGTCGTCGGGAAGCGTGTTGGTGAAGGTGTGATGCACCCTCACGAACGGCCGGTCGCGCCACGCCTCAATCCGCTGCTCGATCCGGAAGCTCTCGGAGCCGTCCTCCACGACGAGGTCACCCTCGGTCTTCACGACCGCGCGCACCGGCCCGTTCTCCTCGATCGTCAGCTCGGCGTTGCTCAGCGCGGAGCTGAACGCGCCCCGCACTGTCTCGACCAGCTCGGTCACGATCGGCCCGTTCGGGCCCACGAGCTGCCCGTGCACGTCGATCGCAAGCTCGACCGCGCCGGTGTCGAGGATCACGCCGTCGCCCTGCTCCCGCGCGATCGGTGTGTAGCGCGCCGCGGCCGTCATCGCGTCGATCTCGCGCCCGTACTGCAGCACGTAGTCCGCGCTCTCCCCCGCCGGGACGTCCGCGAGGATCGTCACCAGCACCCACTTGATCGAGCCGTCCGGCCACGTGCCCAGCGGCCGGAACTGCGCCACGACCTCCTCGCCGCCGAGCATCAGCCGCAGATCGCTCTCACTGCCCAACGCGCCCTGCGGGAAGGGCACCCCGCTGCTCACCGGCCACGCCACGGCGTCCGCGTCATGCCGGTTGCGCACGATCAGCGGGATCTCGTTGACCCCCTCCGCGGTCTGCGGCGGGTCGATTCCATCGGCGGTAAAGGTGATGTCCGGGCCGTAGTACTCCTCGCCCTCCGGGGTGAGCCCGACGCCGCGACCGTGGTAGGTCACGCCCGGGTCGAGGCCCGTCAGACGCGCCCGGTGCACCAGTCGGTTGACATCCTCGGTCGCCACCTCACCGTAGTCGGTCGTCGGGCCGTACTCGAAGCGACTCGCCGAGGGCCATGTCGTCGTCCACGAGATCCACGCCTCCCCGTCGGTCCCCACCGGCGCGATCCAGTTCGTGTTCTCGACCAGATACTCAAGCCCCCGCACCTCCGGCGGCTCGGGCATCAGCAGCACCCGCGCGATCCCGTGCTTGCCGCTGGGGCCGACGGCCTCGAAGCTCACCCGGTCGCCCGCCTGAAGCTCCCGCGCCTCCTCCAGCCAGTAGATCCAGTGGCGGTTGTTGCGCACATTCGCCGCCGCGAGCCCCGCGAACTCATCGTTCACATGGATCACGATGCGCTCGTCGGAGCCGTCGTCATACATCAGGAAGCCCACGTGGTAGCGCCCCGGTGTCGCGACCGTGTGCGTGGCGGTCGAGCCGATGCCACGCGAGATAAGGTGCCCGTAGCGGCGCGAGGTCTGGATGTCCACCTCGTAGCCCTCCAGCTCAAGCTCATCGTAGCGGATCACCACGTTCCGCTCATCCACCAGCGTCGGCCGGATCACGTCCAGCCCGAAGGTCGCCGCAACGTTCGTGTTCTCCGTCAGGTCGCCCGGACGCAGGACTTTCTCGCGGTCGTTCAGCGGGATCCCCTGCACGATGAAGCTCCCGGTGCTGTCGGACATCGCCGGGCGCGGTTGATCGGGGCCGGTCGTCGAGTGGGAGAGCACGTACATCCGGAAGCGCACATTGCCCGCCTCATCGCGGCCGAGGTCCACATCCGCGCTGGTATACAGCGAGTTGCCCACCACCGCCGTGCGCACAGCCGGGCCGTCCGGCGACTGCGTCCCGTTCGGGAGGTAGTAGGTCGATCGCGTCTGCCCCGCCGCCACGGTGAGCATGTACTCCACGCCGTGACCCTCGCGACCGGTCGTCTCGTCGGCGTCCGCGTCAACGTAGATGTGATGCACGTGATCGGCCAGATTCGGCTCGGCGCCGAAGATCGTCCGCCAGAGATAGCGATCCTCCGCGACATGGCCGAACTCGATGGTCATGACGTCCTTCGAGGCGTCATACCCCTCTCCCCTCCGCTCCTCCGGCGTCTCACCGCCATCGTAGATCACCTGCAGCGTCTCGGCGAAGCTCGGATCGGTCCCGAGCAGCTCCTCAACATCATCGGGGATACCGTCGCCGTCGGTGTCAACGGCGAGGCACGGTATTGCGCTGACGAGCAGCAGCACGGCGATGGCCGCGAAGATGCCTGAACGCATGGTGGACCTCCTGGATTTCCGCTCTGGTCATCGGCGTCGATTCACCGGACAGGTTTCCCGGTTGGCATCGTGGAGACCTTCGACAATCCCGGCGAGTGCTTCTCCACTGACGCGCCGCGACAGCGGGCTCCTCGGGCTCGGACACGGGGACGCCGTACGGAAAGCGGCGCCGCCATCTCTGGCGGCGCCGTCGTTGATCGCGAGCAGGCGATCTGCGTTCACACGTCCCAGTTGAAGTACGGCGCGGGGTTGCCGTTATTGTAGAGTTCGGAGTGCTTCATCGCCTTTGCGTGCCCGTCGAGGAACGCGGCGTTCCCGGTACCGTTGTGGCGCTCGAGGAAGTTGAAACCCGGTCGGTCATACTGGCTCGAGTGTGAGCCGAGCGGCTCGGCGTAGAGGGAATTGTGTGTGCCGCCGCAGACCTGGCAGTTCGTGCCGTCCGGATCGCACATGAAAGGTCCCCCGGTGCCCGACAGCGACGGCGTGTTAAGAGTGCAGTTGTTGTTCCGGTCGTGACACACGTCACCCATCATCACGATCTCGGACGGCCTCCGGATCAGTGCCATCCTCCGGCCGGCGTTGGTCGCGAACGCCCCGGAGTTGTAGCCATAGCTGCGATGACCGTTGTAGCTGGTGATCACCGAGGTGTGGCTCGCGCTGGGACAGTCGTGCACGCCGCTGTTCATGATGTAGGGCTGTGTCGCCTGCATGATCCCTATACGCGGGCTGCTGCTGTCATACCTCATCGGCAGCTTCTCGTCATTGTCCTGCGCGTACATCAGGACCGCGAGGCCGATCTGCTTGACGTTGTTCAGGCAGGTCGTCTGGCGCGCTTTCTCTCGCGCGCGGGCGAAGACGGGGAAGAGGATCGCCGCCAGAATGGCGATGATCGCAATGACCACCAACAGTTCGATCAGCGTAAAGCCTCGTTTCATTGCACGACCCCTTTCGTATCATGACCTGACTGCTGCGCGGCGATTCGAGATTCGGTTCTGCGCTCAACTATTCCTCCTTCGCCGTGGATAATATTTCCCTGAAGCTTAATCGAATGCACGGCGCCGTCGTATTCGACGGCGCCGCGATTGATTATCTAACGACCTGGCCATCAGGCCTCGTAGTTGAAGTAGGGATGGATGTTCCCGTTCTGGTAAAGCTCGGTGTGCTTCATCGCCTTCGCGTGTCCATCGCAGAAGCCCACGTTGCCGGTGCCATTGTGGCGCTCGATGAAGTTGAAGCCGGGGCGGTCATACTGGCTCGCATGTGACCCAAGTGGATTGGCGTAGAGGGAGTTGTGCGTGCCGCCGCAGACCTGGCAGTTCGTCCCGTCCGGGTCACACATGAACGGCCCCGAGCTCGGCGGGTGGAAGCGGAATGTGGCGTTTCGATCGTGGCAGACATCGCCCATCATGACGATGTCGGCAGGCCGCCGGATCACCGCAAGCTTGCGAGCCGAGGGCGTCTCCCCTGTCGCGAAGACCCGCGTATTGTAGCCGTAGCTGCGATGCCCGAGATAGCTGGTGATGCTCGACGTGTGGCTCGCGCTGGGGCAGTCGTGGATGCCCGCGTTCATGATGTACGGCTGTGTCTGGAACATCACGCCGGTGCGCAGCGAGCTTGGGGAGATGCTGTTGTAACCCCACGGCAGCTACCTCCTCTACTGCTGTTTTCAGGGGCTGATTGCGCGCCCCTGCTCACATCCCTCTCTGAATACGTCAGGATACCGCTGCGCGCTCGGCTAACGCCTGCGGGACCACAGGGGGGTCCCGCAGGCTGGTATTGCTTCCAGGCGATTACTGGGTGTAGTTAAAGTGCGGCGTCTGGCTGCCGTTGCTGTAGAGCGTCATGTAGTTCATGGCCTTCGCGTGCCCATCCATGAAACCGACGTTCCCGAGGTTATTGTGGCGGGAGAGGAAGTTGAAGCCGATGTAGTCATACACGTTGTCATGACCGGTGGCGTACTGGTAGCTGTGGCCGCCTCCACAGACGACGCAGTTGCTGCCGTCGAGGTCCATCAGTTCGTGGAGCGGAGGTCGCGAGTTGGTGGGGACGTTGAACCGGCCTCGGGCGTGCGGGTCCTGCAGGACATCGCCCATCATCACGATGTCGGCGGGACGTCGAATGTCGGCGAGTGTGCGGGTCGCCGGCGCCGCGCCGGCGGTGAAGAGACCGACATGATACCCGTAACTGCGATGGCCGAGGTAGTTGTCCACGATGGTGTTCGCGCCCGAACTGGGGCAGTCATGGACCTGCCAGTTCATGATGTACGGCTGCGTGGTCTGGATCAGACCTGCTCTCGGCGGTGACGGCGGCACGTTGTAGAGGAATGGCAGCGCCTCGTCGTAGTCCTGCGTATACATCAGAATCCCGAGCGATATCTGCTTCACGTTGTTCAGACACGAGGTCTGACGCGCCTTCTCCCGGGCCCGCGCGAAGACGGGGAACAGGATAGCCGCCAGGATCGCGATGATCGCGATAACGACGAGCAGTTCGATGAGCGTAAAGCCGCGGTGTTTGAGATCTCGTCGCACTTTCATCACCTCAATTTCAGCAGTCTGTGTGAGGTATTACGCTCACTTTCAGTATTCGTTAAGCCGACGACCCCCACCTCCCGGTTGGGCTCCGTATCAACGATTAAGGGTTGGGGGGATTAAAGGGAGCTGCCCGTTGTTCCCGGAAGGTGGGTTTGAATCAGAAACTCACATTCGGGAGGGCAGCTCCGATGAACAGACTATCGGTC
>JBMNNW010000171.1:0-6311 GCA_050942735.1 Armatimonadota bacterium
ACCTTCAATGAATGTAAAACTATTGCACGTTCGTCCGAGTCCCTCGCGAAAGGTCCCGAAGCGCCGAATGCGAAATAGGCTTCGCAGATCACACACGATGACCTGTCGCGCGCCGGATGGCCGCGGCATTCGAAGGAGCCGAACATGCCGGATGAACCGACCGCCGCCCCCGACGGGGGCGATGCGATCGAGCAGCGATGCGGGGCCGTCCTCGACCCGGTATTGCTCTCCGTCGCGCTCGTCTGGGGCGGGAACTTCGTCGCTTACAAGTACCTGATGGGCCTCATCGCGCCATCAGGCCTTCTGGCCGTTCGCTACGTGCTGATCACCGCGATCCTGCTCGGCGTGCTGGAGTGGCGGGGCCAGCTTCGCACGGGCAACTCCCGTGGGATGTGGCTGCGCCTTGGCATCGCGGGTGTGTTGATCATGGGCCTCCAGCAGATTGCGTTCGTCACCGGCCTGAACCTCACGGCGGCGGGCGAGGGCTCGCTGCTGTTCGCAACCGCGCCGATCTTCACCGCGCTGATAGCCGCGGCGGTGGGCCAGGAGCGGATCACGCGGGGGAACTGGCTGGGCATCATGGCGGCGATGGGCGGCTGCGTCATGGTGATCCTCGGCGGTGCAGGCGCTCAGCATGTCCCGGAGACGCGCGTGCTCGGCGACCTGCTGATGCTGGGCTCCTCGCTGGGCTACGCCGCATTCATGGTCGTGAGCAAGCCGCTGATGCGACGATACGGCGCGCTCAAGACTGTCACCCTGGCCTACCTCTTCGGGCTGCTGATCGTGCTTCCGTTCGGGGGAGGCGAGGCCGTGGCGGCCGACTGGGGCTCGCTCGGGTCGGCCGGGTGGTTCTCGATGGCGTGGCTCGTGCTGCTCGCGGGCGCCTACGGCTTCGTCGCGTGGTACTGGCGGATCTCCCGCACGACCCCATCGCGGGTCGCGGTCTACCAGTACATCGTACCCGTCATCGCCATGATCGCGGCCGCGGTGCTCCTTGCCGAGCGTCCAGCAGCCATGCAGATCGCCGGTGCGGCCCTGGTGCTGCTCGGGCTGTACTTCGCGCGACGGCCTGCCGTCACATGTCCGTCATAGACCGGAATCGCATCTTCGCGGCCCTCAAATCCCCGGGAAACGGCTCGAAATGCGCGTTCGGGGCGCTGATTCGGTGCTGAATCACGCGTTTGAGCGGTTTTTTTCGCCTGAATGTTGACATCGGCGGCGCGTTGCGGTAAACAATCCCCTAACGACGGGTTGCCATCATCGGACTCATGGTCTGAACGGGCGCAGAAGCGGGCGTTCTGCGCGGCGTGACGATTAGTCAATATGCGCGGATTGTGTGACGCCCAGTGGTAATGACGTGGCTGTGGCTTCTGACGACAGGCTGTCCGCCCCGCCGACGCGGTTGGTTCGGGGCTCACATAGCAGAGGGAGGCACACACCATGGCGAAGAAGGACTACCACGCGATGCTCGATGGCGACCGCTGGGCGGTGATGGGCGACGGTAACAAGCGGCCCTCATCGCGGCACGACACCCAGAGGGAGGCCTGGGCAGCCACCGTCGATATGGCGAAGAAGGCCGGATCGACCGCCTTCAAGCACGGGAAGGACGGCAGCGTCAAGGAGCAACGCTCCTACGAGGCATAGCCGCTGCGTCGAGGTCCTCCGAAGAGAGCCTCCGATCACTCAACGCAATCACGGCGGCGCGTCCGTCGGACGACGCGCCGTCATGAGTTCTGCGTGATCCACTCCACGGTACGCTCAAGCTCCTCGCGGTTCGGTGCGCTCAGGGCGTAGAACAGCCGCGAGGGATCCAGCCGCTCGTGGAAGCGCGGAACGTCCTCGAGGCTCCCGTAGCACATGACGCTCCTGCCGCGGCGCTGAATCTCCTCGAGCAGGTCAAGCCACTCCACCGGCGGCGGATTCCCCGCACCGGGCACCCACTGGATGCAGTCGATCTGCTCGATCGCGAGCAGATCGTCCATGTGGCACAGCGCGGTCGGCCCGTCCCAGTGGTAGATGCATGCGTCGAGGTGCGCCGCCTCCGCCTCGAGATCGGGCACGGCCAGTTCGCGGAAGTGCTTCGGCCCGATCAGCGCGGCGAAGTCACACTGGATGGTATTGCATTTCCCCGCACAGTGCGCGCCTATGAACCCCGCGCCCGTTCCGGCTCGATCCATCTTCCCGTCCCGGTAGAGCGTGTCGTAGATCGGTGCGTAGAGTTCGCGCACCTGGTCGTTGGCCTCGCGGACAAGCTCAGGCACGTCATACAGGTCGGTGCAAAGTTTCGTCGCCCCACGGATGCTCTCGAGGGCGTCGAGGTTCGAATGCAGGTCGAGGTGCGAGATGAGCCAGTGGCCCTGCGCGACCTCCGCGAGGCGCTGGAGCAGCGCGCGCATGCGCGTCCAGTAGCGGCCGTCGCAGTCGATCTCAAGCGGCAGGGCGTCGCGCCAGTCCTGCACGAAGGCGACCGACCAGCTTGTCCGCTGCTCCTGGTCGCGGGAGAACTCCAGTTCGGCGCCGAGGAACGCGGCGAAGACGTCGGGGCCGAAGCCCGGTGAGAACTGCGGCATCGCGTCGCCGCCCCAGTAGACTGAGCGTACCCACGCGTCCGTCGCCGCAACGACTTCGTCGAGCGGATCGTGAAGCATCGTCCAGTAGTTTGGCCGCGGTGCGCGCCCCGCGTCAGAGGCCGGGCAGGTGATATGGATCGGCGGACGGTCGAGCATCTCACCGGCCCAGAACGCCTCCCAGCGGGCGGCGGACTCGCCGAAATCAGGCTTGAGTGAAAGTGGGCTGTCGGGGCTCGTCGTCACCATGGTTCGACCACCGTGTATTGTGCTCAGCGCGAGGTGCCCGGTTCCACGCACGCTGGCGAGAGACCTCTATCATCTCGGCTTTGTGGTTGCGTTGTCGTCCAGATCGGAGACACCACTTCATCATCACCCTCGGGCCTCGTGCCGGCCGCCTCTTCGCGCAAGCTCCCGTGACAGCCGAGTTGCAGACAGGTGTCGGAGTGAGCGCTCGCGAATACTCCCATCAATGAGGCGGTCGTACGAGTCGGCGCGAGCAATCCGGGCACAACGGGACGCAGGGAGGCACTCATGAGACAGATCACATTGGTTCTGGCGATGGCATTGCTGGGAGCGGCGACCGCGGGGGCGGCCCCGGTGACGCTGGTGGACAACGGCGCGCCACTGGCGTGCGTGGTCGTTCCCGAGGAGGCGCCCGATCGCATCGGCGTGGCGGCGGCAGAGCTTGTTGACTGTGTGCGCGAGGCCTCCGGCGCCGAACTCGAGATCGTGAGCGAGCCCGTCGATGGCATGGCGGCGATCCACATCGGAACGACGCCATACGCGCGGTCGCTCAGTATCGAGATCGGCTCGGAGAGCGTGGATGCGTACACGATCCGGTTCCCGGGCGATGACACGATCGTGATCGTCGGCAACAGCAGTCAGGGGACGGAGTTCGGTGTCTACGGCTTCCTCAGGCGGTTCCTCGACGTGCGATGGCTGCTGCCCGGCACGGATGGCCGCGACGTGCCCGTGGCGACGACGATCACGATCGCGGATGAGCCGGTGAGCGACGAGCCGGCATTCATCTCCCGACTCTTCAGCGGTGGTCGCGGAGCCCACAACGACTGGGCCGTTCGCAACGGGATGCGCGGGACCATCAGCTTCCATCACAACCTGCGCAGGCTCTTTGACTGGGAGACCTATCCGGAGACCCACCCACACTTCTACCCGATCATCAACGGCGAGCGGCTGATCCCCACTCGTGAGGAGGGCTGGCAGCCCTGCTTCACCGCGGAGGGTATCGTCGAGGAGGCCGTCCGCGTCATCACCGCCTACTTCGATGAGGATCCCTCCCGCACGTCCTACTCGCTCGGCATCAACGACAACCGGAACTTCTGCCAGTGCGAGAACTGCATGGCGAAGATCAGCGGAGACACGAACTTCCTCGGCAACGTGGACTACTCAGACCTCTACTACGAGTGGTGCAATGAGGTGGTAGAGGGCGTCCTCGAGAACCACCCGGACAAGTACTTCGGCCTGCTCGCCTACAACAACGTGGTCGAGCCGCCGAGCAACGTCACACTGCACCCACGAATCATCCCCTACATGACATACGACCGGATGAAGTGGGTGCATCCAGCCATCGAGGAGCACGGCAGGCAACTCACGCGCGACTGGGCAGAGGCGGCCTCGACGATCGGCTGGTACGATTACATCTACGGCACCCCCTACTGCCTGCCACGCTACTACCCGCACAAGATGGCCGAGTATCTCCGCTGGGGCTACGAGCAGGGAGTGCGCGCGCTCTACGCGGAGGCCTACCCGAACTTCGGCGAGGGGCCGAAGCTCTACGTCTACCTCGCGCTCAACTGGGATCCGTACGTGGACGTTGACGCGCTGCTCGATGAGTGGTTCGAGCGCACCGCCGGGCCGGAATCGGCCGACGCGCTGCGCGCGTATTACGAATTCTGGGAGCACTTCTGGACCGAGCGAATCGTGGATTCGGCGTGGTTCACCGAGGGCGGCCAGTATCTCCGCTTCAACACGCCGAGCTACCTCGCGGACGTGACGCCTGAAGAGATCGCGCAGTGTCGCGCGTGGATCGATGAGGTCGTGGCGAACGCCGGGACGGAGAAGCAGCGGGCGCGGGCTGAGCTGCTGGCGAGGGCCTTCGAGTACTACGAGGCGTCCGCGCTGGCATACCCTCGGGATGATGACGCGGAGAACCCACCGGCGACGGAGGCTGAGGCGCTGGTGCGGCTTGAGGGGAGCTTCGAGCCGGTGGCCTACGCGCAGAAGCGTCTAAACCTTGCAGTCGAGTTTGAGGACGATCCCGTGCTCGTGCATCCGCTGCCGCCCACACGCTACCCGGCGACAACCGGCTCAAGCTGGGGGACCAACCGGATGTGGCAGCTCTACGAGTGGGTCCAGCAGAGCGATGCGGTGCGCGCGCGCATCACGGAGCTGGCGGCGACCTCCGAGTTCGAACTGGTGCGCCAGAACGCGTCGCTGCTGCTGAAGGTGGCCACCGGCGAGGCGCAGCCGATCAACGCCAATCATTCCTTCGAGGACGGCAACGACTGGGCAACGGGCTGGACGGGATGGGTCAAGGACGGGATCGGCCGACACTATCGGACGACCGAGATCGCGCACACCGGTGAGGCGTCGATGTGCTTCGATGGCATGCAGAGGGGCGGGCCGCACCAGACGCTCCGGCTCGAGCCGGGCGAGTACGCGCTGACCGGGTTCGCCTACGTGCCCGAGGAGGTTGAGAAGCTCGGGACCGTGGCGCTGCAGGCGACGCCGCGTGACGAGGCCGGGAACAACCTTCCCGGCGGGATCAGCACGCAGATCATCCCCGCGAAGGGCCGCTGGCAGCCGATCGCGGCCGCGGGCACTATCCCGGCGCAGGTCGGCGGCAAGCCGGTCGCGAGTGTGCTCTTCCTCCCGATCGTTGACGGCTGGGCCCCGAACGGGCTCCTGTACATTGACGACCTGTCGATCGTGAAGCTGGACTGAGCGCGGCCGGTCGAGGTCGGTGGCCGCCGACCTCCGGCCACGGCGGCGGGACGCGGCAACGGCGGACAGCGTCGTTGCCGCTGTCATTGGGGTCGGCGCGCGGTGCACTCAGTCCTCGCCGCGGGAGGGACATTCGCGCGCGGCGGCGAACGCTCTGACCCCGCCGCGCCTCCCGGGCCCGGCAGATCAGCAGCAATGCGTCAACTTCGGCTCCACCGCTGAAAGGAACCAACGATGACCATCTCAGACCGTGCTCGCGAACTGCACGACCGCGCGATCATCATCGACGGCCACAATGACACGCTGATCCTCCGTCAGTCCCGAGGTGAGAGCCTCGACATGACGCAGCGCGATGAGCGCTATCATCTCGATGTCCCGCGCGCGCTTGAAGGTGGACTGACCTGCAGCTTCTCAATGGTCGGGGACAACGACTGCCATCAGACGATGGTCCTGATCGACGCAGCGCTTCGCATGGCCGACGAACACCCGGATCTGGTGATCTTCGCGACGACGGCCGCCGAGATCGAGCGCGCACACGAAGAGGGCAAGTACGCCACCGTCGGGCAGCTTGAGGGCTGCACGTTCATGAACGGCGACACCGCCGGCCTTCGCAATGCGCACCGGCTCGGCGTTCGGGTTGTCGGCCTGACGCACGGCGGAGGCGGGCCGGGCACCACGCAGCATGAGAAGAGCCCGTTCGAATTCGCCGAGCCGAGCGAACGTCACAGCGCGCGCGACCTCCCCGGTCTGACAGACTTCGGCCGCGAAGTGGTCTCCGAG
>JBMNNW010000172.1:0-6304 GCA_050942735.1 Armatimonadota bacterium
AGCCTCACTCACTCCGCGTAAAGCACCTCCGCGTTCGCCAGCCACATGAGGTCCTGTCGCTCGATCTGACCGCCCATCGGGTGCTGGAGCAGGCGGACACCGCCGGTGCTGACAGGCTCCTCGAAGCGGTGCTCGCTGATCTGGCGCTCGGTCTGGTCGCGGACCTCAAGCTGCGTCACCCACCGCTCGCCATCCCACGTCTGCACATCGTAATGACGCGATGTGCGCCAGGTCTGATACCACGGCCACGCAAGCTCAACGCCGACGACCTCGCGGCGCTCGGGGAACTGCCAGCGGAGCCAGTGCTCCTCCGTGCTGTTGTCCGACATCCACGTCATCCCCGCGGTCGTGCCGTCCGCCTCGGTCATGATCTCACCGTCGGCGACGACCGACCAGTCCGACCAGCGCGCCTCAGAGGTGACGCTGCTCACCAGCAGCAGGGAGCCGTCGTCGAGGCGGATCCGCGGGGAGAGCGACCAGCTCACCGAGCGTCGTGTCTGCTCGTCGTCGATCGCGTAGTCGTCGATGACCAGCTCAACGCTCGCGCGGGTGACCATCTCGAGGCCCTCAAGCTCCCGCGGCCGCACGGTGAGCGTCCCGCCGCGAACGCCCTCGGGCGCGAAGTCCACCCCCTCCGCGCGGGGCGTGAAGACGCCCGCGGGGGTTCGGACGTGGATCGAGCCGCGATCGAGCGGGTTGTCTTCGTCGCGCACGCGCAGGACGATCACCCCGGGCATCTCATTGAGCCAGCCGAGATCGATGCTCTGCCGCCCGGTGATATCGGCGCCGTCAACGGCGAACAACTCGACCTTCGGCGGGCCGGCGTCCTCCAGCGAGAGCCACGCGGGGGGATCGAGCACGACGAGCGCGGAGCCGCCGGCGAGTTGCCTGGCGGTCAACTGGAGCATCAGGCGCCCATCACGGACATCCGGGGCGATGCGCGTCCAGCTCCCATCACCGGCTCGCGCCCAGACGCTCAGGGGGGCGTCCTCGGCGGGCAGGGTGACTCTTACGGGCGCCGTGCCGTCGATGGCCCACTGCTCGACCGCGAGCTGAGCGCAGGCGTGAGGCCCGACGATGAGGGCTGCTATGAGCGCGACGACGAGGGGGCGGATCGCGATTCGCATGATTGTCCTCCGGCAGAGCCATCTGGAGCGACAGGCTGCCTTTTCGTCGCCGCCGGGGCCGGTTCCTTCGAGGAATCAGGAATATCGGCGGTAGTTTGAGGCGGCGTCAGATATTTGACGGCGATGTCACAATCTTCCGTGGGCATAGGTGTTGCATGTTTCGGGCATATTGTGTACAATCCATTCGGTGGAGGCTGGCAGGTCGCGTGTAGTCACGAGGCTCCCTCCGCCCACAACTGGTCGTCGCGGGCGTTTGCCCGGGGTGAGATGGCTCCGGGGGAGTGGTTTCCGGGTGAAGCGCCGTGCCGCGAAAGAAGCTGAGATCGCAGCAATGGGAGGCAGCACTATGTACACTCAGCGGCACTGTCTCGTTTCCCGGGGGGGAGTAGCCGTCGGCGGTGGCCGCGCCGGCGGTCGGCGGTTGGTACCCTCTGTGACACGATTCCTGATCGCAACGGCTCTCGCAGTCGCCGCATCGCTTCCGGCTGTCGCGCAGGGCCCGGAGGGGTACGGAGTTCCGCACCTCTTCGCGCTGCCCACAGCCACCACCGCCCGGCAGTTCGGCATGGGCGGCGTTACGACATGCGTGGAGGATGTGGGGTTCCCCAACCCCGCATTCGCGGGTATGCTCGAGCAGCAGAAGGCGGGGCTGCGCCTCTCATGCACCGACTTTGACGGCGGCCTCAAGCTGAAGGGGACGCAGGCATGGTACGCGACCCCCATCGGCGTCGATCAGGGCATGCAGCTTCTGGGCTTTCGCCTCGATTCGGATCGCGGCACTATCATGACGCCGGCGGGCGCGCTGCCGGGGACGATCGAGGAGACAGACGTGGCCGTGCACTACGGCCGGCGGCTCTCGGATCGCTGGCTGGTCGGTGCGGGGATCTCGCCGATCCTCGAGTCGCAGACGCGGCTTCTGCACCCGGCCAGCGGGGACGTGCTGAGCTTCACCGACAGCAAGGCGAACCTTGGCTTCCGAATCGGCGGGCTCTACCAGTATGCGGAGGATGGCTTCGCGGGTCTGGTTTTTGACTGGTACACTGAGGATGTGACCTTCCAGGCGCCGCCGATGGTGGCTCCGGAGAAGTTCGAGTTCACCTCGACCGAGTGGGCCCTCGGTGTCTCCGGGCGGCTCTCCGAGACGGTCCTGGGCGCGATTGAGTGGATGGAGCTGAAGAGCAAGGATCGAGGCTTCAGGGCCAAGACCGAGGGTCTGCACCTCGGGATCGAGGCTGAGGTGGTGGATGGTGGGGCATTGCGGATTGGGAGCAATGATGGGTCACTGTCACTGGGCGCGGGCTACGAGCGCCGCGACTGGGTATTGAACTATGCGTATATCAAGGATTGGAACGACGATGCCGTCGGGGCGGCGCTGGGCGGTTCTGACACGCATCAACTGGAGATCGGTCATTACTGGTAGGGGCGTGGGAAGTCGATGCAGCTGAGCAGGAGCGATCTGAGGCGCCGCGTGGTGATCACCGGTCTCGGGGTCGTGTCCTCCACCGGAATGGGCAAGGACGCGTTCTGGGAGGCCGTCAGAGACGGCCGCTCGGGCATCAGGCACGTCACCGGTTTCGACTGCAGTGACATCTACTCGCGAGTGGCCGGCCAGATCACCGACTTTGATCCCACCGAGTACATGACCCGCGGGGATGTGCGCCGATCGGGCAAGTTCGTGCACTACTCGGTGGCGGCGGCGCACCAGGCCGTGGACGACGCCGGGATCGACGTGGGGGCACTCGAGCCGTTCCGCGTTGGCACGGTGTTCGGGAGTTCCGTGGCTGCCAACGGCAACCTGGCGGATGGGATCTATGAGCAATGGGGCAGGGAGGGGGCGGTCGCGTGTGGCCCCACGGACTGCGTGCAACTCGCGAGCCATGCGGCCACCAGCCATGTCTTCATCAGCATGGGCATGCGCGGGCCGAACCTGACCGTGGGCACCGGCTGCTGCTCGGGGCTTGACGCCATCGCCAAGGGCCGTGACATACTGCAGACGGGGCAGGCCGACGTGATGGTCGTTGGCGCGAGCGAGGCGTGCGTGAGTCGCTTCGGCATGTCGCTTCTGTGCAAGACCGGGGTCCTGACGCGCTTCAACGAGGATCCGGCGGCGGCCTCCCGGCCGTATGACGCACGGCGCGACGGACTCGTGTTGAGCGAGGGCGCGGGCGCGGTGGTGCTGGAGACCGCCGAGCATGCGCTGGAGCGCGACGCGCTGATCTACGCGGAGGTCCGTGGCTATGGCACGGCGACCGAGGCGCGGCATCTTGTGATCCCCGACCCCAGTGGCATAGAACTGGCCCAGGCCCTTCGGAGCGCCCTTATGGAGGCGCATCTTGATCCCACGGATCTCGACTACGTATGCGCGCACGGCATCGCGAACGTGGACTACGACAGGGCCGACACCCGGGCGCTGAAGATGGTTCTGGGTGAGCACGCCTACAACATTCCGGTCAGTTCGATCAAGTCAACCACAGGCCAACCGTTCGCAGCCGGAGGCATGTGGCAGACGGCCGCCGCGTGCATGGCCATCCAGACAGACACCGTGCCTCCCACGATCAACTACCAGGTACCGGACCCCGAATGCGACCTCGACTATGTCCCCAACCGGGCGCGGCCCGCGCGAGTGGACACGGTGCTGATGAACTCACACAGCTTCGGCGGCACACACGCCGCATTGCTCATCCGCAGTTTCAAGGCTCCACTCTGACGATTCGGTCGGACGCAGGCCGGGCGGATCTTCCGCCCATGTGAGGACCGGCGGTGCTGACGGAGGGAGACAGTTGAACCTCAACCTGATGGCGCTGGGTCTGACGGCGGTGGCGGCCATCTGCCTGGGCATCGCGGTGTACCAGCGCAATCCCGACCGCGTCTGGAATCGTCTCTTTGCGGTCCACGCTACCGGTGGTGGGCTCTGGACCTTCGTCAACTACATGATCATGGCGGCCGGAACGCCGGCCGAGGCGGGCGTGTGGCTGCGCATCAGCCACCCGGTGGTGGCGATGGTGATCTGCAGCGTGGTGGACTTCGCCTGGGTCTTCCCGGAGCGGATCGACTACGTGGATCCGCGCAGGCGAGTACTCCTTTACGGCATCGGTGCGCTCGTCGGAACGGTGGCGTTTGCCCCGGATCTCTACCACGAGATCGTGCTTGGGCCCGGCGTGGTGAACGTCACGTACGGCTGGGCTTTCATCCCGTTTGGCCTGTTCACCGTGTGTATGCTCGGCTACGCCGACTTCGTGCTGCTGCGCAAAGCGCTGCACCTTCAGGGCGTGCAGCGGGTGCAGGTCATCTGGGTGCTCATCGGTCTGGCGGTAAGCCACATCGTGGCGATCATGGCGATCATTGTCATCCCGATCGTGTGGGCGACGACCGCGTATAGCGGCTGGGGGGCGGGCGGCTACATCACAACGCTCGCGGGCATGGGCTACTCGATCGCAAGGCACCGCCTCATGCGTCCGTCGATTGCATTTCGCCGAATGGCCATCGCCTCGGTCTCGGCGCTGGTGGTCGTGAGCCTCGGCGGGGCGGGGCTGCTCGCAGCAACGCCGCTGTTGACCAGGGCCGGGGTTCCGCTGACGCTCGTGTTCATGCTGGCCGGGATTGGGATGGGCACCGCGATCTCCATCGCGCACGCCTGGGTCACGAAAGTGGCACATCGCTCGCAGGGCGAGTCGTCCTCGCTCCATGCGGGGAGCCCCTCTGAGATTCTGCGTACGCTCGACAGCGAACGTCTGCTCCGGCTGCTGGCGCGGTCGCTCGATGATGAGCTGGAGACCGTGGGGGTGGCGGTCTACACGCGCTCGCGCAGCCGCCGCCAGCTTGTGCCGAGGGTCGTCATCAAGGATGGACAGGAGAGCGGTGGGAACGGGCAGGGGGCCCTCGATCTGCAGCACGTCGTCCTCGATCTCGTCAGGGACGGGGCGCTCGTCACGCGCGACCAGGTCTTCCGCTTCGCGCCACAGGGCGAGGCACGTCGGCTCTCCCTGGCGATGGATGAACTGGGCGCGCAGGCAATCGCGCCGCTGATCTGGGAGGATGAGCTGATCGGCGCGGTGACCCTGGGTGCAAAGCGCTCCGGAGAGATGTACGCGGAGGAGGAACTGCGCTTCGTGGCCGAGGTGGCGTTGCAGGCGTCGCTTGCGATACGCAACGCCGACCTGTACGCGGAGACCGCGACGCTCAAGGACTTCAACGAGCGGATTCTCAGTCAGATGGACAACGCGGTCGTGGTCACCGACGCGGAGGAGACGATCGTTGTCTTCAACGCGGCCGCGGAGAGGCTCTTCGGGATCCCGGCGGATGAGGCGCGCAACTCCACGGTCGATGTTCTGCCCGAGGGCATCGCCCGCTGCATACGCGCAAGCCTCGGGAGCGGCCGAATTCTCTCCAGCCGCCACTTTCAGATCCAGCAGGGTGACGAGGCGATCCCGCTCGCCTGCAGCACCTCGCCGCTGGAGGGCGACGGCGAGCAGCGGCGGCAGGGCTCGGTGGCGGTTATCAGCGACCTGACGCTGATCCAGGAGCTTGAGAGGGAGCGGCAGGAGGCGGAGCGCCTCGCGCTGATCCGGGTCATCTCAGCGGGGATGGCCCACGAGATCCGCAATCCGCTGGTCGCCATCAGGACCTTCGCTGAGCTGGCGCCGAGGCGGCTGGACGACCCGGAGTTCCGCTCGAACTTCCTCACGGTGGTCTGTGAGGAGATCCGGCGGATCGACAAGCTGGTGGGCGACCTGCTGACGCTGTCAAAGCCCGCCGATGCGGTGGTCGAGGAGATCGATATTGGCGCGGTCTGCCAGGGGGTCATGCGGGCGATGGCGGGGGTGGCGGAGGCGCGCGAGGTGGAGCTGCGCCTCGAGCTGGATGAGATCGATGGCGTCACCAGCGGCGATGAGACGCGGCTGCACCAGGCACTGCTGAACCTGGTCAGCAACGCCATCGACGCGGAGCCGGGCGGAGGGGTGGTGACGCTGAAGGTCGAAGAGTGCGCGGAGGATGCCGGCGGCCGGATGATATGCATCAGCGTTCACAACCCGAGTAGCTTCATCCCACGCGAGCAGATCGAAGAGATATTCAGGCCGTTCGTGAGCAAGAAGGCAACCGGGACGGGGCTGGGGCTTGCGATCTGCCAGACCATCATCGAGGAACATCGCGGAGACGTGCGTGTCGAATCGACGCGG
>JBMNNW010000066.1:0-28697 GCA_050942735.1 Armatimonadota bacterium
GCGTGGGAGTCCGCGAACAACGGCGGGAAGGTCGTCGAGCTGGAGTTCACCGCGGGGCAGTAGGGCCGCTCATGGAGAGGCCGGCCCCCGCGCCGGCCTGTGCCGTTCGTCGTCCCGCTGAACCAACCGAGCCCGGCCTTCCCTCCGAAGGCCGGGCTTCGCAACGGCGGCAGGCGGAAAGCCCGTCCCCTCAACGTCGCGCGACCAACCGCCTACGCCTCGATCCCCAGCGCCTCACAGACGTGTGTGAAGACGTCGTCCTCGCTCCCGGAGGCGTCCACGATCGCGGTGCGGTCGGGGTAGCGCCCGGCGTAGCGGTGAAAGCCCTCGCGGACGCGCTCATGGAAGGCCGGCTCGTTCTGCTCGATGCGATCGGCGGCGTCCGCACCGACCTCGTCGAACTTCCGCCGGAGGCCCTCGGCGGGCGGGAGGTCGAGGATGATGGTGATGTCGGGGACGAGCCCGCCCGTCGCCTCGGCGTCGAGGCGCACCACGCGCTCCTCCCCCACCTCGCCCGCGTGGCCCTGGTAGGCGAATGTGGCGGCGCTGAAGCGGTCGCAGAGCACGAGCCTGCCGGCCTCAAGCGCGGGGCGGATCACCTCGTCGCAGTGCTGGGCGCGGGAGGCGCAGAAGAGGAAGACCTCGGTGAGCGGAGCGATCGGATGCACCGGTGAGAGCAGCACCTCGCGGATCGCACCGCCGACGGGCGTGCCGCCGGGCTCGAAGGTCTGCACGACGTCCTCCCCGGCGTCGCGCAGAAGCTGCGCGAGGCGCGCCAGTTGCGTGGACTTCCCGGCGCCCTCAACGCCGTCGAGCACGATGAAGCGATAGCGGCAGCTCACATCCGGCCTCCCATCAGGGCACAAGCACCTTCACTCGGCGACGTGGCTCCTCGCCGACGGTCTTCGACTTGAGGTTGCGCCGCGCGATCAACTCCCGCTGGAGCCGCCGGACGTACGCGTTCTGCGGCAGCAGTTCGACCGGCTCGTTCTCCGCCAGCACCCTCTCGATGGCCTCGGCGGCCTCGCGAAGGGCGAAGTCCTCGCGCGGGGTGTTGCGCCGGGCCGAGAGTTCCTCCACGGCCTCCTCGATCTGCGCGTAGGTGTTGCCGCGGACGGTGACGGTGGCGATGACGTCGTGGGGAACGCGGCCAAGCTCGGCGGCCCGCTCGAGCACGACGGCGACATCGGCCTCCTGCGGCTCCTGTGTGACGGTCGCGGGGACGCGCCGCTCGCGCAGAGCCTGCTCAAGGTGCTCGCGGCTGATGCCGATGGGCAGGACGCGGAGGACACGGCTGCGCGATTCGGTGCGGCGCAGCTCGGCCTCGAGCGGGTCGGCGAGTTCACCGCCCATCGTCCCACCGGGCGCGACGGACTTCTCGACCGCAATGACCTCGCCGCCGGCGTCGAACTCACGCACCTCGGCGGTGATCGGCCTGCCGAGGAGGATGCTGTCCACGGTCTCCGCGACGTCGTGGTGGATCGCGAGCTGGTTGATGCCCTTGATCTCGACGACGATGTCGAAGGTCGGGGGCGCCTGCCGTTCGAGCACGGTCTTCTGAGTGCCCCTGCGCTTCGCCTCCTCGTCGCTGAGCACGACGGCCTGGATGCCGCCGACGAGGTCGGAGAGCGTGGGGTTTGCCATGAGGTTCTCGAGGTCGTTGCCGTGGGCGGTGGCGATGAGTTGCACGCCGCGCTCGGCGATGGTGCGGGCGGCGGCGGCCTCGGCCTCGGTGCCGATCTCATCGACCACGACGACCTCGGGCATGTGGTTCTCAACCGCCTCGATCATCACCTGCGCCTGGGCGCGGTCGTTGGGGACCTGCATGCGCCGGGCGCGACCGATCGCCGGGTGGGGGACGTCGCCGCCGCCACCGATCTCATTGTTGGTGTCAACGACGACCACGCGGCGGTCGAACTCATCGGCGAGCACGCGGGCGACCTCTCGCAGCTTCGTGGTCTTCCCCACTCCCGGCGGCCCGAGCATGAGGATGTTGAAGCCGCTCTCGATGACGTCGCGGATGATCTCCAGCGTCCCGTAGACGGCGCGGCCGACCCGGCAGGTCAGCCCGATGATTTCGCCGTGACGGTTGCGTATCCCGCTGATGCGGTGGAGGGTCTGTTCGATGCCGGAGCGGTTGTCGCGGTCGAACTCATGGACGCGCGAGGTGACGAAGTCGATGTCGGCGCGCAGGGCGGGGCTCTCGTCCATCGTCTCAAAGCCGTGGATGAAGCGCGCGCCGATGGGGCGGCCGAGGTCGATGACGACCTCCTTGAGTGAGTCGAGGTGATCGCTCTGGGCCAGCCACTGGCGCACCCGGTCGGGAAGCACTTCGAGAAAGCGGTCGAGGTCGGCCTGAATCGTCTCGTGCAGTGTCATCGGGGGCTCCCTGTTTGTCCTCAGTAATGCCGCACTCGGAGCCTGGGAGGGTCCCGCCGCTCAGGGCCTGCGCAGCAGCAGGATGTACTCCTTCTGCATCACATTATAGAGCCCGAAGATGATCTTGTCCACGGAGCGTTCGAGCACCAGCCCCGCATCCTCACAGGCGGCGGTGAACATGCTGGTGGTGTCGATCTCCTCGCCCTGGTAGGTCATGTTGCCGATGACGACGGCGGCCATCGCGCCGGGTTTGAGGACGCGGGCGAACTCCCGCGCGCACTGCCGCATGTCGTCGTCGTAGAGTTCGAAGCGCTCTTTGCCGCGCCCGCGCACGCCGATGAACTCGTCGCTGATCTCGTCGAGGTCGAAGCCCATCGCCTCAAGCGCGTGCTCGTCGTTCTTGACGTAGTTGAGCGCGATCGAGTAGGGCGGCGAGGTGACGATGCCGTCGATGCTCTCGTCGGGAAGGTCGAGCGCGCGGGCGTCGCCCTCGCGGACATCAACGTCGCCGAAGCTGAGGCCGAGGCGCTCTTTGACCGCGACGTGATCCCGCACTGAGCGCAACATCTTGTCCCGGTTATGCACGAAGGCATCGACCGGATCCCTGCGCCGGCGGGAGTTGTCGGAGCGGGCGATCATCTCCGCGAGGTCGAAGAAGTCCTTGACGGGGCCCTCGGGGAACTCGCGGTCCTCGGGGGTGCGGAAGAGGCGCTGCTGCTTGGTGTCGCGGACGCAGGGTGCGACGTACTCGGAGGCGTCCTCGATCTCGTCGAGGTTGGCCCACGAGTGTGTCTTCACGCGGGAGATCAGCGCGCAGAGCGGGGAGACGTCCACGCCGACGCAGTCGATCCCGAGCAGTTGCGCCTCGACGGCGGTGGTGCCCGAGCCGGTGAACGGGTCGAGCACGCGCTGGCCGGGGCGGGCACCGATGATGCCGAGCAGCCCGCGGATCATCTGCGGGTGGAACTTGCCCTTGTAGGGGTAGAACCAGTGGGTGAGGTACTGGTTGATCGACTGGGTCTGATTGTACTGCTGGATGTGATGGTAGTCGGTGAACTGCGGCTCCTGGTGGGGGAGCTGGAGGGACATGACGTAGGCGGAGCGGCGCAGCAGCGCCTCGCGATCGATCGAGCCGTTGGTGGCGAAGCTGCGCAGGCTGTCATCGACGTCGAACTCGACCCCCGCGGCGCGAAGCTCCATCCCGGCGAGGACAAGCTCGTAGATGAACTGGACGTTCTCGTGGAGTCGTAGCTGCGTTGTCTGCTGCATTCGCGGAATCCGCCCTGTCCGGTTTGGGGGTGTCAGATGCTTTCGATCAGCGATCGGATGGCGCTGTATTCATGGCGGGCGATGTCCACCGGCGAGAGGTCGTCGGTGGGGGCTTTGTGTGATTCGGCGGAGACATGCCCGTCGTACTCGGCGTCATCGAGCCACGCGAAGATCGGGGCGTAGTCAACTTCGCCCTCGCCCAGCAGCAGTTCGTAGTCGTCCTCGCGGTCGTCTTTGTAGCAGTCCTTGACCTGCACGTTCCAGGCAAGCTGGCCGAAGCGGGCGAGGCTCTCGATGCCGTAGTAGCGGTCCATGCGGTAGAGGTTGCCCGGATCGTAGTTGATGCCGAGGTTCGGGCGGTCCACCCGCGCGATCATCTCAAGGGTCGAGTCGGTGGTCGCGGAGAGGCCGAAGTTGTTCTCCATGACGACGCCGATGTCGGGGGTGAGGGCGAGGTCGCAGCACTCGCGGAGGTAGTGCGCGGCGCGCTCCCAGTGGTCCTCACGGGCGGAGGAGGGCTTCGGGGGGCCGCCGGGCTGCACGCGGATCATGTCGCACTCAAGGGCCTCGGCGATCTCGAGGTAGCGGCGGAACTTCTCGACCTCCTCGAGGCACTCGTCATCGCTCTTCTGCGCGAACTGGCCGACGTATGTGCAGAGTGTGACGACCTCCATGCCGACGTTGCTGAGCTGGCCGGCGAGACTGCGCACGGTGCCGTCGGCGACATCGGCCGGGAGATGCCTCTCGACGCCGAATATCTCGATGCCCTCGTAGCCGATCTCGGCGGCGATGGAGACGGCCTCGGCGATCTCGTAGTCCTGGAGTATCTTCGAGCAGATTGCGATTCGCAGCGCCATGAGTGGCCACCACCCGGTCGGTCGATGAATGAACGAAGGCAGGTTCGCCGCGGGCGGCGTGGGGACCTTCAAGAAAGGAGGCACGGGCGAGCGCGCCGAAGCACAGACCACGCAGGCCGGCTCGGACCGGTGATGGCGGCCCCTGCCGGGTGCTGGGCGTCGCAGACCGGTATGCATCGTCCTGGAGGTATCTCAATGTCCACCCGATTCCGCTTCCGCCATGTGGTGATCGACGACGACCCGCCGGGGGCGCATCATGACATCACACTGCTGCATGACCTCACCGGCAGCGGGCTTCCCGACGTGATCATCGGCGGCAAGGAGGGGCCGCCGAACCTCTTCTGGTATGAGAACCCCGGCGGGCGCGGCCCCTGGCGATGCCATGAGATGGCCGAAGCGCCCGACCTCGAGGCGGGCGGGGTTCTCCTCGACGTCAACGGCGACGAGAGGCCGGATATCGTCGCCGGCCAGCAGTGGCGCGACGGGAAGCTGCTGTGGTGGTTCGAGTGCCCGGAGGACCCGCGCGAGCCGTGGGCCGTGCGCGTCATCACCGACCGCTTTGCGAAGTACCACGACCAGGCGGTCGGCGATGTGGACGGGGACGGCGAGCCCGAGCTGGTCTTCCTGTCGCAGTTCGCGGGTGTGCTGGGCTACTACGACATCCCCGACGACCCGACCGTCGAGCCGTGGCCGGAGGAGTGCCTGCACCTGATCGACGAGGAGATCGGTGACGCCGAGGGCCTCGCGATCGTGGACCTCGACGGCGACGGAGTCACCGAGATCGTCGCCGGGACGAGCATCTTCACGCCCGAAGGCCGCGGGGCGGGGCGCTGGAGCCGCGTCGACTTCGCCGGGGGGTACACGCAGACGCGCGTGGCGGTGGCGGACCTGCGCGGACTGGGCGCGCCGGATATCGTGCTCGTTGAGGGCGAAAGCGATGAGGGCCGGATGGCCGTCTGCGCGCCGCCCGAGTGGGAGCCGCGGCTGCTGCGCGCCGGCCTCTTCCACCCGCACTCGCTGGAGATCGCGGACTTCGACGGCGACGGGCTGCCGGATATCTTCGTGGCGGAGATGGGCCTCGGTCGGAATCCGCACGACCCGCTGATGATGATCTTCCGCAACCGCGGCGGCGGGGAGTTCGAGGAGCACGTGATCTGTGAGGGCATCCCCACGCACGAGGCGAAGGTCGCGGACATGACCGGCGACGGACGCCCGGACATCGTCGGGAAGCCCTACGATCCGGAGCGGCAGATCGACCTGTGGGTGAACGAGGGCTGATCCTCAGAGCCTCTCCAGCCCCGCGACGCCCGCCAGCAGCTTCTTCACGCCGCCGCCGTTTTTGAAGGCGACGGTCACCTTCCAGTCGGCGTCGAGCGGCTCGGCGGAGACGACCATGCCGTCACCGAACTTCGCGTGGCGGACCTTCTGCCCGCTCTTCCAGGCCTCGCCGGGGGGCGGCGTGGGCGCCTGCTGCTTCTTCTTCGCACGGGAGCGCGGCGCAGCGCCGCTCCCGGTCCGGCCCTTCGCTTTCTGCAGCATCGACGCGACGTCGATCTGCCGCCCACCGGCGGGCTTTTCGAGGACCGCATCGCCGTGGTCGAGCATTCGCGGCTGCGCGGAGTCGGAGTAGCGCTGCCTGCGGTCGAGCAGCTCCTCGGGGAGGTCGCGCAAGAAGCGCGAGGGGGCCTGCCGGCGGGTCTCTCCGTAGATCGTGCGGTGGAAGGCATGGCTGATGTAGAGCAGCTTCTCCGCGCGGGTCATGCCGACGTAGGCGAGGCGGCGCTCCTCCTCGATCTCCCGCTCGTCGCCGGAGCTGATCGAGCGCTGGTGCGGGAAGATCCCCTCCTCCATCGAGACGAGGAAGACCACCGGGAATTCGAGGCCCTTGGCCGAATGCAGCGTCATCAGCGAGACCGAGCCGGTGAGGTCGTCGGCCTGGTCGATGTCGGAGATGAGGGCGATGTGCTCGAGGAACTCGAGCAGGCCCGCATCCGGGCGGCGGCGCTGGAAGGCCGCGGCGACGGTGACGAACTCCTGGAGGTTCTCCACGCGCATGGCGTCCTCGGCCTTGCCGGACTCTTTGAGTTTGTCGATCATGCCGGAGTTCTCGACGACGGCGCGGACGAGGTCGGGCAGCTTCGCGGTCTCCGCGCGCTGTCGCAGGAGCATCATCAGGTCGAGGAAGTCGCCGACGGCGGCGCGGGCGCGGGCGCGCTCGTCCTCGTTGGCCGCGAAGTAGAGGCAGGCCTCCAGCAGCGAGCAGTTGTTGCGCTCGGCGGCGGCGGTGATGCCCTCGAGGGTGCTGTCGCCGACCCCGCGGGTGGGAGTGTTGATGATCCGCCGGAGGGCGAGGTCATCGGCGGGGTTGAAGATCGCGCGCAGGTAGGCGAGCGCGTCCTTGATCTCGGCGCGCTCGTAGAAGCGCAGGCCGCCGACGATCTGGTATGGCACCTGGCGCGCGGCGAGGGCCTGCTCGAAGTTGCGCGAGGCGGCGTTGACGCGGTAGAGGATGGCGTAGTCGCCGTATTTCCCGAGGCCCGCGCGCACCTGGGTCTCGATCGTCTGGGCGGCCCACTCGGCCTCCTCTTCCTCGTTGATCGCCTCGTAGATGATGATGTTCTCGCCCGGATCATTCGCGGTCCAGAGTTTCTTCTCGGCGCGGTTGGCGTTCTGCTGGATGATCGTGTTGGCGGCCTCGATGATCTTGCTGGTGGAGCGGTAGTTCTGCTCGAGCTTGACCACCGAGGCGTCCGGGAAGTGCTCCTGGAAGTCGAGGATGATCCCGACGTCGGCGCCGCGCCAGCCGTAGATAGACTGGTCGTCATCGCCGACGACGCAGAGGTTCCGGTGCTCCTGCGCGATCAGCTCCACAAGGCGGAACTGCGCGTGGTTGATGTCCTGGTATTCATCGACGAGCACGTACTGGAAGCGCTCCTGGTAGCTCCGGCGGACCTCCTCATGCTGATCGAGCAACTGCACGGTCTTCATGATGAGGTCATCGAAGTCCACGGCGTTGTTGCGTTCAAGCTCGCGCTGGTAAGCCGCGTAGACGCGCGTGACGAGCCGCTCCCAAACGTCCTTCGCGGTGCGGCGGTGGTCATCGACGGTCATGAGCTGGTTCTTCGCGTCGCTGATCGCCCAGAGGACCTCGTTGTTCTTTTTGTCGGTGCACTTATCGCGCTCGGGCAGCGTGACATCGAGGCGGGCGCGGATCTCCTTGACGATCGCGGTCTGATCGCCCTCGTCGAAGATGGTGTACTCCGGCGACAGGCCGACGTGGTGGCCGTCGGCGCGGAGGATGCGGGCGCAGATGGAGTGGAAGGTCCCGGCCCACATGCCTTTCGCGGCCTTTTCGCCGATGAGATTGTGTATGCGCTCCCGCATCTCGTTGGCGGCCTTGTTGGTGAAGGTGACGGCGAGGATCTGCTGCGGATCGATGCCGCAGTTCTCGATCATGTGCGCGATGCGGTAGGTAAGCGCGCGGGTCTTGCCGGAGCCCGCGCCCGCGAAGATGAGGACCGGGCCTTCGACGCACTCTGCGGCCTGGCGCTGGTTCTTGTTGAGGCGGTCGAGCAGTGACATGTGAATGATGGCTCCCGTGGACGAACAAGCGCCCCCATCCGCGGAGCGGCCGGAGGCGCGAGATGAGGATGATAGCGTGCAGCGACGTATAAGTTCGAGCGGGCGAACCTGCACCCGCGTCCCGGTGACAGTATACCATAAAGGGGGCTGAGAGTCCCGTGCGATTCCGACTGAGGAAGCCCGGCAAGCGCGCGGACCCACCGCGCGAGCGGACAGGCGCTCGATGGCGGTGGGACGGTGTCGATGGACATGCCCCCATGGAATCGGGATATCAGCAAGAACGGCGGGCCGCTCAGGCGAGCGGCCCCTCCGGACGGCAACGGCGATCGATGGCAGACTGCGGGCGGGCAGGGTCAGCTCTGTGAGCTGCGCCCGCCCCTGCTGCACGACCGACGGTCTTTCCGTAGCACCGGGAGCGCGAAGCCCGGCCATTCCCACGACCGGGCGCTACGCCTCGGCCATTCCCACGACCGGGCGCTACGCCTCGGCCGCCTCGGCCTCCGCGGGCTCCTGGGGGGCGGCGGAGGCGGCGCCGTTGTGCACAAGGGCGGCCTCGATGAAGCCGCGGAAGAGCGGATGCGCGCGGGTCGGACGGGACTTGAACTCCGGATGGAACTGCGACGCGATGAAGAACGGGTGGTTCGGAAGCTCCACCATCTCCACAAGATCGCCCTCCGGCGAGGTCCCCGAGAAGGCCATCCCACACTCGCCGAGCAGCTCGCGGTAGTCGTTGTTGACCTCGAGGCGGTGGCGATGGCGCTCGGAGATCTCCTCGGCGTCGTAGAGGCGCGCGGCCAGCGAGCCGGGCTTGAGCCTGCAGGGGTACGCGCCGAGGCGCATGGTGCCGCCGAGTTCGGTGATGTACTCCTGCTCCTTGAGGTAGACGATGACCGGGTTGTCGCAGTCCTCCTTGAACTCGCGGGAGTTCGCGTCCTCGAGGCCGCAGACGTTGCGGGCGAACTCGATGACCGCGGTCTGCAGCCCGAGGCAGAGGCCGAGGTAGGGGACGCCGTTCTCGCGGGCGTAGCCGATCGCTTCGATCTTGCCCTGGATGCCGCGGTCGCCGAAGCCGCCGGGGACGATCACGCCGTGCACGTCGCTGAGGTGAGCGCCGGCGCCGTCCCGCTCGACGGCCTCGGAGTCGACGTACTTGATGTTCACGCGGGCGGAGTTGGCGATCCCTCCGTGCATCAGCGCCTCGGTGACGGAGAGGTAGGCGTCCTGCAGGTCCATGTATTTGCCGACCATCGCGATGGTGACCTCATGGTCGGGGTCGGCGTAGCGGTCGCAGATCTCACGCCACTCGGCGAGGTCGGGGCTGCGCTGGGGGAGCTGCAGCGCCTTGCAGACGAGATCGGCGACGTTCTGCCGCTCAAGGGCGAGCGGGATGTGGTAGAGCGATTCTTTGACATCCACGCACTCGACGACGTTCTCGTCGGGGACATCGCAGAAGAGCGAGAGCTTGCGGCGGACGTCTTTGGTCAACTCGCGGGAGGTGCGCACGACGAGCAGGTCGGGCTGCAGACCGATCGAGCGCAGCTCGCGGACGGAGTGCTGGGTGGGCTTGGTCTTGAGTTCGCCGATGGTCTCGAGGAAGGGTACGAGCGTGACGTGCATGTAGCAGGTGTTCTCGCGGCCCTCCTCGATGCGCATCTGGCGGATGGCCTCGTAGAAGGGCTGGCCCTCGATGTCGCCGACGGTGCCGCCGATCTCGACGATGCACACGTCCGCCTCGTAGGCATTTGCGCACTTGCGGATGCGCGCCTTGATCTCGTCGGTGATGTGCGGGATGACCTGGACGGTCTGCCCGAGGTAGTAGTCGCCATCGCGCTCCTTGGCGATGACCGAGCCGTAGACCTGGCCGGTGGTGACGTTGGAGAGCTGGCTGAGCGGCTCATCAACGAAGCGCTCATAGTGTCCGAGGTCGAGGTCGGTCTCGCTACCGTCGTCGGTGACGAAGACCTCGCCGTGCTGGAAGGGGTTCATGAGCCCGGCGTCCACGTTGATGTACGGGTCGATCTTGAGGATGGCGATGCGGAACCCCCGCGCCTTGAGCAGTCGGCCCAGCGAGGCGCAGGAGATTCCTTTGCCGATCCCGGAAACGACACCACCGGTTACGAAGCAGTATCTGGTCATGTTCGGCTCCCCATCGCGTCGGTTATATGCGGTTGGGGCGGCCTCTGGCAGGCCGCCCCCTCAGTCACGACATGCGACGGCCCGAGCTCAGTCCTCGCAGCCGGGCCGAGTAGCGGAGTCATCATCGTCGGCGGGCCCCTCGGCCGGGTCGTCGGCGTGGGCGCAGCGGCCGGAGCCCTCGCTCATGACCTCCGGCTCAGTGGGGTCTCCCGCCGGAGCAGCCCCGAACTGCGGCTCGACGGGCGGGACCTCAGTTGCGGAGGTGTCCACGACGCCGGCCTCATCGGCAGGGCCCTCGCTCGGGTCCTGTGCGTGGGCAGCGATACATTCGTCGCCGTCGGCCTCATCGTCCTCCACCGGGCCCTCCGCGGGGGTCTGGGCGTGGACGCAGGGGGGCGGCTCCCCGGTCTCGACCTCAGGCTCGATCTCGGGGGCGGCTCCGACGACCTCCTCGATGTCCTCGTCGGCGACGATCGGCGCGTCATCGGTGACCTCGATTTCACGCGGGCGGGCCTCCACGCTGCCGCGCTTGAGTTCGGCGATTTCATGCTCGAGGCGGTCGATCGTGTCGCCGATGGTGTCTATCCGCTCACAGTCACCGAGCAGGTCGCGGTTCTGCACCTTTGCGCGACGGTGCAGCGTGTATACCTTCGTGCCCATCTCAACGAGCAGCCTCTCGCGCTCACGGGCGAGGTCGCGGACGCGCGCCCGCCGGTCGTTGATTGCGTTGACCTCATCCCACCACTCGCTGAATGCGCCGGTGGTCTTTCTCGCCATCTTCGAGACGTTCTTGCCTGCCGACTTGATCTGATCGCCGATTCCTGCCATCGTCCATCTCTCCTCATGGCCCTGCTGATGTGGCCGGATCAGATTGATTGCCTGAACGCGCGTGTGGAGCAGATGCAGCGCCGGGCGACGGCGGCTACCCGAACTGCGTCGGTCGGCTGTCGAGGCGGTGCAGGCCGGCGTCGAGGGCGGCCTGCACGGCCTGGCGGTACTCCTCGTGCGTGATGCGGCGCGCCAACTCCGGATGATCGTACGCCCGGTAGCACGCGCGGTACTGCGCCATGACGTTCACGTAGGTGTCCTCGCTGAGCGATGCGAGGAAGCGCATGGTCTCGGGCGTCCCCGCGAGGCCCTCGGGCATGACGAGATGCCGGACGAGCAGGCCGCGCGTGGCGACGCCGTCGTCGCCGACCTGGAGGTCGCCCACCTGTCGGTGCATCTCGGTGATAGCGGCCCGCATCACGCGCGGGTAGTCCGCGGCGCCGGAGAGACGCGCGGCGACATCCGCATCGGCGTATTTTGCGTCGGGCATGTAGATGTCAATGACGCCATCGAGCAGGCGCAGCGTCGTGAGCGCGTCGTAGCCGCCGGTGTTGTATACGAGCGGCAGGTTCAGGCCCTGATCGACGGCCGGTCCGAGGGCCGCGAGTATCTGCGGCACGAAGTGCGACGGTGAGACGAAGTTGATGTTGTGGCAGCCGCGCCGCTGCAGCCCCATCATGATATTCGCAAGCTCGGCGGTGGAGACCTCTCTGCCCTCGCGCCCGTGACTGATTTCGTAGTTCTGACAGAAGACGCAGCCGAGGTTGCAGCCTGCGAAGAAGATCGTGCCTGAGCCTCCCGAGCCGACGAGCGGCCGCTCCTCGCCGAAATGCGGGGAGGCCGAGCAGACCAGCGCTCGCTCTCCCCCACCGCAGAAGCAGTCGCGCCGCAGTGTGCGATCGACGCGACACTCGCGCGGGCAGACGGTGCATTCGCGCAGCAGCGCGAGGGCAAGGTCGGCGCGTCGCTTGAGTTCCCCGCATTCATGCAGCGGGAGGTATGACGGTTGTCGCTGCGCCACGATTTCTCACTCCGCGAGTCCGTCGAGCAACACCTCGATCTCACCGCGAGGGCCGCGGAAGTTCATATCAAAGTGCACGGGCGTGACCGAGATGCGGCCCGCGTGGATGGCGCCGATGTCGGTGCCCTCCTCGCAGTCGCCCTCGCGCGGTTCGCCGGAGAACCAGTAGTAACTGCGCCCGCGCGGATCGACGCGGCGGTCGAGGGAGTTGACGTACTCCCTGCGGCCGAGGCGGGTGATGACCGCGGGGCCGAGATCCTCGCCGCAGACGTTGGGCACGTTGACGTTGAGGAAAGTGTCCGGCGGCAGGAAGCCCTCGACCACGCGGCGGGCGAGGCGAGCCGCGAACTCAGCGGCGGGTTCGAAGATGCACTCGTCATAGGCCGTGACCGAGATGGCGAAGGAGCGTATGCCCTGCAGCGCGCCCTCCATCGCGGCGGAGGCGGTGCCTGAGTAGAGGACCTCCTCGCCGAGATTCGCGCCTGCGTTGATCCCGGCGACGACGAGGTCGGGCACGGGCCGGCCGTCGGCGGTTGCGAGGATCGTGCAGTCGGCGGGCGTTCCGTTGGTCGCGAAGGCCTCGAGCACCGGCGCGTCAATCTGCATCGGCGTCATGCGCAGTGGCTTGTGAAGCGTGATCCCGTGGCCGGCGGCGGACTGCTGGCGCTCGGGCGCGATGACGGTGACCTCTCCCAGCGGCGCCAGCGCTCTCGCGAGGGCGAGCAGGCCCGGTGCGTGGATCCCGTCGTCGTTGGTGACAAGTATTCCCATTATCGCTCCTGATTCGCGAACGAAGGGCCCTCGGCCGCGCGGGGCGGTCGCGCCGTCAGTCTTCGAAGCGCACGACCTCGAGGCGTACGACGCCCGACTGGTCGGCGATCTCGCGCCGAACCGCCGGTGCGACCTCCCCGGCGACGGAGACGGCCATCAGGCCGACTCCATCGATCACCTCGCGACCGACCTGGATGCCGAGGATGCTGATGCCCGCCTCACCGAGGATGCGCCCGACGGTGCCGATGAAGCCGGGGCGGTCGGGACGGGCGTGCCACGTGAGCAGGACGGTGTCGCGCGGCACGAGGTCGAGGCCGAAGCCCGCTATCTCGACGATGCGCGCCTGGTCGCGGTCGAGGACCGCGCCCGCGACCTCGACCGGCCGGTCGCCATCGGCGACCGAGGCGCGGATGTACCGCGAGTATCCGCGGGTGTCGGCGGCGACGCCGTGGCTCATCTGCAGGCCGCGCTCGGCGGCGATGACGGGCGCGTTCACGTAGTTGACCGGCTCGTCGGCGATCGCGCCGAGCAGCCCGGCGAGGAAGTGTCCGGCGACGATCCGGAGATGCTCCTCGGCTCCGCCGCCTCGAACGTAGACGGAGGCCTGCCTCGGCGCGGAGGAGAGCAGAGCGGCCTGCAGCGCCCCGAGGCTCTCGGCGAGTGGCAGGAAGGGGCCGATGGCGTGGAGCTCCTCGCGGGTGAGCGCGGGGACGTTGACCGGCCAGCGCGGCCGGCCGCCCGCGAGCACCTCCAGCACCTGCTCGGCGGCCTCGCGCGCCACGAGCGCCTGCGCCTCCTCCGTCGAGGCCGCGACGTGAGGCGTGGCGACCACCGACGGCAGACCGACAAGCTCGCAGCGCGGCTGGGGCTCGCGCTCGAAGACGTCGAGCGCCGCGCCGCCGAGCCGCCCCTCAGTGAGGGCCTCGACGAGCGCGCACTCATCGATGAGTGACCCGCGGGCGCAGTTGATGAGCAGGGCGCCGGGCTTCATCAGCAGAAGCTGCTCCTCGCCGATCATGTGATGCGTCTGATCGGTCAGCGCCGCGTGAAGGCTGACGACGTCGGACTTCGCGAGCAGCTCGGCCAGCTCGACCGGCTCGACACCAAGCTCGCGGGCCCTGTCTGACGGCACGAAGGGATCATGCGCCAGCACCGTCATCTGAAAGGCCCGGGCGCGCCTGGCGACCTCCTGGCCGATCTTGCCGAGTCCGACGATGCCGAGGGTCCTGCGGTAGAGCTGCCGGCCGGTCGCGAGCTTCTTCTCCCAGCGGCCGTCTTTGAGGGCGGCGTCGGCGGAAGGGATGCGCCGCGCGAGCGCGAGCATCATCGCCATCGTGTGTTCGGCGGCGGCGATGGTGTTGCCGGTGGGCGTATTGACCACGGCGATGCCCCGGCGAGTGGCGGCGTCGAGGTCGATGTTGTCCACGCCGACGCCCGCCCGGGCGATGACCCGGAGGCGCGCGGCCGCGTCGATCAGCTCGGCGTCAAGCTCGGTGGCGCTGCGGACGATCACCGCGTCGGCCTCGGCGATCTCGGCGAGGAGGCGGTCGCGCTCCCAGCCGGTGGCGATGAGCACCTCCGCCCTGTCGCGGAGCAGCTCAACGCCCTCGTCGGCGATCGCGTCGCAGATCAGGACCGTCGGCATGGTCAGCCCGCTCCCTGCTCGGCCGCCCGCCGCGCGGCGTTGACCATCGCGGCGGCGTCACACTCATATCCAAGGTTCGACAGGCCGTCGGCGAGCGCCTTCAATGTCCGCTCGATCTGCTCGATGCGGACGGTGCCCATGTGCCCGATGCGGAAGATGCGACCCTTGAGGTCGCCCTGCCCTCCGGAGATGAGGACGTTGTGCTCGTCGCGCAGGGAGCCGACCAGGGCCACGCTGTCCACGGGCGAGTGGACGGCGGTGACGGTCTGCGAGCGGGCGCCGTCCGCGGCGAAGAGCGCCAGTCCGGCGGCCTCCATCGCGGCGCGGGTGGCGGCGGCCATCGCGGCGTGGCGGGCGAAGACGGCCTCGCGCCCCTCGGCCTCGATGAGGTCGAGCGCAGCGCCGAGGGCGGCGATCAGGGTGGTGGAGGGCGTGTAAGGCGTCTGCCCTTTGTGCAGCGCCTCACGGGCTTTGCGCAGGTCAAAGTAGTACGAGGGCATCGTGGCGCGTGAGGCGGCCTCCCACGCCTGCTCGCGGACGCCGACGAAGGCCAGCCCCGGCGGGAGCATCAGGCATTTCTGCGATCCGGCGGCGACGACGTCGATGCCCCACTCGTCGGCCTCGACGGGGACGCCGCCGAGGCAGCTTACGCAGTCGCAGATGACCAGCGCGCCCGCGTCCTGCGCGGCGGCGGCGATCTCGCGGATCGGGTGCATCACGCCGGTGGAGGTCTCGTTGTACACGGTCAGCAGCGCGCGGTAGTCGCCCGCGGCGAGCGCATTGCGAACGGAGTCGGGATCGGCGGCGCGGCCGGGTTCGATGGTGAGCGGTGTGACCTCCGCGCCGAAGGCGGCGGCGATCTCACCGAGCCGCTCGCCGAACTTGCCCGCGTCGATGGCGAGGACGCGGTCGCCGGGCGAGAGGACGCTGGTGATCGCGGCTTCGAGCGCGCCGGTGCCGGAGCTTGTGAGCGTGATGACGTCGCCGGAGGTGCCCATCAGGCCGCGGAGGCCATCGGTGCAGCGCTCAAGCAGCGCGCGCATCTGCTCGCCACGGTGGTAGAAGCCGGGCCCGGACAGCGCCTCGCGCACCTCGGGGGGCAGGTTGGTGGGGCCGGGTATCATCAGCAGAGGGTCGGATTGTGACATTGAGCGGTTCTCTCCCGCGGGTGCCGATCACGAATGCAACCCGGCCGCGTGTTCGCGCCCGGGGAGCCGGCGATGAGCGATGCGCCGCCGGTGGTCAGTCTGAGATCAGCGTGACATTGACGCGGCGGTGCCTCGGGCCGTCGAGTTCGATGAGCTGAATGCGCTGCCACCGTCCGAGGACGAGGTTGCCACCCTCGACGGGGATCTGCACGCTGTTGCCGAGGAGGGTGGCGCCGAGGTGCGCCACGGCGTTGTGATCGATGCGGTCGTGATGCCAGTCCTCGCTTGTGACGAGCCCGTCAATGAGCGTCAGCGCGTCGTGGACGAGGCCCTCTTCGTGCTCGTTGATATAAACCGCGCAGGTGCAGTGCGGGACCGAGACGGAGCACAGTCCCGACGAGACCTCGCTCTTGCCGAGGATCTCGGAGACCTCGTTCGTGATGTCGAGCACCTGGCGTCGTGAGCTTGTTGGCAGGGCGAAAGTCTTGGTCACCGATCCACCATCTCCTTGCAGCCGGACCCGCGCCGGCCGGGTTCGCTGGGGCAGGGAGCACCCGGCGGCACATCCTCAGGTGGCGGGTCTGAGTTCGGCCACCTGCAGTTGAAGCCTTTCCACGCCCGTGTAATCATCGATCCTCGGAACGAAGCACAGGTCAACGCGGCTCTCCGAACGCACGTCGTCGAGGCGGTCGCCCATGCCGAAGGCGATGCAGTCAACCTGCCTGCCGCCGGCATCGACGAGCATCTTGAGGTGCTTTCCCGCGGCGCCGACGGTCCGCGACTGCAGCACGCGCACGTCGCGGGCGGCCAGCAGCGGCTCGGGGTTCGCCGCCCCGCAGGGCTCGAGCCTGGCAAGCTGCCGCGCGAGGGACTGATCGACTTCGGCGAGATCGACCTCGAGATCGACCGCCACGGACGGGCACAGGATCTCGTCGGTGATGACCGCCCGCCCGATCTCGTTGAGGCGGTCGCGAAGATCGGCGATTCGGTCCACGTCGATCTCGCAGCCCGCGGCCATCGAGTGCCCGCCGAAGCGTTCGAGGAGGTCCTCGCAGCGGCCGAGCGCGTCCGAGACATCGAATCCGTCGATGCTGCGGGCCGAGCCGCGGGCCATCGGGCCCTCGACCGCCATCAGCAGGGTCGGCAGTCCCGTGTGCTCCAGCACCTTTGATGCAACAATACCCACGACGCCGCGATGCCACCCCTGCTTTGCGAGAACAACGACTCGGTCGCGGTCGAGGTCGATCTGCTCGTCGAGCATTGCGACGGCCTGGCGGAAGATCGCCTCCTGCTCGGAGCGGCGCTGTGAGTTGAGGCTGTCGAGGTGAAGGGCGGTTCTCCGCGCCTGCATCTCATCATCCGTGAGCAGCAGCTCGAGTGCGTCGGTGGCGTCGGCCATCCTCCCGACGGCATTGAGCCGCGGGGCGATCCGGAACGCGACGTCCTGGGTGGAGACGGTCTCGCCAAGTTCGCACAGCTCCATCAACACCTGGAGACCGACCTTGCGCGTCTGCGGCAGGAGGCTGAGGCCGACTGCGGTCATGACGCGGTTCTCCCCGACGAGCGGGGAGACGTCGGCGATGGTTCCGACGGCGACCAGGTCAAGGAACGCCCGCTGCAGAGACTTGTGCGACAGATCGAGCTTCTCACAGACGCCGGCGGCGAGCTTGAATGCGAGTCCGACGGCCGCGAGATCGCGTTCGGGATACTGCGAGTCTTCACGCTTGGGGTCTACCACCAGCGCGCCCTCGGGCAGTTCAGCGCCCGGCTCATGGTGATCGACCACGATCACGTCCTGCCCCTGCGCGCAGGCGCAGGCGACGGCCTGATGGTCGCGCACACCGCAGTCGACGGCGATGATGAGGCCGGCGACGTCGGCGGACCGGCGCACGGCCCGCTCGCTGAGGCCGTAGGAGTCCTCAAAGCGATGGGGCAGGAAGTAATGCATGTCCCCGCCGAGGGTGCTGAGGAATCGCACCAGCAGCGCGGCGGACGTAATGCCGTCGGCATCGTAGTCGCCGTGCACGAGAATCGGCTCACGGGCCTCCAGCGCGTGCAGGATCCTGTCCACGGCCGGTTCGAGGTCGGGGAGCAGGAAGGGATCGTGCAGATCGTCAAGTGACGGGCTGAGGAAATGCTCGGCGTCGGAGACATCCCCCAGTCCGCGTCCGATGAGGATCGCAGCGAGGATCGGGTGCAGGTCCAGTTCGCGCGCCAGGTGCTCTTCAGCGTCCCGGTCGCGGGGTCGGATGATCCAGTCGCTGCCGCGGGTTGGAGCCATGATAAGGTTCTTCTCGTCCTCCGGGGGTGTGATTGCCCGCAGTATATGTCAACGCCGGTGCAGTGTCAACCTGCGCCGGGCGGGCTGGGCGTGGTCGTCGGGACGTTCGCCGGGGCATTCGTGCGGCTTGCTGCGTTTGCGGTTGACAGCGTGGTCGCGCTTGCTTAGTATGTGTGGCGGCACCGCAGCGCGACGATCGAGCAGAAGCAGGTTGGCGTATCTGCGGGGGTCTCCCCAACCCATGATTTGACCCCGAGGCGCGGTCTCGGGTGGGCAGACAGAAGGAGGCGCACGATGAGTTCCGGCGAGATGCTTTTTGACGAGTCGCATATGTGGGTGCGGATGGAAGATGAGGACACCGCAATCACCGGTCTTTCCGACTACGCGCAGGATATGATGGGCGAGATCATTTTCGTCGAGCTTCCCGAGGACGGCGCGGCGCTCGTACGCGGCGATGCCTGCGGAACGCTCGAGTCGGTGAAGTCGGTGGAGGACCTGATCGCCCCGGTCAGTGGGGAGGTCGTCCGGATCAACGAGGAGGTCCTCGACGCGCCCGAGCTGATCAACCAGGATCCGCACGGTGACGGCTGGCTGATGGAGGTCAAGCTCGAGGGCCTCTCGGAACTCGACAGCCTGATGAGCGATGCCGAGTATGACACGTTCCTCGACAACCTCGAGGGCGACCTGGACGACGACGACGAGTTCTGAGGGTCCCGCACAGAGTGTTGATGTCTCAGCGGCCGGCCGCCCCGCGCGCCGGCCGCTGTCGTGGATGGACCGCCTCACCACGGGTGATTCGATGAAGAAGTGGCGTTTGATTGAGAGTGGGTTCGCCGACGGGGCGACCAACATGGCGGTGGATGAGGCGATCGCGGCCGCCGTCGCGGCGGGCGAGCAGCCCCCGACGCTGCGGTTCTACGGCTGGGAACCGCCGGCGCTGTCGCTGGGCTACCACCAGGAGCTTGACGAGGGGATCGACCGGGATGCGGTGGCGCGGCGCGGCTACGGCATCGTGCGGCGGCCCACCGGCGGGCGGGCGATCCTTCACGCCGATGAGCTGACATACTCGTTCTGCATCCGCCAGGACGCGATCAGGGGTGGGCAGTCAACGATGGAATCCTACCGCGAGATCTCCCGCGGGATCATCGCGGGGCTGGAGCTGCTGGGCGCGGCGGTGAGCCTCGGCGCAGATGAGGAGGGGCCGGGCCCGAACTTCTCGGGCCAGGACACATACGCGACCGCCGGAGCGGACGCGGCGAAGCCGATCTGCTTCGCGAAGACGGCGCGCTGCGACCTGCAGGCGGCGGGAAGGAAGGTCGTCGGCAGCGCTCAGGTGCGGCGGGAGGGTGGGATCCTGCAGCACGGGTCGATTCCGATCACCATCGACCTCGAAGACCAGGTGGCGGTGATGCCGGGCAGTGACGGGCGGATCTCGCGCACGGTACTGGCGGGGGCGGCGATGAGCGTCACGGAGTTGCTGGGCCGCCCGATCACGTTCGATGAACTGAGCGAGGCGGTCGCGCGGGGGTTCGCGCTGACGTTCGCGGTCGAGCTGGCCGCGGCGGAGCTTTCGGCGCAGGAAGCCGCCGAGGCGGAGCGGCTCTACGCGGAGAAGTACGCCACCGACGAGTGGAATGAGCGCGCGCCGGGAGCCTCAGCGAGGGCGGGGGCGTGACGGCGACGGGCGCATCGCCCGTCCGTCTCGCTCACGCCAGCGGCACCTCCGTCACCGTCCGCACGCCGGGCTCAGCGGCGATCAGCGGCCACATGAAGTTGATGACCGCGCCCGCCGTGGCAGTGTCGCCGTGGATCCCGCCGTGCACGATCGCATGAACCGGGGGGATCCCCTCGACGCGCACCTCGTCGCGCTCCTCAGCCCCCAGCGCCATGATCAGTTCGAGCGTCAGATCGCCCATCGTGAGCCGCTGATGCTGCCCGCAGACCTGCCCCTCGGCGACCTCGAAGTACTCCGAGCCGACCGGCTCTTCAGCGATGACCGGGTCGATCGTCTCCTCGAACTCGTCCCACGACCAGCCGAGCGAGTCGGCGAGCAGCGCGGCGGACTCGGCGAGGCCGACGTGCCCGATCCTTCCCTGTGACGCGAGTTCGCGGAAGTCATCAGGGTACAGGCCCGTGCCGATCTTGGCCTGAAGCTGCTGGCGCCGGCGAGCGGCGTCCACGAAGCGGCCTGCGTAGATCGAGTCGACGCGCTGGCAGACGCGTGTCATGACGAAGGGGAAAAAGTCGAGCACGAAGCCGGGATTGACGCCCGCGCCGAGCAGAGCGACGCCGTTGGCGACGGCGATGGCGTCGAGCCGGTCTGCCGCGGTGGCGGCGCGGAGCCACGGGAAGACGAGTTCCTCGCAGGTGGAGATGCAGCACATTTCGCGCTCAAGGACGGCGGTGAAGTGCGGCTCAGCGTCCTCGAGACGCGAGCCGGTGCAGACGACCGCGATCTCGGCGCCCGCCTCCGCGCCCGCGTCCAGCGCGGTCTCCACGTCGCCGCAGACGTCCATCTCGGGCAGCCCGTCATCCTGCGCCACGGCGCAGAGGGAGGCGCCGGCGATCTCTGGTGAGATGTCGGCGCAGGCCACCGGCTGAGCGATTCCCGCGCGCCTGGCGGCCCTGAGAATCTCCAGCCCGATGGTACCCAGGCCGACGTACACAGCTCTGAGCGAGTCGCCCATGGCAGATCCCCTTGTGCGGCGCTGAATGAAGCGGACCGGGCGGAGTGTACACCATCAACCACGCACGGGCAAGAGGGCGGCGGCGGGTGGGCTGAGAGCCCCCCGGCTCTCAAGCATCCGCCGCGATCGGCGGATATACGTTAATGAGCACCGGACGCGACTCTCTTCCGAGGTGAGACCATGCCGATGACGGTTCTGCTTGCCGCCGGTGACAGCGATCGCTCGGACGAACTCGAGGATGCGGTGCGCTCGCTGGACCTGCGCGTTCGCCGCACGGCGACCGGCGCGGAGGCCCTGCGGCTGCAGGATCGCGACACTCCGGCGCTGGTGATAGTTGCCACCGATCTGCCGGACGTTCATGCTCTGGACGTCTGCCGCCGGATTCGGCGTGACAGCGATGTGCCGGTGATCGTGCTGGCATCAGAGGCGGGCGAACTCGACCGCGTGGTGGCGCTTGAAGTGGGAGCGGACGACGTGATGACGACCGCCTGCGGCGTCGAGGAGTTGCGGGAGCGCATCAGGGCCGCCCTCCGGCGGGTGGCGGGGGCCGAGCGCGCCGACGCGGGCGAGGAGGTGCTCGATTTCGGCGAGATCGCGATCGACAGATCGGCGAAGCGCCTCCGCGTGAGGGGTGAGGAGCGGGCGTTGACGCCGATGGAGGCGGAGCTGCTCTGGGCGCTGGCGCGGCGGGCGGGTGAGGTGGTCGCGTCGGAGGAGCTGCTGGAGAGCGTCTGGGGGTATCCGCGCGGGGTCAGGACCCGGACACTGGATGTGCACATCGGTCGCGTGCGGAAGAAGCTGGGCGAGGATGGCAGCGCGCCGCGGCACATCATCACGGTGCGCTCCGTCGGGTACCGGTTCGAGGCTGCTCCGGGGGAACACGAGGGCCGGAGCGGGCAGGCCGCCTGAACGACGTCCGGGCGGGGCGACGGGAGAGGGGCCAACCCCGAGCGCAGCGAGCGGGTCTGGGTGAGGCCGACGTGAGCCATTGGCGCCATCAGCCTGCGCAATCCGGTCAGCCCCCAGCGATGGCCGCATTCTTGACTTGCCCCCGGTGATGCCTTACAATCGCATGGCATTCGGGAACGTGCTTTCGGGGCCGACAGGAGGGCTTTTTCGTGAGCATCGACACAAAGGCATTGATCTTCATCGGCGACGGCATGGGCGGGCGCCCGATGGCCGGATTGGACAGTCAGACCACCGTTGAGGCCGCCAAAACCCCCGCCATGGACCGCATCGCCCGCGAAGGATCCTGCGGCCTGCTCGACCCCATCGCGCCGGGCCGCCCGGCGGGCAGCGACACCTCACACATGGCCCTGCTGGGCTACCAGCCCGAGAAGCACTACCGCGGTCGCGGGCCGTTCGAGGCGAAGGGCGTCGGGATCGACGTCAAGCCGGGCGACGTGGCTTTCCGCTGCAATTTCGCCACGGTCGATGGCCGCAAAGTCATCGATCGTCGGGCCGGTCGCATCAAGTCGGGCACCGACGAGCTTGCGGAGGCGATCCAGCGGGAGATTCCGCGGATCGAGGACATTCAGATCATCTTCGAGCCCTCGGTGGAGCATCGCGCGGCGATGGTGCTGCGCGGCCCGGGGCTCTCACATGAGATCAGCGAGGTGGACCCGCACCATCCGGACGCGGACTACCTCGACTCCCGCCCGCTTGAGGGCGCGGGGGACGTCGCGGGCGCGAACAAGACCGCGCGGATCCTCAATGAGTTCGTGAGCCGCGCGCATGATGTGTTGGACAGCCACCCGGTCAACAGGGAGCGCCGTGAGAACGGTGAGTTTCCGGCCAACATCGTGATGCCGCGGGGCGCCGGGACGGCCGTTGACCTTCAGCCCTTCGAGCAGCGCTACGGAATTAAGGGCGCGATGATCGTCGAGGTTGACCTCGTCCGGGGGGTGGGCGAGTATCTGGAGATGGAAGTCATCCGCGTGGATGGAGCAACCGGCGGGCAGGACACCGACGAGATGGCGATTGCCCGCGCGGTGGTGAAGGCGTTCGAGACGAACGACTTCGTGCTGGCGAACATCAAGTGCCCCGATCTGGGCGGGCATGACGGCGATTGCGAGATGAAGATCGAGGCGATCGAGAAGGTTGACCGGGCGATCGGGCACCTGCTGGAGGAACTCGACTGGGAGCGCACGACGATCGTGGTGACGGCCGACCACGCGACGCCGTGCGCGCTGATGGACCACAGCGGCGACTCCGTGCCGCTGGCGTTCTTCGGCTACGGGACGAGGCCCGACGATGTTGAGCGCTACGGCGAGCGGCCGTGCTCGAAGGGCATCATGGGGCGGCTGCGCGGGATGGAGATCATGGACGAGCTGCTGAACATGGGCGGCCGGGCGGAGAAGTTCGGCGCATGACACGCTTCGTGGCGGTCCTGATGGCGGCGCTTGCGGTCGCGCCCGTGTGGGCGGTCGATGTGCGCCACGGGCCGTCCCCGGAGGTCGCGGAGGAGAACGCGGGCTTCGGCGCTGAGATCTACCGCATACGCGTGCACAACGAGCCCGGGGGCGCGATCGAGGTCAGCCGCGACGAGGGTGCGAGGTGGCTGAGCGTGGGGCGCGTGACCATGCCCGCGACCGCCGTCAACCCGGCGGGGTACACCGCCAGCATGTGGGCGGAGGACAGCACCGTGGCGGCCTCGGCGGTCAACGCGGTGCATCTGAAGATCGCGAACCATCCTGAGACCGGGCGGGGCATCATCTTCTCACTGGTACCCGCGGGGACGGTGGTGGGCGCCGCGGCAGGTCGCGGCAGCACCTCGGTGGTGACCGACATCCCCGGCGGCCACGGAATCTTCGGCGGCGGACTCGCCCCTCCGGTTGGCTCGCCGCTGTCGCTTGAGGCGAGGCCGGAGCAGCCGCTGGCGGCCGACTACGTGCCGGCGGAGGGCGACCGGCTGGTCATCCGGGTGCTGGAGCCGCCGCGTCGGATCTCGTGGCTGGAGTTTGACAACAGCTTCGGCGGGCTCATCACCCTCCGCTACGCCGACGGTGGCGAGAAGATCATCGGGACCGTGCTTCGGCCGGTGGTGGGCGTCGGGCGCTTCGAGGGCACCCGCGACGCCGCGCGGGGGCGGATTCGGGCGAATCACCCCGGAGTGATCGACATCTCCACATCGCCCTACGGCATGGTGGGCGGCTTTCAGATCGTCCCCTCCGGCCACGCGGACAGCCCCGAGGTGACGTATATCCGGACGGGCACGCAGTGGATGGTGGTCGGGCCGCTGAACACGCTCGAGCCGACGTGGGAGGGTGTGGCGCCGCTCTTCGCGGGCTATCTGAGCCCGAGCTACCGCCCCGACGATCTGCTGCACGAGGACTGGATGCGACGGCTGCTGTCGCGCGCGCAGGTGCAGGTGCGCTTCGGCGATGGCGACTGGGAGCTTATGCCGCACATCGCCATCGATCCGGACGCTCGCGAGGACGCGGACACGCGCAACCGCGGACGCGACGGGCTCTGGCGGGTACACGGCAGCCTCGACCCCTACACGCCGCTGACGGGACGGGCCGGCGACGCGCTTGCGGGAGTGACACGGCTGCGGATCATCCTGCCGCGGGCGCAGTACTGGCCGGAGCCGGTCGAAGGAGCGATCTGGTGAAGCGAACCGAGCCTCGCGAGGACCGGACGGTGGACCTCAGCCGCGGGCGCACCGCGCGGATGCTGCGCGGGGGCTTCCGGCTGCTGGTGAGCCTGCCTCGGAATGACCCGGAGATGGCGCAGGCGGCGCTTGACGCGGGTGCGGATGGACTGAAGGTGCACATCGGGCTGGAGCACTTCGCCAGCGGCCTGAGCACGGGCTCGCTGGATGAGGAGCAGGCCGCGCTGCGGGAGATCTGCGCGCTGGGCGCGCCGGTCGGGATCGTGCCGGGCGTCGGCGAGGGGCTGGCCACACGCGAGGAGATGCTGCGGCTCGCGGAGATCGGGATCGACTTTTTCGACCTGTACGCGACGGATATGCCCGCGTGGATGCTTCGGATGGACGACTGCCCGCTGTCGGTGATGGTGGCGTTCAGCGCCACCTGCCGGCCGTGGGGGCTGGTGGAGAGCGTGGCCGAGCGCAGCCGACCGAAGATGATCGAGGCGTCGGTTGCGCCGCATGAGGCCTACGGGGGCCCGCTGACGGCGGCGGATGTCTCGGAGTACGCGACGATCGCGGCGCGGGCCGAGCAGCCGGTGATCGTGCCGACGCAGAAGGCGATCAGGCCCGAGGAGGTCGCCGTCCTCAGGGACTGCGGGGTGGCGGGGATCCTCATCGGCGCGATCGTGACGGGGGCGGAGACCGCCGCGCTGGCGGAGGCGACGTCGCGGTTCCGCGCGGCGGTGGACGCGACGGCGGAGGACCGACGGACACGACACGGACGACGGAGTTGACGACGCCGGGAGGGACCAGGCGTGTCACTAAGACATAGAGCACACCGAGTTCTCTACGTGCCGCTCGACAACCGGCCCTGCAACGCGAAGCTCCCGGGCCTGCTGGCGCGGATGGTGGACTTCGAGCTGGTCATGCCGCCGATGGACCTGCTCGGTGAGGGGCGCGGTGAGGCCCAGCCGGCGCGCATCGCGCGGTGGCTGCTGGAGTCGCACGGGCGTATTGACTGCGCGATCCTCTCGCTCGATATGCTCGCCTACGGCGGGCTGGTTGCGTCGCGGACGATGAGCGTGGCGCCGGAGACCGCGCTGGAGCGGCTGGACCTTCTCGGGAAGCTTCGAGAGCACCTCGGCGAGGCGGCGATCTACGCGTTCAACGCGATCATGCGGCTGTCGATCACCGCCGCGTCACCGCAGACGGGGCAGTACTGGGAGCCGATGCGGCAGTACTCCGAGGTGAGCTACCAGGTTCGGACGCTGGGCGATGAGACGCTGGCGGACCGTCTGCGTGAGCTTGAGGAGCAGATTCCGCCTGAGATCATCAGCGACTACCGGGCGGCGCGTGAGCGCAATCACCGAGTGAACATGCGGGCGGTTGACGAGACCTCCGCTCATCACATCGATTTCCTCGCGCTGACGCAGGAGGACGCGGCGCCGTTCGGCCCGCATGTTGATGAGCAGGAGCGGCTGCGGGACCGCGTGGCGTCGGAGAACATCGAGGATCGCGTGGCGATCTACCCCGGCGCCGACGAGGCGGGGATGACGCTCTTTGCGCGCTTCATCCACCGGCACATGCTCAAGACGCCCACGGTGCGCGTCTTCTACTCCTCGGAGGAGGACGCCGACCGCGTCGCGACCTTCGAGGACCGCCCGCTGCGCGAGACGGTGGAGGCGCATATCGCGGCGGCGGGCGCGCAGATGGCTGAGGGGCCGGAAGCGGACCTGCTGCTGGCGGTGAACGCCCCGGCCGAGGGCTCGCGCGAGGATTACGTGCGCGGAGCGGCGCGCGACCGGCGGCGACGGCTCGTGCGCTCACTGCTGCGGACGGTGGCGGAGCAGTCGCCGCTGCGCGTGGCGCTGTGTGACGTGGCGTACCCCAACGGCGCGGACGAGGCGCTGATGCGGGAGCTGCGACACAGCGACCTGATGCCCCACCGGCTGCTGTCGTTCGCCGCGTGGAACACCGCGGGCAACTCGATCGGCTCGGCGATCGCGCACGGCACGCTACGGCTGATCGCGCTGCAGGACAAGGGCGCGTTCGACCTCGCGCAACTGCTCGCGGACATCTCGCCGATGCGCTACCTGGAGCTGCTGAACTCGCTGATCGACAGCGAGCGGGCGCATGTCGAGTTTCTCTTCGGGCGCTTTGTCGATGACTGGCTCTACCAATCGCGGGTCCGGCCGGATGTGACGGAGAAGGTCATCGAGTTGCTTGAGGCCTCGGTCTTCGACCTCGCGAGCAGCTACCGGCAGACCGAGGAGATGGTCGCCGAGGAACTCTCGGCGGCGGCGGGTGACCTCTGGACCGACCACTTCCTCGCGCAGGAGATGGTACAGATCGGCTTTGAGCAGAGCCGCTCGAGCCTGGTGCTCGACGCGCTGGAGGAGACGCGCGTGCGCCTCCCGTGGCGCCGGATGTTCGAGGTGGACCTCGACTTCAGGTTCGGGCTAGAGCTGGTCCCCGGCGGCAACGGCGGGCATTAGCCGGTGAAGAGCCATCGGCCGAGCTCGCCGCAGCCTCCCAACTGTCGCATGGCGTCGTCCGTCCACCAGATGTCGGCGAACGGTGATTGCACGCAGCCGCTACCCTGCCACGCTCCCCGGGACTGATGAGGATGTCTGACTACCGCCTCGTGCTGATCGGCACCGGTCAGAACATGAAGGGCCATCTGCGCTCGCTGTTACGGCTCGAGCGTGTGCGCATCGTGGGGATGGCGGATGTCGATGAGGAGCGCCTGGCGGGGGCGATGGAGCTGCTCGATGAGCCCGTCCCCGGCTACCTCGACTACCGCGAGCTTCTCGACAGCGTCGAGGCGGAGGCAGCCTTGATCGCGGTGCCGAACTACCTGCACCGCCAGATCACCTGCGACTGCCTCGACGCGGGGCTGCACACGCTGTGCGAGAAGCCGATGGCGACCTCGGTCGAGGACTGTGACGCGATGATCGAGGCGGCGGAGCGGAACGATCGCTTCCTGCAGATCGGGCTGTCATGCCGCTTCTCGCGCGTGGACAGCACGGCCCGCCGGCTGGTGGCCTCCGGCGCGATCGGGGAGCCGAAGCTGGCGTGGGCGCGGGAGTTCCGGCCGCCCTTCGCGAGGAAGTACCGCGACTGGATCCTCGACCGGAGCCGCTCGGGCGGGACGCTGGTGGAGAAGACCTGCCACCACTTCGACCTCTTCAACTGGTTCCTGGCGGCCGGGCAACCGGCCAACGCGACGCGCGTGTTCGGCTCCGGGGGGGCCGACGTGGTCTACGCGGATGCCGGCGGCATCCCCGAGGGCCTGACCGAGTCGGACGACGCGACCGTCAACGTGATCGACAACGCGCTCGTCACCGTGGACTACGACACAGGGGCGCGGGCGGAGCTTGTGCTGTGCATGTTCGCCCGGCACGGGCGGAAGCTTGAGATCGGCATCCAGGGCACCGAGGGCGGGGTGGTGTACTACCGGCATGACCTGCGGCTGGAGCTTTTCGACGAGAGGCACTCCGACCGCCCCCGCGTGATCGAGATCGACATCCCCGACGAGGAGCGCGAGTTCAGCCACGGCGGGCAGGCGTATCTGGAGCAGCTCTACTTCTTCGACTGCCTGCGGAGGGGGGAGCGGCCCGATGTGGACGGCTACGTGGGGAAGCGCAGCGTGGAGATCGCGCTGGCGGCCGAGGAGTCGGTACAGACGGGGCTTCCGGTGAAGGTGAGGGCGACGCCGCTTCCCGACTGAGCGAGCAATTGGCGTCCGCATACGAGCGGGCCGCGCCATGGTGGCGCGGCCCGCGGTGCGTTCTTGAGAGTGCGCGAGCTTACTGCGACGGGTGGCCAACGGGGTAATCGCCGGCGGCCGGGCCGAGGTCGTTGGCGCCCCAGCGCTGGTTGAACCACTTCGCGCTGCCGTCGCCCATGACGGCGTTCCAGCCGTTGTTGTGCCGGTCGAAGTCCCACACGTAGTTCGTGGTGGCCTCGTCGTAGGCGCGGAGTCGGAAGTAGTTGTTGTTTCCGTCCACCGCGAGAAGGAACGCCGAGGGGCTGTTGATCTCACCGAGCGAGAGCTGGTGAGCGCGGAGGTTGTAGGTGTAGTTCACACCGCCGGGCCAGTCCGGGGAGGTCACGGACTGACCGCCGGAGCTGATCGTGTTAACGCTGGTGCTCGGGCAGGAGAAGATCTGGGTGTTGTTGACGTACGGGTAGAGCTGCTGGAACCAGTAGTCGGGGCCGCCGTCGGGCAGCACCTCGGAGGGCGGTGTGTACATTGCGCTCCGCGGGAGCGTGTCGTCGTAGTCCTGGGCGTACATGTGCATCGCGAGTCCGATCTGCTTGAGGTTCGACAGACAGGAAGTCTGCCGCGCCTTCTCACGCGCGCGCGCGAAGACCGGGAAGAGAATGGCCGCGAGAATGGCAATGATGTGACCGCTGAAAAAGTATTGATCGCTGGAGGTTCGGTTGTGAGGAGGGGGAATCTGGCTGCGAGGTGGTTCGATGAAGCACACACCGCAGC
>JBMNNW010000067.1:0-28661 GCA_050942735.1 Armatimonadota bacterium
CCTGCGCCAGCACATCGTGCAGGACTCGGTGGCCGATGACTACATCGTCGAGCCGTGGATCACGCAGAACGCGACCGTGGTCCTGCCCGAACACGGCCGCTGGGGTGTGCCCTACAACCGCATCCGTCCGAAGGAGCCGGGCGGCGCATGGCTCTACGACCCGCCCGTGAAGAAGCTCGAGGACATCGAGATGCTCGCCGAGCCCCACCACCTGATCGATGAGGACGCCACGGCGCGCAACATCGAGCGCCTGCAGGACGCCGTCGGTGAGATCCTCACGGTGAACGTCAGCCGCACACCGGCGTACTGGGGCTTCTGGTGCGACATCTCGACCGACCTCGCGTATATCCGCGGCCTCGAGCAGCTCATGTGGGACATGTCTGACAACCCCGAGTGGCTCCACCGGCTGCTGGCGCACATGCGGGACGGCATCCTGCGCGTGCACCAGGAGGCCGAGGAGGCGGGCGATCTGTCGCTGACCAGTCACACCAACCAGGCGGAGCCCTACTGCAAGGAACTCGACGACCCCGCGCCCAACTCCGGGCCGGTCAGGCGCGGCGACCTGTGGATGTTCTGCGCCGCCCAGGAGTTCGCGCAGATCTCTCCGGGCATGCACGATGAGTTCATGTTCCAGTATCAGATGGAGTTCCTCAAGCACTTCGGCCTCGTCGCCTACGGCTGCTGCGAGGACCTGACGCAGAAGATCGACATGCTGCGCCAACTCCCGAACCTGCGGCGCATCGCGGTCGTCCCGAGGGCGGATGTAGCGAAGTCCGCGGAGCTGATCGGCGAGGACTACGTGTTCTCATGGCGGCCGAACCCCGCCGACGTCATGTGCTGCGGCTTCGACCGCGACAGGATCCGCCGCATCGTCCGCGAGGCGATGGAGGCGTCCCGTGGCTGTCACGTTGACATCACGCTGAAGGACGTTCAGACCATTGAGCGTGAGCCGTGGCGCCTGCGCGAGTGGGTGCAGATCGTGCGCGAGATCACCGACGACTACGCCTGAGCACCACGCATCAGACTGCACCCGGAGGTACTGCTGTGACACGCAAGGAACTGATCACGGTCGCGATCGCGCTTGTGATCGCGGCCCTCGCGCTGCACGGGATTCACTACCTGATCTTCCGCGATCTGCACCACGTCGCGATCTACGGCTTCGGCGACATCGCATTCCTTCCGGTCGAGATACTCGTGATCTCCCTCGTCGTCGATCGCATCCTCAAAGAGCGCGAGCGCCTGTCGATCCTGCAGAAGATGAAGATGGTCGTCGGCACGTTCTTCAGCGCCCTGGGCCGGCCGCTACTCGAGCGGATGTGCTTCGTGCTGGAGGATGACAGCGAGATCCGCGCCTGCCTCTCCATCGATCCGGACTGGACGGCGGAGCGAATCCTGCAGACCAGACAGTCGATCCCCGAGTTGCGAATCAAGGTCCGCCCGAGGCGTGAGGACATGGAGGCACTGCGCGAGTTGCTGACCGAGCATCGCGACTTCCTGCTGAGGCTCCTGCAGAACCCGGCGCTGCTGGAGGATGAGAACTTCGCCGAACTGCTCTGGGCGCTGACCCATCTGCAGGAGGAGCTTGCCGCGCGCGGAGACCTGGGCACCCTGCCGCATTCGGATGTGAACCATCTCATCGGCGACATCAGCCGCGTCTACGAGCATCTGCTGCGCGAGTGGCTTGATTACATGTCGCACCTCAACACGAACTACCCCTTCCTTTACTCGTTCCAGGCGCGGACCAACCCGCTGCGCCTCGACGCGGACGTCACGGTGACGGAGTGATCTCGGTGGGGAAGCAGTGGGACCGGGGCTACGTGCAGGTGTACACCGGCGATGGCAAGGGCAAGACCACCGCTGCATTCGGCCTGGCGCTTCGGGCGGCGGGAGCGGGCCTGCGGGTCTTCATCGCCCAGTTCGTCAAGGGCATGGAGTACTCGGAGTTGCACGCCCTCAAGCGGCACCCTGAGATCGAGGTGCGACGCTACGGTCGCGACTGCTTCATCGACCGCGAGCCCGAGCCCGAGGATCTCGAGGCCGCGCGCAAAGGACTGGCCGAGGCGCGCGACGAGCTTGCGTCCGGCGGGTGGGACGTCGTCATCCTCGACGAGGCCAACATCGCCACGCACTTCGGCCTCTTCCCGGTGGAGGAGCTGCTCGCACTGATCGCGGAGAAGCCCGAGGGAGTCGAACTGGTGATCACCGGGCGGCGGGCCGATCCGCGCGTCATCGAGGCCGCTGACCTCGTGACCGAGATGCGCGAGGTCAAGCATTACTACGCTCGCGGTGTCCCCTGCCGGAAGGGCATCGAAAGCTGAGCGGGCGGACACGATACCGCGGCACCGCTCACGGGTAGGCGAGGACGGCCGCGCCGGGGACTTCAAGGGCGCGCCAGAGCGTTTCATTGCGCTGCCACGGGAAGATGTAGTTACGCTTGTGCGCGCCGGGAATGACTACGAGTGAGCTGTCGCGGTCCATGGCCGCCGAGCGCACGGCTTCGTGGGGAGGCGTCAGGGAGACGTCGGTCGAGCTTTCCACGTGGTAGCCACGGAGGAACTTCTCGGCGGTCTCTCGCGCCTCATGGGCGTCGGTGCGCCTCGGCTCGCAGATCAGCACCTCAAGCTCCGCGTTGAGCGTCTCACACAGCCGCGCCGCGAACGACAGCGCCCGCCCGCCCCGCACCGAGAGCTTGTAGGGCACCAGCACCGAACGCACCTCGACGTACTGCCGGGCGCAGACCAGCGTCGGCGCGACCAGCTCGGTCAGCAGAAAGGTCGTGTTCGGGCCGAGCCTCCCGGGCCTGCGCTCATCCCCCCGGCCGACCACCAGCAGTTCCGCGAACCAGCTTCGTCGCAGCAGACGTGCCCCCGGATGGCGGCCGAAGAGCCGCTCATCCTCGCAGACGATGTGCAGGTCCTGGCAGCGCCGGTGGATCTCATCCACCGACAGCGGCTGCTCCATCGCCTCGCGGTCGTCGTCCTCAGCGGTCCTCGCGGGAGGCTCCAGCGCCATCTCAGCCAGGTCCGGGCCTGCACCGGGCGCCTCAGGGTTCAGGTCCGCCTCAGTCACCGTGGCGACGGTCGCGAGGTAGAGCCGCCCACCACCCAGTTCAGCGAGGTGCATCGCCTGCTCGACCGCAACCTCCGACGAGCGTGACCCATCGTAGCCCACGACGATGTTCCGAACCATCAATACCCCGCTCCTCGGCCTAGGTCAGCGGATCTGCTCGGGATCGGGCACATCGGGATCGTCGCCCTCAACGTCGATGTCGCCGTCATCAGAGGGCTCTTCGCCCTCGTCGACCTCAGCGGCTTCGGCGCTCTCCGCGGCATCCTCCGCCACCTGAGCCTCCTCCGCCTCACGACGGGCCCGCTCGAGGTCCTCGCGCGTGGTGCCGACCTCCTGGAGCCCGACCAGCTCGCCGGCCTCCTCGTCGTCAATAACGTTCTTCGGCACGAGGAAGCCTACCATGCCCTTCTTCCCAAGCGTCCGCAGATACTCGGTCAGCGACACCTCAACCTCGCGACGCTGGAGCTTGTACTCCTTGCTGAGCGCCTTCACCATCTGCTCGACGGTGTGTTCTCCATCACACAGGTCCCAGACGGCGGTTCCGACCTCATCGAGCGTGATCGGCCGGCTCTCGGGGACGAAGAAGAGAAAGCCCATCAGCCGGCCGAACATGTCCTTGCGGCGTGGCACGATCACCTCAACCACACCCTCGTCACTGATCCGCCACTTGAGTGAGGGATTGCGCACGGGGCGGGCCTCGAAGGCTTCGTCGCGCGACAGAGGCATCTGCTTCTTCGCAAGCCCGACGCGCTGCAACATGCTGTTGACCGGTGATGGCAGCTTCACGACACGACCTCCTCAAGGGCCTCACGACTCGACGTACTACACGCGAGAGCACCGTCGCGGCGCACAGGAACCTCGCGCGCCTCGGTCTCCTCGCCAGACTCAAGCGTCAGAACCGCCACCTCCGGCGGGCAGTTGAAGCGGGCGCGCGTCGCCGAGGCCACGCCGCGACTCACGTAGGCGAGCAGCCCGTCCGCGCTCAGCAGACCCGAGGCCCGCCGCCTGTCACGCCAGACCGGCGCCCACGGCGCGCCGATGCCCGGAAGCTGGATCTGCCCGCCGTGCGTGTGCCCGCAAAGAAGCAGATCGGCGCCCGACACATGCGGATCGTCCAGCAGGTCGGGCGTGTGACACAGCAGGATCACCACATCGGCATCCGCCGTCCCGCTCAGCGCCCGTGCTACGTCGTCGCGGCCGAAGGCGTACTCATCCGAACCCGCGATCGCGATCTCAGCCCCGTCCGCGCCGATGCGCTCGTTCTCGTTGGCCAGCAGGCGGATGCCGCGCTCGGCCAGCACCTCGCGAAGCATCTCGACGTCCTCGGCCGGCGCTTCGAGGCACATGAAGGGATCGTCATGCGCTCGATCGTGATTTCCCGGGACCGCCCACACACCCAGCGGCGCCTCCAGCCCGTCGAGTTGGTCCGCACACCTGCCCGCCATCTCGCAGGTGTCGAAGAGGTCCCCGCTGATGGCGATCAGATCGGGCCGCTGCTCCATCGCCAGCCGGACCGCTTCGCGGCTGCTCCACTCGATGGCCGGCTCATCGTGACAGTGGAAATCCGACAGGTGCACGATGCGCAGACCGCGCAGGGCTTCGGGCAGATCCCGGAGATGCACCGTCTGCTCGGTCACCACGATCCTGGCCGGCTCGACATAGCGCACGTAGAAGACGAAAGCGAGCGCCGCGATCACGAGCGCCCACAGAACTGCCGCGATGGCGATCACCGGCCCTCACCCCCGCCCTCGCCGTCCGACTCATCTCCGTTGCCGACGCGTATCTGATCCACCGGCAGAGTGAGCCGCTTCACCGTCATGATGGCGGTGAGGTAAAGCCCGATCAGCGCGGCGACCAGCACCGCCAGCGTCGCGGCCTCACTCCCGGTCAGCGAGCGGGTCAGCACACGCGGCTCGGGAGAGACCTGAATGTCGATCAGAGCGCCTCCCCAGTGGTCCTCGAGCAGCCACGCCAGCAGCAGCGTCACCGCCACCGCACCCCACACCAGCCCCACCCCGCGAAGAATCTCCCCACGCGTGCGTCCGTGCTGCGCCGCCTGGATGACGATCATCAGCGTCACGAAGCCCAGCGCCACACAACTCACGATCACAAGGCCCAGCCAGTCTTTGCCGCCGATCATGGGCGGCCCCCCGTCGGAATGACCGCGATGACCGACGGCCGCTCCTCCGCCCGCCGGTCGGAGACCACGATCGCCTCGTCAAGCTCGGCAAACGCTCGCTCCAGGTGATCGGAGGAGGACGCCATCACTTCGACCAGGGCCTCGCCGCGTCGCGTCCGCTCACCCTCCGCGCTCACGATGCGCAACCCGGCGGCCGGGTCCACCGCATCACTCTTGCGCCGCCTGCCCGCGCCCGTCGCCAGCGCCGCCAGCCCCACCCCCCGCGCGTCCATCCGCGTCACGATCCCCGACAGCCCCTCCCCCCAGCGACCGACCTCCACGGGCTCGTGGCCCAGCAGCGTCCGATCCAGCGCTGAGGCCTCCCCACCCTGCGCCTCGATCATCTCCGCGAGCTTCGCCGCCGCCGAGCCTGAGCGCAAAGCCTCCTGCGCCACCTCGCGCGCGGCCTCGATCTCGTCGGCCAGTCCCGAAGTCAGCAGCATCCACGCGGATATCTCCAGCGCGACCTCGCGGGCATCGCCGGGGCCGCCGCCCGCCAGCAGCGCCGCGGCCTCCTCGACCTCCACGGCGTTCCCGACCGCGCGACCCAGCGGGCGGTTCATATCCGTCAGGAGCGCCGCCATCGACCGCCCCGCTCCCCGGCCGATCGCGACCATCAACTCCGCCAGCGCGCGAGCCTCCTCCTCGGTCTGCATGAACGCGCCGCTGCCCACCGTCACATCCAGCACGATCGCCCCGGCGCCCGCCGCGAGCTTCTTGCTCATGATGCTCGACGCAATCAGCGCCCGGCTGTCCACCGTCCCCGTCGCATCACGCAGCGCGTACATCTTCCCATCCGCCGGTGCCAGCCTCGCGCTCTGTGCGGCCACCACCAGCCCCACCGCCCGCGCCTGCGCCAGCAGCTCATCCGGCCTCAAATCGGTGTGCAGACCCGGGATCGCCTCCAGCTTGTCGATCGTCCCGCCGGTGTGACCGAGCCCCCGGCCGGACATCTTCACCACGCAGCCGCCGCATGCCGCCACGATGGGCCCCGCGACGAGCGTCATCTTATCCCCCACGCCACCGGTCGAATGCTTGTCTACCGTCGGCGCGTCGATGCCCGAGAGGTCCAGCATCTCCCCCGATCGCGCCATCGCCTCCGTCAGAACCCGCGTCTCCTCGTCGCTCATGCCCGCGCAGCAGACCGCCATCAGCCACGCCGCCATCGGCGCGTCGTCGATCTCCCCGGCGGTGTACGCCTCCATGATCCACCGCAGCTCGTCCGCCGACAACTCCTCGCCGCGGCGCTTTCGCTCGCTGAGCCTGCGGATGTCCATGCTCACGCGCCGCCTCCCAGAAGCTCCGCGGCGAAGCTCGTGCCCGCGGGGGGAGCCTCCGCGCCGAAAAGCTCGCACAGCGTCGCGCCGAGGTCCGCGTAGCTCTCCCGCGTCCCCAGGTCCACCGGCCGCACGCGATCGCCCGCCACCAGCAGCGGAACGCGCTCGCGCGTATGATCGGTGCCCTCCATCGTCGGATCGGTCCCGTGGTCGGCGGTGATGATCAGCAGGCCCTCCTCGCCAGTCACACTCAGTATGCTCGCGATCTCCGCATCGGCGCGCTCAAGCGCCGCGGCGTAGCCCTCGGGATTGTTGCGGTGACCGAACTTCGTGTCGAAGTCATTGAAGTTCGCGAATATCAGCCCGTCCGTGCCTTCGCGCAGCAGCCGCCTGACCGTCGCCGCGCCCTCCTCGTTCGTTCCCGTGTGGATCGACCGCGCGATGCCCTGCCCGGCGAAGATGTCGTCGATCTTGCCCACGCCGACCGTCGCCACACCCACCTCTGCGAGGTGATCGAGCGCCGTCGGTCCCGGAGGCGGAAGCGGGTAGTCCCTGCGCTCATCGGTCCGCTCCAGCGCGCCGGGCTCCCCGGTGAACGGCCGTGCGATCACGCGCGCCACCTCCCACTCCCCGTTCAGCATCTCACGCGCGGCCTCGCATGCCGCGTAGAGTTCTGACAGCGGGATAACGTCGGTGTGCGCGGCGACTTGAAAGACGCTGTCGCCGGAGGTGTAAACGATCCACGCGCCCAGCCGGCGCTGCTCCGCCACCAACTCCTCGATGATGACGGTCCCTGAGGCGGGGTGGTTGCCGATGGCCCGGCGACCGGTGCGCCGCTCGAACTCCTCGATCAGATCATCGGGAAAGCCCTGCGGATACGTGGGGAAGGGGTGCTCGCGGATCTGCCCCACCATCTCCCAGTGGCCGACCATCGTGTCCTTGCCCGCAGCCCGCTCTGTCATCCGACCCCAGGCTCCGGCCGGCTCGGCCGCGGGGGGAACGCCGTCGATCTCCGTGAGGTGCCCGAGGCCGAGGCGCTGAAGAGTCGGCAGGCTCAGCCCGCCGACCGCGCGGGAGGTGTTGCCGAGGGTGTTGCTTCCCTCGTCGCCGTAGTCGGATGCGTCGGGCGCGTCGCCGATCCCGACGCTGTCGAGCACAATCAGTGTGACCCGAGCGATCTGCGACAGTGTCGTCTACCCCCCGCCCCAGACGGCTGCGTCGAAGCCCTGTGAGCTGAGCCTCTCCTTCACACCCTCCGCCTCCGCGCGGTCGGAGAACACGCCCACGTTGACCCTGCGGTAGGTGATGCCATCCCGGTCATGCGTCGTGATGAACGGCTGGTAGCCGCGCTCGGCAAGCCGCTGCGCCTGATTCTGTGCGTTCGCCTCATCGGCGAACGACCCGGCGACGACCACGTAGCCGTCCTCCTGCGTCCCGCCCGCCTGCCCGCCGCTCTCCTCCGGCTCCTCGCCGTCGGCCGCCGCCCTCTCCTCACGTGCCGCCTCCGCGGCGTGCAGCTGCGCGCCATCCTGCGGCTCCTCGAGTTCGCGCCGGGCCCGGCGCTCCTCGCGGCTGGTCGGCTCGCGCTCCTGCACGGTCACCACCGCCTGCACGGGCGGATTCGCCGAGGTGTCCTCGTCCCCGGCCAGCGCGGGACCCTCCGACTGAGGCTTGATCTCCGGCGCGCGCTGATGCACCTCCATCTCATGCAGGTGCTGCCCCACGTAGTCGCGCCCGAAATGGTACGCGGCCGTCCCAACGATCGCGCACAGCACCGCCACAACCGTCCAGAACTTGAGGCTCGCAAGAAGCCGCGCGCCCTTTGAATCCCTGCCCGAGGCCATCGTTGCTCCTCCGATGTCGGTGGCTGCGATCAAAGCTGCAGGTGTGCCGCATTGTGCGGAAGTGTTGAGCAATTGTAACATGAAGCAGGGGCGGCAAACAAGCCGGGACGCTGAGGGGGTGTGTGATTCCTCGTTGTCGGTGTGAGGCTGCCGCTGCGACTTTGAAGTTCGGAAACCGACGGCAGCGGTGTCGCAGCCACCTGCCCTGTTCGGCACACCGCATCCGGATCACATCACCGTCAGCGAAGGCCTTCTCACCCTCTTCCGCCGGACCCGCGGAGCGGCGTCCCAGGGAGAGGGGGCCGGGGGGTGAGGCTGCGGCCCCGTCTCCGGGATCAGACTCCCTGCAGGTAGGGGTTGCTCGCTCTCTCCTCGCCGATCGTCGATGGGCCGCGATGCCCGGGATACACCGCCGTCTCCGGCTCGAACAGCTGCACCAGCCGCCTCAGTGACCGCACGAGGGTCGCCATGTTGCCTCCCGGCAGGTCGGTGCGCCCCACGCTGCCGGCGAAAAGCGTGTCTCCGGTGAAGACCGCGCCATCGACCGCCAGGCAGACCCCGCCGGGGCTGTGCCCGGGCGTGTGCACCACCTCGACGGTCAGTGTCCCCACCTCAAAAGTATCGCCATCAGCCATCGCCTCATCCACCTGCGAGGGCTCCACTCCGCCGACCATCGACGCCCAGAAGGCGTGCGGCGCCTCCACCTCGTCACGTCCGGCCTCGTGCACGACCAGCCGCGCGCCGGTGGCCTCCCTGACGGCGCGGTTCGCGGCGATGTGGTCAACGTGTTCGTGCGTGTTAAAGATGTACGCGATCTCAATCCCGAGGCGCTCAACCGCCTCGAGGATCACGTCTGCGTCCCCGCCCGGGTCGATGATGAAGCCCTTCTCTGTCTCGGGACAGCCGACGATGTAGCAGTTGGACTGCAGAGGCCCGACGACCAGTGCTTCGAGGATCATTCGGTGCAAAACCCCTTCACGCGTAGGTCTCGATGGCGCTGACCAGCCGCAGCTTCTCACCGTCGCGAAGCTGGCCCGACCGCCTCTTGACACGACGCACGTAGTCTCGATCGTAGTAGTCCAGCTTCCCCGCCCGCCGAAGCTCCGCGCTGCCCGCCTCCAGCTCCCCCATCAACATCAGAAGCTCCCCCAGCAGATAGCGGTACGCGCGGTTGTCCGGCGCGATGCGACAGGTCCGCCGCAGCACCTTCAGCGCAGCCGCCCGCCGGTCCAGCCTCATCAGCGCGGACGCAAGGCGCACATGGTAGAAGTCATCCAGCGGCGAGCACTCCGTCGCCGCAAGATACGCTTGCGCCGCCAACATCCAGTCGCCCGAAAGCACGTGCAACTCGCCGAGCTTGTAGCGGTAGAGCCCCTCGTCGGGGTCGATCGCGATCGCGCACAGGAGCGCCTCCTCCGCCAGCTCCCTCTCGCCGACCCGAACGTAAAGGTCCGCAAGGCGGTACACGTAATACGAGCGCTCCGGCGCGAGATCCACCGCCTCCTCCATCTCGTAGATCGCCTCGCGAAGCTGTCCGCCGCGCGCCAGCAGATCCGCCATGCAGAAGTGCGCGTCCGCGCTGCCGGGCCTCTTCGCAAGCGCCTTGCGGTACGCCGCCATCGCGCGGTCATCTCGGTCGGCGAGCATGTGCGCGTCGCCGAGGCCGATGTACCCGCGCTCGCTCTCGGCGTCGAGCTCAGTGGCCCGCTGATACATCGCGATGGCGCCGTCCACGTCATCCTGCAACGCCTGCAGGTCACCGGCCTCACAGTAGCGGCCGGAGAGCCTGCGACGCATCGATCCCCTGTCATTTCTGCCTGCCGAAGCCATCATCTTTCCCGGCCCCGTCACGGGGCGCCCGTCAGAACGTGCGGTCGCTGCTCAGAAGCAATGTCACCGGACCGTCGTTCGTCAATGATACGTGCATGTGCGCGCCAAACTCCCCCCGCTCCACCCGCGCCCCGGTCTCGCCGAGACGCTCCGCGAGCGTGTCCATGAGCCCGTCGGCCACCGCCGGATCGCACGCCCCCGTGAAGCTCGGTCGCCGACCCTTCCGGCAGTCCGCGTAGAGCGTGAAGTTCGGCACCACCAGCACGCCCCCGCCGACCTCAAGCACCGAAAGGTTCATCTTCCCGTCATCGTCCTCAAAGACGCGCAGGTTGGCGATCTTCTCCGCCAGCCAACTCGCGTCATCCTCCCCGTCACCCTCGCCACAACCGACCAGCGCCAGCAAACCGCGCCCGATCTCACCGGCGACCTCCCCCTCAACCTCAACCCGGGCCTCGCTCACTCGCTGCACAACTGCTCTCACGCCGCACACCAGCCTCCAACCGTCGTCTCCCTGCGCACCCCCACCCTCTTTGTACTCGACAGGGCCACCGCCGTCAATGCCCCCGGCGGGTGTGACCGACTAATGTAGGTGCGGCAACGACAGCCTCCCCCGCCCTCATACACGACATTCGGGCACCCCCTCCCTGAGAGTTCGCTGTGCGAACTCCGGCGGGAGGGGGAATGAGCCCCACGTTCCGACCTGTCAAAGCTTTTTCGGATCTCCGCTCACGGTTGTGTTCCCCCCCTCTCCCCCGGGACCCGCGCGCAGCGCGGCGTCTAAGGGAGAGGGGCTACCCCCGAGCGCAGCGAGCGGGTCGGGGTGAGGCCGCCGTGAGCCGCCAGCGCCAGCAACCTACATTACTCGGTCGCGCCCGAGGCTACCCCAGCATCCAGACTCGTGTGCATGAGACAGGCGAGGCGTCTGCCACGACGGCAGCGGCCGGCCTCACCCCGGCCCCTCTCCCTCACCTCGCCCCGCCCCCCATCCACGATCTTCCCTCGCCCTTGACGCGAGCCTACTACTTGCGGTAGTATCAACTACGAGCAGTAGTATCAACGCAGGCCGGGCGCCTGTCCCGTTGCCCCGCCCCCGGAGGTGGCTGACGTGCGGATGAACCGGATGGTTCGTGCTGTGCTGTGCATCGCAGCGGTGATGACCGCGGCGGTGGTGATGATCGGCTGCGGCGGGGACGATGGGTACTACCGGGATGACCGTTACTACGGCGACCGCTACTACGACGACCACCGCGACCGCGATCTCGGGTCCTACCAGAAGACCCTCTTCGTCTACCTCAACGTCGCGGACCAGGACGGCGACCCCCTCGAGGGCGCCACTGTCTGGGTGGACAGCCGCCAGCAGGACGCCCGCACGGAGAGCGAGTACCGCCGCCTTGGCGAGCAGTTCCCGCCGGACTGGCGCGGCTGGCACTACAACTGGTCGGGCGGTCCGTACTGGATCGACCTGCGCGACTGCTCGAACCTCCGCTGCACCATCGAGATCCTCGTCAGCAGGAGCGGCTACGAGACCCAGCGCACCACGATCCCGCTCGAACGCCGCAATCCCGATGAGATCTACATGCGGCAGACGTTCGTGATGGAGAGGCGCATCGGGACGGCGGGCGTCGACTCGATCGTGGATGCCCCCCGGCCGGCGGAGATGATCTCCCTGACCGATCCCCGGTGGCGCGGCTGATCCAGGGCGCGCGCACTACGACAACTCGCCCGAGACCTCGCCGCCGAGCGCTTCGCTGACGGCCACGCGCACAAGCGCCCCGCGCAGGTCCTCGGGGCCTTCGAAAGTAACGCGCAGGTAGTTGTCCGCGATCCCGGCGACCGTCCCCGGCCGGTCGCCGGGCGTCTCCACCACAACCTCCAGCGTCTCCCCCACCGCCGTGGCGGCGAACCTCTCGGCCTTCAGCGTCGAGAGCGCCCGCAGCCGGTGCGTGCGCTCCTTGCGGACCTCGTGGTTCACCTGGCCGGGCATCTCCGCCGCCCGGGTGCCGGGCCGCTCGGAGTACGTGAACACGTGCAGATAGCTCACCGGCAGGCTCTCCACGAACGCGAAGCTCTCCTCGAACTCCTCGTCGGTCTCGCCCGGAAAGCCCACCATCACGTCCGCCCCGATCCCCACCAGCGGCTCACGCCGGTGGATGCGCTCGATCAGATCGCGGTAGAACGCCGTCTCGTAGGGCCGGCCCATCCGCGCCAGCGTCGCATCGCAGCCCGACTGCAGCGGGATATGCAGGTGGCGGCAGAGCTTCCCGGCGCAGGGCGCGTCCGCCTCGCCGGCGAGCGCGCCTCCACCGGCGCAGACCATCTCGACGAGCGCCTCGGAGACCTCCATCGGCTCGATGCTGCTCAGCCGAAGGCGGCGGACGCTGTCGAGGGCGCAGATGCGCCGTACCAGGCCGTCGAGGTCGATCTCCTCCGCCAGGTCGAGGCCGAACATGCCGAGGTGGATCCCGACCAGCACGATCTCGGGGTGGCCGTTGCGCGCGAGGCGGTCGGCCTGCTTCACCGCAACCTCCACCGGCACCGAGCGAGACGGGCCGCGGGCCTTGCTGATGGTGCAGTACGTGCAGTTGGCGTTACAGCCGGTCTGCACCTTCACGAAGGCGCGGGTGTTGTGCGGAAAGCTCGACACGAGCCGCTCGGGATCGTGCTCGGGTGGGGCGCTGAGGCAGAACCGACCGCGCCGGGCGAGCCAGTCGGCGGCCGCGAGCGCAAGCTCAGCCTTGCGCTCGTTCGCGGCGACGAGGTCCACCACCCCGAGCCCCTCGACCGCCTCCGGCTGCATCTCGGCGTAGCATCCGGTCACGATGACCATGCAGCCGGGGCTCCGCCGACGGGCCTGACGGGCGAGTCGGCGGGTGTCTCGGTCGGTGCGGTGGGTGACCGTGCAGGAGTTGACCACGTAGACGTCCGCCGGCTCATCGAAGCCGACCGTCTGGAAGCCGAGCGCCTCGAAATCCTCGCGAATCTGCTCGCTCTCGTACTGATTGAGCTTGCAGCCGAAGGTCTTGATCGCGACGCGAGGGCCGTCAGTCATCGCCTCTCCCACCGCTTCGTCCCGGCCTGACGCCGGGTTGCGTGGCCGCGAGTCGCTGTGATATAATCGCCCGGACACTCGGCGGAGCGGACCGTGCGGATGCGGGCTCGTGGCGCACTGTCATCGGCCCCGTACAGGCATGGCAAACGGCCGGGGATGGCTCCCCGGCCGCATCGAAAGCAACCCGGCCGATGACGCTCAGCCGCGGGCGGCCTTGCGGACTTTTCCCGCCTTCAGGCAGGAGGTGCAGACGTGGATCCGCTTCGGCTTGTTGTCCACAAGCGCTCGCACGCGCTGGAGGTTCGGCTTCCAGGTTCGCTTGGTCGCGCGCATTGAGTTGCTGCGGTTGTTGCCTGTGCTCGTGCCCTTGTTGCAGACGTAACACCTTGCCATGTCTCGCGCAGTCCCTTCCAAAGGCGGCCGCATCTGGCGCGACTGCCGGTATCTCGCGGGCTTGTTATCATATCACAATGCGCCGCCGTCCGCAAGATGCGGGCCGGGCGCATCAACGTCGGCCGGCACCCGCACACCGCCGCGAATCGGGCCGCTGCGACGGACGCAGCGGCGGCACCCCGCGGGCGGCCGCCCTCCGGCGGTGCAGACGACGCCGGCGAACCCGCCCGTGCGTTTCGTCGTCGGTAGCACAGAGGTCGCGGTCACCACGCCAACGAGGCGATCATCATACTTCGGCACGCACACAACGACATCTATCCGGACTGGATGCAGCCGACCGCCCCGGACAATGGCCCGCCGCGAATCAGCGGCAGCGCGATGCCCGGCGGCGTGTTCATGTCCACCGGCACCGCCCGCAGCCACGAGGGCCTCACCGGCGAGCTGTCACTGGTCAGCACCGGCCTCTCAATCGCCACGCTTGGGGCGCTCGGGATGGTACTGACGTACATCATCTCGTGGACGCTGCAGCAGGTCTACGGCATCCCGCTCGCACACGCGCTGCTGATGATCCAGACGACGGTTGACCCCGGGACCGGCCCGTGGGTTGACGTCGGCCTCAACCTCCTTCTGCTGCTGTCCTTCCTCACGCTCATGCGCATCTCACCGCTCTCGGGCTATCACGCGGCCGAGCACAAGGTGATCGCCGCGATCGAGCATTTCGGCGAACCAACGATGGAGCACGCGCGCATGATGCCACGTGCCCATCGGCGCTGCGGGTCGAATCTCCTGGCGGGACTCCTGCCGCTGCTGCTGCTGGGCGAGCCGCTCTACCGAGTCAGCCCCATCCTCGCGGTGATCGTCGTCGTCCTCGGCTGGCAGTTCCGCTTCGTTCTGGGGTACTTCATCCAGGCGATCTTCGCAACAAAGGAGCCCACCGAGCGCCAACTCGCCGCGGCACTGGGCTCCGGCGAGCGCGTCCTTCAGCGCTCGCGAGAGACCGCGGGCCTGCGGCTGCCGGCGCTGGTCTCCTTCTGGCGCCGCGGCATGCTGCAGATGTTCGGCGGAATGCTGCTGGGCCTGTGGCTGCTCACGCGAATCTTCAGTCACCTGCACGTGTGGCTTGATTTCTAACCGTCACCTCACCCGCCCCCGTCACTCAGGCGCCGGGGCAATTCCGGAGGACTTCCCATGGCCGATCAGCAACTCATCGATCTGATCGCGCAGGCCCTCTCGGCCTGCGCGGAGTGTGGCGCTCTGCCCGAATGCAGCGTCGAGATCGTCCTCGAGCAGCCGCCGAAGCCCGATATGGGCGACTTCTCATGCAACATCGCTATGCGCATGGCGGGCGAGGCCGGCGCGCCCCCGCGCGAGGTTGCGCAGGCGATCATCGACCGGCTGCCCGACTGCCCGGTCGTCGATCGCTGTGAGATCGCCGGACCGGGCTTCATCAACTTCTACCTCGCCCCCACCTGGCTGCAGGACACCGTCCGCGAGGTGCTCCTGCAGGGCGCGAGCTACGGCCGCTCCGACGCTGGCGCGGGCACCAGGGTGCAGGTGGAGTTCGTCTCCGCCAACCCCGTCGGCCCGCTGCATATCGGCAACGCCCGCGGCGGCCCCTACGGCGACTCGCTCGCGAAGCTGCTCGAGGCGACCGGCCACGAGGTGGAGCGCGAGTACCTCCTCAACGATGGCCCCGACAACACGCAGTTCCACCTCTTCGGCGCCTCGGTGCAGGCGCGGGTCCGCGAACTGCTCGAACTCGACTGGGAGATGCCCGAGGACGGGTACACCGGCGACTACGTCATCGACTTCGCCCGCGAACTGCTCGACGGGCACGGTGAGGAGAAGCTCGCGGCGATCCCCGATGACCCGGACGGCCACTATGAGATGGCCATCCTCGCCGAGCAGGTCGTCGTCGATCACATCCGCGAGACGCTCGGGATGCTCGGCATCGAGTACGAGAGCTGGTTCTCCGAGCGAGCGCTCTTCGAGAAGGGCACGGTTGACGCGAAGATCGAGGACCTGCGCGAGCGTGGCGTCGTCTACGAGGACGCCGGCGCGCTGTGGCTGCGCACCACCGACTTCGGCGACGAGGAGGACCGCGTCCTCGTCCGCTCCAACGGCGCGAAGACCTACCTGATGACCGATCTCGCCTACGTGGATGACAAGCTCGCGCGCGGCTTCGATCACTGCATCTACGTCTGGGGCCCCGATCACGCCGCCCAGGTCCCCTCGGTGAAGGCCGGGATGGCCGCCGCGGGCGTGGACCCGGACGTCACGGAGTTCATCATCCACCAGGTCGTCCGTCTCACCGAGGGCGGCGAGGTCGTGAAGATGAGCAAGCGCGCCGGGCGAATCGTCACCCTCCGGCAGCTCATCGAGGACGTCGGCGCGGATGTCACGCGCTTCTTCCTCCTCTCCCGCTCCGTGGACGCTCACCTCGACTTCGACCTCGAACTCGCGCGCAAGGAGAGCGATGAGAACCCGGTGTACTACGTGCAGTACGCCCACGCGCGCATCTGCTCGATCCTCCGCGAGGCGCGCTCGCAGGGCTTCGCCACCGACGACCTGCACGAGGCCGATCTGTCGCTCCTGCAGCACCCCGATGAGCTGCGGCTGATGCGCTGGATGGCGGACTATCCCGCGGAGGTGCTCGACGCGGCGCAACGCCGCGCGCCCCACCGGATCGCGCACCTCTCGCGTGATCTTGCCGCGACCTTCCATCAGTTCTACGGCACCTGCCGAGTGATCGACGAGGAGGCGCCCGAGCTGTCCCGCGCCCGCCTCGCGCTCGTCACCGCCGCCCGCACCGTGCTCGCCAACATGCTCGGCCTGCTCGGAATCGACGCCCCGGAGACGATGTGATGCGAAAGATCGCTGCCTTTGCGCTGGCAATCGCGACACTGCATCTCAGCCCGCCCGCCGAAGCTGCGAAGCCGCCCACGGTCGCAGTCGTCAAGCCCGACCTGCCCACCGGCGATCGCGCCGCCCTCCAGCAGGGCGAGCGGCGCTTCAGGGCGGTCGTCGAGGCGCTGGAGTCAGGCGGTGTCCCGTGGCGGGAGACCTCCGACAGCAGCGTGGAGACATGGGGGCTGCCCGATGTACCCGTGGCGATCCTTCCGGGCAACCCCGCAGTCACCGAGCAGGGGCTTTCACGCCTCCGCGCATTCCTCGAACGCCCCGCGCGACTGATCGTCTTCCATGAGGCCCCCTCCGGCCTCGCCGGCGAACTCGGCGCACGCCGCGGCGAACTGCTGCGTGAGATCGTGCCGGGCCAGTTCCATGCGATGCATCGCGCCGGCGGCGCCGTCACCGGCCTTCCACCGAGCCTGGTGCTCGAGCAGCGCAGCGTACTTGAATTGTGGCCCGGCAGCGGCGAGACGCTCTGCACCTGGCGCACCTCCGCCGGCGTTGACGCCAACATGGCCGCCGTCGTGCTCTCCAACAGAGGCGCGCTCATCGGCGCGGCGCCCGACCCCGAGCAGGTCCCGCAGCTCAGGCTGCTGCTGCGCGCGCTCATCGGGCACTTCGAGCCCGCGCTGTGGACTGCCCTCGCTCCCAGGGACGCCCGATCCATCGGGCCGGTCGGGCACTACGGCTCGCTCACCGACTTCAGCGCCGCACTCCAGCGCGCCGAGGGCGATCATCTCGGCGGCACGCGGGAGGACCTCCGCAGCGCCTTCGAGCACCTCAACTCCATCGAGGGACTCCTCGCCGAGGGAAAGCAGGACCAGGCCATCGAGGCATCGAAGCGCGCGGAGGCACTCGCGCAACGGGCGTGGTTCCGCTCCTATCCCTCGCAGACCCCTGAGATCCGCGGCGTCTGGGCCTCAGACACCGTCGATGGCGGCTGGGACGACGCCGTCGCGAAGCTCAAGGCCGCCAACTTCAACGTGGTCTTCCCCTACATGGCCTCCGGCGCGGCCGCGTACTACCCAAGCCGGGTCCTCCCCACCGCTCCCTCGTGCACCGCGAACCGCCTCTCGGAGGCGATCCGCGCCGGCCGCAAGCACGGAGTCGAGGTCCATCCGCGCATCCTCGGTCTTTTCACGATGGGGGCGTCCCCGCAGCTCAAGGAGCAGCTCCGCCAGCAGGGCCGCCTCGCCCGATCACCCTCGGGCGTTGACAGCAACTGGCTCTGCCCGACCAACCATGAGAACCGCCTGCAGGTCATCCGAACCGTCCTTGAGATGGTCGAGGACTTCGGCGCCGACGGCGTGCAGTTCGACTACCTTCGTTACTCATGGACCGACCGCTGTGTCTGCGATGGATGCCGCAGGCGCTTCGAGGCCGACACCGGCATCCGGGTGCAGAACTGGCCGGGCGACGTCCTCAAGGGCGCGCACAGACAGCGCTTCCTCGACTGGCGGCGCGAGATACTCACCTCCCTGCTGCGGACGGTGCGGCAGAAGATGCGCGAATCGCGCCCCAACGCGACACTCTCAGCGGCGGTCTTCCTCAACTGGGAGGGTCATCGCGACAGCTTCGGGCAGGACTGGAAGGCGTGGATCGACGAGGGACTCATCGACTTCGTCGCGCCGATGACGTACATGGCCGACATGGACAAGTTCCAGGGCTGGGTGCGCAAGCAGCGGGAGTGGACCGGCGGGAAGATCCCCCTCGCGATGGGCATCGGGCCATTCGCGGACATTAACCCGAAGGTCACACCACAGGGCGTACTCGACCAGGTCCAGGCGTCTCGGAAGCTCGGCTGCGACGGCTTCGTGTTATTCAACTACCAGCGCGGGCTGGCCGAGCAGTACCTCCCGCTGCTGGCCCTTGGCGCGACCAGCACCCCGGCGACGATCCCGACCGAAGCCGGGCGGTAGCGCGCCCCGCCCGGCAGGTCTCCTTCCCCCTGCGGCGAAATGCCCGCCATCACTTCCATCGGGAGGACACAGGCATGGACGCGGACCGACGCAAGCAGATCATCGCCACGCAGAAGCCGGAGACCCCCTGGGCGAGTGAGCCGAAGATGGGCTCATACTACGGGGAGGAGGAGTTCGAAGCCGTCCGGCGCGAGATGGAGGCGTGCAACCATCCGCACATCGGCTTCGACGCCCACGGGGCGACCTCAAAGGAGTTCGAGGCGAAGTTCGCCGACTGGTGCGGCGCGCCCTACGCGCTCACGGTCAACGGCGCCGGCTCCGGCCTCGACATGGCCGTCATGGCACTCGACCTCCAGCCCGGCGACGAGGTCATCGTCCCCGCGATCAACTTCAAGGCCGCCGCGCTCTCCGTCCTCGGGCAGGGCGGCACCGTCGTCTGGTGCGAGGTCGATGAGCGCACATTCCAGGCCGACCCGGCCGACGTCGAGGCCCGGATCACCGACCGCACCCGCGCAATCTACCCCGTGCACATGAACGGGATGGCCGCGCCGATCGACGAGTACATCGAGATCGCCCACGCCCATCCGCACCCCCGACACGGCCCGCTGAAGGTCATCGGCGACGCCGCGCGCTCATGCGGCGCGAAGCTCAAGGGCAGGCCCGTCGGCTCATGGGAGTGGGTCTGCGTGTTCAGCTTCCACACGATGAAGAATATGACCACTCTCGGCGAGGGCGGCATGGTCGTCACCGAGGACCCGAAGGCCCACGAGCGGATGCACAAGATCCGCGGCTTCGGCGGCGACGTCTGGGGCACCAACTACAAGATGACCAACGTGCAGGCGGCAGTCGGCCTCGCCCAGCTCGCGCGCATCGACACGATGCTCGAGCAGCGCAGGAAGGTCGCCGCCGAGCGCGACGAGCTGCTCGCGGGCCTCGAGCCGATCGAGCTGCCCTGGTGCCCGGAGGACCGCTGGCACACGTACTACCTTTACACCTGCCTCGTCCCGGAGGAGTGGGCCGGGGAGAAGCGCGATCGGATCCTGCAGATCATGGCAGAGGACTTCGGCATCCCCTGTGTGGTCGCCAACCCCCCCTGCTATTACTCCAACCAGTTCCTCTTCAACAACACCGATCACAGCGATCTGCCGCGCTCGGAGATGCTGGGGAAGCGCCTCTTCTGCGTCCCGATCCATCCACTCATCTCCACCGAGGACAACGAGTACATCTGCGCCGCGCTCTGGGAGACCGTCGAGCGCATCAAGGCCGGGTAGCCGTCCGTCGCCGACGCCGACAGCACGCGCCCGGCCTCACTTCGACGCCGGGCGCGCGCGGTTCTCCGCCCAGTCGCGCAGCGCCGTGATATCCTCCGCCCGCGTCGCCGAGAGCGGCACCGTGTTGCGGATGTTCTCCACGAGGTCATCCTGCGAGACCTCCGCCCCTCGATCGAACGCGTCGTAGAGCGCGGAGATCACCACCTGCTCGATCTCCGACCCCGAGAATCCCTCCGCCACGCGCGCAAGCTCCGCGAGGTCGAACCCGGCCGGGTCGCGGTCGCGCTTGGCCACGTGTATGCGGAAGATCTCCTCCCGCTCGACCGCCGTCGGCAGGTCGATGAAGAATATCTCATCGAACCGACCCTTCCGCATCAGTTCCGGCGGCAGCGCCGAGATGTCGTTCGCGGTCGCGATCACGAACACCGGCGCGGTCTTCTCCTGCAGCCACGTGATGAAACTCCCGAAGACCCGCGCAGTGGTGCCCGCGTCCGAGAAGCTGCTGCTCTGAATCCCCGCGAAGCCCTTCTCCAGCTCATCCAGCCACAGGATGCACGGCGCGATCGACTCGGCGAGCCGCATCGCCCGCCGCATGTTCTGCTCCGACGAGCCCACCACGCCCGAGAACACCGAGCCGACGTCCAGCCGCAGCAGCGGCAGATGCCACAGCCCCGAGACGGCCTTCGCCGAGAGCGACTTCCCGCAGCCCTGCACGCCGATCAGCAGCGCCCCGCGCGGCTGCGGCAGGCCGAACGCCCGCGCCTTCTCGCTGAAGGCCTTCCCGCGCTTGAGCAGCCACTCTTTGAGCGCCTCCAGCCCGCCGATCGCCGCGAACCGCTCGTCCGCCGAGTGGAACTCGAGGATCCCCGACTTGCGGATGATCTGCTCCTTCTCGGTCAGCACCACCTCAATGTCCTCCGGCCCCAGCCGCCCGTTGAGCACCACCGCCTTCGCGAACGCGTCCTCGGCCTCCGAGGCCGTCAGGCCCAGCGCCGCCTTCACCACCGCCTCCCGCTGCTCATCCGTCAACTCGATGCGGATGTTGGGGTTGTCCGCCACCTGGTCCACGATCCCCTGCAGCAGCCCCGACAGCGCCTCCTCATCGGGCAGCGGATAGTCGATCACCGTCACGTCCTTCTCAAGATGCGGCGGGATCGTCAGCACCGGTGAGACGATCACGAGCGTCTTGTAGCTCGCGCGGAAGGCCCGGGCGACGTCCCGGAGCTTCCGCGCCACCCGCGCGTCCTCGAGAAACCGGTCGAAGTCGCGCATCACGAAGATCGCGGGCCCCTTCTGCTCCAGCGCGAACTCCAGCGCCGCCATCGCCCCCGTGGTGGACGGATCGGTCCCCCCCCCCCCCCCCACGACCATCCCCTCGGTCACGCTCCACGTGAACATCGTCTTGTCACGTTTCTGTGCGATCTGCCGGAGCGTCCGCTCAACCCGGTCCTCCTCCCACGAGACGATGTAGAGGATCGAGTAACGCGCGCGGATGAGTACATCGATCTGCCTGCTCACGTCCACCGGTGTTCACGCTCCCTCGCGGACCTGTCACCGTTGGCTCTGCCGCCCGCCTCGGCGGCATTCATTCAGAGGCATGGGCCAGGGTGGAACCTGAGGCGCGTCGGGCCTCGCACTCGGAGCGAAGCGCGGTCAGGTCCCAGCGGGCGAAGCGAGCGGGACCTGAGGGTCCTCCTCGGCCCACGCCTTCCCTGCCGTGCCGTCCGCACCACGCCGTTCCCTGCCGTTGCCGGCCGGTCTGCGATGTGCGACGGGCGACTACCCTACCTCTCCTGCACGATCAGCGCGTTCTCGTGGTCGAGGACCAGCCAGCCCCCACCGTCGAGGTGAACCCACACGTCGTCAACCACGCCCGTCGCCGGCTCGGTCGGCACCAGCTTCCACCAGCCCGCGTCGCCCGCGCCGATCTCGAACTGCTGGCGGTCGATCGACATCTCCGTGCAGTCGAAGGTCGAGACCTCACGGCCGTCCGGCGCGTAGAGCGTCGCCGCCGCCGTCTCACCGGGAGGGCCCGCCGCCAGCCACAGATCGAGCACCTCCGCGCCCTCGGGCACATGCACGTAGACCGGCGCGAGGTCGCCAAGGAAGTGCACCCCGCTGCCCTCCGCGTAGTCATGCACCGCCCAGGCCGCCCCCTCCACCTCAAGCTGGTAGAAGGCGCTGCCCGCGCGGATGATCGCGTGGTAGTACTCCGAGCCGGTCGGGTCGAAGATGATGTACTCCCCGCGGCGGAAGACGTCGCGTAGAAGCTCTTCGCCCTCGGCGTCGTAGATCACGCAGGTCGGCAGCGAGCCCCGGGCGTTCATCGCCGGCATCATCAGCCCGATCGGCCCGGGGGAGTTCTCGCGCACGATCAGGTGCTGGTTGCCGCGGAACCGGAACACCGGCACCTCCTGCGCGTTCGGGATCACCCCCGCGGGTCGGGCGGAGTACGCGACGCTCACCTCATCGGGCACCGCGAACGCCTGCATCGGCGCGACGTAGATCGAGTCGCGGTTCGCGTCCGCAAGCTCGCGGAAGGCCGCATTGTCGAGATGGAAGCTCGACCGCTCCGGGTCCTCCAGCATTCCGAACTGCCGGAGGTTGCCGTGCAGCAGCGCGAGGTTCAGCCCCAGCCGCTCAAGGCGCACGCGCGCGCTCTCATCGGTGACCGCCGCCGCCGCCTCGCGGTAGAGCCGCTCGACCGCGTCGAATGTCTCAGCGTAGACCGCGCGCATCCACGGCTCGATGAAGCGGTACGATGCGCTCTCGTCGGCGATGAAGTACGCCTTCGTGGCCTCGTCAAGCAGCTCGTAGATCGCCCCGACCTGCTCAGCGCCCTCAGCGTAGCAGGCGCGCAGGAAGTCCTCGGTGAGCGCGTCCACGTCCGCGGTGGGGTCCCACGCGAGCTTCGCGAGCAGGTAGTTCATCAGCGCGGCGTGGCCCCACGCCTCGTGGCCGTATACGTAGACGCCCTTGAAGTTGTGTTGCTCCAGCCGCGGGTAGATGAACTGCAGTATCTCCGCGCCCGGCGGGTTCGGCGCGCCGATAGAGTTCGAGACCTTGTTGGGCAGGTCATAGTAGGCGATGTTCTCGGTGGTGCGCGTCCACTCGGCCGCAAGCTCCTCCCACAGCTCCCGGCGCTGCGGCCGGAAAAGCTGGTAGCCGTAGTCGAAGCTCGGCGCCCAGACGAGGAAGACGCTCGGGTGCAGGTCGATTGGCTCGGGCGGCGGGAAGACGTAGTCCTGGTAGACGTAGCCGCAGAGGATCCCGTCCGGGTAGTCGGGTGCGACGCGCTCGGCGACGGCGTTGTAGAAGTGGAGAACCGCCGGCGTGACCTGCAGTGTCGGCCGCGCGCGGGGCTCCTCGAAGTAAAGGGCCCGGCGGTCCTCACACTGGCACCAGCCGCGCCCGTCACTTGGGGAAAGCGAGAAGACCGTGTGGCCGGCCTCAAAGCGCGCCCTCGCGGCCTCCGCGAACTGCTCAACGACCTCGGGGTTGGTGATGCACAGCTTGTACTCCCCGGTGGGCGGCATCCGCTCTCCACCGTGCTCGGCGAACCACTCCGGGTGTGTCTCGAACGCCTCCGGGGGGATGGTGCGCCAGTTGTGCCCGTGGTAGAGCTGCAGCGACTGGCCCTCGGGGCCGTGCTTGCGGGCGAGGCGCTGGCGGTCGAGCCACTGCAGGACGGGCGCGCGGTCCCACTGGATGTACGGCAGGCGGCGGTTCGGGAAGAACGGCGCGTCCTGCACGTCGAGTGCGGGGACCGTGAGCGTCGGCGCGGCCGGAACGTGGTCTCCGTGCTCGCCGGGCATCAGCCATCGGACGCCGAGGACTTCCTCGAGGAACGCGTAGACGCCGTTGCGCGTCCCGGCGGAGGTTCCGCCCTGCGCGGTCAGCTCTCCGTCGGCGGTGTCGCGCCCCGCGATCAGCAGGTTCCCGTCGCGCGTGACGATGCGGAAGCCCTCCCACGGGACGCCGGTCAGGTCGAGGCCCGCGGCATCGCCGAGAAGGATCGCGTGGCCGTCGGCCTCGGCCGCGATGGGCAGTTCGACCCCGGTCGCGCGCAGCAGGTAGCTCTGCAGGTCCTCGGCGGCCTGCCGGACGGTAGGAGCGGCGTCGGGCGCGAGGACGATCGAGAACGCACTCGCTCCGTCCTCAGCGAGCGTCAGTGCCGTCGCCTGCACCTGCTGCGCACATCCGGGGCAGTTGATTGCGAGCGCGGCGATGAGGGTGTACGCACAGACACGCGCAGACATGAGCGATGACCTCCGTGATCCGATGGTGAGATCGGCGGAGGTCATTTCTCCGGACCGAGGTGCGGACCTGCCGGGGAACGACGAGCAGCGAGCGACGAGCACACGGCGACGGCAGCAACCGCGGGCATCGGGCGGGGCCCCGGTTTGTGTTGATAGAGCCCGAACCCGAACACATCCGAATTCCCTGAATATGAGGAGGGAGCCCCGACGCCGTCAGCGCCTCTGCTCGATCACTCCCTCGGCGGCAGCGTCTCCTCGAGGCACGGCCCGCAGTACTCGCAGTCCTCCTCGCACAGCGGCAGGTCCACCCAGCAGCGCCGCTCGCTCGACAGATACGCCGCGGTCGCCCACTCGATGTTGCGCATCGCATCCTCACCGGTGACCGGCTCCTCGGTGTCATTCACGATGCACGCGTAGAACCCCTCATGCTCGCGCCCCCACGCCCCCGCCTCATGCAGCGCCGGATCGATCTCCACCGACCGCGGCTCCTCGCCCGCGCGCGAGAGCATCAGCCGCTCCGGCCGCCAGTACGCCTCGATCATGCCCTCGGTCCCGAAGATCGCGTAGCCACTCGTCGGCACGCGGTAGCTCTGCAGAGTCCCGTACTGCGCCAGCGAGATCGTTGTGTCGTCGTCGCAGAGCGCGGTGATAACGTAGTGGTCCTCGGGGATGACGCCCCGGCTCATCCGGTTCCCCACGTGGCCGCTCACCGAGACCGGGTCGGCCCCGAGCATCATCCGCGATGTGTCGATGTAATGGCAGCCGAAGTTCACCACGTAGCCGTGCCCGGCCGCGCCCGCCTTGAAGCGCCAGAAGTCCCGCGGGACGCTCTCGGGTTGCGTCGCGCCTGCCACGAAATGCGCGTCGATGCCCAGCGGCTCGCCGATCGCCCCGTCCTCGATGATGTCTCGCGCGGTCATGAACGCCGCCTGGAAGCGCGTGGAGTGCCCGATCATCAGCTTGACGCCGTTGCGGTCACGCGCCTCGATCATGTCCATGCACGCGCGCACGCTCGGCGCCATCGCCTTCTCGCAGATCACGTGCCTGCCCGCATCCATCGCCGCCACCGACACGTCCCGGTGCAGGTGCGTCGGGACGAGCACCACCGCCACGTCCACGCCCTCATCCGCGAGCAGATCGTGGTAGTCCGCATAGGCCGCGGGCCTGTCGGGGTGCTTCGCCGCAGCCGCCTGTGCCTTCTCAAGGCTCGTGTCCGCCACCGCCGCGACCCGGCCCGCCTTAAGCCGGTCGATGGCCTCGATGTGCCGGGCGCTGATCCGCCCCAGTCCGATCACTCCGTAGCCCAACTGCTGCATCGTCGATCAATCCCTGCCGCGTCATTGCCGTTCGCTGATTCTGCGTGGCCTGAATTCGCGCTTCGCGCCCGGAGACCTCCGCCCGACCGGCGATTCGCCGCCCGCCGCGAAGGTCGAATGCCCGACGATGATGAAGAGCCGGGCGACGAGGACCGCCGCCGCGCCCGGAGGAGACCGTGATGGACCGCTCCGATCTGTCCGTGCTGCTGCTCGCCGACGCGCCAGGGCACATGAACGCCGACCTCAATCTGCTCTACCCCGGCCGCGTGGAGTTCCGCAACTTCGTCGAGGAGCCCCACGGCCCGGAGACGCTCGCTTCGTACACGCACATCATCACCGCCGTCCACGACGGCGCGAACCTCGACGCGCTCGACTACGAGGCCATCCGCGCCTGGGCCGAGGGCGGCGGGCAGGTGATCTCCTGTCTGCTGGAGTACGCCTCCGATCGCGGCTGGCATTTCTCCAAGACCCACGTGCTCGACCGGATCGAGCCCGCCAGGCGCATCGAGATCGAGTGTGACGTCACCCGAGGCTTCGCGGTCGGCGACACAATCTGGTGGTACGGCTCGGTCTCCAGCGCGCCCGATCCCCTCTACTGCAACCAGATGCTCCAGCGCCAGATACTCAACCCCATCGAGGACGCGACCACGACGGTCCTCGGGCGCTCGAACGTCAATCACGGCGCGGTCATGGTCGAGGAGCGTGTCGGCGAGGGCCGCATCCTCGCCCTCGACCTCCTCTCACCCGCCCGCCCGTGGTACAACTCCCACGGCGGCACCAACAAGTGGCTCTTCCCCGGAAACTTCATCGGCGGCTCCGTCCGCCACGGCAGGCACTTCCCAGAGCGCCTCTGCTACGACGACTTCGTCGAGATGATGCGTGACGTCGCCGAGGCGCACTACGGCCTGCGCCTCGTCAGGGAGGGGCCCTGCAGCGACGGCCGCGAGATGTACACCCTGCGCTTCGGGGAGGAGCACAACCCCACCGTCTACCTCGGCGGGGCGATCCACGGCTGGGAGTGGGAGAACTGCTACGGACTGGTGCGCCTCGTCGAACTGCTCGGCACCGGCGCGGACGTCGGCTTCGACCCCTCCCGCCTTCACTGGGTCATCATGCCGGTGCAGAACCCGTGGGGCTTCGATAACTTCACCCGCCAGAACGCCACCGGCGTTGATCTCAACCGCAACTTCGACCACGGCTGGGAGGACTTCCCGATGCCCCAGGACGTCGCCACCCCGTGGGACTACAACTACAAGGGGACCCGCGCCGCCTGCGCCCGGGAGACGCAGATCATCCAGGGGCTCATCGACCGCTTCCGGCCCGTCGGCCTGCTCGACTTCCACACCGCGCATTACATCCTCATGCCCGCGCAGGGCGGCGATGAGCGGCTCATCTCCTCGATCCACGATGATATCAGGGTCCGCCTCGCCGACCGCTACCTCTGCCAGGCGCCCTACAACGGCGACTACCAGCAGGTGAACATGGACCGTATCTCGGACTACCGCGACTCCCCCTACGCGATCTGCTACGCCGCCGCCCGCGGCTGCCGCGCGCCGATCCTCGTTGAGATGTCCGGCAACCGTGATGACATGCACGGCAGCGTCATGACCACCGACACCGTCTGCGAGATCTCACTGGCGATGGCGGGCAGATGCCTCCACGCCCTCGATGAGGAGAGTCGATGACGATGGCCGGGCATGGGAGCGCGCAGCACATCGACGCCGGTGAGGCGGGGGGCATCCAGCAGGCGCTGGACGCACTCCCCGCCGGCGGCGGAACCGTCCACGTCCCGCCGGGACGGTGGGAGATCGACAGCACTCTTGAGATCGCGCTCCGCGAGGGCCGGCACCTCTGCATCGAGGGAGAGGGCCGCGCCAGCGTGCTCGTCAACACCGGCACCGCCGGCGAGCCGCTGCTCTCGATCGCCGGCGCCCTCGGGCAGTGGTGGCCCGACCTCACCATCACCGTGCGCGACCTCAGCTTCGTCGGCAACCACGCAAGCGGCGACGCCCTCGTGATCGATCACCCCAATGACACCCTGATCGACGCCTGCTTCTTCATCGGACACGGCGGCACCGCCGTGCGCCTCCTCAACCGAGGCACCAACGCCACCGTCCGCGACTGCTGGATGCGCGACTGCAAACGCGCCCTCTCCGCCGAAAACCTCCACCACCTCACGATGCACGGCAATCAGACCCGGCGACTCAACGACGGACAGCAGCAGCGCGAACACGTCTACATCGACCGCAACTGCCGCGAGGTGCGCATCGTCAACAACCACTTCGCCTACGGCGATGCCGAGGCGATCATCCTCGACGGAACCGCCCAGCACGTCATCGCCAACAACACCATCGAGGGCTTCACCCGCTGCATCTACGCACTCGGCTGCCGCGACCTCGCGATCAACTCCAACTACCTCCACGGCCCCCACGCCGTCGTCCTCGCAGGCGAGTGCAACGGCATCACGATCACCGGCAACACGATGATCAACAACACCGAGGCGGCCGTGCTGATCGAGGACGCCTCCGGCTCCGGCGGACACGTCATCTCCAGCAACATCATCCGCAAAAGCGTCTACGCCGCACTCGCCGAGGACCAGCGCCAGGGCGGCATCCGACTCGGCTCCGCCTATGACTGCGTCGTCTCCGGGAACATCCTCGAGGACGTCACCTCCGATGCGGCCATCGTCGCCCTCGGCGGAGGCGGACACGTCATCTCCGGCAATCGCGTCGCGCGCTGCACCGGCGAACCGGTCCGCCTCACATGCGACGGATGGTGCATGGAAGCGGACAACCTCACCGACCGCCGAAGACCCGGCGCCGACACAGAATCGTAGCCTTGATCAATTCATGAGATTCTCTTGAGCCCAGTCTGAGGACTCAATCGCCTCCCCCGTGTAATATCACCTCACCGCTGGCTACGGATGTCGTGCACACGGACCGGGCCCGCCCAGGTGCCGGTCCGCGGCATGGCGCGTAGCCTGCTGGTTTTAAGACGCGCGAGACTCAGGCAACTCAGACCCCCGCGGCAATGCGTACGCGAGGGAAGCGATCTCGAGGAGGCCGGGTCGATGGACGCGCTTCGGATGCTCTGGCGGGATGACGCAGGCGCGGTTCAGGCCGAGACGGCAATCTTCATCGCCTTCGTTGCGCTCGCGGGCATCGGCCTGTGGCGGCATCTCGGCTGAGGCGCGCTCTGGCCGCCGAACACGCGCCGGACGCGGGCCTACCGCTCGGTTCAGGCACGAACGCTCCGGGGTCCTGGCGGGCTCCGGGATATCAAGGTTTCTCCGCTCAGCTTCCCCCCGGCTGAGTGGGAGTGGCTGAGGGCCCCGCCTCTGTGCGG
>JBMNNW010000068.1:0-28478 GCA_050942735.1 Armatimonadota bacterium
TCCTGGATGATCCCCGCCTCCGCGTCGTTCACATAGACGCCGGCGGTGATGTGCATCGCCGAGACCAGCACCATCCCCTCCCGCACACCGCTGTCGGCCACGATCTGCGCGACCTCGTCGGTGATGTTGATGTACTCACGCTTGCCTGTCGTCTCGAACCACAGGTACTCCGTTGCGAACTTCACGATATCCTCACTCCCATTGCGCGCATGCGCACGAAAAGGCCCCCGGAGGGTATCCGGGGGCCGGGTGTTCGGCTGGTGTCAGGTGCGATCACTCATGCGTCCAGATGTGGATCCGCACGAGCCTCATGTTGTGGAAGGTGGAGTCGATGTTATTGTGCTCGGTGTAGCGCAGGATGGCGTCGCGGGAGAACTCCCTCACGCTGCCACCGAAGCTCACGCTGACCGGACCGCCGCCGGTCCCGACCTCGCCGGGGCCGGTGGAGTAGTAGGTCAGGGTCTCATCGGGCCAGCCGTAGCGGTAGATGACGTGCTTGTAGCTGTCGCCGAGCTTGACGTACTGATGGGGCTGCCACATGCTGGTGCGGGCGAAGTTGCACTCCTCACCGGCGACGGCTATCGACTGGATGTACCCGTCGCGGTCGAGCACGAAGCCCAGCACCACGGGGCCGACCCGGTAGAGCCACTGGATCTGGTTGCTCCCCAGATCAACCCAGACGGGGAGGGCCCACAGCGGGTAGGGGTTCGCCTGAACATCCCCGGCCGTCACGCCGACGCCGGGCCCCATGCCCTCCATGTCCATCATCTCACCCTCGGGGAAGGCGCCGGGCCCCTCCATCCCCGGCTCAACCATGCCGGGCTGGCCCATCTCCATCATGTCCATGGGCATGCCTTCCATGCCCATGCCTTCCATGCCCATGCCTTCCATGCCCATACCGGCCGCGGCGCCTCCGGCGAAGGCCTCTCCCTGGCCGGTGGCGATGCCCATCGGCTGGCCGTAGATGTCCAGCAGGTTGACCGCGTGCTGCCCGAGGCGGATACCGGCGAGCTGGACTTCTCTCGCTTCGGCCACGCCCGTGAAGAAGAACATGCAGCACAGCAGTGGGACCATAATTGCGACGACAGTGCGGTGACTGCGTGTACCCTGCATCTCGCACCTCACCTGGTGATGACATACGGCCGAGTTGGACGGACCTTCGGTCGCGCAGTATAGCACACTACCGGCGCGCCGCTCAAGGGGCAACGCACGTCGTTGCTCATCGCGCGGCACGCGCCGGTTGTCTTCGACTCAGGCCACGATCAATCCTTCTCGGCCTGTTCTTTAATTGCCGCGAGCATATTGTCGCAGTTCCCCTGGACCTTTCGGTGCAGGAGTTTTTTGATCAGCGGGCCGATGAGCGGGACCGCATACTCGTAGTCCACGATCAGTTTCGCCAGCGTGCCCGCTTCATCCTCCTCGAAGGTCCAGGTTCCGCTGTACTCGGTGAAGTCGCCCTCGATCATCTCGAACCGACAGGAGTACTCCTCGTCGTTCCAGTGATCCTCTTCAGTCCACTCCAGGGTGCGGTTGAACTCTTCGATCAGCCCCACCCAGCGCGAGACGCGCCGGCCTCCATCCTCCTCGAGGATCTCCACCGACTGCACATCACTCATGAACTCCGGGAACTGCTCCACATCGCGCGCGATCGCGTACACTCGTTCCACGGGCGCTGCTACGACGATCATGCTCTCCACTGTTGCCATCGTTGTTGCTACTACCTCCCGATCAGGCTACGCCGGTCCATCGCCGCCATCCCCGCCCTCCCGCAGTTCTCTCATCCACCGCCGAAAGCTCTTTCGCTCAAACTGCAGGTAATGTTCCATGATCTGCGGCCCGTCCTCAACCAGCGCCGGGACTCTCCCGCGCGGGCAGGGCAGCCACTCGACGATCCCGAAGAGCCTGCAGATCAGAGGCCGCACCGGGTAGACGAGGCAGCGCGGCCCGCCGGGATCGCTGAACTCACACGGCACAGCCATCGTTTCGCCGCGGCGCAGCGTCGGCTGGAAGATCGCGACGCCGAGGTGGTCGCGGATCGCCTCGAACTCCGTGCGCGTGATGGAGAGGTTTCCCATGCAGCGCGCGGCGCAGCCCTCGCACCCCGAACACCGGGCGTTCGGAAGGCTCTCGTATGTTTCCCGCAGCCAGCGGGCCTCCTCAGTCTCGCTCAGAAGGTGCGGTCTCCAGCCCGTTCCTGACACCTCCACAGGCGACAGCGCGATCCATCCCCTCCGGCGCCGGCGACCTCTGCGCGGCGTGGTCGCCCGACTACGACGCATCCTCCTCGACGATCCCGCGCGCGCGGCGCTCGAACTTCCTCCGAGGCAGGCGCACGATCTGCCCGCAGCCGCCACAGCGCAGCTTCACGTCCATGCCAAGCCTCATGATCTCCCATGCGTTGGCTCCGCACGGATGGGGTTTCTTCAGGCGCACCACAAGGCCCTCCTGCAAAGTTGGATGCTCAGTCATCCGGCGGTCTCTCCTCCCGCTGCCGGTCTTCCCACGGCAGGTGCAGGCTGAAGGTCGATCCCTCGCCCCAGGTGCTCTCCACGGTGACCTCTCCGCCGTGAGCCTGCATGATATGCCGGCAGATGTAAAGGCCCACTCCGGTTCCGCTCACCTGGCCGTAGCTGTCATCATGTACGCGCTGGAAGCTGCGGAAGAGCTTCGGGAGGTCCTCCGCGCGGATTCCCGTGCCGCGGTCCTTCACGGCGATGATCGTCTCACCATCGCCCGGGAAGACGCGGACCGAGACGGGGGCGTCGGCCGCCGAGTACTTCAGGGCGTTCTCCACGAGATTGATGATGACCGCCTCGATCTTGTTGCGGTCGGCGTAGAGGGGAGGTGTCCCCGGATCGACCTCCACGCTGATGGGACGCTCCGGCGCCGCCCCCCGGCACAGCGCGATGGAACCCTCCACCAGCTCGCGCACGTCCTCGATCTCCGAACGGCTCAGACTCAGCTCCTGACCGGCCTCGATGCGAGAGAGGTCGAGAAAGTCCTGCACGAGGTACTGCATGCGCCGGCTCTGACGCCCGGCGATCTCGAGCAGCCGCGCGGTGCGCTCATCCTCTATGTTCAGGCGCCCGGTCAGCAGCTTCCATGCCCCCTGAAGCGACGCAATCGGGTTCTTCAGTTCGTGCGAGACGAAGGAGACGAGGTCCATCTTCATCCGGTCGAGCTGCTTGAGGTGCGAGATGTCGGAGAAGACCGCGCACTTACCGATCGATCGGCCTCCGGGCTCGTCGATGAGGGCGATGTGCGCGCGCACCACGATGCCATCTCCCCCGTCGAGCGCGATCTCCGTCTCATAGGAGCCACCATGAGGCGACAGTGGCATCGTAAAGAGGTCGCAGATCTCCTCCTGATCGAGCAGGGTTACGACGAGCTGCCCGCAGGCGCGGCGCGCGTGTAGCCCGAACATCCGCTCCGCGGCGTTGTTGAAGATCACCACGCGGTCGGAGCCGTCGGTCGCGACAACCGCGTCGGCCATCTCATCCACCAGCGTGGCGATCCGCGCCATCTCGAACCGCAGGCGCTCGTTGGTTCGGCGCAGCTCCTCATTCGCCAGATCTACCCGGTCGGACAGGACGCGGTAGAGCCGGGCGTTCTCGAGAAAGAGCGCGGACTGCTGAGCGATGACCTGCATGAGTTGCACATCGTACTCGGTGAAGGGGCCGTCGCGCTTGTTGATGATCTCGATCACGCCCACGACCTCATCGCGCAGCAGCATCGGGACGCACAGGATCGAGCGCGTCAGGTAGTCGATCGCGTATGCCACGTCCGGGCTCCAGCGCTCGTCGGACTGCACGTCCTGCGAGACGATCGGCTCACCGGTCGCGGCGGCCGTCCCTGCGATGCCCTCGCCGATGCGGACCGTGATGTCCTTGAGCATCCCGGCCTTCTCACCGAGCGCGACCTCAAAGCGCAGATGCTGCCCGCCGGGATCGACCATCAACACCGACGAGGCCTCGGCGTCGATCTCACTCTCCGCCCAGCGCAGGATCTCCACGAGGAGCTGCTCGCGGTCGAGGCTGGAGTTGACGAGCCGCCCGATCCCCGCGATCGCCTGCAGGCGCGACTGCAGCGCCGCCTCGGCCTGCGCCCTCCGACGCTCGCTGGCGGCCGATGAGTTGGCGGCAAGCGCGCCCCCGGTGATCGCGACCGCCAGCAGCGGTTCTGCCAGCGACAGATGCGCGCCGAGCCTGAAGACGATCAGCCCGGCCAGCACCGTCGCCAGCAGCACAAGCGCCGTCGCCAGCAGTCCGTTGAGCGCGCTGGCGCGGACCGCCATCGCCGCGACCAGCAGCACCAGGACCAGTGTCAGCAGCGGCGTCACCCACGCGGGCGGCCGGCTGAGAAGACGGTCCGACGCCAGGTTCTCCGTGAGCGTCGCCGCCACCTCAACGCCCGGCATCGCCGGCGCGGTCGGAGTGCTCAGCAGGGTGGTGACGCCCGCGAGGTCGGTCCCGACGAGCACGATCCTGCCGGCGACGTTGCGCCTCAACTCAGGGATCGTCATCTCCATCGCGGCGGCGGAGGAGATGCGGGGGAAGTCGCGGTAGCCGCCGACGTAATTGATGAGCACCTCGAGGTTCGGGTTCGCGTCGAAGCTGCGCTCACCCAGCACGACCCTCCCCGGCTCGATGCTCACAGCCTCGGGCCCCAGTCCCTCCATCACCCGGACAAGCTCGAGCCACAGCGCCGGATAGATCGTGCCGTCGAGCGACACCGCCAGCGGAGCCTCCCGTGCGGCGCCGTCCAGTTCGAGGTAGATGTTGGTCGCGCCGACGCCCGCGGCGGCGGCGGTGAGCACCGGCGACGGCACCGCCAGCGCCCCGGGGTGAAGGCCGACCGGGCGTTCGAGTTCCCCGCTGCCGATGGCGAAGCGCGCCACAGAGCGGGCGGCGGCTCCTCCATCCAGCGAGACGCCCTCGCGGATGAGCATCGGCAGGACGACGCGACCGTGGCTGCGCATCGCCTCGGCGAGCAGCTCGTCGTCGGCACTCTCGGCCGGGGCGACACCTGCGAGCGCCGGGAGGTCAAGACCGATCGCGGACGCCCCCGCCCGATCAAGCCGGCTCACGAGCGCGGCGAGTCTTCTCCGCGACCACGGTGCGGCGTCCTGGCCCGAAGGCAGGTCAATCCGCCTGCCCCCCTCCTCCTGCGCAACCAGCAGCACCTGCGGGCCCGCCGGGCGCGTCCCGCGCAGTTCGAAGCGCAGTTGCAGCAGCGCGTTCTCGGTGGTCTGCAGCCTGCCCAGCCCGCCGAGCGCCATCACGATCGCGAATGAGGCCAGCGCGACCACCAGCCCGAGCCGTCGGGGGGAGTCCGGTTGGGGCGCCTGCAGCATGGTGCTCACACCGTGATCGCAAGGCTTCAGACCGGCACTGCGGGTATTCGACGCACACCGCGAGCGCCCCTCCGCACCATGCAGCGTGACCGCCGCCCCCGGCGCGACAGCCGCCTCTTCCGCCGATGCCGGGCCCGGGAGTTGGGCTAAGCGACGCGCCCTGATCCACGGGGCATTCGACCTTTTTTTGTCTTTCTGCCGACCATCGGCAGGTCCTCCCCTCGGGTGCGGCGAAAAGCGCCTTTCCCTTTGCGCATCCGCTCCAACGGTGGAGGTCTGTGTCCTGGCCACGGAAAAGTCGCCCACGCAGCAGTCACGCAAATCCGAACCCGCCGACGAGCGCCATGGCGTGACCGGGCGCGCGATCGCCATCGGCCTTGTCATGGTCGTCGCGTTCACCGTCGTCGGCTGCTTCGGTGTGTTTCTTCGCTACGAGATCATCGGCACCGGCTACCTCCCGCGCGGCGCCGTCTGCATACTGCTCGCCCTGGTCGGTGGCAACGCCGCTCTGCGGCTGATCGGTCGCATCACGCGGCGCTGGCGCCTCACCTCGCGAGAGCTTCTACTGATCTTCCTGATGCTGATGGTCGCCGGTGCGATCGCCGGACAGGAGTTCGCGCAGCACGTCTACCTCTACACACTCGGCATCGTCTACTACGCCACCCCCGACATCGCGCCACCTGAACTCTACCTTGAGGGTCTCAACCCGATGCTCGTCCCCTCCACCTCACCTCAGGATCCGGTGATACGATGGGCCTACGAGGGCCTTCCACCGGGCCGGAGCATCCCCTGGCGCGGGTGGGTCACCCCGCTGCTGGTCTGGACGCCGTTCTTCTTCGCCATCTACTGGATGACCATCTGCTTCATGGGGACGCTCGCACACCGCTGGGAGAGCGAGGAGCGACTCCTCTACCCGCTCGTGCAGGTCCCGATGGAGACCGTCGAGACCGAGCCGGGCATGGCCTCGCAGCTCATGCGCAGCAAGATGATGTGGATCGCATTCTCGCTCGCATTCATCCTCTACTCGATCAAGGGCCTCCACGCCTACTGGCCGATCCTCCCCGACATCGACCTGCAGCGCGACACGCAGACGGTCATGGGGGGACCGTGGGCCGCCTTCAACCGCATCCCCACGCATATCTACCCGGAGATGATCGGCGTCGCCTACCTGCTCACCGCCGAGGTCGGCTTCTCCCTGTGGTTCTTCTACTGGTTCCAGCGCGTCCAGCAGTTCACGCGCATGGCCATCGGCATCGACACCGGCCACTTCCAGTTCTTCGAGTACCAGACCATCGGCGGCTACGCCGTGCTTGCCGTCGCGCTCCTGTGGTCGGCACGCCAGCACATCGCCCGAGCCGCGCAGGTGGCGGTCGGCACGCTGCGTCGACGGCCCGACGCCGCCGACGCCGATGAACCCTACCGTCTTGCAGTATTCGGCTTCGTCGGCTCCCTGGTGTTCGTGCTGTGGTGGTGCACATGGGCGGGGATGGACCTCAGCTGGGCGATGGCACAGTACCTGGCATTCCCTCTCATCGGGATGGTCGTCGCGCGCGTGGTGGCGGAGGCCGGTATGTTCATCTACACGGCCCCCTTCCGCCTCAATCAGACCATCGTCTCCATCGCCGGCGCCGAAACGGTGGGAACGCAGAACATCACACTGCTCACAATGACCAGTTGGACGCAGATCCGCTCCACCGCCACCATGAACGCCGCGGCGGTCGCCCAGGGGCTCAAGATCGGCAACGAGATGGGCGCGAACCGCGCAAAGGTCATGCTCGCGGCGATGGGCGCGATTGTCGTGGCGATCATCGCCAGCCACTTCACCTCCCTCTACGTCATCTACCACTGGGGCGTCCCCAAGCTCGGCTGGTGGCCCAGCGGCGCGTCGCTCAACACCACCAACCTCCTCGTCCGCCAGCTTCAGTCCACCGCCACGATGACCGCGGGTGACTGGGGCGGCGTCGCGCTCGGAGGCGCACTCACGTGGGGCCTTGTGGCCCTGCGGCGACGCTTCGTGTGGTGGCCGCTGCACCCCCTCGGCTTCATCACATGGATGGGCTGGCCGATCCAGCGGTACTGGATGTCGATCTTCCTCGGCTGGCTGTGGAAGGTCTCGGTCGTGCGCTTCGGCGGCTACCGCACCTTCAACCGCCTCCGGCCGCTGGCATTCGGCCTGATCCTCGGCGTGAGCGTGGTGCTGACGATGTGGATCGTGGTCCACTACTTCGCACCCGCGCCATCGATCGTACGAGAGTAGGCCGCGGCGCGCAGGAGGGTGATCGATGATGAGCGGACGGATGATCCCGGCCGTGATCCTCGCTGTGTGCGTCCACGCAGGCTGCGCCGCCGAGCGCCCGCTGCCCGGTGGTGGACCTCGGCGGGGACGCTCACGCAGGCGTTCATGATCGAGCGCGTGGAGCGTTCAGGCGACGGTGCCACAACCCTGATCCGCTCGGCTGATGAACCGGGGATCAGGGGCGAGCTGATCAGGATGATGTACTACCCCGGCTGGGGGATCCGCGGCCCTGCCGCTTCCACACCGCGGACACGCTTGCGTGGGAGGCGGAGTGAGGACCGGCCTCAGTCCTCCTCATCCTCGTCTTCGAAGAAGAACGGCTCGCCCGGCTCGAGGCGGAACTGCAGCGTGGTGTGCAGCGGCTCGAAGCCGGCCTGCCGCAGCACCTTCAGCGCAGCGGTGTTCCCGGCGTGGACCTTCGCGACGATCTTCTTGACGTCACGCGCGGAGAAGTAGCGCAGCGCATACTCCGCGAGGCTCAGCGCCAGGCCGTGGCGCCGGTAGCGCCTGCGCACGTAGAGGCTGCGCAGTACGCCGTAGGCCTCGGAGGTCGCGAGTGTCCGCTTCGTGCTCAGCCACAGCCACGAGGCGATCTCATCTCCCGCGGGCGCGTTCTCGGAGCTGACGGTCTGCACGATCATCCCCTCCGGCTCGCGCTCGAGCGAACGGCGCAGCTTCTCCTCGTGGTACTCAAGATCGAGGATCGGGTCCTCGGGAAATGACAGGCGCGCCAGCTCGCGCTCGAAGATCGCGAGCACGGGGATGTCCTCCTCGTTGGCAGGCCGCGAGATACACTCGAGCCTGACCTCGCCAGGCCGATCTTCATCGGCCGCATCGACTGTCCGATCGTCCGTCATCCGCCATCACCGCCCTTGCTGTGCGCACCTTGCAGGGCATCGACGTCTGCGCGGCAGACTCGCGAAGAGATCGCTCGCGATCTCCGGGGACCTCCCGCCACGCCGTCGCCGTTCGCAGTTGCCGCTGCTCCGAAAGAGAGAGTGTGCTGAAGACATGGCGGGAGACGTCACCGTCACTCCGCCACCGACCGCAACGCCTCCACCGCCGCCTCGACGGTCGCCGCCTCGGTGCCCTTCCCAAAGGGCGACCAGCCCGACTCGTAGCCGCCTTCGTCGATTGCCGCGTCGGTCGGCAGGTATCCCGGTGCGTCCAGCGCAAGCTCCACGAGGCAGGTGTTCGCGAAGGGCGAATGCTGGCGCACCTGCAGCTCAAACTCACACAGCACCTCGCCGGGCAGTCCGACCAGCCCCCACTGATCCCCCAGCGCCATCGTCCAGACCTCGGCGCTGAGGCTCCTCTGTCCGGCAAAACGCTCAGCCATGTGAAGCTGATGGCGCTGCTGCGCCGCGCCGGGGCCCTCCGGGTCGTCGGTCGCCTCCAGCGCCGCGCGGGCATCCTCGACCGACGGGAACTCCCGCAGCGGGACCTCCATCGTCCGGCTGGCAACATGAAGCGGACCGGCGGTCTCTCCCTCGACCAACTCCCACACGCGCAGCGCCTCAGCGCCGATGGAGTGGCCGATCCGACTGCGCGAATCGCCGCCCCGGCGCAGCGGGACCTGGTCCCCCGCGCAGCCGAGCAGCAGCACCGCCGGGCAGCCGAGCGTGCGCTCGATGACCCGTCGCGCCCACCCCGGCCAGTCCGCCGAGTAGCGGTAGAACGTCGTCTCCGGGTCGCCGCCGCAGACCGGGTGGCAGCCGAAGGCCATGACCGCCGCGATCGGTGAGCCGTCCGGCCGCACGAGCTTCAGCACCGGCAGATGCGGGTTCGCCGGCCCGACGCGCAGACCTCGGAGGCCCTCGAGCGGCTCGCTCAGCCGCTTGCCGCGCGGGCCGGTCGCCACCCACGTCTCCGCAAGCTCCGCACCCACCCGCGAGGCGACCATCGCCTCCTCCAGCGGCAGCCGCAGGTTCATCTCGGTCATGCCCTCGTCATTGACGAGGCGGCGGTTGAACTTCACGAGGTCGGCCTCACCGGTCCCGCCAAAAGCCACCGCGGGCTCCCGCAGCCGCCACGCCTCGGCGACCGCGCCCGCCATCTGGTTGATGCACGTCTCGGTGTACTCCGGCGAGACGGCCGCGCGCAGCTCCTCAGTGAGGTAGTTCGACGCAGACAGCGCCGGTCCCCAGTGCGTGTGTGTGCCGCAGACCATCACGCGCTCGCCGGGCAGCCCGCAAAGCTCGGTGACTCGCGCGCGGAGCGCCTCGCTCTGCTCGCGCTTCACGCCGATGATATCCCCGACGACGATCGCGCAGACCTCGTCGCCCTGCTCGAAAACGACCGCGTGGGCGTGGAGGGGGTCCTCGATGCCGTCGGCCACCTCGGTGCGCGCGCCGTAGCCCGCCATCGTCAGACCCAGCGGCGGTGTGATCTCTATCTTCGCGACGCCTGCATGAAGCTGATGGGCCATCGGAAGCTCACTCCTCTGCGTCAGCGCTGTGCGACGGTGCGGCATCCGATCAACACCTGCGGGGCATCCTCTCAGCCTCCGATCTCCACCGGCCGTCCCGCGTCGAAGGGCTCGCCGCGAGGACGCACGCGCAACTCGACCCCGTCGGGGAGCCCGCCCTCGATGCGCACCCGCGGCGCATCCGCGGAGCCCTCGACGTGCAGCCACGGGACCTCCCCCGCCTCCCAGTCCGCGAAGATCGTCAGCGGCAGGCGCAGCGGCGCCCGCAGCGGCGCGACCGACAGCACGCCCGTGACCGCGTCGAACTGCAGCCCGGCCAGCGCCTCGATGAGCCCGAACGCCGCCACCCCGCGCGGGTAGTAGTCCAGCGACGTCGAGTCACGGCCGTAGACGTAGACGTCGGTGAATGCCCCGAACTTCGCGGTGTTGATGTACCGCTGCAGCCGCCAGTAGCGGTCGGCGTTGTCGATCCAGTCGATCCCCAGGTACGCCGCGGCGATGTCCCGCCAGATGTTCTGCGAGACCCACATGTTGCTCTCATGGCTGGTGTGCGGCGAGCCGAACGCCCCCATCGTCGCGGCGGTCGCGTTGCGGATGTCCTCGCGCAGCCGCTCCATCTCCAGCCCCTCCACGGTCATCCCCGCGCGCATCGGATAGACCAGCCCGTTCGTCGTGTAGATCGAGTAACTGTCCCACCCGCGCATCGTCGAGCTCTCCCAATCCGCGCCCTCGTCTGCACGCTCGCCCGCCTGCTGCTCGAGCGCGACCACGTAGTGGTCGTCCAGCCATCCTCGCTCCGCCAGTGTCGTCGCGGTGAGTTGCGCGCGCTGCATCCACGCGTCGGCGACGGCGCGCTCGCCGGCCTCGCGGGCCATCTGCGCGCCGGCCTGGTAGGCGGCGATCTGCCTGACGCCGAGGTAGACCTGATCGGGCGCGTACTGGATCGCGGGGGAGCCCTGGTCGATGGTGTTGTAAAGGCCCTCCTCGGGGAAGCCGTCGCCGTCGGTGTCGGCGGCGGTCACCCAGTCGAGCAGCTCGCGGACCGAGCCGAAGTGCCGCAGGACCGTCTCGCGGTCGCCGGTGCGCCGCCAGTAATGATGGAGCAGCAGCACGAAGTTGGTGTTCTCCTCGATTTCCATCGGGTGCCAGTAGGCCATCCCGTTGACCTCGAGGCCGACGCCCATGTCGTGGTCGAGCACGCCGTCGTTGATGTGCGACGGCCACTGGTCGAGCTGCATCCGCAGCAACTCAGGCCACAGCGCGAAGTAAAAAGGGGCGATGTTGTACTCGACGTCCACGGTGGACTGAAGCTGGCAGCAGCCCTCCCAGACTGTGAATGTGTCGCGGCCCTCCGGGGAGGTCGTCCACCAGGTGTTGATCAGGTAGCTGTGCGTGGCGAAGGCGAGAAGCTGCTTGAGCGACTCGGGCAGTGTCGCGTCCTCGATGGTGCGCTCGAAGAAGCCGCAGCGCTCGCGGACGGCGTCCCACTCCTCGAAGGCGTAGCGGGCCACGTCCATCGGCCCTTCGAAGAACTCGTGGTACTTGAAGCGCTGATCGACGCCCGCGACGTTCTGCACCGGACCGTCGGCCCAGCCGACGTAGACGATCCGGCAGCTCTTCGTCTCCCCCGGCTGCAGGTCGAAGTCCCACGTCAGTCCGCCGAAGGGCTGCTCCCAGATGACGGGCAGCACCGTGCGGCCGTCCGGATCGGTACGTCTGAGCGGGGCCCGCTCATCGGGCACGGCGCCCAGCGGCATCCCGCTGGTGTGCAGCTTGAAGGCGGAGGGATCATCCACCACCCAGCGCTCCTCGGTCGGGAGTTCAAAGACCACGGCCGCCCGCCGCAGGCCGGCCAGCCCCCGCTCGGAGAACGCGCGCATCGGCTCACCGATCGGCAGAGACCGGCCGATCATGACGCGGCCCGACTGCGCCTCGTGCGAGTTGGCGGTGACGTCCACCTGCAGCGTGAGGTAGGGCGCGGTGGACAGGACCACGTCGCCGGGGTAGAAGGGCGCGCCCCAGGTGAAGCGCACGTCCACCGGAAGCTCCGGCGAGGCGCACGGGTAGGACAGCTCGGTCATCGTCTCGGTCTGATCGACCTTCGAGAAGTGTTCGAGGCGATCGTCGAAGGGCAGCGAACGCGCGACATCGCCGACTTCGACGCCGAAGATGTACCTCGCGGGCTGGAGCTTGAAGTCGACGTCGGGCGGGTCGAAGTATGCTGTGCGGTACTGCGCGTGGCCCAGCGGGCTCTGCCACCAGACGTTCTGCTGGGGGCGAGGATTGATGGCGACGCGGCTGCCGAGCTTCCCAAGCTGGGTCTCCCAGACGTTTTCGGCGGAGGACAGCGTCCGCTGTCGCGGCTCCAGCGCGGTGGTCTCCTCGTCCTTGGGGCTGGTCTCGAGCAGCCACTCGGTGGTGTAAATGCGCACGAGGTTGATCTTCGCGTTGTCCTCGCTGGCCTCGAACTCCACACGCAGGGGCTGGTCGGCCGGGATCACGATGTCCACGACGCGCTCGACGGCCTCATGCCGCACGGCGTGTCTGAGGATGTCGAACTCCGGCAGGACGGTCTCCCCGTTGACCCGGACGTCGAAGACCCGCTGGCCGGGCGCGGTCCACTTGTTCTCACAGAAGCCCAGCTTCAGGCGCGCGGGGCCGGGGGGCAGTCCGTGGAAGACGTAGGCGAAGCTGCGGCCGTAGCGCTCGGTCTGATAGATGGCGTCGTCGGTCGTCTCAAGAACGGGCGTGGTGACGGTGTACACGGTCGTTCCGCCGGTCAGTTCGGCCCTGACCGCGGACGGAAGGTCCTGCGCCTGCGCGAACGCGGCGGCTGGCAGGAGCAGTGCGACTGCGGTGATGAACGTGATTCGATGCAAGATGGCTCCTCCTGTGAGGCGCCCCCGCAGCTCCTCATTCCCTGTCATTGCGAGCTTTCGTGTCGGTGTTGCCGGGCTCACTGCACCCGGAAGCACGCCCACGGCCCGACCCTCCACTGCTCGTGGAGCGCAAGCGCCGGATGGAGGCCGCGGCCGACCTCGACGAGAGCAGGCGCGAACCCGTCCTCGTCCTCACCGACCAGCAGCACGAGCACACTGCCTGCCCACAACTCATCGACGTATTCAGGCAGCTCCCACGTTCGGATGGCCGTGACCTCACCGGTGCGTTCGCCGAAGAGCGCGACGGCGAAGCCGGGCCATCCCGCCACCAGATGCCGCCGGCCCTCGGGGAGATCCATCGCGCGGAGGCGGTCGGCGGCCGCCAGTTCATCGGTCGCGGAGTCCGCCAGCGGCCCTCGCCCCAGATAGGCCTGCGACGGCGTCACCGGGAGCGCCCCCTCCGCGGACCACAGCCAGACCGCGACGGCCATGCTCCCGACGGCGATGAGGGCCGTCCCGGCCATCGGTCCGTGCCGGCGCCGCCCGTGGATCAGATCGCCCGCGACCGCCGCGAGCATCGCGAAGCCGCCGGCGAGGATCATCGCCAGCGGAGTGAGCAGATCGGCCCACGGGCTGTCGCCGCTGAGCCCGGCGAAGAGGAAGGGGAACGCGACCGGAGCGAGCATGGCGGTGAGCACGAGCCAGGCGACCGGTCGCGCCGCCGCCTCGTAACGCCCGGCGCCGCGCATCTGATGGTACACCAGGGCGAGCACGGGGAAGAACGCGGCGAGCGCGAGTCCGAGCAGCAGTGTCATCATGCCCTCGGCGGTGGCGGAGAGCGACAGGTCGAATGTCTCGCGTGCGAAGTACCACGGGTCGCCCATGATCGCCCAGTTCGCGATGATCCAGATCCCGGCGACGTAGGCGATCGGCAGGGTGAAGGTGATCATCGTGCCCTCGAGTCTGTCCCACGAGCGGTGATCCCGCCAGGTGCGCCAGCCGAGGTATATCAGCGCCCCGAGCACGATGAATGCGGCCTCGTATCGGGTGATCAGCGCGCCCGAGAGCAGAAGGCTGGCGACGATCAGATCGCGGAGTGATCCGGTGCGCCCCCATCGCAGCAGCGCCCACGCCGCGCCGATCAGCAGGGTCGTGAGCAGGGCCATCGGGGCGCCGCAGGCGGCGGGCCCCAGCACGAAGGGGTGCAGCGCGAAGAGCGCCACCAGCGGCCAGCGCCAGGGCCTCGACAGCCCGCAGTCAGCGGCCAGCGCCAGGAGCAGTGCCGCCGAGGCGGCGGCGCAGAGCGCACCGAGCAGGTTCGCCGCGATCCCGCTGGTCGCCAGTGAGGGGATCAGCAACACCACGGGAAGCTGCAGCAGGGCCGGGAGCGGCGGCTGGACAAAGCCGATCATCGCGAGGTTCGCGTTGGGCTCGGCATGAAAGACATCGTAGGCGTGCGCGACCGCCGCGAGGCCATCCCAGTTGACCTGCGCCTCGGTCAGCCGCCCGCGCAGCCCCACGCCGAGCGTCAGCGCAAATACCAGCAGCAGCGCAACCCTGACCTCGAGTCTGCCGAGCGTGGTCACGAGGCCTCACCATCGCCGGAGGCGGCGCCCTCAAGATCGAAGATGCCGTGGTCGGTCTTCTCCCAGTAGTGCGGCGCGACGATGATCTGCCCGAAGGCCTTGTACGCGCCGATGCTCATCATCAGCCAGTAGACGGGGGTGAGCAGCGCGTATTTCACGAGGTCGTAGTACCCACGCGCCATGCAGCCCGCGACGGCCATGTAGACGAAGACGAAGTTCGCGAGGAAGAGGCAGAAGCTGCCCATCAGGTAGATGCCCGGCGGGAAGAGCGCTGCGATGGCGGTGGAGTGCGTGATCAGCCAGACGATCGTCATCGCCCAGTAGATCGGGTTGATCAGGAAGCACAGGAGTGATCCGCCGACGGTCATCTGAAATGAGAACCAGTCAACGAAGCCGAGTTCGCGGACCAGTTGCACCGGCCTGCGCGTGTGCACCAGCCATGTCTGCAGGTAGCCCTTCACCCAGCGCGAGCGCTGGCGGAACCACGACCAGAACGCACCGTTGGCCTCCTCCCAGGTGGTTGACGCGAGCATGGAGGTGCGCCAGCCGTGTTTGTGGAGGCGCACGCCGAGGTCGCAGTCCTCGGTGACGTTGAACGGGTCCCAGCCGCCGAGGTCCTTGAGCGGCTGCACGCGGAAGTGGTTCGACGTGCCACCCAGCGGGATCGGCGCTCCGGAGGCCGTCAGGCCCGGGAGGAAGAGATCGAACCACACGGAGTACTCCGCGGTGAACCACCGGGTCAGCAGGTTCTGTCGCTGATTGTAGTAGTTGAGCTTCGCCTGGATGCAGACGACGTTGTCGGGGACTTTGCTGAATGCGATGGCGGCTTTCTTGAGCTGATCGGGCTCAGGCCGGTCCTCGGCGTCGTAGATGACGAGAAGGTCTGACTCGCAGGTGAAGAGGCCGTAGTTGCATGCCTTCGGCTTGGTCTTCGGCTCGCTGTCGGGGACGACGACGGGCCGGATGTGCGCGGGAAGCTCCATCGCCTCGGCGGCGGCGATGGTCTCCTCGTCGTCCTCCTCGAGCAGCAGCATCACGTCGAGCTTCTCGACCGGATAGTCCATCTTCCGCATGCCGTCGACGAGTCGCTCCAAGACGGCCGCTTCACGGTAGAGGGGGATCAGCAGGGTGTAGGTGGGAAGGGACGCCTCGTCCACGGTCGCGAGTTCCTCGTCGGTCGCGTCGAGCAGGACCGGGCGCTCGAGCGAGACGGCGACGAGGTAGAACTTGTAGGTGGAGTGGACCACGTAGAAGGCGATCAGCAGGCCGTTGACCGCGATGAGTGTGTGCAGCGGGCGCCAGAGCAGCAGCGCCGCGAGCAGCACCACGAGCGTGATGGCGCCGATCGCCTGCCCGCGGGTGATCGTGCGGCAGGCGCACTCATCGGGGCGCTCGTGCAGTATGCGCAGGACCGGCACATCGGTGGGTCGTCGGTTCGCGTCTGTCAATACGCTCCCTCATCGGAGACGGTCAGTGTTCACGTTCGGCGCAAACGGACGGGGCAGCCTCCGCTGAGGGGGCCGCCCCAACATCGACGGCGTCCGGCGATCTGCTCGCGGCCTCTCACCCTTCGCCGGAGGCCTCTGCGCCGGCACTGTCATCGGCGCGTGAGCTTACATACAACGTGTTCTGCTCGCGGTTCCACAAGAGCGAGCCGCCGAGGGCCTGGACCGGCCCGCGCGGCGAGACCATCAGCGCGCCTCCGAGCAGAATCGGGGCCTCCCTGAGGCTGATCTCGCGGTCGCCCACGGCGAGCATGTCCGCTCCGAGCACGAGCACCAGGCGGGTGTCATCGCGCTGGACCTCGAGGACTCCGGCCTCGGCGTTCCACGTGACCTGCGCGCCCATCGCCTCGACGAGGGGGATGATGGGGACGATCAGGTTGGAGTTGGGAAGGAGCCTCGGGGCGACTGGAAGGTCGAGTCGGCGGTCATCCACCACGAGCTTGATCGCGCGCTCATCGGCGTAGAGGTCGTTGAGGTACTCCGCGGCCTCCCAGCTCACATCGATCTGTGCGCGCCGCTTGAGGAGGGCGAGGTAGAGTTCCTCGGAGATACCGCGGACCTGCTGGATGCGCTCGACGACGGTCCCACGAGCGACCTCAAGCGGGATCTGCCTGCGCGGCTCGACCTGCCTCGCGAAGAACACGTGTGCGTGGTCGCCGCAGTCCACGGGGTTGGAGATCTCGCCCTGCTCCATCGCGAAGATCACACCGGCGACCTGCTCGCACAGCACGTCGTCGGGCTCGATCCAGCCGCGGTCGCCGCCTTCATCGGCGGTCGGGTCGTGGGACATCTCGCGGGCGACGGCCGCGAAGTCGTGGCCGGCGGCCAGCCGCTCACGGGCGACGAACGCGTCGTCCATCGTGAGGGTGACGATGTCCATCAGGAGCACGCGTGGCGGCTCGCTGAACTGCTCGGGGTGGGAGTCGTAGTAGCGCTGGATGCCCTCATCGGTCAGCCCCATGTGCTCGCGGAGGAGCTTGTCGAGAAGAAGCTGCTGCTGCAGCTCGATGCGGAGGCCTTTGTCGGTCTGCCCTCTCTCGCGCAGCCAGCGCTCGAACGCGCCCTGCGAGCCATGCTGCTCGACGATGCGGGCGACGGCGTCATCGACTTCGGGAGTGCCGACGCTGACGCCCTGCTCGCCGGCCTCGCGCATGATGAGGTGGCGGACGATCATCTGGTCGAGCACCTGGCCGCCGCGAGTGTTCTCCATGTACCACCAGAGCTGGTCGGCGCTGATCGGCTCGCCGTTGACGGTCGCCAGCACGTCGGTGGTGTCATCGTGGAGCAGCTCAGTTGGCTGCTCGGTCTCCTGCGCCACCGCGGCCAGGGCGATGAACGCGACGGCCCCCATGACGAAAAGCCGGCTGATGCTCACGATCTCTTCCTCCCGTGGCTGCTCAACGACAGGCGCGGCGGGCGTCCCGGCGGCCTGGAGCCTGCGGGTAGTATTCCCCGCCCGCCCCGCCGGACCTGCCTCCGTGGATTGAGGAAGGGATTGAGGTTGCGTGAAGGAATTACGCTCGTCGGCAGGAAGTAGAGGATGGAACGAATGCCGGAAGCAGGCGCAGCCGCATCGCGGGGGTCGCCTCTTCGGAAATGATACCGGCGCCGCGGCCGATCGCGGCGGCTCACGGGAGGATGCAAATGTACTCAGACAGGCACTGGCGCGACATGATGGACCTTGGGATTGTTCACTTCATGGCCTACCCGGTGATCCGGGATGAGGATCCGGCGATGATTCTGGAGACGGCGAAGCGGATCGCCGAGGACGACTTCTTCCAGGTCATCGAGGTGCGGCCGACGCAGCACCAGGAGGTTCTCGACGGCCTCAAGAGCATGGCGATGACCAGTCACATCAAGATCGGAGTGGGCGCGCAGCCGCCGCTTCTGATCAACAAGCTGGACATCAACTCCCTGGACGACGCAGAGCGGCAGAAGGCCGTGGACGCGGTGAAGAACGGGATCGATCAGGCATACGAGCTTGGCGCGCGGATCTGCGCGTTCCTCTCCGGCCCGGACAACCCGGAGGACCGTGACAGCGCGATGGCCGCGCTGGTGGACTCGTGTGTGGAGCTGTGCGAGTACTCGAAGAGCAAGGCCGGGGGCGGCGAGCCGGTGTGGCTGTCGCTGGAGCAGTTCGACGATACGGTGGACAAGTGCTCGCTGATCGGCCCGACGCCGCGCGCGGTGGAGCTTGCCGACCGCGTGAAGGAGCAGGTGGAGAACTTCGGGATCACCCAGGACCTCTCACACATGCCTCTGCTGAGCGAGAGCGCGCAGGAGTTCCTGGCGCCGACGGTCGATCATCTGATCCACGTGCATGTTGGTAACGCGCTGATGCATGACGAGTCGCACGACGCCTACGGCGACAAGCACCCCGGCTTCGGCTACCCGGGCAGCGAGAACAACGTGGATGACCTCGCGCGCTTCCTCGAGACGCTGATCTACGTCGGGTACTTCGACAAGGATCTGCCGACCGACAGGCCGATCGTGACCTTCGAGGTCGCGCCGGTGGGCGACGAGGACTCCGATCTGCTGGTCGCAGGCACCAAGCGCACCTTCGAGCAGGCGTGGTCAATGCTCTAGAGCGCATCCCCAACCCAGACGCGTCTCCCGCGGCGGCCGCGCTCGGACCAGGCGGCTGCCGCGGGCCGAAATGGAGTGCACAGGAGCATTGAAGATAGTCATTGCGCCGGATTCGTTCAAAGGTTCGCTCACCGCGCTTGAGGTCTGCGAGGCCGCCGCCCGCGGCATCGCGGCCATCGACCCGGAGATTGAGATCGTCGAGGTGCCGATGGCCGACGGCGGGGAGGGCACGGTGCAGTCGCTCGTGGACGCAACCGGCGGCTCGCTCGTCAGCGAGCGCGTCACCGGCCCCCTTGGGGAGCCCGTCGATGCCATCTACGGGCTGCTCGGAGACGATGAGAGCGCGGTGATCGAGATGGCCGCCGCCTCCGGTCTGCCGCTGGTCCCCGATGAGTTGCGCAACCCGCTGAAGACCACGACATTCGGCACCGGAGAGCTGATCGCGGCCGCGCTGGACGCGGGCCGTCGGAAGTTGATCGTCGGGATCGGCGGCTCCGCAACCACCGACGCGGGCGCGGGCATGGCCCAGGCGCTGGGCGTACGGCTGCTCGACGAGGATGGAGAGCCGATCGGCTTCGGGGGGGCGGAGTTGGCCCGGCTGGCGACGATCGAGATGTCGGGGGCCGATCCGCGCCTGCAGGACACCGAGATTCGGGTCGCGTGTGACGTGGACAATCCGCTGTACGGCGAGCGTGGCGCGGCACACGTTTACGGCCCGCAGAAAGGCGCTTCGCCCGAGGACGTCGAGGTTCTCGATGCGAACCTGCGCCACTTCGCCGACGTTGTGCAGCGCGACCTCGGGCTGGACGTGCGTGACATCCCCGGTGCGGGGGCGGCCGGTGGGCTCGGCGCGGGGCTCGTGGCGTTCTGCGGCGCGTCGCTTGAGCCGGGCGTCGAGATTGTGATCGACGCGGTGGATCTCCCGGAGGCGATGCGCGGGGCGGACCTGTGTGTCACCGGCGAGGGAGCGATCGACGCCTCGACCGCCTACGGGAAGACTCCGGCGGGGGTGACGGCGGTCGCGCGGCGCGAGGGGGTCCCGGTGATCGCGATCGCCGGGGGCGTTGCGTTCGACGCGGTGAGCCTCCACGAGCGGGGCTTCGATGCGCTCGCGTCGATCCTCAACCGGCCGATGAGCCTCGCGGAGGCGATGGAATCGACGCGGGCCGAGCAGATGATCGCGTTCACAGCCGAGCAGATGGTGCGGTGCTTCTTCGCCGGACGCCGCGCACGATGACGGTCTGAATCAGGAGATGACCACCATGCAGGTTGGACTGCTCACGGCGCCCTTCCGGGGCGAGATGATGGACACAATCGTGGACTTCGCGGTCGAGGCGGGCTTCGATGCGCTCGAGGTCGATGTGCGGCCGGGCTGCGCGCACCTGAACGTTGAGATGGAGGCCGGGATGGCCTCCGAGATCGTCGGGCAGGTGCGCGATGCGGGGCTTGAGATCAGCCAGATGTCGTGCTTCGTGGACATCAGCGACGCCGGCGAGGGAGCGCGAGCGGCCAATCAGGAGGCGCTTCGGAAGGCCGTTGCACTCGCGTCGGCCAACGGCGTTGAGGTCGTCGGCTGTCTCGCGGGCAAGCCCTGCGGCGGGATGACCCGCGAGGAGACGATCGACCAGATCGCGGCGCCGTTTTACAGCGCGCTTTGCCCCGAGGCGGCCGACGCGGGGGTGAAGTTCGCGATGGAGAACTGGTTTGAGACCAACATTATGCACCTCGGTCACTGGGAGCAGATCTTTGAGGCCGTGCCGGATGAGAACTTCGGGCTGAACTTCGACCCCTCGCACCTCTACCACCAGCAGATCGACTACCTGCACGCAGTGGAGGCCTTCGCGGACCGGATCTTCCACACACACGCGAAGGACACCGAGATCGTCGCGCACACGCTGGCGTGGCGCGGGAATCGCGACGGTCGAAGCTGGTGGCGCTACGTGATCCCCGGCTTCGGTGAGATCGACTGGGGCGTGTACATCGCGCGGCTGCGTGATAACGGGTTCGACGGGACGCTGAGCATCGAGCATGAGGACCGCGCGTTCGGGCGCGAGGAGGGGTTTGAGAAGGGCCTCAACTACCTGCGCATATTCGTCTGATCGGATGCGCCCACAGAACCGGGGAAGCGTTTGAGGAGGAGATTGGAAGATGTCCGTTCAGATCACAATCACCGCCGGCGACGTGCAGGTGCAGGGGGAACTCGACGACTCCGACTGCTCCAGGGCCATAGCAGAGGCCCTGCCAATCAAGGCTGAGGCGAGCACCTGGGGCGAGGAGATATACTTCAGCATCGACGTGGACTGTCCGGCCGAGGAGATGCAGGCCGCGGTGGAGCTGGGCGACCTCGGCTACTGGTCGCCTGGTTCGGCCTTCTGCATGTTCTTCGGGATGACGCCGATGAGCACCGCCGACGAGATTCGCCCCGCCAGCCCGGTCATCGTGGTCGGGCGCATGGAGGGCGACCTCGAGGCGCTGAAGACGGTCCGCGCGGGAGCGCCGGTCACCATCGAGCGCGCGTGACGATCCGAGCCACGTGGGAGGGCTGCGATGGGCTATCTGCTGGGCATTGACGTCGGCACGACGAGCACGCGGGCGCTGCTGGTGAGCGAGAGCGGCGAGGTCATCGCCAGCCACTCGACCGAGTACCCGCTGTCCACGCCGCGACCGAAGTGGGCGGAGCAGGACCCGCGGGCGTGGTGGGAGGCCGCATGCGCGAGCACGCGGGCGGCGCTTGACCGGGCGGGTATCGACGGCGCGGAGGTCGCCGCCGTGGGCCTCTCGGGGCAGATGCACGGTTCGGTCTTCCTCGATGAGAGCGACGAGGTGATCCGCCCGGCGATCCTGTGGTGCGATCAGCGCACCGCTCGTCAGTGTGAGACGATCACCGAGACGGTCGGCGAGGCGGACGTGATCGCCGAGACGCTCAACCCGGTGCTTACGGGCTTCACCGCGCCGAAGATCATCTGGCTGCGTGACGAGGAGCCCGGCAACTACGCGCGCGTGCGCAGGATCCTGCTGCCGAAAGACTACGTCCGCCTGCGCCTGACCGGGGAGTACGCGACGGAAGTCTCGGACGCCTCGGGGACCTCGCTGCTGAACGTCGCGCAGCGCCGCTGGTCGGACGTGATGCTCAGCCGGCTGGAGGTCCCGCGGGAGTGGCTGCCGGAGGTTTACGAGTCGCCGGACGTCACCGGGACGATCTCAGCGAAAGCCGCGGCCCAGACCGGGCTGGCGGAGGGGACGCCGGTGGTCGGTGGCGGCGGCGACCAGGCCGCGGGAGCGGTCGGCAACGGGATCGTCCGCAGCGGCGTGGTCTCGGTGACCACGGGCACCTCAGGGGTCGTCTTCGCGCATCTCGACGAGCCGATGATGGATGAGAAGCTGCGCACGCACACGTTCTGTCATGCAGTGCCGGGCAAGTGGCATGTGATGGGCGTGATGCTCTCGGCAGGCGGGTCGCTGCGCTGGATGCGCGACACGTTGTGTGCAGCGGAGGCGGAGGTCGCCGGGGGCATGGGCGTTGACACGTATGAGCTGATGACCGCTGAGGCCGCACAGGCTCCGGTGGGCAGCGAGGGACTGGTCTTTTTGCCCTACCTCACCGGCGAGCGCACGCCGTACCCCGACCCTGACGCCCGCGGCGTCTTCTTCGGGCTGAGCCTGCGGCACGGCAAGCCGCATATGATCCGGGCGGTCCTTGAGGGTGTCGCCTGCGGTCTGCGGGACTCGCTGGATATCATCGAGGCGATGGGCGTGGAGATCAGGGAGGTGCGGGCTTCGGGCGGCGGGGCGCGCAGCGGGCTGTGGCGCCAGATCCAGACGGACATGACCGGCTACCCGCACAGCACCATCAACGTGGATGAGGGGCCGGCCTACGGCGTCGCGCTGCTCGCGGCGGTGGCCACGGGAGCGTTCAGCAGTGTTGAGGAGGCCTGCGCTTCCACCATCCGGACCACAGACACACCGGCGGTTGACGAGGAGAGCCGGCGGTTCTATGCGGGCTATCATCGGCTCTACCAGGATCTTTACCATCAACTGCGGGGCTCATTCGGGATCGCGGCGGGACTGGTGGAGGAGATGAACGGCTGAGTGGCGAAACGGTCGGCGGCTGAGGTGGACGCGCTGGGCCGACCGCATCCGCGGGAGGTTTGACAGGACGCAGTGCCTCTTGTATAATCTGCGCACACTGGATGTCCCATAGCCCGCGTGGAGTGTCCTGTGCGGCGAATCGACGGATCCGGGGCGTGCAAAGCCCACGGAGGGAGCGGCTGTAGATGGCGAAGAAGATTCTGGTCGTAGACGACGAGCGTCACATTGTTCGGCTCGTTGAGGTGAACCTCACACGCGCCGGGTACGACATCGAGACGGCCTACGACGGCGTGGAAGCGCTCGAGAAGGTCAAGGACACCAATCCTGACATGATCGTGCTCGACGTGATGATGCCTCGCATGGATGGCTTTGAGGTCCTCAAGCGGCTCCAGGCGGACCCGAAGACACAGGACATTCCGGTCATCATGCTCACGGCAAAGGCGCAGGACGCGGATATCTTCCGCGGCTGGTCCTCAGGTGTGAGTTCCTACCTGACGAAGCCGTTCAACCCGCGCGAGCTGCTGACGTTCGTGGAGCGCATCTTCCAGAGCATGGAAGGCGGCGGACCCGGCGCGGGCGATGATGACGGCGAGACTGTCTGGGAGGTCTGAGCGGCCCTCAGATGCCAGAAACGATACGAAAGAGCCCGCGGCGATCGCCGCGGGCTCTTCTGATTCGTGAGACCTGCCACTCAGAAGCGTATTGCCATCGCCCGGGGCGGGCAGACCGGCACGCAGATGCCACAGGCGACGCATTTCTCCGCTGAGAAGCTCACCTCACGGGTCTCGATGTCCATCGCCAGCGCGCCTGTCGGGCAGGCCACGATGCATGCGCCGCAGTCGGTGCAGCGCTCGTCGTCCCGCGTGACGTCCTTCTCAAGCGGCTGCACACGCACCCCCTGCTGCCGCATCCATTCGACGGCGCCGTCGATGCTCGCCCGATCGCCCTCGAGCCCGAGGACCATAAGCCCCTCCTGGTCCTGCGTGATGTTGGCGCGGAGGATGTTGAAGTGCAGTCCGTATTTCGAGATAGCCGTCGATATGACAGGCTGATCGAGCAGCGTCTTCGGGAAGTGCAGCACGATTCTGCTCTCGGCCATCTCACTCACCGCCTTCCTCTGGGACGGGCCGGTACTTGAGCGGGCTGAAGCCCGGACTGGTGGCTGGTCCCGGGAGGGGTTGGACGGGCTCAGTGAGCAGGAACTGCCCGGCCTCCACCCAGCCTTTGAGCCTCTGCGCGATCTCCCGGGCGCGAACGTAGCTTGACAGCGGCGTGGTCGGGACCTTCCTGCCCTCGATCTGCACCTCGCCGCTCTTGAGCGCCGCGTAGGAGACGTGTCCGAGCGGGGCGCCCTCGTTGAGGCCGTAGTTGTGGCTGTAGTCGATGATCGGCGCGACGATCTCGGCGTCGCTGACGGCGGTGAATGCCGCCATCTCCTCATCGAGGATCGGGATCGCTGTGCCGAGCCCGACGGCCAGCGAGACGCCGTAGCCAAGGAAGCTCACCCCGACGACGTAGCGCGGGTCCATCTGCTTGAGATCGCCGACGGTTCCGAGCGTTCCCGCGCCGCCGGTGGGCACTCCGGCGTCTGTGCGCTCGCCGGTGGGATCGTGCTGAGTTCCCTGCCAGTAGACGAAGCCCTGTGCGCCGCCGAGGAAGATCCTCGAGCCGATGCCGATGGTGCGGTAGAACGGGTCGTTGAGCAGCGGGCTGAGCTGGCCGGCGGAGCAGTAGTTGGCGCTTCCGAGGTCTTTTTTGACCACGCCCATGTACGTGTAGATGTCGCGGTCGGCGAACTTGTTGACGGCGACGTTGTAGTTCTGATAGGCGTTGCGGGGGTTGAGCATGTACGCCTCGTTGAGGTCCTCGATGTTGATGAGTGTGTCGAGTTCGCGCCGGGGGTAGCAGTCGGTGCCGTATGCGGTCGCCCGCAGGCGGATGTCGCGGCCGGCCACGAGGTCCTCGATAATGTGTCCGCCGCCGTAGTTGAAGCGCCCGGGGTGGCTGCGGTTGAGCGGGTCTCCGTCGGCGACATTGGTGGCGCCGATGTAGATGTCCACGGCCGCCAGACCGCACTCAACGCGGACCTCATTGAGCCAGGCGTTCGAGATCTTCATGCGCGGTGTGCTGTGGCCGGTGTTGATGACGGCGCCGGACGAGCACATCGGTCCGAAGGTCCCTGTGGTGACGACGTCGATCTTCTCCGCGGCCTGCCTGGGGCCGATCTCGGCGACGACATCGACCATCTCGTCGGCCGTGACGACCACCACGTCGCCGCCGCGTATTTTCGCGTTGATCTCTTCATACGTCTTTGACATCGCGATCACTCTCTCCGGAGGGGCACCGGCGGATAGAACGACGAGCGGGTGCCCCTGCGTGATGATGCTCCGTGTCCACGGCATGGCCGGGTCCGCGCCCCACAGCGGGGCGCCGGGGCATAGCCATGCGCATCACCACTGCGGCGCCTCGGTTGATGGTCCGTCCGTACATCGCCGTTCCTCCCTTCGCGTTGGTCCTGTGCAGCTCAGCCTTCGTAAAGGTCGGTCGAGAGGTAGCGCTCACCGGTGTCGGGGATGATGGCGACGATCAGGCGATCGCGCATCTCCTCCCGCCGGGCGACCTCGAGCGCGGCATGGACGGCCGCGCCCGATGAGATCCCCGCGAGCACGCCCTCCTCCGCCGCCAGCCGGCGTCCGGTGGCCTTTGCCTGGTCGGTGGACACCTGGATGACCTCGTCGAGTATCCCGGTGTCGAGCACGTCCGGGATGAAGCCGGCGCCCATCCCCTGAATGCCGTGAGGGCCGGGCTCGCCACCCGAGAGCACGGCCGATTCGGCTGGCTCGACGCCGATGATCCGCAGGGTGGGCTTGCGCGGCTTCAGCGCCCGCGCTATGCCGGTGACGGTGCCTCCGGTGCCGATGGCGGAGACGATGGCATCGACGGTTCCCTCGGTGTCCGCCCAGATCTCCTCGGCGGTGGTCTTCTCGTGAACCGCGGGGTTCGCCGGATTCTCAAACTGCATCGGGATCCACGCGTCGTCGAGCTGCTCGGCGAGTTCCCGCGCCCGGTCGATCGAGGTCTGCATGCCCCCCTCGACCAGCTCTAACTCCGCGCCGAGCGCGGCGAGGAGCTTCCGGCGCTCAATGCTCATCGTCTCGGGCATGCACAGGACCACGCGGTAGCCCCGCGCCGCGCCGACCATCGCCAGGCCGACGCCGGTGTTCCCGCTGGTCGGCTCGATGATCGTCGTCCTGCCCGGCTCGATGAGCCCCCGACGTTCGGCGTCAAGGATCATCTCCAGCCCGATGCGCTCTTTGACGCACCCGGCCGGGTTGAAGAACTCGAGCTTCCCGACCACGCGGCCGGGCAGCCCGTCATCGAGCTTCGCAAGCCGCACGAGCGGGGTGTTGCCGATCGTGCCGGTGATGTCGTCGTGGATCAGCATCTCGCGATCCCTCCACCGCGGTTGATTGGTGCCTGCGTCCGGGCGCGTGCCCGTACACGACTGAAGGCCCCGGTGCCCGGAGCCGTACAGGGAAGCTGCGGCCGGGCGGGGCCCTCTCAGAACTGCGACATCATACCCAGCGATCGGCCCCTGAGGGCGATCTCCGGTCGATTCACCTCGATCCGGACTGAGACAGATTGAGCGGGGTCCACTGGTATCCTCGCACTGGGCACTGACCGAAGAGGCTGCGCCCCGGCAGCTCGACGCATCGGGACCTTAGCACAGGCAGATAGCACTGTCAACACCGCGTCGAGGCGCACCGAGTTAAAGTAGTCGGCGGGGGATTCAGGTGCTGGCGGGGACAGCACCCTCCTCCCCCACCAAAACGTCAACGTCTGGGGCATCGTTCTTTGCTTCATTCCGTCTGACGCCCCCGCCGCCACTCATGTTCACTGTGTCGGTCAGACTTTTCGTCGTTTTCTGAGATACGTACGCGACGAGCCGGGGCGACGTCTCGCCCCGGCCCTGCGTCGGGATCGTCGTGTCGGCGCTACTGCTCGTCGTCGCCGGGAATTGGCGCCATCTCGCCGGCGCGGCCGAGTTCGGCGGCGCGGCGGAGCCGGGCGACGACCGTCTCCTGCGGCAGAAGCTCCATCAGATGGAAGAGGCTGGGGCCGATCGTCTGCCCTGTCACGGCCGCGCGGCAGGGATGAATGACTTTCGCGGCGCCGACGTCAAGATCCTCGGCGAGTCCGCGGATCGCGGCCTCGATGGCATCCACGTCCCACGTCTCCGCGTCCTCGAGCCGCTCCGCCAGCGCATCGAGCCGGTCCGGCACATCGTCGCGGCCGAGCCACTTATTGCGTGCGTTGTTGTCGTAGGGGAAGTCGTCGGTGAAGAAGTAGCGCCCCCAGACGACGAAGTCGGTCAGAAGCCTGGTCCGCTCCTTCATCAGGTCTATGACGTCGATGAGCCAGTCCATGCGCTCGTCGCGGGGGTCCTCCTCGAAGAGGCCCTTCTCCCGCAGTGTCGGCAGCAGCAGATCGGCAAGGTACTGCGCGTCGGCGGTCTTGAGGTACTCGCCGTTGAGCCATGTGGCCTTCTCAAGGTCGAAGACACCGGGTGACTTGCTGACTCCCTCGAGCGTGAACTTCGCGATCAGTTCGTCGAGGTCGAGGATCTCCTGCTCCGCGCCCGCCGACCAGCCGATGATCGCGAGGAAGTTGCGCATCGCCTCGGGCAGGAAGCCCAGCTCGCGGTAGTCGAGCAGGTTGACGGCACCGTGGCGCTTGCTCAGCTTCGTCTTGTCGGTGGCGAGGATCAGGGGAAGGTGGGCGTACAACGGCCGCTCGAAGCCCAGTGCGTCGAGAAGCTGGGCGTGCGAGGGTGTGTTGGCGAGATGTTCCTCGGCGCGGATAACGTGTGAGATCTCCATCAGGTAGTCATCGACGACGACCGCCATGTGGTAGGTCGGGTAGCCGGAGGTCTTGCGAATGACGAAGTCGCCGAGCAGTTCGTTCTCGAAGGAGACCTCGCCGCGGACGATGTCGCTGATGACCGTGGTACCGCTCTCCTCGACTCGGAAGCGGACGCAGAAGGGCTTGCCCTCAGCGAGCAGCAGCTCGAGCCGGTCGTCGCTGAGGTCGCGGCACTTGCCGTCATAGCGCGGCGGGATGCCGCGGGCGCGCATGATCTCGCGCCGCTCCTTCAGCTCCTCGGGCGTGCAGAAGCAGCGGTAGGCGCGGCCGCTGTCGATGAGCCGGTCGATCTGTTCGGCGTAGATGTTGAGCCGCTCGGACTGGATGTAGGGCGCGAAGGGCCCGCCGACGTCGGGGCCCTCGTCCCAGTCGATTCCGAGCCAGGCGAGGCCGTTGTAGATTGCGGCGAGTGATTCTTCGGTCGAGCGCACCTCGTCGGTGTCCTCGATGCGCAGGATGAACTTGCCGCCCTCGTGGCGGGCGAAGAGCCACGCGAACAGCGCGGTGTGCGCGCCGCCCACGTGCAGGTTGCCGGTTGGGGACGGGGCGAATCTCGTGCGTACCTCTGACATTGGAGCGGTCACCTTTTCCCGAGTCTGAAGCAAGCCGGGCCGCCGGTGGCGGCCGGGGTGATCGGCAGTAACGAACTGCCCGCGGCGTGTGCTCCGCGGGCAGGCTTGACTATCATACCGGCATTCACCCCACCGCGCAAGGCCGGGGGGGTGTGACCGAATAATGTAGGTGCGGCAACGACAGCCTCCCCCGCCCTCATACACGACATTCGGGCACCCCCTCCCTGTGAGTTCGCGGGGCGAACTCCGGCGGGAGGGGGA
>JBMNNW010000004.1:0-94875 GCA_050942735.1 Armatimonadota bacterium
GGCTGCGAGTGTAAGCTTTGGTATTCAAGACAGATCTCTGCGCGATAAGTTCCGTCTTTTCCTTGACAATCTTGCGGGGGGGGGTACACTCTACCCACGAGACAAGCCGCAACGTGAGTAGTTACCGATCGACGTACTCGACGAACTGCTCGATCTGATCGCTGTCCGGCGGCGTCATGTCTTCGATCGGCAGATGCAGGGTGTCGAAGCGGGTTTCGCCGATCAGCTCAGGAGGCACCTGCTCGGTCAGCGACACGATCGCGCAGATACCCGCCTCGGCCAGTGCGTCGAGGTCGGCGAGTGCGAAGGCCGAGAACGCCGCAATCTCGTCCTCGACGATCCAACTGATGGTCGATGCCCATGAGCGATCGTTTGTCATTTCCTCGAGTTCCGCTCCTTCGAACGTTTCGCCGCTTCCCCCGCAAGTTCATCCGCGCGCTGGTTCTTCTCACGCGGCACGTGTTCGCAGGTGAATGCGTCGAAGCTGCTGATCAGCTTGCTCGCCCACTGGTAGAGCGGCCGCAGGTTTTCGGCCTTCACGCGGTATTCCCCCGTGAGCTGCCGGACCACCAGCTCGCTGTCCATCAGCGCGTGAACCTTCCGCGCGCCGAGGCGCTGCGCCTCGAGCAGCCCGTCGATCAGTCCTCGGTACTCCGCGACATTGACCGTCGTCGGCTCAAGCGGCACCGAGCCCTCGGCAAGGAGCCGACCGGCCGGCGTCTTGATCACGAAGCCGGCTCCGGCAGGCCCCGGATTCCCCAGCGACGCACCATCAGAGTGCATCACGACCTCATCGATCTTCTCCGCGCAGGCCTCCCGCGCCAGGCAGACGCGCTGTGCCCCCTCGAAGCGCACCGAGCGACATGCCTCCCGCAGTGCTCCGAGACCCGCTGTGACCTTCCCGACGACGACGCCGGGCTGCCAGCCGCTCGGGCTGAAGGGCCGTCCCTGATCCCCGTAGAAGATCGCAACGGTCACACCGCCGTCCTGCCCCGGCTCCCCCCAGATGTCCTCCGCGGGGTCATCCGCCGGTGGCAGCAGCAGGATGTCACCAGGCTCAGGATGCTGCGTCTCATTCTCCACCGGAATCTGTCCGCCACGTGGTTCACCGTGGCGCTCGGGGATGCTCACGAGCACCGCGGGCCCGGCGTAGATGGCGTGCACCGCCCGCGCGACGAGAGGCGTCTCGAGGACCCGCCACAGCAATTCGGCGGCCTCGGGCGCGTCCTCATCAAGCAGGCTGACCTCCGCCGATGCGTCTGTCTCAAGGAACGTGATCTCTATCTGCCGGCTCATTGGTCGCTCCGTTCAAAGTCGGTGGTGGTGGCGGCGGTGGCGGCGGGGTGCCGTAAAGGGCACCGGCCGGCCGCGCAGTTCCCTGTGGGGTGCGGGTAGCCAGCTCCGGCTCGCCGATGGTCTCGGCCATCATGACGAGGTCGAAGCCCTCCTTGCGCATCCGCAGATCGTAGTAAAGCAGGACCGTCGCGATGATCTGGATGGGCTGCAGGAAGAGCTGCGCGAACACCATCGCCGACGCCGACAGCGCCTGGCCTCCGGCCGGTGCGATCATCTGCAGCGCGACCGCGCCGATCTCCAGCGGGATCACGACGATATACGTGAGCACCACTGTGAGGACGATGACGATCAACATCGTCAGCGCGACGCGGATGAAGTGCCCGCTCGTCAGCCTCCAGCTCCTGCCGAGCGCCTCGGCGGCCCCTCTGTCCTCGAGCACGACCGTCAGCGGGCCGAAGAAGAGTTTGATGAGCACGACGGTCCATGCCGCCGACGCGACCATCATCCCGATGGCCCCCGCCGCGACGGGAGCAACGCTGACGCCCGGCCACTCCCCCCCCCCGCGGCGAAGACCGCGCCGCCGATGAGCATCCCGGCGGGTATCAGCGGAACCATGATCGCCGCCATCTGTGCCATCCCCTGCAGCAGCGTCGCCGCCAGCAGGCTGACCCAGCGCCGGAGCGCGAAGCGGTACGCGCCACCAACCGAAGCCTCTTCACCAAGATGTGACTGCGCAACCGCCTTGGCCATCGCCCCCTGCACGATCGGCATCGTCAGGAAAAAGAGCAGCCAGTACACGCCCATGCCCAGCAGGGCGATGATCGTGGTGGTGGGGATCGAGGTGGTGAGAGTCTCGACATCAAGGCCCTGCGCGAGGAGCGCCGAGCTTCCGATGTGGATGACACCCAGCGGTATGTGCACGACTGCCGCGATGCGGATCAGGACACCGAAGTTGTGCCGGTAGAGGCGGATGACCGCATCAAGCAGGTCCGCGAGGTTCATCGGCCGCAGCTCAAAGACGGCCTGCGAGTTGCCGCTCTCCATCTACGAACCCCCGATCGTCGCTGCCTCCGTCGCGCTCCCCCGGGAGGATGTCTTCGATGGAACCGTGGCGCCCTCCTCCACCACCGTCCACGCCAGCTCGCAGTCCGCTTCCACACACGCGCCGGGCATCACGATCGTGTTCGTCAGCTCGCAGCCATCCGCAACGATCGCGTTGTCCATGACCACCGCGTTCGGGCCGACCGTGGCGGCACGGATGGACGCGCCCGGCCCGATCAGCACCGGTGGTCGCAACCTCGCCCGCGGCCCCACGCGGGCCTCCGGATGCCTGATGACCCCGGAGTGCGCCATGCGGCCGATGATCCGCCCGGAGATCGCGATCGCACTCGACGGACGCGCCACGTCCGACCAGTAGCCGTCAATCTCGTACGCGCGGATCGCGGTCCCTCGGTCAAGGAGCGTCGCGATCGCCGAGGGAACCTCCAGCTCACCACGCTCCGACACGCCGGTGCCCTTCAGTACGCCGAGCAGTTCGGGGCCGAAGACGAAGAGGCCTGCGTTGTTGAAGTTCGTGGCTGATGTGCCCTTGGGAGGCTTCTCGATGATCCGATCCACGTGGCCGTCTTCGACGTAGACCGCGGCCCCCTCCCACGGGTCATCCACGCGGTTGACCGCGAGCATCGCCTCAGGGCTCTCCGCGCGGTAAACGTCGAGCATCCTCCGGTAGTTCTCCGGCGGGATGATGATATCCCCCCACCCGAGGACGAACCTGTCGTCACCGATGAACTCCTCCGCCAGCAGCACCGCGGCGCCCGTTCCTCCCGGATCGTGCTGCCAGACATACGTCAGCTCCGCGCCCACGCCGCTGCCATCACCAAATGCCGCCTGGATCTGGTCACCCTTCCATCCGATGACGAGGCACACCTGATCGACCCCGGCGGACGCGAGCCCTCCAACGATGTGCGAGAGGATCGGGCGGCCTGCCACAGGCACCAGAGGCTTGGGCCGGCGGTTCGTCAGCGGGCGCATTCGCGTCCCCTCGCCCGCCGCCAGGATCACTGCCTTCATGCTCATTTACCCGCCACCTCCATCTGTGCCTCGTCGGCCGCCCGGCGCAGGCCGTTTCGCATCTGAAGCCAGACGACGTAGAGGACGGCCGTGAATGCCACGAAGAGCACCGCAGTCATCATGTAAGGCGCGCGAAGGCCGAAGTGCTCCATGACCTGTCCGCCGAGCAGGGGGCCGAGGAAGACGCCGCTGCCCAGCACGGCCTCGTGGATGCCCGCGCGGGCGCCGCGGGAGACCACATGCCCCTCGAGGCTGTAGTAGAGACTCGAGACGTAGGTGACGCCCGAGCCCATCCCGGCGATCGCGAAAGCGAGCCCGAAGACCCACGGCGACTGCGCGAACCATGCGAGGACCCACGCGCCCGCCGAGACCAGCAGCGACACCGCCAGCGGCCAGAGTCGGTACTGCCAGCCCGACCGGTTGCGCAGATAGAGGAACATCAGCAGTTGACCGGCGAGGAACATCGAGATCGTGGTCCCGATCGTCGATGCCGAGAAGCCGGTGCGGGTGCCCAGTTCGGTGAAGACCACGATGTTCAGCCCTCGTCCGAACCAGCTCGCGAAGTTCGCAATCCACGCCAGGTGCAGGAACCGCGTCGCGACCTTCGCGTGGGGCTTCACCGCATCCGCGTCCTCCGGAGCCGCTTCACCGCCACCGGGCACCGAGCGCGGAATCGCCTGCAGCAGGATCAGCATCGACGCGGCGCAGCCGGCCGCTATCAGGAAGGGCAGCGTCGGGCCGAAGACGGGTTGCCCATACTCCCACGCAACACCGGCGACCACCGGTCCGACCATCAGGCCGATCGTCCACGCGATGTTGAAGCCGCCGATGTTGCGGTTGAGCCGTTCGCGGCCGCCGACGGTGATCTCCGACAGCCACGCCTGCACCGGCGGCCAGAACATCGAGATGGCCGCGCCCGAGAATGGCAGGATCGCCAGAAGCTGCAGCGGCGAGGCCGCCTGCGTCATCGCCAGCCACGCCAGCCCGCACATGACGCAGCTTGCGCTCGTAAGCAGACGGCGGCCGAATCGGTCGGAGAGCGTGCCGGTGAAGACGCAGCCGATCGTGTAGGCGAGCGCCCCCACGGTCCCCAGCCATCCCAGCATGCTGGGGCTCGCGCCGAGATGATTGCCCAGAAGCTGCACGCCAAGCCCGATCACCGCGACGGCGAGGTCGATCACCAGGGCTGCGATGAAGATCAGGTAGACCGGCGGCAGAGCCCTTCGCACGTCAGTTGCGCTACTCACACGCGCCCGCTCCCTCGCCGGATGCGTCGCATGGCAGGCCCATCGACGCGCGTACCCCCGCGTAGGCCCTCTCAGCGAGCAATTCGAGATTCTCTATGTCCGCGGCATTGTAACGAACCAGCGTGTCCAGTGACGCGGCATTCCCCCGCTGGTACTCACGCCAGAGCCGCACCGCATCCCAGCCGTCGAGCCCGGCCAGATCATCATCTCGCTCGATCCCGAGATGCCGCTCGATAGCCTTGAGTCCGCCCTTCAGGCCGAGGCGTCTGAGCGCGTGCATCAGGTCGAGGTGCAGATGCCCCCCGGGGAGGTCCGGGAAGCTTCGCCGCAGGTAGGGCAGGTCGAAGCTCGAGCCGTTGAAGCTGACGATCATCGCGTACTGATCGAGGACCTCCGGAAACTGGTCGAGGTTGTCCCCGGCGATGAATGTGCGTGTCCGGCGACCGTCATAGAGACCGACCACCGTCACCTGCGAAGAGCGGTGGCAGCCGGTGGTCTCAATGTCGAGGTAGGCCGTGCTGTGGCGGAAGTCCCGGTATGCGCGCCAGTGCTCAGAGGTCGGGAGGCTGGTCGCGAAGTGCCGGTGATCGTGCCGCTGAAGACTCCGTAGCGAGTCCTCAATGAAGCGGCAGCTTTGCCCCCAGCGCGCATCCGAGAAGCCGACCGGGCATGCGCCGAGATCGATGGCGTCGGCCCATGTCACGACTCCCTGATCCCACAGCGCTCGCTCGGTCACCGCTCCAACGCCCGGAATGTGCACGAATGTGTGCTCCAGCATCGCCTCAGCCGAGCACCTCTCTGAGCGCCTGACAGACGCGGTCGGTGTCCTCGTCACTGACCTGCCTGTGCGTGACCAGCCGAATCTCCACATCACTGCGCGGGATCGCCCGGATGTGGTACGCCTCCAGAGCGCGGCACAGCGACCGTGCGTTGACATCCTCGCGGCGCACCTCGAGGTTCACGATGTTCGTCTGCACAGTGGCGAGATCAACCGTCACACCGGGCAACTCGATCAGCGTATCGGCGATCTGCCGTGCATGCTCGTGGTCCTCGTGGAGACGCTCGCGACCCTGCTGGAGGGCGATGATGCAGGCCGCCGCGATGACGCCCGCCTGTCTCAGCGCGCCTCCGACGACGTTCCGCACGCTCCGCGCCTCGTCGATGAACTCGCGGGAGCCGCAGATCATCGAGCCCACGGGCGCGCCAAGGCCCTTCGAGAAGCAGAACTGGATGCTGTCCACCGGTGCGGCCAACTCCGCAGGACCGACTCCGAGCGCGCTTGCGGCGTTGAAGATACGCGCCCCGTCGCAGTGCACGGGGATATGACGTGTGTGCGCGACATCACAGATCGCCTGTGTCTGCTCGACCGAGAGCGCGGTCCCACCGGCCATGTTGTGCGTGTTCTCGATCTCGATCAGGCCGGTCGGGCCCACGTGAACGTTGGAGCCGTCCGAGATGGCCGCCTCGACGTCGGCGGGGTTCATCGCACCGTCAACGCCGGAAACGAGGCGCGGCAGCAGGCCGCAGATTGCCGAGATGCCGCCACCCTCCCAGAGGTAGATGTGTGCCTGGCGCTCGCAGATGATCTCCTGTCCGGGACGGGTGTGCGTCCTGATGGCAACGAGGTTCCCCATCGTCCCGGAGACAACGAAAAGCCCCGCCTCCTTGCCGAGTATCTCCGCGGACATCTCCTCAAGGCGCTTCACCGTCGGGTCTTCACCGGACTTGTCATCGCCCACCTCCGCCTCGCTCATCGCAAGGCGCATCTCGGCGTCGGGCTGGGTCTTCGTGTCACTGCGCAGGTCGATGGTGTCGGTCCCGGGGATAGGCACTTCAGTACGCTCCCTTCGCATGGGAAGCACAAAGCGGCCGCGGACGGGATGCCCGCGGCCACTCTCAGAAGATGGTGCGCCGTCAGATCTTCCGCGGACGCAGTCGCGCGCGCCGGACGAAGAACGCGATGGTGCGGTAGAGAAGGTAGCTGCCGACGTACGCCAGCAGGACGATGACGTCCCAGCGCACTGCCGTCGCCGATGCGGTGACGGTGAAGGAATCCTCACTCGGCGCAAGATCGCCCGGGCTCAGTTCCCAGGTGGCCGAGCGGCCGTCGATCCGCGCGCCCGGGGCGGACTGGATCTCCCCTGGCATCGTCAGGCGATACTCGAAGGTTATCACCTTCGCTGCAGCCCGCTCCCGCTCGTTGCCCAGGAAGTCCACCTCGATGGTCTCCTCCCAGGTGTACTGCGTCACGAGGGAGAGCGGCATCTGCACGATGTCCATCGCGCCGGCGCTGACGCCCTCGATGGCGCCGAGCGAGTTGACCTGTCGCGTGCGCGCAACCTCAATGCTGCCGGTGGACAGATGCACCGGCTCGCGGTCGTAGCCCCGCGCCATCTCGCGAGTCCACTTGAGCAGTTCGTCACGCATGGAACTGTGGGCCGTCGCCTGCACTTTCCGGATGCCGGAGGTGTCCCCGAACATCTGCGTGCTGACAATGACCTTGTCGGAGTTAAGCAGCAGGACGAACGGGATGGTGATAAAGAGCGACGTTCGGAGCGATCGCCTCACGATGGGTTCTCCTCCCCGCTCACTTTCGCCAGAACGAAGTCGGCTCTTCGTCGTCCGCTTCCGGCGAGTCCTCATCAGCCTCTTCACCGGCCGCCGCAGGCTCTGCGTCCGCGGACTCGTCCGGCTCGTAGACCCACTCATCATCGTCCTCAGCGTCATCATCGTCGGCCGGCGCCCCGCTGTCGGCGTCGAACTTCGGCTCGTCAAAGCGGTACTCGTCGGAAAGCGCGTCACCCTCGGTCTCGTCTACCGCGATGAACTCGGGCCCCTCGGGCTCCGTGTCCTCGTCCGAATCAGGGGCGAGTGCCTCCGACTGGGGCCTGACCGGCTCCTCAGCCGCGGACTCGTCCTCAAACGCCTCAGCCGGGATCTCGGTGGCAAGGACCTCACTCTCGTCGAGATCGTCGCTCCAGAGCTCCTCCTCATGCGCCTCCTCGGCCTCACCGCCCCCCTGCGCCTCCTCGGCGGCGCGAGCGCGCCTGCCGCGGACTTCGATCAGCCACGTCGTCACCATGCCGAGGCCAAAGAAGATAGCCAGCACGACCGCCCTCGGCGCATCGATGTACCAGCCGAACAGGTTTATCCTCATCGGCGCCCAGTTGCGCGCGATGAAGATGACAAACAGCAGCAGAAGCAGGCCCCAGGCGAACGTCCGCCAGTCGAGCCTCGGCAGCCGCACGCCCTCCACCGTGTTTCGCGCCTGGTCCATGACTTTGCCAACGACACCGGGCTTGCGCGACCCGGCGGCGCGTGCTCTGTCCTGGTCCTCGGTGGCCGACAGCTTTCTCTTGCGCCCCGCGTCCTTGTTGGCCACGACGACACTCCTCCCTGGAGCTGGTTCGTTTTCCCACCGGCGAAGCCGGGGCAAGCGGCCGCACGGACATGCCGGGGCATTATATTGCGCGGCCTCCCGGAGAGTCAAGCCGAGCGCATTCGCGCACTTGCGACCGAACCGCCGTTCGGGCCGGAGGTCTCTGCGCCCATGCGGCGAATGTCCGAACGGATCCTCACGCCAGGCACGGAGGCCCCTGATGACCTCGCGAGAGCGCATGATGGCCGCATTCCGACTCGAAGAGCCCGACCATTTTCCCCTGCATGTCCGCGGCGTGCGCGCCTGGGATGACGCATGGTGCGAGAGCCGCCATCCGAGCTACCGGCCGATCATTGACGCCGTCCGGGAGCATGGAGCCTACGAACTCGGCACCGGGCTCGGCGGCGGGCATGTGCTCTCGGCACACCCAATCGAGGCGAGTGTTCAGAGCGAAGATGCCGGCGACTGGATCGTCCATCGCACGACGATCCAGACACCGAAAGGCCCGCTCACCTCGGCCCGCAAGAGCAGCACCCGCGGCCTCCCCGGACTGCAGACCGAGTACTTCGTGAAGACTCTCGACGACCTCGACGCGATCCTCTCTATCCCCTACGAGCCGGTGCAACCGGACGTCTCACACGTCAGCGACCTGCAGGCCGAGATTGGCGACCGCGGGATCGTCATGTGCTCCCTCCCGGTCCCGATCTACCAACTCGCCCAGCTCACCGGCTCGGATCGGCTCGCCATCTGGTCGATCACCGATCGCAAGCGCATCCTCGAAGCGGTGGACGTCTTCCTCGAGCGCACACTCGACATGCTTGACTGGGCCATTTCGCAGGGCGTCGGGCCGATCTACGCGACCTCCGGCGAGGAGTTCATGACGCCCCCGCTCGCGGGCCCGAAGGACTTCCGGGAGTTTGTCGTCGCGCCCGGCAGGGCGGTGCGCGACCGGCTCCGCGACGCCGGAATGCTCCGGCACATTCACTGTCACGGTCCGCTCAACGCCATCCTTGAGGAGTTCGTCGAGCTTGGCGCCGACTGCCTGCACCCGGTCGAGGGGCCGCCTCTTGGCGATGTGACCTTCGCGGACGCCAGGCGCCGCATCGGTGACCGTGTCTGCCTCGAGGGCAACATCCAGATCGGCGACCTCTACCACGACCCGACTGATGTGCTCGTTGGGAAGGTCAAGTGCACCATCGACGCGGGCGCGCCGGGCGGAGGCTTCATCCTCTGCCCCACCGCCTCTCCACACACCACCGAACTCACGCCGCTCACCGTCACGAACTACCTGGCGATGATTGAGACGGCCGTGGAGAGCTGGTGACGCAGCAGCCCTCCACGGCGGTGCGCTGCCTCAATCAACCACTTCGCGCAGGTACTGCAGGTTGTAGTTCCCGGCCTCCAGCGGATCCTCGGTTGGCGGCGTCTCAAGGATCAGCCAGCCGTCGTAGCCGACCTCGCGCAGCGTCTCCACGCAGGCCGGGATATCCACGATGCCGTCGCCGAGCAGATCGGCCTCACGGTCCTTGATATGCACGACGCCGATCACCTCGGCCAGCGCGCGGATCTCCTCCACGGCGTCATGCCCGAACGCGCAGGCGTTGCCGACGTCGTAGTACGTCTGCACCACGGGGCTGGCGATGCCCTCAACCAACGCCAGCAGGTCCTGCGCGGACTTGCCGCAGCCCCGGCCCACGTTCTCGAGACAGAGCACAACGTCCGCGGCCTGTGCGAGTCCCGCGGCCTTCTGCATCTCGTCGATCCAGCGAGCCTGGCACTCCTCGTGCGAGATCTCGACCTCCGCTGGTGTCACCGGGACGAGTATCCATCTCGCTCCGAGATCCGCCGCCGCCTCGATCGCGGACGACATGATCGTTCGGGAGGTGTCGAGCAGCTCATGGTCGCTCGCCGCCGGACTGAACTGCCAGAACGCGCCGACGCACAGTGAAGGCACCTCAACACCCGTCTCCTCAGTCAGCCGCCTGATCTGCTCGCGGCCCTCAGGGGACATAAGCGGCTCATCCCGCCACTCCGCGCGGATATCAAGCTCGATGCCGTCGAAGCCGATCTCGGCGGCCTGTGCAAAAAGATCCTCCATCTCCGGGAAGCCCATCGAACCATTGCGAATGCCGATCTTCATGATGCAGTCTCCGTCCTCCATCGCGGATTTGCACGTCGATGTTGCAGGTATGAACGGTCACTTCCCGACTTCCACCGGTGTCCGGAAGCGGTCGGCAAGATCGAGCACATGCGCGTTGAGCGTCTCCACGGTGGCGGTACCGCCCTCGCTCCAGACGCCGACGAGCCGCGCTCGGTAAAAGCTCCTGTCCGCGCGCTCGATCGGGTTGAGGTAGACCACGTACGAGTCCTCCTCGCCCGTCAGCACGCCCCAGCGAGCGAAGCGCTCCGGGTCAAATGCGATCGCGAGCCCGGTCTTGCCCACGATCCCCGGCTGCTGGCCCATGACAGCCAGCGCTCCCCCCTCCGCGTCGCCGAGAAACACGTCGGGCGAGGCGATGCGGCGCACGCCCAGGCCGAACCTGCCCTCGCAGGGCGTACGCGGCACTACCTCAAAGCCGGCGTCGATGAAATCGTGCTCGGCGTACACGAAGTAGTGAATCGTCGCGTCGTAGAGGCCGCCGGCGGGCGTCGCCCAGTCGGTGACCTTCACCTCAAAGCCCGCGCGCACCGGCCCGTTGGTCAGCTCGCGGTAGGTGTACTCCCCGTTCTCACCCTGCAGAGGCCTTCCGCCGCCGATGATCGGCCCGCCCAGACCCATCGTGTTGCCCACAAGCAGGTAGTCCACCGCAACCGGGTTGTCCTCGTGGTAGTTGACCTCTTCCAGCGCTTCGAGCGAGAGCCCCCGCGCTTCGGGACGCTTGCCGTAGAGATCCCACTGCAGCGACGCCGCGAAGTCGAGTGGCGCGTAGATGCCGTAAAGCCCGAAGCCCATCAGGTTCGTATCCAGCGCCGCGTAGCCCTCGTACCTCCACGAGAGTCGGACGTCGGCCCTGTCAGGCCCGTCCCACGGTCTGTCGAGGTCCACCCAGACGGAGGTCGTCTCACCGGCCGGCAGATCGAGCACCATCACGAACTGATCGGCGACGCCGTTGCCGTCGAGGTCGTCAACCTGCACCGCGACCTTCTGTCCGTCGCTGCTCGCCCCCACGTAGGCCCCGATCTCGACCTCCGCCCCAAGCAGCGAGGCGTCGCCCACGCAGATGGCGGCGGGCCTCTCCCGATCGAGCGTGTTCGTCACCTCAAGTGTGACCGTCTCCGCCATCACCGTGCCGGCAAGTGCGGCGATGCACACGACTGCGCATATCCTTCGTACCATGCAACGACCTCCCGGTCCAGCGTCTGTGCGCGATGGTGGGGCGGCCTACGCCTCGCCGCCCTCCGCCTGCCCGCCTGTGGCGTTGAGCCGGCCCTCCTCGAATGCGTCGCCCATGGCGGCGATGCCTGAGAGAATGCCACTGGCCTCGATCGGCAGGAATATCTTCGTCGCCCTGCCGTTGGCCATGCGCTGCAGCGTCTCAAGATACTTGATCGCCAGCAGGTCGTGGGTCGGGTCGCCCTCGTGGATGGCGTGGTACACGTTCACGATGGCCTTCGCCTGACCTTCGGCAACCGCTATCTCGCGGAACTTCTCTGCGTCCGCGACCTCACGGATCGCCTGCGCCTGCCCCTCCGCGGCGAGGATCGCCGCCTGCCGCTCACCCTCGGCCTCGAGGATCGCCGATTCGCGCACACCCTCAGCCTCGAGGATCGCCGCGCGCTTGTTCCGCTCGGCCTTCATCTGCCGGCTCATCGCCTCGGTGATGTCCCGCGGCGGGTCGATACGCTGCAGCTCAACGCGGGTTACGCGCACGCCCCACTTGTCGGTGGCGTCGTCGAGGATCGTGCGCAGTTGCGCGTTGATCGTCTCTCGCGAGGTCAGCGTCTCGTCCAGCTCGAGATCACCGATCACGTTACGCAGATTCGTCTGCGCCAGCTTCGTCGCGGCGAGGCGGAAGTCGGTGACGTTGTACACGCGGCGGAACGGGTCGGTAACCTCGTAGTAGATCACGGCGTCCACGGTGACGACGACGTTGTCCTCCGTGATGACCTCCTGGGGGTTCACGTCGAGCACGGTCTCACGCATGTCCACCCGTTCGAGGGTCTGCACGAACGGGAAGATGAAGGTCAGGCCCGGGTCAACCGTGTAGGCGTAGCGCCCGAGTGTCGCGACGACGCCGCGCTCATACTGCCGGACAATGAAGATCGCCTGGCTGAGAAGAATGACGACCAGCAGGCCGACTACGATCCACACTGCGATCATCACAAACGCCCTCCCTGAGGGTGAGGATTCGAACGTCGCGCCGCTATTCAGCGCCCCGGCCAGGTTGCCCGGGCTCAGATACTGTCAGGGATTTCGCGCCCTCCGCTACGAGCTGCGCGGGTCCCAGCCCGTTACCACCACGGTCGCGCCCTCCACGCCGAGGACGCACACGCGCTGGCCCGGTTCGATGTGCTCATCCGACCGCGCGCGCCACTCCTCGGAGCCGATGCGCACGCGCCCGGTGTTGCTGATCGGGTCGATCGTCTCCAGCACGATCCCCTCCTGGCCCACCAGCGCATCAACGTTGGAGGGAATAAGCTTCTGCTGGTGGAAGCGCTCCGCCAGTGGTCTCCCGAGGTAAAGCAGGATCGCGGTGGAGCCCACGAACGCCGCCCATGGCGCCCACGCGAGGCTCGGAAACGCCGCCGCCACCACGCCCGCAACGAAACACCCGCCCGCGACCCAGAGCATGAACATCGTCCCCGAAAGCAGATCGATGATCAGGGCGATGACACCCGCGATAATCCAGATGCCGTAGGTCTCCATCTGCCTGCCTCCAGACCGTGATACTCAGATCGTCCGCAGCGATGCGTCAAGCCTGCCCACAAATGCCAGCGCGTAGGCCTGAAAGAACATGCTCACCGGCAGGAGCAGAACGTTCATGATGTAACCGAACACGCCGCCGCCGAGAATCAGCGCAGTCAGAACCGGCGCACCGAGAGCGATCCATGTCACGTTCGACGCCATCCCCGATGCGGCGATCAGCCCGACCACGACACCGAGGCTGATCGCCGGGATGATGAGCAGAAGCAGCGAGAGCATCCCGATGATGCCCGTGACGATCGCCGCCCCGATCCCGAGGAGCAGTTTGAGAAGATAAAAGAGCACCACGTTCCCAAGCTGCCCTCGCCACGCCCCGGCCACATGACGCCAGCCGGAGACGATCCCGCTCCGCCGGACGTACATCGCGGGCACAAGGAAGTCCTCCGTCAGCGCGCGACCCACCGCGAGCAGCAGCAACGCGATGAAGATCATCCCGCCCATCCCCAGCATCCCGCCGACACCGAGGAGCGCTCCCACCGGCTCGCCGCTGGCAAGCAGGCCGATGCTGCCGATGATCGGCACCAGCGCGATGACGATCAGCACCAACGGAATCAGCCCAAGCAGCAGGTACCAGATCAGCAGGGACAGGCCCTGCCCCGTGTGCCGATTCCATGACTCGATCACACCGGGCTCCCGCGGTGCGGCCACCGCATCAACGAAGATGAAGCGGAAGACGCTGCGGATGTAGAGCACCAGCAGCGCCACGATCACCGAGACGATCACGAGGCCCAGCGCCAGCAGCAGCAGGTTCGCGATGTTGGCGGCGAGCCATGTCAGCGCGTCCCTCAGCGCCCCCATCATCTGAGGGCCCATGCCACCGGGCGCGGTCCACTCTCCGCCACCCCCGCCCGGACCTCCCACCGGAACCTGGACGCTCGTACCGCCTCCGCTGCTGCCGAGGGCTCCGGCTCCGAGCATGGCGATGAAGCCGTACTTGAGCCACCGGCCGATGTCCGGATCGGTCAGCAGCAGGGTCCTCGTCCGCACCCACGCTTCTTTGACGCTCTCAGTGACTATTGCGCTGTCCATTTCTCAATGAGGAGCCTCCGTCACCGGCAGATTAGCCATGACAGGCGTGGAGTCCTGCTTCCCCCGCGCGGATCAGGTCATCCGCGGCCCGCGTCAGTACCCGTCTCCGCACTGACAACCGGGGGCGCACATGCCGCTCGCTGCGAGCAAACCAGGTGCTCCCCCGCGCTCGACCGCCTCCCGCACCGGCTTGACATCACACCGAAGGACGCGTATCCTCCCGCGAAGCATTCAGCCGATCCCGGGAGGGACCTCAGCCATGCTGCAGGCGAGCGACATCAAAGGCATCGTACCCCCGACGACTACACCGCTGACCGACAGTGACGCCGTCGATCGCGAGGGCGTCGGCCGACTCATGGACTGGTTCGTCGATTCCGGCTGCGTGGGGATCTTCGCGATCGGCTCCTCGGGTGAGGGCCCCTCTCTGACGCGCGAGATGCGCTATGAGATGGTGGACGCATGCGCCGATGCTCTCGGAGGGCGAGTCCCGCTGCTCGCGGGCGTCTCCTCGCCCTCGTTCAAGGAGAGCCTGCTGCAGGCCGAGCGGGTCGCTGAACTGGGCGCCGATGCCATCGTCGCCACCTGCCCGTACTACTTCTTCTACGGTCAGACCCAGCTCATCGACTACTTCGAGGCGCTCGCCGAGGCCAGCGCCCTGCCGCTGGTCATCTACGACATCCCCGCCCGCAGCGACAACTCTCTTGAGGTGCACACCGTCCTTGAGCTTTCCGACAACGAGCGGATCATCGGGGTCAAGGACAGCACCGGCAATATTGAGCGCGGCGTCAACATCGTCAATGCGCTGGAGGGGCGGGACGACTTCGCCATCCTCCAGGGCTCCGAGCAGCTCATGGGGATCGCGGCGCTGATGGGATACCACGGCGCGGTGATGGGCATGGCGAACGCCTCCCCGAAGCTCTTCGTCGCGCTGCTTGAGGCCGGTTGCGAAGGCGATGTCAGGCGGACGCGTGAGTTGCAGCAGATCGTCAACGCCGCCTTCCCCTACTTCTTCGCGGCTGAGCCGGGGACGCGCAACATCGGGAGCATCGTCGGCGCGATGAAGACCGCCCAGGAACTGCAGGGCCTCATCAGCCGGCGCCTGCTTTTCCCCTCCCGCCAGATCACCGACGAGGACGCATCACGCATCAAGGTCCTCCTCGATCCTCTCGCTGAGGCGGGCTGGATCGAGTACGCGCGCTGAAGCTGCGGTCTCCCTGACACACAGCGGCCCGGACATTGCCTGTCCGGGTCGCGTCACATTCAGCACCCTCCCCGCTGCTCCGCCGACTGCAGGCGCGCGCGCTCGAGGGCCGGGTAGAACTGCCGGTGAAGCCCCATCAGCACCGCCGGGATGTCGATCCCGAAGCCGCATGAGGCGCGACACTGCTCCTGCATTTCGCAGGTGAAGCACTCCTCGACGCGCTGCAGATCGCGATCCCACCCGCGTTCGAGCGCCTCTTCGATTCCGTGGCGCTGGTAGAGAAGGTCCATAATCATCAGCCGCGAGATCTCCACGCCCTTCGGGCAGGTGTGATGGCGGTAGCACAGGCGGCAGTACTGCGGGAGCTTCGACTCTCGCATCTCATCGAGGACTGTGTGCTCCTCCGCGGTGAGTGGCTCGAAGTCCTCGCCCACCATCGCGTTGGCCTCGACCTCAAAGCGTCGCCACATGCCGGGGATGGTCGTGTGCACGCCCTCCTGTGAAAGCACCCAGCGCAGGGCCAGGTCTGCATGGGCGGCCAGCAGGCAGCCTCCGAGCGGCTTCATCACCGCCACACCGATGTTGTCCTCCCGCGCCCTCGGAAGCACCTCCTCGACCATGCGGCGGTTTACGTAGTTGAGCATGATGAGGATCACGTCCATCAGCCCGGTCTCGAGGCCGGACATGACGACTTCGGGGTTGTGACTGGTCATGCCGATGAAGCGGATCTTCCCGCCATCGCGCGCCTCGTCCAGCGCCTCGAACGCGCCGCCCGGCGCGAGGCACTCCTCCAGATCCTGCTGCTGGTGAAGCTCGTGGCACTGGTAGATGTCGATGTAGTCGGTGCCGAGTGTCGCAAGGCTCCTGTCAATCGCCGCGGCCATCTCTTCCTTCGCGTGTGAGAGATCGCGCGAGCAGATGACCAGTTCCTCGCGACGACCCTCGATCGCCTGCCCGAGACGCTCCTCACAGCGAACGTAGGCGCGCGCGGCGTCGTAGTACGTGATACCACGGTCCATGCCGAGACGGTAGAGTTCGACCGCCTCGGCGGTGGGAGGCCGGCGGATCGGGATGCCCCCGAAGCCGATGACCGAGACCTCAAGACCGGTGCGTCCAAGAGTTCGTGTCTGCATCGCCTGTATCTCCTCACCGCGACGCTCGTCGGATTTCCGCGTGCTCCCGGCGATCGCCTCGCGCCGCCGCGGCCTACTTCGTCACCGCGGAGCAGGTCCCCTTCCCGCCACTACCACGCGTGGAGAAGGTGTTACACTCCACGCGGCGAACACTTTCAGGCAGGACTATCGATGGCGACGCTTCGTTTCCGGAAGCCGCGTCAATCTCGCGAGAGGGCATATGTGATGGTAGAGAGTAAGCAGATTCCCGACCCGACTCTTCTGAGGATGTGCAGATACCTGCGCATTCTGGAGCGGCACGATCAGCCCACCATCTCATCGGCGACCATCGCGGATGCCGCCGGGGTGAATGCCGCTCAGGTGCGCAAAGACCTGTCCTTCTTCGGCGAGTTCGGTCAACCGGGGGTGGGCTATCACACCGACGACCTGCTCGCCTCGCTGAAGCGCATGATGGGACTTGACGAGGAACTCGAGGTAGTCGTAGTCGGTGCGGGCGCCCTCGGGTCGGCGCTGATAAACTACCCTGGCTTCGAGAATCGCGGCTTCCGCATCGTCGCCGTCTTCGACAACAACCCCGCCAAGGTCGGGCACCGTCTCCGCGGCTATGAGATCATGGCGTTCGACCGAATGAAGGAGACCATCGCCGAGCAGAACGTCAGCCTCGCGATCATCGCTGTGCCCCGAGTGTCGGCGCAGGATGTTGCCGACGGTCTCATCGATGCCGGTGTGCGCGGTATCCTGAACTTCGCCCCCGTCACGCTGAAGGTGCCCGAGGGCGTGGTTGTCCGCAGCGTGGACCTCACGCTTCAACTCGAGACCCTCGCCTACCATCTGCGCGACTGAACCGACACGCCACCTGCCGTGGCGCAGGGAGAGCCGCTGCTCGTGCGGGCGCGCGCAAATCTCACATCAGACCAGGAGACCCGGATGGCTCGGCTCATTGTACGCAACTCCTCTCTCGTCTACCCTCCCGTGCCCGACCAGACCCTGCGTGACGACGACATCACCGTTCCGCTCGTGGATCGGTTCGAGGACGCCGTCTTCATGGCGGGCCCCGGATACGACGAACTGCGCGCGCTCTTTCCGCGCTTCAGCCTCGATATCAGGGCCGCGGCGCGCGAGATCGCCGAGGCGCTCCCCCCGTGGCTCGGTCAGGACGTCCACGGGTTCGGTCACTGTGTGTGGGAGACACATGCCGACCACTTCGTGAACTTCTCGCTCGGGCCGATTCTCGCCGGTGACTTCATCGCGCGCCATGCCATCGAGATGGGCCCTGATGAGGTGCTCGGGTGGGAGCTGGACCACACCGAGGGCTGGTGGGCAGGGCGGCAGATGGTGGCGGAGGTAGCCCGCGTCATCGCCGACGAAGCCGGGGTTCCCGTCGAACTCTCAGGATCCGAATTCAAGCGCGCATGTCGCGACACGATCCTCCCTGCCGCGCGCGTTGTGCAGGCGTTGCGCCGCCTTCGAGCGCTGCGCACAGTAGCTCTTGACCGGCCAGATCTGCGCGTCGACGTTCTCTTTGTCATCTCCGGGCCGACCGTGGTGCCGATGTATGATCGCATCGGCGCCCGGCTGCAGGCCGAGCACGGACTGCGCGTGGCGGCGTTGGACTGCCCCCTGGGTGGCCCCTCGAACCAAATCGCGCCCGGCGAGCTGCCGCGGTGGAGTCTGCACGCGTTCTCCGAGCCGTGGATGGTGCGCAGGGGTGTAGTTGAGGCGCTGAATGCGTCAAAGCAGTTTGCCGAGACGGCCGAGCGCCTCAGCGAGTGGCCGATCTTCGTGGACCTCCCGCGCCCGCTGCAGGAGGGGCTGGCCCGCCGGCTCCACTCCACGATGGTCGCCGAGCTGCCGCGCTCGCTCTACACCGCGCGCCTCTGGCGGGCCGCATTGGATGCGCTGCGGCCGCGCGCGCTGGTCTCGTTCAACTCGTACAACGATGCCCTCGCTCCAGGCGTGCTTCAATCTCGACACCGAGGCATCCCCACCATCTGCCTGCAGCACGGCATCTGGGGGCCACTTTTTCGCGCGGGCGCACTGCTTCCTCACGACGACATCTGCATCTTCGGCGACTATGCACTTGAGATGCTCAGCCCACTTGCGTCCGCGCACACCACATTCGCACAGACCGGCCACTGCATGTACGATGACCTGACTCGCTCGGTCGCATCGGGCGACATCAGGCAGCGCTTGCTCGGCTCGCGGCGGCACCTCGTCGTCGCCACCACCCAGCCGATTGAGAGCCGGCTGATGGTCAACGAGCGCCGATGGTGGCTGCGGGGGCTGGCCATGGCCTGTGCGCATTGCGATGCTGTGCTGGCGATAAAGCCACACCCCCATGAGGGGGAGTACCTGCGCACTCGCTATGAGGCGCTGGCGGCGGAGTTGCCGGAGACCGTCCGCCTGGTGCCTCACGGGGAGGTGCCGCTGAGCGATCTGATCGCCGCCTCGGACCTGCTGGTCACGCGGTTCTCAACGACAACCTTCGAGGCGGCGCTGCTCGGCAGGCCGGTGATGACCGTCAACCTCTCGGGCGGGCCTGACCAGTACCCGTTCGCGGATGAGGGATGCGCGCTGGGGGTGCGCGACTACGACGAGATCGAGCGCGCGCTTCGCCGTCTGCTTTCCCGCGGGGAGATGCGCGGGGGACTGGCGAAGAGCCAGTTGACCTTCCTCCGGCGCCATCTCGGACCACGGGATGGGCGATCAACCGAGCGCATCGCCCGGTTGATCGCGCGCCGCGCGCAGCAGCGCTGACAAGCGGCCGAGGTCGAAACGGAGTGCCCTTTCGTTACTGCAGATACTCTCGGGAGTAGGCCTGAGCCAGCTCGATCACCTGCTCCACGCGATCGGGGGCGGCCGCGATCGTTCCGTCCACGAACGTGACCGTCGGCCACAGGTCCCTGCGCAACTCCGGCATCTCCCACGGGTTCGTCCCCATCTCATGCACCCCGGTTGACCCCCGCGAGGGATCGCCGGTGTTCAGGTGCGCCCAGCGCCGGTTGTACTTCGCGAAGGTCTCCGGGAAGCTGTCCGGACACCAGTGATGTGTCACCGGGAAGATCGCCCCCAGCGGCGAGTACCAGTGCTCCCCGGTCACCAGCAGCTCCGGGAACCGTTCCTTCAGCCGATCGCGCAGGCGTGCCATGCCCTCGTACACCGGGTGGTCCGGCGCGTTCGCCCAGCAGCCGCAGGTGTCGTAGAAGGTCGCGTCCACGCCGAACTGCTCGACGATCCGCGCGGACTCCTCGAAGAGCCGGCTGCCCCATCCCGGTGCTCCCGGGTTCAGCCACGCCTGCCACCCGCAGTCGTGCGCGCGGGAGACATCCCAGTCCGGCTTATTGCCCTGGTAGCGCCAGCCGCCCGCGGAGGTCATCCATGAGCCCGCGCCCCATTGCTCGAAGTTCTCCAGCCCGGTGTTCGCGCAGTTGCAGCCGTACATCGGACAGACGCGCGCGCCCAGCTCATGCGCGCCCTCCACCAGTCGCCGGAAACCCTCCTCACCGCCGAGGCGCGCGTGCGGGCGGTAGTGGCCGTACTGCCAGTAGTAGCGCCCCTCCCAGCCCGGCAGGAACGCGAAGACGCGGCGTCCCTCAATCCGCTCGCAGACCCACCGCAGCACATCCAGCGCGTCCTGGTACGTGTTGAACACGTGGCCGCTCCAGTGCATCATGTGAATGCTCGCCACGAAGCTGATCTCCCGCGCCCAGTCAGGCACGTCCGGCCGCGTCTCCCACGGCTGCAGGCCGAAGGCACGCTCTGCGTGAACCATCTGGGAGTCGATGATCGTCTGCGGGTCGTCGCACCGCCCGATCTCCCAGGGGGGCGCGGAGGTGACGTTGGTCATCTCATGGCCCGCATCCTCGTGGATCAACTCCACCGTGACCGTGCCATCGCCCGCGCGGTAGACCGCGATCCGCTTCTCGCGAACCCGGTCGTCGAGTGAGCGGAAGTAAAGCCAGCCACCGCCCGGGGCTTTGAGGAAGACCACGGGGAACGGAAGTCCGCCGCGCGGCCAGCCGAGGATAGTGCCCGCATGGGGAATGTCGTGCTCGTCGAGCCGCGCCCCGATCAACCGCCCGTCGGGAAGTCCGGTCAGGATGATCTTCGTGCAGCGGATCTTCCTCTCATGGCGAGCGCTGACGGTCAGTCTCAGCGCATCGACCTCGCCCGCGGTGGAGACCGCCACCTCTCCGGCGCATTGCTCCTGGCCGCCCGCCCAACGCAGGCCGCCACAGACGATCGTGCCATCCTCAACACGGGTGCGGTCGGGATCGAGGCCGTAGGTGTTCTCGAAGGTGATGACCTGCGCGCCGAGCTTCCAGCCGGCGACGTCATACGACGGATCGCGGAACTCAAAGCTGAAGTGCTGCATCCTGCGCCTCCCCACGTCTTCTCACGTGTGCGGCCCAATCGACGGCGGACCGGGCCTACTGATCCACGGCGCCGCCCTCACTCGGCACGACCTCAAACTGCAGGTCGGACTGAAGCACGCGCGCCCAGAACCCGCCGCTCTCGAGCATTCGTGGCCCATCCATGTTGTCATGGAAGCTCTCTTCGGTCAGGTTCAGGCCCACATGGTAGCGTCCGTATGCAGGCCGCGCATCACCGATCCTGGGCCGATCCGGCTCCCACTCCGCAAAGAGCGCGACCTCCTGCGAGGTGCCCGCGGCCTCCTCCGGGTAGAACTCCGGCAAACGCTTTACGGTGTACCAGCGTGGCGGCGAATCGTGCCGTCCTCGTTCGCGCTGATCCACCCGCCAGAGCACATGCAGGCTCGAATCAAGCGCAAATGGCCGGCTCGCGTCCCCCAGTTCATCGGTGACGAACCAGTCGAAGAGAAGATACCCCGTCACCGAGTGGCCATCGTCGAGGTGCCCGGCAAGCTCGCGATCCAGCAGGTTCCACTCGCAGTCATCACACCACCAGCGGCCCACCCGGCCGAGCTGCCACGACGACCACGTGCGCGCGTCCCCCGCGTTCTCGGCCTCCGTAACGCCGGTGATCGGCACCAGACCGACGAGCTTGAGTTGATAGGCGAACGATGGCTTCAGGTGCCGGGCGATGACCGTGCCCTGCAGTGTGTGCGCCCGGGGCTCGTAGCGGACTTCGGCTGAATGCGCGTGCGTCCGGGCGTAGTCGAAGCGCTCGCGGAAGCTCTCCCCGTAGGCCACACCGGCGATGTCTCTCCACCGCTCCTGCTGTGGCGGCTCCACGGGCAGCGGCCGAAGTGTCGTCTCGCTGGTCTCCTTCACGATCACCGTCGCCTCACCGATCGGTCGGACATCACCGTCTCGCTCCACCCACGCGACGTAGGCGATACGCGCCACTATCCACAGCAGCAGCGCGATCGCCCAGGGCGTGAAGCTGCGAGCATTCAGTCTACGTGACATCGCACGGACTGTTCCCTTCGCGGAGGCCTGATTCCTTGTGCGGCCGAGGATATCCCGGAGGTACACCGAACGCGCGAGTCGAGAAGCTGACTCGCGCGTTGAGGGCCGGATGGGACATCGGTGTTACTCGGTCGGCAGTGCCGGATCCCAGTAGACAGGCGAGTCGACCTGCTGCTCGCGCGCCCACTTCACATGACCGTCGGCGAAGCCGAGTATGATGCCGTCGTTGTGCCTCTGCGGCCAGTTGTTGCCGGTGAAGCTGTTGTCGCTCGGGGCGCCGCAGATGGTGTTGCCGATGTCGTTGTAATGCCAGTTGCCATCGGAGCCGGTGTGCCACGGGCTGGCCGCGCCGATCGCCTCGGGCCGCACATCGCCGATCATGATCTTGCTCGACGCGTCCCAGAATGCGTTCACCGACCGGCCGCTGGCGAGGTAGTTGAGCGCATAGCCGGGCGCTCGGTCACTGCGGTCCGGGCAGTAGAGTATCTGCCGATTCCGCGTGTACGGGAATATCGCGTTGTACCACTGAGTGTCGGGATCACCCGCGACGGCCTGCCCTCTCGGGAAGTTCTCGTCATAGTCCTGGGCGTACATCTGCAACGCCAGACAGATCTGCTTGACGTTCGAGATGCACGCGGCCTGACGCCCCTTCCCGCGGGCCTGTGAGAACACCGGCATCATGATCGATGCGAGGATCGAGATGATAGCGATGACGACCAGCAACTCGATCAAAGTGAAGCCTGTGCTCGGTGAGCGGCTCAACATGCGGAGCGCCTCCTTCAGCGCCGTCTCCGTACTGGAACGACCGCCTTCACACCGTCTGTAGAATACCAAACACTATGACGTCCCACAAGTTTCGTGATTCCCCGGATCGCCACTCGCCAGCGATTCAGGCGGGCGATAGGATGAGCGTCACCTCGCACGGGTAGCGTCCCGCGCGCGAGCCGTAGACGGTGACACCTCCGCATCCGCTCGCCGCCTCACTGGAGCTGATCCGCACCTCGACCCGCCCGCGAGCCGCGGCCTCTCGCGCGTCATCTCCGCTGATGGCCGCGGTGGCGAGCTCCCCGTAGCGCCCGCGAAGACCGTTCATGTGTGACAGTGCCCCGCGTGAATCCGCGGGCTGGTCGGACAGATGCACGGTTGCCGCCTCGTATCCGCCGATCTCGATTCGCACGACGGAGGGCCACCGGTCGTCGCTGGTCTGCGGCGCGCCGGGCCGCGCGCTCGAGATCTCCGCGAGAAGCGCAATCCGGTCCACATCATCGGCATCGAGGTCATCGGGCAACTCGAAGGTGTAGGATATCGTCCCGTCACCGATGCCCGCAATGAGGTGTGCTTCCCCGGCCACTTCACCGATCTCCGGCTCCGCGTCGAAGCGCGCGTGACATGCGCCGGCGGGGAGAGTCAGGATGGTCGCTGCCGGATCCGAGGTGCCCCCGGTGCTGCTGACGACCTCGAAGAAGCAGAAGTTCAGGGCGGCGGGCCGCCCCTGCTCGTCGCCGACCACCGCTTCCAGCCGCACCAGTCCGGCGCGACGCGGCAGATCCACCTCGATGAACCGCTCGCCACGCCTCCCGTGCTGCAGCGACCTGCGCCGCGCGACAATCTCCTCGCGGCCCAGCCGGTCGATGAACGTCGCGGTCCAGCTCAGCCGCCGCTCAAGCTCCTCCGCCTCCGGGGACGGCCGCAGGAAGACCGGCACCCTCACACTTGCCCCAGGCAGGACCGTGCGCGCCGGTGGGGCGTCGAAGCCAACGAAGGTCTCCCCCAGCAGCAGCGCCGGGTCATAGCCGAACTCCTTCGGCGAGCGATCGTAGTTGAAGATGCCGTTGTGCTCCCACTCGATGTCCGTCAGTTCAGTGTATACATACCCGCAGACCTTCTCATGCTTGCGCAGTTCGTTGGTCAGAAAGCGCAGGCACCATGAGACGTCCAGATCACCCATGCGGGCGCCGATGCCCCCGTACTCGCTGTTGAGCAGCGGCTCGTCGCCCTGTGCGTTGCCGCCGACGTAGTTGAAGCGCGAGCCCCGATAGGTGCGGGCGACGACCTCTTCAAGGTGCTCGCGGGCCTGCTCGTAGTCGTTGATGTAGAAGTGCCATGAGTTGATATCACTGACCACGTGATCCTGCAGGCAGGGCGAGTTGTCCTCGACCAGTCGCGTGGGGTCCAGACGCTTCGCCGTCTCGTAGCACTCCCGCACCCACGCCTGGCGCCCCTGGTCGTCGGCGTAGGCCCGTCCACCCAGCCCCCACGTCTCGTTGAAGAGGCACCACGAGAAGATGCTCGGATGGTTGAAGTCACGCGCGATCTGCCCCCAGGCGGTGCGTTCCCACCGCCTCTTCCCCACCTCGGAGTAGCCGTCATAGCCGAGGCCGGGCATGTCGCACATCAGCAGCACACCGCACTGGTCCGCCCAGTAGCAGTAGCGCGGGTCGGGCGTCTTGATGTGCAGGCGCAGGAAGTTCAGACCGGCCTGTCTGGCCAGTTGCAGGTCACGCCTGATCTCCGCATCCGTCGCGTGCGTATACACCCCGGCCGGGTGGAAGCTCTGGTCGAGCGCGCCGCGCAGGTAGATCGGCTCGCCGTTGAGCCGGATATACGTCGGCCCGTCCTCGTACAGCGGCCCGGTGTCGATGTCGCGCATCCCGAACTGCGTGTGCACCGTGTCGATCGTCTCCCCGTCGCGCATCAGACGCACCTCCGCGCGGTAGAGGTGCGGTGCGTCCGGCGTCCACGGAATCGGCCCGGTGATCTCGTGGCGAAGCTCCGCCGAGAGGTCATCTCCGACGGGTACGGCTTCGCCCCCGGCCACCCGCGGCCCCGCGGATGCGCGCAGATCACTTCCGACGCAGAGGCCCTGCGCACCATCCGGCCCGTGAACGCCGACGTGTACCGTCGCGCGTCCGCCCGAGAGCGACGGCTCCACCCGCACACTGCGTATGTGCGCCTCGGCCCGCGGCTCCAGCCAGACGGTCTGCCAGATCCCGCTGGTGCGGGTGTACCAGTTGGAGACCTGCTTGCCGATGGGCTGGCGCGAGTGGTCCTCGGGATCGTGAACGCGGATCACCAGCGTGTTCCCGCCATCGCGCAGCGATTCCGTGATATCCAGCGCGACCGGCAGATAGCCGCTCTCCTCCGCCCCGACCTCAACGCCGTTGACCCACGCGCGCAGGTCCCAGTCGGCCGCTCCGACATTGAGGTAGACGCGTCTGCTCTGCCAGCCGTCGGGCACCTCGAACTCGCGACGGTACCACCCGACAGTGTGCCGAGCGGCCTCACGGTAGTTGTCCCTCGTGACCGCATCGGGCGCAAGATAGGCCTCGGTTGAGAACCAGTCATCGTTCCCCGCTCTGTCCTCCGTCCCCCACGCAAGGTGGCTCTCCCACGGGAAGGGCACGCGGATGGTCCGCGAGAACCGCCCGGGATCGCCCGACTGCCACCCCTCCGCGATCCCGATGTCATCCGGGTCGAACTCAAACTCCCAGTCGCCGTTGAGGTTCAGCCAGTCAACACCAGGTCGCAGTCCGCGGTGCAAGTCCGGGCGCGGATGCTCCGGGCGTGGGATGCTCGCTCTCTGCTGCAGGGCCATGATGGTCATTCCTCGATCGATGAGACATGCCTGAGCGGTCAGTCTTCGGCACCCGCGGGCAATGACCTTCACACGAAGCGGAATGCCCGAGGACCCTCCGGCGCTGCGAGGTGTTCTGTGTACCGGCGGCGCGCGGTCTTCACCCGGTCGAGATTGTTCGCGACTTGTGCGATCCGGAGGAGGATTCTGCGCTGCCGATGTTAAAGGCTATTGACAACGGGGGAGCTAATGCGTAACGGCGACGGGTTCGCTGAATGATGCCGCCTGTGGATGGTCGCCATGGACGAACACGTGCGTGAATTCATTGAGGAGACCGCGCAGGACCTCGTCGGCCTCGACGTCGCGCTTTTCTTCCAGGCCAACCCGCGGGCGTTCGACACGGCCTCGGGCATCGCGTTGCGCACGCACAGGGCGGTCAGTGACATCGAGCCGGCCCTCGCGCGACTAAGTGACCACGGCTACCTTGAAGTTCTCTCGCGTGGGGACGGGCGCTATCAGGTCTTCGCCCTCTCGTCATCGCCGGAGGTCTGGCGAACGCTCTGCCGGGTCAGCGAAGCCTACCACGAGGACGCGCGAGATCGCAAGGAGATCATCCTGATGCTTGTGCAACGCCGCCTGAAGGAACGCGGCGCGCCTGCGACTGCACCCGAGGGCTCGGGGAGTGAGCGTGATGTCTGAGCGGGTCAGCACCGGTGTGGTCGGGCTGGACGAGATTCTCGAGGGTGGATTGAGGCGCGGATCGTGTACGCTGCTCGAAGGGGTCCCCGGCACCGGGAAGACCACCGTCGGGCTGCGCTTCCTCCACCACGGCGCCCTCGAAGAGGGCGAGCCGGGGATCGCGATCACCTTCGAGCAGTTCCCTGAGCAGATGATCGATGACGCCGCCCAGTTCGGCTGGGACATTCGCGATCTGGAGCAGCGCGGTCTGATGCGCATCATGTGCACCTCCCCGGACGTGTTCCTCGATCAGCTCAGTGAGGTCGGTGGCGTCGTTGACCGGCTGGTCTCGGAGATGGACGCGCGGCGCGTGCTCATCGACAGCGCCTCGCACCTGGCGCAGATTGGCGACGGGCCGCGCGACCAGCGAGCGCTGTTCTACTCGATGATAAACGGCCTCAAACGCGCCGGGCTGACCACTATCGTCACGAAGGAACTCGAGACCCCGGAGGTCGTGCAGATCCCGTTCGAGGAGTATCTCTGCGACACCGTCATCCGGCTCGACAACCGCATGGTGGGCGGTTTCCGACGGCGACGCTTCATTGAGGTCGCGAAGTCGCGGGGACAGGCGCATCGCAGCGGTCGTCACGGCTTTGACATCACCGACCGCGGGCCGGTGGTCTTCCCGCGGTGGAGGCCCATGCCGAGACCGGTCGAGGCGGTCTGTCCCGTCAGGCGCCAGTCCACGGGCATTCCCGGGCTCGACCGCATGCTTCACGGCGGGCTGCTCGCGGGCAGCGCGACGCTTGTGGCCGGAAGCGCCGGGGTCGGGAAGACAACGCTCGGACTTCAGTTCCTCTGCGAGGGCGCGAGCCGGGACGAGCCGGGCGTCTTCGTGAGCTTTGAGGAGGCGCCCAACAAGCTCATCTGCCAGGCCGCGGGCTTCGGCCTCGAGCTTGAGCGACTGCGGCGCGAGGACCGCATCTCGATCATCCACGAGTTCCCCACCACCGTCCGCTTCGAGAAGCTTCTGATGGATGTGATGACGGAGATCGACCGGATCGACGCGAAGAGACTGGTCTTTGACAGCCTCACCGATCTCGACATGGCATTCCCGAGCGACGAGACCGTCCGCGAGGCGATGTACGAGCTGGTGAGCATGCTCGACAGCCGCGGGATGACCAGCATCGTGACCACCGAAGTCCCGGAGCTGTTCGGCCAGACGTACGTCTCCGATGAGCACCTCTCAATCATCGTGGATGGGATCATCCTGTTGAAGTACCTCGAGCTTGAGAGCGAGATTCAGCGCGCGATGTCTGTGCTGAAGATGCGCGGCTCCGGGCATGACAAGGGTATCTGGCGGTATATCATCCACAGCTCCGGGATAGAGGTGCAGAGCCGCTTTGAGGGCGCGGAGGGGCTGATGGCCGGGGCCCCGCGGACGACACAGATCGCCCTGTCGGTCCGCAGCTTCAATGAGTTCGACGAGCAGTTCAACGCCGAGTTGCTGGAGCGCTTCTCCCAGATGCATCCCAACATTCAGCCTGTGTCGCTGAACATCCCCTACAACCCCGACGAGGCGCTCGATACGGTCCGGACCGCTCTCCGCGCGGGCAGTACGCATCTGTCGGTCGCGCCGATGTGCCTGTACTGGACCCCGGAGATCGTGCGGACCGGGCGGCTGCGGGAGGTCAGCAACCTGCTCACCCCGGCCGAGTGGCAGGCGCACATCCCCGAGGTCGTCGAGCCCGCGATGGGTGAGGACGCCATCTACGGGGTGCCCGCCATAGCGGTCTGCGGCACGCTCCTCTACCGCCGCGACCTGCTCGAAGAGCACGGATTCTCCGCGCCCCCGGCAACGTGGGATGAGCTGGTGGAGCAGGCGAAGCAGATACTCGCCGATGAGGGCGACGAGCACCTCATGGGATTCCAGTTCCCCGCCTACCTCTACGAGGGACTGAGCACCTCGTTCCTCACGAACCTTTGGAGCAACGGCGGGCAGATCGTGACCGAGGACGGCGTGTGCACCCTCGACAGCGAGACGGCCCGTGAGGCCCTGCGCTTCATGCACGCCGTCATCCACGAGCACGGCCTCACCCCCCAGAGCGTCACCTCCTACGGCGGTGGTCTCGAGCCGCAGGATGACTTCGTCGAGGGGCGGACGATCTTCCTCTACATGCTGCCGAGCGTGCTGCAGGAGGTCAACCAGCCGGACTCGCCGATGAGCGGCCGCGTGGGCATCGCCGGTCCGCCGCATGGCCCGCATGGCGATCGCGGCTACAGCTTCCTCGGCCGCTGGCACTTCGGCATCCCCGAGAACGCGCGGGCGCCGGTCGCGGCGGGCGAGTTCATCCAGTTCATGGCCAGCGCCGAGGTGCAGAAAGAGCGCGCGATGCGCGGCGGCCCGCTCCCGACCATCAAGTCTCTCTACCGCGACCCTGAGGTGCTCGGGTTCAACCCGCACTACCCGGTCGTCTACGAACTGCTGCGAAGCTCGCGCAAGCGCCACGAGATCCCCAACTACATGCAGGTCTCCGAACTGCTGCAGCGGCATCTGCATCCGGTGCTGGTCGGTGAGCGCGACCCCGACTCGGCGCTGGACGAACTCGCGCCGCTGGTGCGTGAGCTTGTGGAGCAGTGAGAGGCCGTCACATCAACGGCACGCTACGTCCATCTTTAGGTTTGATCGACACGCAGGTGTACGATACTCCCGGTAGAAAAGACGTCTACTGTGTTCGGGAGTGATGTGCCATGCGTCTCACACTGCTCACGCTCTGCCTGGTGATGGTGCTCGCTCTGACGGCGTATGCGGTCGCGGAGATGGCTGTTGACATCCAGGTAGCTCCGGCGACCATCGTGCTCAAGGCTCCGTGCCAGTGGGTGACGGTGCATGCGGACATCGCGTACGGCACTGTGGACCCTGAAAGCGTCGAGATCAACGGTCTCGAGGCCGACCGGGTCTTCGCCGATGACTGCGGGAATCTGGTCGCGAAGGTGGACTTCACCAGTGCGATCGAGGGGATGACGCCCCCCGCCGCGCAGATTATCCTGACCGGTGTGACGAAGGACGGGGAAGCCTTCAGCGGCAGTTCATTCGTACGCGTGAAGTAGCCCCCACAGGTAGCGACGTCGGGCAGCGGGCGGGCCGCGAGGCTCGCCCGTGGCTGTTTGCCCCGGCCCCCTCACACCACGAGCGTCCTGTCCATGTCCGTCAGATCGAAGCCCCTGAACTCCCGGTGGCCGACAGTCTCGTAGCCCTGCGCCGCGTAGAACGTAACGAGATCACTCAGCGCTGACAGCACCACCAGGCGGACGCTCCGCGCGCCCCGGTCACGCAGGGCTGTCTCGGCGAAACGCAGCAGCAGGTGAGCGTAGCCGCGGCGGCGGTAATCCGGGTGGACGGCGACGCGGCCGATATACCCGTCGCCGCCGTAGACGTCCTCAACGTCATTTTGGATTGCCACGCATCCTGCCGTCCGCCCGTCCGCGATGAGCAGAAAGAACGTGAGGTAGCCCATCTCCCGCTCCGTCACGGCCGCCTCGCGGAATGCCACATGCCACGGCGCCGTCTCAGCGGTCAGCCCGAGTTCCTCCGCCTGACTCGCGAACGCCGCACGCAGGACCCTGACGAGTTCGTCGAGGTCGCTCTCATCCGCCTGTCTGATCGCGTCGATTGGCATGGACCGCCTCCGAAACGGGCGGAGGGCCGGACTTGAGCGCCCGGCCCGCCCGGTGTTGTCACGGCATCTGCTCAGGCTACTTGATGTTGACGGCCCTGCCCGACTCGGCGGACTTGTACATCGCATCGAGGATCTTCATGATGCGCAGGCCGTCGGTTCCGGGCGAGATCGGCTCCGTGCCCTCGACGAGGCAATCGACGAAATGCTCGACCGCCGTGTGCCGGCCCATCGCCTCATCCGGCTCGAGCTTGACGACGCGATCGACGGCCTCGCCCTGCTCCTGCGTGTAAAGCTCGAGGGTGTCCACGGCGGTATCGTCCACGCCGTCGATGTCGAAGACGCGTTCGAGGCTCGCGCCCGCCTCGGTGCCCATCAACGTCGAGTAGACCCACTCGCGCTTGATACGCGACGCCCATGATGCCTCGAGCATTATCGTCTGACCGTCCTCGAACTTGAGCATCCCCACCGCCATGTCCTCGACGTCGAATGCGCCCTTCCGGTTCGGGGTGCCCCACGGCCCGAGGCCCTGCATCTGCGGCCCGAAGACCGAGTACGTGGAGGCCATGACCGTCACGGGCTTGGGATTGCCCATCAGCCACATGGTGAGATCGAGCATATGCACCGCAAGGTCGATCAGCGGCCCGCCGCCCGCCATCTCCTTCTGCGTGAACCAGCCGCCCCAGCCGGGGATACCGTTGCGCCGAATCCAACCGCAGCGGGCGAAGTATATGTCACCGAAGGTGCCCGCGTCCACATGGCCCTTGAGCACCTGCGCCTCGGGCCGGAAGCGGTTGTTGAACTGGATCATGAGGGTCTTGCCGGCCGCCTCGGCCGCCTCGATCATCTTCTGCCCCTCCCTGGCGGTGCGAGCGAGGGGCTTCTCGCACAGGACGTGCTTTCCGGCCTTGAGGCAGTCGATCGTGATCGGCGCGTGGAACTTGTTCGGCACACATACGCTCACACAATCAATATCCGCGTCCAGCATCTCCTTGTAGTCGGTGAACAGGTGCGCGATCTCGTACTCGCCGCCCGTCTCCGCCAGCGCGTCCTCGTTGAGGTCGCACAGTGCGACGACCTCCGCGTCCGCGTGGGCCTGGTAGCCCTCAATGTGATAGGTGCCGATCCCGGCACCGATGACTCCCGCCTTGATCTTCGCCACTTCGAACCCTCCCTGCTATGCTCCCGCATGCGTGTTAAGCATCGTCGCGCTCCTCGCTCTGAGGTTTCGACGCACGGCCGCCCGCACCTCCGTCGGCGAACGATGCGCCACCCGCGGCAGGTCTCGGAGGGCCGGTCGCGAAGGACTCCCCGGATACCACGCAGCATCAGCGCACCAGGGAGTGAGATGAACCGTGGCTGCATACGAGGCGCTGTTCTCCCCCGGCTCGATCGGATCGCTGAACGTTCCGAACCGCATCGTGATGGCCCCGATGGGCACCGGCTACGCCGATGAGCGGCATCACGTCACGGAGCGGCTGGTCGCCTATCACGTCGCGCGGGCACAGGGAGGCGTCGGCCTGCAGATCGCCGAGCACACGGCCGTGCACCCGCTGGGGCTGACAGGAGAGCGGATGCTGGCGGTGTACGATGATGAGATGATCCCGGGCCTGCGGCGTCTGACCGATGCGGTGCACGAAGCCGGTGGCCTGATCGCGCTGCAGCTTCAGCACGGCGGGCGCCAGGCGAGCGCCGACGTCATCGGCCGGCGCCCGCTGTCCCCGTCGGCGGTGAGCGTGCGGGGCGGCAACCAGCCTCAGAAGATGTCCGAGGAGCAGATCCGAGAGGCGATCGAGGCGTTCGGCGAGGGAGCGCGCAGGGCGCAGGAGGCGGGCTTCGACGGCGTGGAGGTCCACATGGCCCACGGCTACCTCGGCTGCTCGTTCCTCTCCCCGCTGCTGAACCGCCGTGATGACGACTGGGGTGGCGACACAGAGCGCCGCACGCGCTTCGCACGTGAGGTGCGCGCGGCAATCGTGGAGCGGTGCGGTGAGGACTTCCCCTGCTGGTGCCGAGTCTCGGCGAATGAGTTCGTCGAGGGCGGAACCGACCTTGCGGAGGCCCGGCGGTTCGCGCCGCTTCTCGCGGAGATCGGCTACCAGGCCATCCATGTCTCGGCGGCCATCGGAGAGACGTCGCGCTTTGCATCCGCCCCCTACTACGTCGAGCGCGGACACCTCATCGAGTATGCCGAGGGCATCCGCGCGGTCGTGGACGTGCCGGTCATCGGCGTGGGACGGATCCTGGAGCCGGAGATGGCGAACGACGTGATCGCGAATGAGCGGTGCGACTTCGTCGCGCTCGGCCGTGCGCTACTGGCCGATCCGCACTGGCCGGTCAAGGCCGCGGAGGGCCGTGAGGCTGAGATCATCCCGTGCATCGGCTGCAATCTCGGCTGCCTGCAGCGCTCGTATTCGGGGGGGCAGGCGCAGTGCACCTGCAACCCGTGGACCGGGCGCGAGCTGGACTGGCCGGGCTACCCGGGCGGACGCGGCGGTGAGCGCAAGCGGGTGCTGGTGGTCGGCGCGGGACCGGGAGGGATGCAGGCCGCGATCATCGCCGCGCACCGGGGACACGAGGTGACCGTATGGGAGCGGCAGGGCGACGTCGGTGGAGCGTTCCGACTCGCTGCGATGGCCCCGGGTAAGAGCGAGCTTGCGAACCTGCTTGAGTGGCAGAAAGATGAGATGGATCGACTCGGGGTCTCGCTGCAGCTCATGACTCACGCCACTGAGGACGCGGTGCTGCAGTTCGACCCCGACGCGCTGGTCATAGCGACGGGCTCGCAGCCGCTGGGCGCCGAGTCACTGCCGTTCGGTGGCGGCGGGCGGCACGTGCTGTCGGACCGGGTCTTCGAAGGGGCGGTCGATGTCACGAGCCCCGCGTTTGTCATCAGCAGGCGTGGAGCCGGGGCTGAGGTGGCGCATCTGCTCGCCCAGCAGGGCCATGCGGTCACGCTGCTTGAGTCGGGTGATGATCCCGCGCCGATGCTGCCCAGCGGACCGCGGGCGTTTCTGCTTGAGCGCATGGAGGAGCTTGGGGTGACGGTGCTCACCGGGCACCGGGTGCTGGGCATCGACGCGGAGGGTCTGATGGTGGAGACGGAGGACAGCTCCCAGAAGCGCTTCGATGACCCGGGGACGATCGTGCTCGCGCTGGGCCGCCGCGCGAACAACGGCCTCGCCTCGGAGCTTGAGAGCCTGCCGATCACGATGATCGTGATCGGCGACGCGGAGAAGCCGCGGCACGCGCAGGCGGCGGTCCACGAGGGCGCACTCGCCGGGCGCGACATCTGAGAGGGCGCAGGCGCGCCCGGGCGATTGCGCCGACCGGAAACTGCCCGGTGAAACACCTTCACAACGAACGGAGAAGATGGTATACTGGGGGCGAAGTTGGTCGTGCAAAGCTGAACATAGCTGGGTAGTACCGGGCGTCTCCTGCGGCCGGGGTCGGCGACACGCGGAGCGCCCTGCAGCAGAGAAGCTGGCGTGGCCATAGAAGGAAGCACTGTGAGCGAACTTCCACCGTCGGCGTGACGTCTATGCAGGCGGGAACGATGCAACCAAAACGTTTTTCCCAACGGGGCCGACACCGCCCCGCACCCTAAGAAGACGCAAATCACGCAGGAGGTGATGCAGTTGGGCAATAGACATGACTGCATGGTTGAGGTGAAGGAGACCAGGACCATTGGGTGTGGTGTCGGCAGCTAAAGATGGCTGTCGGTGACCGCATCCTGCTGAGGCGAAAGAATCTCAGTCAGTCTCCTCAGCTCGATCTGCGGTCTTTCAGCAAACGGACCCCGCCGCCAGACTGCCCTGTCTGTGTCGGCGGGGTCACCGTTTGTGCAGGTCCCTCATTGTGTCGCGAGGAAAAGTCCCGCCACTGACCAGCACCGACGCCCGGAGGAGACCCGCGTGAGGTACGCAGCCACCATCGCGACGCTGCTCTTCATCACCAGCGCGCTCACTCTCGCCCCGGCCCAGGAAGCCCCCACAACCGGCGACCTTGCAGCCGCGATCGCCCAGGCGGAGGCAGAGATCCCCACGGGACAGCTGCGGGACGTCAATCTGCCGCTCGCGAAACTCAAGCTCAAGAAGGCCCGTCTGCTCGAGAGCGGCGGCTGGTACGCGGGCGGAAACCCGTCCGATGACATCCGGGAGGGGCTGCGGCTGGTGGAGATGGCCCGCGAGGGCGAGGTGCACGATCCACCGAAGGGCCTCCTCACCGAGATGGCGTACATCACGGACAACGATGGCACGGTTCAGCCCTACTATCTGCACATCCCTCGCAGCTACACAGCGGAGCGTCAATGGCCGCTGATCGTCTTCCTCCACGGTTACGTTCCCGGTATCAGTGTGGTGGATCCGTGGGTTTTGAGCCCTGACGCGTGCAGGGTTGCCGAGGAAAACGGCTGTATCCTGCTCATTCCCTACGGCCGGCGCAACACCGACTTCCAGGGCGTCGGCGAGGTTGACATCTACCGGGCCATCACGGAGACTCAGCAGCGCCTTGAGATCGATCCCGCCCGCATCTACCTCTCGGGCGTCTCGATGGGCGGGATGGGCGCATGGAACATGGCGCTGCGCAATCCGGGCTTCTTCGCCGCCATCACGCCGATCTCCGGACAGACGGACATGTTCCGCTGGTGGCGCTGGAGTCCTGAGGGTATGGCGCCCTTCAAGCGCTTCCTCGTCGAGTGGGACAATCCCGAGGAGATGGCCGCCAACGCGCGCGGGCAGAACTTCTTCGTCCAGCACGGTGAACTGGACAACCTCATCCCCGTGATCGAGTCGCGTTCGATGGTCGCGAAGATGCGGTCACTGGGCATAGATGTCGAGTACTACGAGTTCGCCGGTGAGGGACATTACATCTACTGGGACACCGCCTGCTACGAGAACGCGTGGCGGTGGAGCAAGGATTTCACGCTGGAGCCATCGCCTTCGCAGGTGACGTTCCGATGCTTCTCGCTCCAGCACAACCGCGCTTTCTGGCTGACGATCGACCGGCTGAAGCGCTGGGCGACTCCGGCAACCGTCGATGCGAGGGTCGCGGATGATGGCAGCCGACTCGACATTCGGTGTGAGAACGTCGCGGCGCTGACGATCGACCTGGCGACCTGCCCGCTGCACACCGACGAGCAGTTTCGGGTGACGGTCAACGGAGAGCGGCAGGAGGTGCGCCCGGAGGCGGGACGCCTCTCGATCGAGATCGAGCCCGCGCCGGAGCAGCAGTGGCCGCCACTGAAGCGTCGGGGGCTCTCCGGACCGGCGGAGGACGTCTTCAACACGCCCTTCATCGTGGTGCAGGGGACAGCCGGTGATGAGCGGCAGAACCTCGAACTGGCGCGGAAGGTCGGCACGTGGGTCGATGAGTGGGACCGCTTCGCCGATGGCGAGCCGCGCGTGTGCACCGACGCTGAACTCCTGCCCGAGCAGATCGAAAGCATGAACCTCGTTCTCTTCGGGACGCCCGAGACCAACTTAGTGCTGGCGCGCATCGCCGAGCGCCTGCCGATGCAGATCGGCGACCACAAGTACTCCATCCTCGGCCACAGCTTCGAGGGCGACCACCTCGGGCTCGTGCTCTGCTACCCCAATCCCGAGCAGCCCGATCGCTATGTCCTGGTTTACTCCGGGGAGCTTTACGGCCGCAAGCTGTCGATCAACCACAAGCACGACATGCTCCCGGATTTCCTGATCTTCGACAGCCGCCGCTTCACCGTCGGCGACACCGAGGCGAACGTCTTCGGCGGCTGGTTCGACGTGGACTGGCTGCCGAAGGCGGATCTCGCGTGGGAGGGCGACGCCGAGCCTCCCGGGCGTGAGCCCGAGGGGTAGCTCTGAGGCCGGGCGATCAGAGCAGTACCATCAGTATGCCGAGCAGCGCGGTCGCGGAGGCGAATCTCCCGCCGAAGCGCCATCGCCGCAGTGCCACGCCCTGCACCCCGGCGAGCAGCAGCGCCGCCAACGCCAGCCGCCCGCGCAGGGCCGCCATCCCGCTGCCTGCCACGACCTGCAGATCGTCCCGCTCGGCCGCGGCGCCTATCACGATGTCCTCGGTCATCTGCTCGGGCGTCAGTCGCGTACGCATCCGTGTTACGTAGTAGCTGCGCCCCTGCTGAAGGATCGCGTCGAAGGGCGGCCGGTCAACCCACCACTGTGGCACGGCGCCGGCATACTCGACGACCAGTGCCCTGCCGCCGGCATCCGCGATGGTCTCCTCGAACCAGCCGTCGTAGACCGTGTCGAAATCCGACCCGCTCCAGATTGAGCGCGCCTTGATCGGCGCGGTTGTGTAGTTCTTCGCCTCGACACGGCCCGCGCTCAGGACGTAAATGAGCACCTCCACCCGGCGCGTCGTGCTCACTCCGGAGATCCGCATCGGGAAGACAGGCTCCCCTGTCGCGAACGTCAGGCTCAGCGGGCGGAACTGCTCCCCGCCGCCGCCTCCGCCGGTGTCGGCATGCGGGGAGATCTTGAATGCGACGAAGTACCAGCCCTTGTTGACGTAGTACGCGAGCATGGCGTCGTCGCCCGTCCCGAATGCGTATCCGTTGTCATTGAGCCACGTCGCCAGCTCACCGGACTCCTGAGCGCTCAGGACGGCGACATCCCACCTGTCCACGCTGAACGAATCCCAGACGGTGACCCCACCAAGAGTCGGGCTGCCGTCGGTGCCGCCGCCGGCTCCCGCGCAGCCGCAGATGCCGGAGCTGCCCTCGTAGCCCGCAAGGTAGCGGGGAGCCGTGAGGTCGTGGAGGGTCTCGAAGATCGCCGGATCGGCGGTGCTGACCGCCGTCGCGCCGGCGATGCGGGTCGGGAGGGGTATGACCCACGCGAACTCGGATGCATCGCCGTCGTAGCCTGTCTGCAGAACGATGGTCTGCGCATTACCGTGATCGATCACGATCGCTCGCTGGTCGGCAGTCTCCGCGACGCCCTCGAAGACCGGGAAGTACCCGCCGTCGGCCATGACCGTGAGACCTGTCACTATCAGCAGCCACATAACGACACTGGCGCGGTACGTCACATTGCGGAGGGCGTGAAGCAGAACACGGCGCGTGGCGTGTTGCATCGACTGACCTCCCCGCGACCTTTTGATCTGTCACCGATCAGACGAGGGGGGCTCGCCGGGAGTTCCGTCAGGCGGTATGATGACGATCATGTCGCACATCCAGCGATCACGAAAATGGTCGTACGAGTACGTCACTGAGCCTGCAAGAGGATCGCCCACCGTGATCTCATCACCCTCGATCGACAACACGAGTGCAGAGTGTGCCACCGTTCGGGTGAGCTTCCATCCGATGAGGACGGGCTTCGGCGCGGCCGCGAGATCCTCGCGGGAGGCGGGTCTGACGGCGTACGCATCGAGGCCGGCGTGGTGCAACGCTCGAAGCATCCCGCGGGTGCTGGTGCCACGCAGGGGGGCGGTCACGGCCAGTTCAGCCATCTGCCGCTCGGAGGCCGGGACGCCGTGCAGGCGGGCGGCCCAAGCCAGGGCAGCGGCTCCGCATGACCAGCCGGTTGACTGCATTACCTCCGGGGGACCTTCGGTGCTGGCCGAAAGCTGACCGGAGAAATGTGGCAGCGGGAGCGGGGCGGCGAGTTCGGCGATGGCGTAGAGACTGAACACCGCAGCGATGGTGCCGACCGCGAGCCGGACCAGTCGCCGGTCGAGCCGGCGCACGCAGATTGACAGCAGAAGGACGATGGACGCGTAGAGTGGCAGCCGCTCGAAGAAGAGCGCATCGTCCCATGGAACGATCCTCAGGGCCACGTATGTCAGCTGGTATCCGGCAAACCACGCGCCGATGGTGATGAGGCTGGCGACAGCGGTCGCGATGAAGCGCCGATCGCCATCCGCCAGCCACGGACCGAGGCGCCACGCAGCGGCGAGCAGGAAAACCCCGAGGACCGTCGCAATGATGGCCACCGGGAGATCACACGTCCCTTCGCTGCGCGGAGACGGTCGTGTTCGCCATCGGTCACTCTCCGGGCGAGCCGTAGATCCGCGGGACGTCCGGGGGAACCGCGGTACGCCGCACCGGCAGGATCACGTCGTCGCCGGGCTCTACCTTCGACAGATCGGTCACATCCACCGTGCAATGATCCATCGCGATGCGCCCGATGATCGGGGCCTCCTGCCCGCGGATTCGCACGACCGGCAGGTGCTTCGCCCTCCCCCACGCACCGGCGGTCCGTGACAGGAAGCCCTTCACCGCCGTCTGTGGACGCTGCGCGACACTCATCGGCAGTACCCCGAGGCCGTGCGCATAACCGACAGGCACCGTCGCCAGCGTCGTCTCGCGGCGGGTGCGGAAGTCCCCTCCGTAGCCGATCTTCCCGCCCACGCCCACCGTCCCAATGTGGACAATCCGGCTGCGCAACTCAAATGTCTCACGGAGGTCGAGATCGCGGGCCTTCACATCCGCGGGATACTGACCGTAGAGCAGCGTGCCCACGCGCACCATCTCAAGATGAGTCTCCGGCTCGTCAAGCACAAGGCGGCTTGCGGCGCAGTGGATGATGAGATCGCGCCGGTCGGCGGAGGTGCGCAGATCTTCGGCCAGCGCGCCGAACATCCGCGCCGAGACGCCCGACCTGAAGAGATCGAGCCCGTCCGCCATCGCGCCGGAGCCCGGTGGGCCGTAGTGCGTGTAAAGGCCGGTGATCTTCACCCCAAGCCCGCTCGCCATGTCAATCAGGTCGATCGCCCGATCCTCCGACGGCATCCGAGCCAGCCCGGTGTCCACGAAAACGTGCGCGCCGGCGCTTCTGCCAACCAACTCAGCGGCCTCGTGGAGCCAGGTGACATGCTCAGAGCGGGCGACCGTTCCTGTCAACGCCGCCTCCACGAGCGCCTCACACTCACCGGGCGCAGCGGGCATGAAGGTGAGGATCGGCGTCGCGAGACCCGCCTCGCGAAGCGCGACGCCCTCCGCCACCGAGCTGACACCCAGCCATGTGGCTCCGGACGCGATGAATATGCGGGCGGCATCGACGAGTCCGTGCCCGTAGGCGTTGGCCTTGACGACCGCCATCAGTCGGGCGCGCTCGGAAACGCGCTTGCGGACGGCGGCGGTGTTGTGCGCGAGGGCCTCGGGGTCAACCACCACGCGCGTCGTCGGGGTCATTATACTCATCGCTCATCAGCAGCGTTGCCGCGTGGCTGCAGCGACTGCACCGACTCGATTGCGAGTACCAGCAGCGCCAGCAGCGCGACCAGGGATGATACGTCCGCCAGGCCCGCCCCCATCCGTCCGAGCAACGCGGGAAGCGCGTCCGCCTCAACGACGCTCGCCTCGAGAGGGCGCAGCCGCTCGAGCACCTCGCGGGCGGAGAGCCGGGTGGGGTCTGACTCAGCAGCGTCCAGGTTGACTGCAAAGGCCGCAATATCCTCCCCGGACGCCTGCAGCCTGAACGATCCCACCGTGCCCGGCGTGCATCGCCACCACGAATCCGTCACGTCGAGCGGCATCTCGTCGCCCTGGGCGCTGACCACGCGCAACTCCTCCGTTCCCGGCGGCAGCAGGCCCACGGTGGGCTCGCCAGGCGCACCGCCGAGGATCGTCGGTTCGGTGCCCGCGGCGAGGTGCAGCGCCAGCCTGTGCATCAGCGGCACGAACTCAGGCATTCGCACCAGGTCCGACCACGCGTCATCGGGAGCGGTGGCAAAGAGGATCGCGCGCCCTCGCCCCATCGCGCGCTCCAGCAGCGCCGGCGTTCCGTCATCGTAGCGCGCGAGGGTGGTCAGCGCCGCCTTCTCCGCGATCTGCAGCCGCGGGATCGTCCCGAAGCGCGCCACCGTGAGGTCGCCTGCTCCCGGCATGGTGAAGCCCCACAGCGGCGGCCGCTCGATCGCAAGCTCTGCGAGCGAGGCCTCATCCTCGCGCGCGACCGGGTCGCCGATCGCCACCGCCGCGAAGCCCAGCGCATCGAGCGCTCGCCGATCTGCCGTCGCGAAGACGAGGACACCGGCACCGGCTTCCGCGCGCGCCTGCAGGTCTTCGATGGTCTGCTCCCGCAGACCCGGTCCCGTGACGATCGCGGCATCAACATCTCCGTCGACTGCATCTCCGCCGACGATCTCGACGGTCAGCCGTGGATCGCCCGCGGGATAGGGAGCCAGCGCCGCGGTGATGAAGCGGGTCCGCGAGGGCTCTCCGAGCACTGCGACGCGCAGTCGCTCCCGGACGAGCGTCGCGAAGATGCGGCGGTCATCTGATCTCAGCGCGTCGGAGGGGAGGCGGGCGGTCCAACTCTGCGATCCCGCGTGCTCAGGGTGCACCTCGACCGCCACCGGGGCGGACGCGTCGGGCAGCAGATCGAGCCCGACGGTGACTTCGTCCGCGTCTCCCTCGACCACCACCGGCACTCGCCCGGGGCTCGCTCCCCACGTGCGCGCCGTCAGCTCCAGCTCGATCGGCCGCCCGCGCAGGTGCACTCGATCTCGTGCAGACAGATCGGTCAAGGCGGAGTTGCCGTCCAGCTCGGCGCCCACGTCCACCGCGATGACGCTGGTCGATGCACTGCGGGCGGCGCGCACCGCGGTCAATGAGGTGGACTGCAGGTCGCTCAGCAGGACGATGCGCGCCGGGCGCGGTTCACGGTGCAGAAGCGCGGCGAGGTCCTCGCCCAGTCGAGCGCGCCGGTCCACGACCTCGGTGGAGGCGAGCACCCGTTCAGCCTCGCTCGCAACTGCGGTCATCGGGGCCCCACCGCCCACGACCAGCACGATCTCCTCTCCCTGCGGCAGCGCCTCGACGATCAGGCGCGCCGCATCCCGGGCACGATCGATGGGGCGCGGTCCGCTCATGCTCGCCGACATGCTCGGTGAGGTGTCGAGAACGATGGCCGTGGCCCCCGCCCGCTCGCCGAGGCCCGCAAGCGGCGGCCACGCGGTTATCGGCCCCGCGAGCACAACTGCCAGCAGCACCAGCGCCAGGCAGCGCAGGATCAGCGACACCACGCGCCGCAGGCGCGCGGTGCTGTGCCGCTCACTCTGCGCGCGCCGCAGCAGCATCAGCGATGGGAAACGCCGGGGGCGAGGGCGAGGGCGGCCGAAGAGGTGGATCAGGATCGGCACGATGATCGCCGCGGCCGCGGCCAGTCCGACAGGCGCTGCAAGCGTCATCTCAGGGCCACCCGACCGATGGCGAGAGCGCACGGAGCTGCTCCGGGAAGGCAGACGGCATCCGTGCGCCACTCGATCGCGATTCCCTTCGGAATCGCAGGCAAAGAAACATGCGCTGCCATCAGGAGGCCCCGGCGAGCGGCATTCGGATGGAGAAGTGCGTTCCGTCTGCGTCGGCCGAGATGCTCAGGGAAACGCCAATACGCTCGGCCAGCGTCGCGCACAGCGGCAGGCCCATCAGGGGTGGCGCAAGCGCATCCAGCGCATCATCAGAGGCAGGCGGCGTCGGCCGCGGCCGAATGTCCGCAGTGACCTCCGGTCCCGAGTCGCTTATCGTGATGACGAGATCATCGTCCTCCCGGCAGGCGTTCACGTGGACGATTCCCCCCTGTTCGCTCCGGTCCATGCTGTTGAGGATCAGGTGGTAGATGATCTGCTTGAACGCCCTCTCATCGGTCTCGACGTCCGGCAGGCCCTCCTCGAACGTCACGTCCATCTGCAACTCCTCGCGGCGCGCCTGTCCCGAAAGAAGGTTCTCCATGCGGCGGATCATCTCCACCGGCGGAAGCGGTGTCACCTCTCCGGTGAGGTAGTAACTGCGACTGCGTCCGACATCCAGGATGTCGTTGATCAGCCGCAGCATTCGCTGCCCGCCCTCATGACACTCTTGCGCCGCATCGAGCTGGTTGTCGGCCAGTTCGCCGAGTGTTCCGGTGGTCAGCAGTTCCGAGAAGCCCATCACGACGTTCAGCGGGGTGCGCAGTTCGTGGCTGATATTCGACATCAGCCTCTCCTGTACGCGGGCGAACTCCGCGACCGCCTCGTTCACCTCATTGCTCTGAAAGCCGACGATCACGAACCGCGTGTCCCCCGCCTCGTGCAGGCGAGCGGTCATCCGCATGATCTGCGGCCCCTTCGAATGCGTCCGCACGGGGCAGCCGTCCACCTCGGTTACACCGGACTCAAGTGCCGAGCGCCAGATCCGCCGACACTCCTCGGGAGAGCCCTTGCTGAGCAATTCGGTGAAATGACTGCCCACTGTCAGGCGGGCGGGCCCGAGGATCTCGCCCGCGCTCGCGTTGGCGGCCAGGATCCGTCCACTGTGAGTGTCCACGGCGACCGCGGGCACGAAAGCCGCCTCAACGATCACATCGATTGACTGTCCACCAGTGCTCTGCGTCTCCGGGCCGACAAGGTAGAGGAGGATCAGCACCAGTGAGGTCCCGGCTATGATGATGACGGGCAGACCCACCAGGGCGGCCGGACGCACACTGATCAGGTGGGCGGCCACCGACATGACAAGCACCAGCGCAAGCAGAATCGCAGTGGCATAGAGCAACGCGCGGCGGCTCTGCGATGCCCCTGCCTCCCGCGACGACCTGACTGAACCCGGATCCGCCAAGTGCGAGCGCCTCCCTCAAAGTCCTGGGCAACCTCGCCGGCCGTCCGCCCCTCGCGGCCTGCGATGCTGACGCGGTGAGCTTACGTCGCATTCTTCGAGTAACCGTCAATGCCCTCCACGGCACCCTGACACGTTCACTCCACACTAAGCACGTCGCCCGCGGGCAGCTTTCCGGGAAACGTCCTCCGATCCCGGCGGCTACCCTCCCCGGCGAAGACCGACTCGAATGTCGTGCGCGAGGAGCCGTGCGGCGTAGCCGAGCCTCAGCAGCGCGATCGCGCCCTGATACTTCCACCACGCCATCCTCCCCCGGTAGTGCTTGCGATAGAATCTCAGAAAGCTCCGATGCGACTCTCTGAGCATCCTTCGACGCACCTGACCTGTGGAGGCCCCTCCGACATGATCCATCGACGCCTCCGGCGTGAACCAGACCTCCCAGCCGGCATCCCACAGCCGCTTGCACAGGTCCACGTCATTGAAGAAGATCGGGAACTGCTCGTCCATCACGCCCATCTCCTTCAGCGCCTCCCCGCGGACGGTGATTGCGGACGCCATCGGTTGATCGACGGTCCGCTCATCGTCGTAGTTCCACCAGGTCATCCGGTATTTCCCGAACCTTCGGCTGCGCGGGAAGAGTCTGCTCAGTCCGAGAGCTTCATAGAGGACCACGTCGGGCGTCGGAAAGCTCCGGCAACTCGCCTGCACCGAGCCGTCGGGGAGGATCAGTCGCGGAGCGACCGCGCCCGCCTGCGGATGGCTCTGCAAGAATCGCGCCAGCGTGTCTAATGCACCCTCATGCACCACGATGTCAGGGTTCAGCAGCAGCAGGTGCTCGCCACGCGCCAGCGCGATCCCCTGGTTGTTCGCCGCCGCGTAGCCGCGATTGTCATCGTTCGCGATCAGCGTCACGTCCGGGTACCGCCGGGCGACCATCTCCGCGGTCCCGTCGGCAGATGCGTTGTCCACTACGATGACCTCCCGCGTCACCACATCGGGAGCATGATCGATGCTCCGCAGACAGGCGTCAAGGTAGTCTCGCGTGTTCCATGACACGATGACGATCGAGAGAGTCGGCCCGCTCATACTCGCGCCACCGCCCGCTCGTAGCCCGCGATGGTCCTCCGTGCTGTCTCCTCCCAGTCAAACGCACTCAGCCGGGCCAGCCCTCGCGCGGAGAGCGCGGCGCGCAGGTCCGCGTCGTCCAACAGACGCAGAAGGCCGTCGGCGATGGCATCCTCGTCACGCGGGTCCACCAGCACTGCGGCATCCCCCACGACCTCCGGCAGCGCCGAAAGGTTCGCGGCGACCACCGGTGTCCCGCACGCGAAGGCCTCCAGCACCGGGATCCCGAAGCCCTCATAGAGCGAAGGGAAGAGGAAGACGTCCGCGCCGGCGTAGAGACTCGGCAGGTCTGCGTCCGCGACGTACCCGATCGGCTGCACGTCCTCTCCGGCCGCGTCGATTGCCCGCTCGGTCTCGCCCGCCTGCCAGCCACGCTTCCCGACGATCACCAGCCGGTGCGGCAGGCCCTCCCGTGACCTGGCTGCTGAGAAGGCGCGGATCGCGCGTGGGAGGTTCTTGCGCGGCTGTCGCACCCCGACGAAGAGCACGTAGGGTTGCCGGACCCCGTGATGCTCGAGCACCTCCGGCACGCGCTGAGGGTCGGGCGGCCCGAAGCCTGGAGGCAGTGCGTTGTGTGTCACCGTGATGAGGTCGGGTTCAACGCCGTAGACCGCCTCAATGTCCGCGCGGGTACACTCGGATACCGCAAAGACGTGCCGCGCCACGGGCAGTGTTGCGCGCAGGCCCAGGTCGAGCACGAGTCGATCCTTCAGCGAGAACCACTCAGGAAAAAGCCGGAAGCTGATGTCATGCACGGTCGTTACGAGCGCCGGCCTGCTGATGCGCGGACCGTTGTACTGCACGTGCAGAACGTCCAGGCCCAGTTCGCGCGCGGCGCGGGGCAGCGCCAGCAGCGTCCAGAGCCGCGAGTTCCTCGCGGAGATGACCTGCGTGCGCCAGCCCTCGAGCAGTCTTCCGCCACGTATGCAGGGCAGGTCGCCGGGCGGCTCGCGGTCGAAGAAGAGCACGAACTGATGCTCCGTCCCCCCGCCATCTCGCACGCGAGCGAGGCCGTCGATCAGCCCCAGTGTGTAACTGCGGTCGCCGGTCTTGGGGTAGGAGACCGCGCGGGCGTCGATCCCAATGCGCAGGCTCCGATGATGCATCTCAGACCTCCCGGCCCCTCGTGGCGAAGAACGTCTCTTCCATCGCGATGGCGGTCTCGGCCACCCTGAAGTGAAGCTCGTGGTCGCTGATCAACTCGCGCTGCTCCCCGAGCACGGGCGCCATGATGTTCCAGAAGCTTCCTCGCAGCAGCCCGCCGGACATCACCAGCAGCCTCTGGGCCACCTCGGCGAGGTGCCCGTAGTGCTTGCCGAAGAAGCGGAAGGTCGCCCGGTGCGAGGCGATGATGCGGTCCTCTGAGGCGTCGGCCCAGCTTCCGGCCTCATGGTGCATGATCTCGGCGGAGGGCAGGTACCAGCGGTCGTAGCCGGCCTGCGCGAGACGGTGGCACCAGTCAACATCCTCAGCGTACATGAAGTACCCCTCATCAAGCGGCCCGACACGTTCCCAGACCGCCCGCGTCGTTGCAATGCACACGCCTGAGAGCCAGTCCACCGGCCGCGGCTCGGCGTGGTCCCACCACGTCATGTCATACGCGCCGAAGATGCGGCTGCGCGGAAACGCTCGATGCAGGCCAAGCTGGGCCACGAAAGTCAACCACGGCCGCGGGAATGCGTGACAGGTGTGCTGCAGGCGGCCATCAGGGCCGCGAACCGCCGGACCGCACGCCCCCACCTCGGGCCGCTCCCGAACGAAGCGCGCAAGCCTCTCCAGCGAGTCGGGGCCGACCTCCGTGTCGGGGTTCAGCAGCACAAAGGTGTCGGCGGCGGCCTGCTCGACCGCCAGGTTCGTCCCGCCCGCGAAGCCGAGGTTCTCCTCGCTGGCGACGGTCCGCACCTCCGGGAAGTCGGCACCGAGCATCTCCACGGTCCCGTCCGCCGAAGCGTTGTCAACCACGATGATCTCGACCACGAGGGCTCCGGCTGTCCGCTCGATGCTCCGGAGGCACTCGGCGAGCAGTTCGCGGCAGTTGTAGGAGACGATACAGACGGACAGGTCGGCGCTCAGTCGGATCGCCCCCCGGCTTCACCACGGCGAGTGAGCTGCTCAACGATGGCGTCACAGATCTCGCGCACCGCGCCGAATCCCCCGGGGCGGCGCGTGACCCAGTCCGCCTCCTCCCTCACCACGTCCACCGCGTCGGCCACGGCCACTCCAAGCCCCACCATGTGCAGAGCGGGCAGGTCGCTGATGTCGTCGCCGACGTAGACCGCACTTTCGGCCGGAAGCCCCGTCTCCTCAAGCAGTTCGCGCACGGCGGTCTGCTTGTCCATCCGGCCGAGCACGACGTACTGTATCCGCAGCACGTCGCAGCGCGCGGCACTGATCGCCGACTGATCGCCGCTGACCACCGCCGTCGGGAAGCCCATCTCGGCCAGCCGCACCAGCCCGAGGCCGTCCTTCACGTCGAATCGCTTCATCGCCTGCCCCGAAGCGTCGAAGTACATTCCTCCGTCGGTCATCACACCATCACAATCAAGCATCAGGATCCGCACCGGGTCGGGCAGCGGAATCCGCGCACCGCAGACCTCTGTCACTGGATCTATCCTCCATCCGTCAGGCAAAAGACGTAGAGCAGGGACACTCCGTGCTCCTCGACGGTCCCGCAGGGCTCCCGCGTGGCAAGCAACCGCCGGGAGTGCGGTGAGAACTCCGTGCTCTTGTTCTGAAAGACTGCGTAGTCCGCCCCGGCAATCGCCGCTTCCCCCGCGGTTGTGCGGATGTCGCCGCGCATGATGCCGAGATGCTGGTACATGCGCATCGTCGCCTCCACCCCCGGCGGCTCGATCCACGCGACCGCTCCCGGCGGAGCGTATTCGTTGAGCCACAGCGCCGCGTCGAGATAGGTCTCTCCCCAGTATGTCGGCTCCATCCCAGCCTCCGACGCCCCGGGGAGACCGCCGATCAGCATGTTGTAGTAGCTGAGTTGATGGGGATGGTAGCTCAGGACTGCCCGCAGCGGGAGAGCGAGTACAAGCGCCAACACCACGATCGCCGCGATCTGCGGCAGCCGCTCCCCCACCTCGACTGCCCGCTGCTCCAACTCCGCCCGCGCCGCCCGCGCCACCCAGCCGATCCCCACTCCGGCCAGCAGCGCGATCAGCGGGAAGACCGGCTGGAAGAGCCGCACCCCATTGTACTTCGGGGTCCCCGGCAATGAGTTAAGCACGAAGTTGATCAGCAGCGCCCACCCCAGGAGCGCTCCGAGCGCCTTCCGCTGAAATGCCTCATCGGCCCAACGCTCGCGCAGTCCCGCCAGATCTCCTGCCACTGATTCCGTGAGAGTCCGCGCGGCACCTGCAAGCGCGGCCAGCAAGGTCACGACCGGCGTGGTGATCGAGGTCATCACGATCGGGTAGTGCCACGGAGCGGGCGCATAGCGCTCGCCGAAGTACGTCACGTGAATCTGCCAGTGCCGAAAGTGAAAGGCCATGTACGCTCCAAGCCGCGTGATCGTGTCGTACCACAGCCACGGCCACGTGACCACAAACGTCAGCGGCCCCACCGTAGCGCCACAGACGACCGCGCGAATGAGCGTGTCTCGGGCATAGACCGCCATCCATGGCACGACGATCAGGGGGATGAAGAACGCGTTGACCTTAATGCTCAGCGCCACTCCCCAGACGGCGGCCGCGGCGGCTGCCCATCCCCAACTTCTGTGCCGCGCCGCGAGGAAAAAGAAGCTCAGTGAGATGAACGTCGCGGCCATCACGGGCGCATCGAGGGCGAAGAGATGGGCGTGCGCGAAGGTGCGCGGCAGCGTCATCAGCGCGCCCACCGCCGCGACTCCCTCCAGCCGCCCCCACACCGATGACGTCAGCAGGTAGAGCACCGCGCACGCCGCGCCCACCAGCAGATGGGTCCCAAAGCGCAGCGCGGCGAGGGTCGGCAGCACACCCGCCACCAGCGGCGTCGTCACCGCGCCCCACGTCTTGATGAAGCCCGGCTGCTGCTCGCTGCGCGCGTCCCAGTAGCGACGGATCCCCTCCTCACTGAACGCGGCCCCCGGATCGATCGTCACCAACCGCAGCCACGCGGACGCCTCCTGCATCCGCCCCATGTACACGGGCTCATCGTAGCCGAGCCCGTAGCTGTGCGCGGTCGTCGCGAGGATCACGACGACCACCGCGAAGACCGCACCCGCCTCGAGTCCTCGACGCAGTCTCAGGCTCATCCACCCCGCCTCCACGTCAGCGCCGCGCCCGCAACCGCGCCGAGCGCCGCCAGTGCCAGCAGGGTGCCGAACATCCCGAGCCGGAAGCTCGCGGGCAGATACACGAAGCGCACCTCGCGCGTGTCCCGGTCAGGGTGAACCGCTCGCCGCACCAGATCGGCGGGCACCACCCTCGTCTCCGCACCGTCAGCGAAGGCCCGCCAGCCGGGGTAAGCGACGTCCGCGAGCACCACCCACGAACCTGCCCGCATCTCGCCTGTGATGAGGACTGAGTTCGCCCGGTAGTCGGCGATGGTCAACTCCGGCCGCTCCCCGGCCGTCCAGCGGCCGGCCTCACCGACCACTCTCGCGACGAGCGGATCTCCGCCCTCAACGATCTCGTCGAAGACGGCATCCTCATCAGGCATCGGCCGCACTTCGGACGGCACGAAGGCTCGCGGCACGGCCTCCTCGTTCTCGTAGAGCCGTGTCTCCGTCAGCGCCTTCAGCCGCCAGCCGTCGCTGGTGACCGGCACGGTGGCCGAGAGCCAGCGCACCGCCATGAAATCCACCAACGCGGAGTCAGGGTCCACCTGCTCATATCCGAACCGGTCGGACTGCGCCTCGGACAGCAGGCGGTGGTAGGGCGCGTAGATCAGCGAGTCCGAGCCCTGCGCGGATTGGAGATCAAGGATCATGTGCGAGTTCGGAGAGACGCGGTTCAGGAAGTCCGGTCCGACCGTGGCCATCCGTTGCGGCCCCTCGACCTCGTGAATCCGTGCCACCAGCTCCGGCGCCACCGACAGGTAGTCGGTTCGCCCGGCGGGAGTGAACTTCACCGCGAAGTACCCAAGGTCCAGTGCGACCACCAGTGCCAGCGCATACCACGCCCACCGCGTTCGCTGCCCAGCACCCAGCGCGATCAGCGCCCAGCTTGCGACCAGCAGCCCGCCAAAGCGCGCGATCTGCGCGAGCGTGTAGCCGCCGAGGTCAAGCCGCACACCTGCCGCCTCCGCGGCCGCCTCGAGTCCTCCGGTGTACACCCACGTCGCTAGTCCGCCGCCGAGCCCTCCCAGCAGGATAACCACTGCCGCGCCGGATACCACCCTCCGTGCGCGATCATCGTTCCGCATCTGCATCAGCGTATCCGCGCCCAGCCCCGCGAGGACCGCCCCGGCGGTGCATGCCAGAACCACCGCCCTCCCGACACCGGTCAACTGCGTATACCCCGGGATCGCGGCCCGGAAGAGCGCGTTGAGCGGCGTCCCGAACGCCAGCCCCACCGCCAGCGCGAAGACTCCCAGCCAGAACCAGCGCTGCCCACCGGGTCGCAGACCCACCGCGGCGACCGCCAGCAGCAGCGGCGCGACTCCGATGTACCACGCTGTCTCAATGTAGCTGCGATCCGCTCTGCCGGAGAAACTCGTGCCCCAGTGATTGCTGTCCACGGGGTTGCCGAACACATCGGGCATCAGCAGGATCAGCAGCTGCTGAGCGGCGAGACCGTTGCTCACCTGGTCCGCGTAGCTCGCACCTCCGACGCGGTAGTTGAGCCGCACCATCTCCAGCGAGGGGCCAAGCTGGCACCCGGCCAGAGCGATGCCGCCGACCGTGGCTGCGATGACCAGCAGCCCGTAGCTCGCGGTTCGGGCCTTGCCGCGCTCTCGCATCGTGCCCAGCAGGCGGAAGAGCGCATACCCGGCGAGCGCCACGAGCACGTAGATGGAGATCTGCAGATGCCCGGCGAGAAACTGCATGCCCACGGCCAGCATCGTCAGGCCCAGCCAGCACGCCCGCCTCCGTTGCACCGTCAGCTCCACTCCGACGAGCGCCAGCGGCAGCCACGCGGCCACCGAGCGCAGCGACGGGAAGGTCAGCCAGCCGGTGAAGAACCCGCTGAGCATGAACGTGACCCCGCCGATCGCCCCCGCAAGTGGTGTCACGCCCAGCACCCTGAGCAGCAGGTACATCCCCCAGCCCGCGATCAGGTAGAACGCGAATGTCGCCCAGCCGAGGGCTTTGAGCGGGTTGATGACGTAGTGCAACCATGTCTCCGGATAGAAGATCGCGGACTGGCCGTTGCCGACGAACGGGGTGCCACAGAGCATCTGCGTGTTCCACAGCGGCACCTCGCCCTGCCGCACCACCCGCGACGCGTGCAGCCGCCACGGGTAGAACTGCTGAACTGCGTCGAGGATCGGGTTGCGCACAGGCTCAGCGTCCGGGAACTCCGCCGCATGCGCCCGCCACGGTTGGAAGCGCAGGTAGAGTTCGGTCGGCAGCAAGGCGCGCGGCCCGACCGTCACCTGCCACGTCACGCCGAGCGCGACGGCCGCAATGAAGGCAAGCGCGAGGACATCGCGACGCAGGCACGCCCGCTCTGAGTTACGTGCATCACTCATCGCCGAGCCTCCTCGGTCGCGGGCGCAATCGTGGCGCCCGGTGGCGTAAGACCCGGTCGAAACGCATACACGGTCACGTCGCCGTCCTCGAACACCGGAAGCAGAAAGCTTCTCGTGGTCTCGCGGAACTCGGCGGCCGGGTCATCAGGCGGCACGTTCTCCGACGCGAGCATCATCTGTTCCGCAAGCAGCGCCTCACGCGGTCCGTAAAACACGTAGCCTGCGCCGATCGCCTCCAGCGCCCCGCGCAGCACCTGCGGGCTCCGCCCCGGCAGAAGGAACTGCCCGACGTAGTCCACGGCCCGCCCGAACTCCAGCGTCTCAGCCCAGTGACCCGCGAACACGAGGCACGAGGCCCGTGGCGGAATATGACTGCCCGTCAGCGACGATGACAGAACGATCTCATCCTCGCCTGCCTCCCGCGCGAGGTGGTTGATGCCGCGCACCTCCTCGAAAGTGAGGAACATCGGCGGCTGCAGGTAGGCCAGCAGATCGGCGTTGTTCGTGCGCACATGATGCAGGCAATCACTCACGAAGAGCGCGTTTGACGGCATGCTCAGGACCACCGCCAGCGCGATCAGCAGACCGACTCTCGCGGCGGGGGGCCGCTCCGGGTCGCCGCCGTCGCGCGCGCGCGTCCCCGCCGGGAGCACGCGCTGCTCGGCCCGGCCTCGCGCCCCCTCGCCCGCTGACGAGGACAGCCGTGGCGCAATCACCAGCGCCAGCCCCATCGCCGCGAGCAGGCACAGCGGCATGTGCAGGCCCTCCGCCATCTTCCGCTGGAAGCTGAAGAGCGGCTCCCAGTGAAACTCCGGCGCGGCCACCGGCTTCACCGCGTAGAGCAGGACCACGTTCGTCACAACCCAGCAGACCGGCAGCATCAGCCTGGGGCTGTCGCGCCACTGCCTCACGGCGTACCATGCCCCGGGGATCGCGAGCAGCAGGATCAGCCCGTACCCGGCCGCCATATCCAGCGCAGGCGGTGACAGCGTCGCCGTCTCCACCTTGGCCATGTATGAGGGGTCCTGATTTGCCGCCCACAGCGCCCACACGGGCGAAGGCAGCGCGATCACAAACGCCACCGCGTAGAGCGCGGCGGCGTGGCCGAGACGAAGATGTCCCCGCACCACGCTCAGCAGCCCGAATGTCACGATCGTCGCATGCAGAACAAAGAGGTCGTACCCGTGCACGTTGCCGATCAGAAGCAGCAGCATGCCCGTGATCGCGGCCCAGCCGAGACTTCTACGCTCGAGCGTCACCATCGCCGCGATCAACACCGCGCACATAAGCACCATCGACCAGACGAAGAGCGGGTTGAGCAGCAGCGACAGGAACGTGACGGCCTCAGGCTGCACCTGCCACGTCTGCGGCGGCAGCGGCGCGTAGTCGGGTGGGCGAAGCGGAAGAGGCGCGTGATCGGGGATCGTGCTCGCCCACGCCGCCGCGAGCCAGCCGAAGCCCGAGCCCAGTGACGCGAGAGCCAGCGCGCCCCATCGGACCGCCCTCGAGCGCGAGATGAACGCGGCCAGCAGATAGATCGAGACGAGCAGCACGATGCCGCCCGCCAGACGCGCCGCGTGGAAGACGATCGCCGGATGCTGGCCGGTCCACGCCGTGACTTTCCCGAGGGAGACCAGAAACGCGTTGAAGAAGTGGGGGTTTTGCGGCAGCGTCGTGTACTGATTGCGCAACAGCACGCGGCCCTCGGCCGCCTGCCGCATCCACGACAGGTACACGTTGCCGTCATCGACGCCCCAGATGAAGCCCTGGAACTGCTCGCCCTCCGCCGCCTGTCCGACAGCCCAGACGTAGGGCAGCGCGGTCAGTGCCATGATCAGCACCGCCCACGCGATCACCGGCGCGATCTCGCGCCAGGTCACCATCGGCCCCCGCTCCTGGTTCGCATCCCGCGTCATGATCAGAACCTCTGAATCTTCAGCAGAGCCTTCCGAATGCCGGAGACACCCAGCACCGACTGTATCGTCCGCCACAGCCGCTTCGGCCCGAGGTAGAACTTGACGTAACCCAGGCGCCTGAGTCGATTGAGCGTCTTCGCCGGGAGAACCTGCTCGCTCTCGTAGACCGGCGACTTGTAGTAATCAAAGTGCGAGAAGTCGGCAGCAATCATCTCGCGCGTCATGTCGTAAAGATGCGTGTGAGGCAGCGGCGTCGTCACGCTGAATGTAACGTCGTCAAGCGGGAGGTCATTCGCAAGCTTGATGCTCGCCCGCACCTCCTCCTCGGTCTCAGTCGGCGCGCCGAGCATGAAATACCCTCGCACCTTCAACCCGAGGTCGCTCGCCACCTGCGTCGTCTCGCGCACCTGCTCGATCGTGATGCCCTTGCTGTACACCTCGTCGAGCACTCGCTGAGACGCCGACTCGATCCCCACGTGCACCATCCGAAGCCCGGCCTGCTGCATGATCTCGAGACTCTCGCGATCGCAGACATCGGCGCGGATGTTGCACCCCCAGATCAGCCCGAGATCAGCCTCGATGAACTGCTCGCACAGCCGCCGCATCCAGCCGCGGTCCAGCAGAAACGTGTCATCGAGCCACATGAGCCCCTCGATGCCAAAGCGCTCCCTGAGCTCGGCCGCCTCGGCCACAAGCGACTCGGGCGAGCGCCGTCTGACGCGCCTCCCGAAGATCGTCCCCAGCGTGGGCTGGCAGTATGAGCAGTGATAGGGGCAGCCCCGCGACGCCATGATCGACGTCCCCCGCACACCGTAGCGCACCGCGTCGAGCTGGTACCACAGTGACAGGTAGCCCTCCATGTCGAGCAGGTCCCATGCGGGGAATGGGAGCGCATCAAGATCGACGACCGCGTCGCCCCGTTCATTGCGGACGATCTCCGCGCCCCGCATGTACCAGACCCCGGGCTGCTCCTCGAGCCTGAGCCCTGACTCAACCAGGCGCGGAAGCGTCTCCTCGGCCTCGCCGAGCATCACCGCATCGAACGCTCCCGTGCCGAGCGTGTGCTCGGGCGCGACGGTCGGGTGCGGCCCCCCGGCCACAACCATCGTCCCCGGGCTGACCTCGCGCACCAGCCCCCCGATCGCCGCGGCATCGGCGATCATCGACGTCAATACGCTTATACCGACGAGATCGTAGCGCTCGCGCTCGAGCAACTCCCGCAACGCGCGCATCGGCCGCCGCACAAAGGTCGCATCGAATATCTCGACATCGTGACCCCGCTCACGCAGCACGGCCGCCAGATACGCCACTCCCAGTGGGGGATCCCCCGACGGGTACTTGAAACGCGGGAAGACCAGCAGTGTCCTCAATCTCAGTTATCTCTCCTGGTGCGTCGCCCTGCCGGAAGCGCCGCGGCCGCGATGACCGCGGCCAGCAGTCCCAGCGATGTGAGCGCGAAAAAGCACCCGGCGCGCACGGTCGCGGGCTCAAATACAAGACGCACCTCGGTCTCACCACCCCGGGTGCTCACGCCGCAGAAGGCGCCGAAGACCTGCATCACCTCGCGGCGCTCACTATCGACGTAAGCGTTCCAGCCGGGGTAGAAGGTTTCCGTGATGCACAACGTCCCCTGCGCGGCCGCCGCGGGAATATGAACTCGCATGACGCCGTTGCCGGTGCGCTCCCATCGCGCGGGGCCTGTCTCCAGAAGCGCCACCTCGCCCTCCGCCTGCAGTGCCACCGGATCGATCGTGTCCACCGTGAACGCCCGCGGCAACACCGGAGCGACCTCATACACCGCCACCCGCCCGTGGCTGCTCCGCAGGGTGACCGTCTGATCGGCCGATCGAATCGGCGGCCGTCTGTGCGCAAGCACCGTGCCCACACCCGCAAGCATCTGCCCGGAGCCGGTCGCCTGCTCGGACAGCAGCATGTTGCCGTTCACCGCAGGGGCCAGTTCGTCGCCTTCAGCCCGACTGAGGTAGGCGCGGTAATCCGTCACCATCAGCGAATCATAGCCGCCGATGCTGTCGTATCCGTAGACGGTGGCCGCGTTCGGCGGCAGCACCGCGTGCGGAGCCCGCGCCATCCCCCACTCCTCCCGCGGCGTCACCTCCAGCACCCGCCCCTCCGCCGCCATGAGCCGCTCGATCGCCGGTGTGACCGGATACAGATGCTCGCGCCGGGTCCTCGGGAGGAACTCGTGCGCCCACGGCAGCAGCTCCCACGCCAGCACCACCAGCAGGACGGCGCAGATCCCCGTCGAAGCCGTCAGATTCCACGGGCAGCGCCCCTCCAGTCGGCACGCATCCTCCCGCTCCCGCAGACGCCTGCAGATCCCCTCAAGCCCCCACGCCGCGGCCATCGCAGCGGCGAACGTGAACACTGAGAGCATACGCGCGAAGCTCCCGGCCTGCCCCAGCCCCGGCACATGGAAATACATAAGCCTGGCAAGTGGGCCCGCTGAGGCCAGATGAAGGGCCCCCAGCGCAAGTAGCGCGAAGAAAACGAAGTGCCGCGTTCTGCAGAAGAAGATCCCCGCGATCGCCAGCAGCAGCGTGACAATCCCGACGAAGCCGCAGTGCTCGGAGTAGGGGATCCCGGCGGGCGTGAGCTGGTGGTCACCATGCGCGGGATTTCCGAACGCGTCGGGATCGAGGAACGCGATCCACTCCCATGACTGCAGGGCCAGACGCTCGTGGAACTCCCAGCCCGCCTCCGAAGGCCCGCCGTGGCCGCGCGGGGAATTCGCCGCCAGCTCAAGCGTCGGCAGGACCTGCGGTGCCGCGAGCAGAAGCCCCAGTCCCACCGCTGCAAGCAGCGCGGGCATCCTTGCGGGCCGGTGGTGAGCCGCCTCCCACAGCGCCCGGGCAAGCGCGTACAGCGCCGCGCTCATCCACACATACGCCGCGATCTGAAAGTGCCCGGCCAGCAACGTCATCGCCAGCGACACGCTCAGCACCGGCACACCCCACCTGCTGCGCGCAAAGACCAGGACAACTCCCAGCAGCGCCCCAGGCAGCCACGCCGCCGAGTTCATCAGGGTCGGCAGTTCAGTCCACGTCACCATGAACCCGCCGAATGTGAACGCCACGGCAGCAAATGCCGCCGGCAGACGCCCGAGACCAAGGTTCCGACAGAGAAGAGCGGTGAGGACCGCGGCGAGCGCGTAGTGAAGAGCGGCGAGCAGCCCCATCCCCCACGCGACATCGACCACCGCGAGTATCCAGTTCGGCGGATAGAAGAGCGCTAACTGCCCGTTCCCCACGATAGGATAGCCGCACATCTGGTGGGGATTCCACAGCGCCAGCTCTCCAGCTCGCAGGGTCCGCGCCGCAAAAAGCCTCCAGGGGTAGAACTGGGCCACTCCGTCCCAGAGCAGCGGAGACCACTGGCGATCCGTCCCGGGGAGATCGGCCTCGCTCGCCCACGGCTCCATCTGCGACTGAAAGCCCGCGGCCAGCGGCGCGTGGGGCCCGACCACGCAGTCGGCCCAGAACGCGCCCGTGAGGACGACGAGTCCGGCGATGAGGGCGATCGTTGGGTAGCGGCGGGCCACGTCCGTGCTCATGCGCTGGATTATACGCCAATGAGGGCTCGCGCACAAAGTCGAGACCTCAGCCGGGGTGCGACCAGATCATGTGGGTGACGACGGCGACCTTCCCCGCCCTCACAGACACCATTCGGGCACCCCCTCCCTGTGAGTTCGCTATGCGAACTTCGGCGGGAGGGGGAATGAGTCCGCGTTCCGACCTGTCAAAGCCCTCTCGCATCTCCGGTTGCGCACCCCCCCTCTCCCGCCTGACGCATTTCGTGTATGCGTCCAGCGAAAGGGGGGCGCGGCCGACGTGAGCCCCTGGCCCCAGCAACCTGCAGAATACGGTCAGCCCCCCCTCAGCCGCCCTTTCAGGAGACGCCGGGGTCGGTCGGAGCCTGGATCGAGATGTGAGGCGTCCTCTCGGCCTGCATGGCCTCGGCCCGGTAGCTTGCCGCGACCGTGAACACGCCCGCCAGTATCAGCGCCAGCCCGATGAGGCGCAGCAGCGGCAGGGTCTCGTTGAGCAGATACCACGACAACACTGTGACCATCACAAAGCTCAACGCCACGAAGGGATACGCGTAGCTGAGATCAAGTTTCGAGAGCACGTTCAGGTAGATCAGTGAACTCAGGCCGTAGAAAACGAAGCCCCCGAAGACGAATGGGGTGAAGATGCCCTTGATGACGGCAAGCGGTGACGCGCCCTCCCCCAGAAGCGTCACTCCGTATTTCAGGCAGAGCTGCCCGGCCGCCCCGAGTGAGACCGAGACGAGCAGCATGATGATTGCGCCGATGGGCATCGGGTTCACTCCCCGGAGAAATCCTCAGGCAGGTGGACGCACAGGGATCATCGCCGCACCGCTCATCGGCGGCGATGACCCCTGCGCAGGAAAGAATCGAGGGCCGCGGCCGACCCGCTACGCGAGAAGCTCAGCGACCTTGTCCACGGCGGACGCGGCATCGGGCGCGTAGCCGTCCGCGCCGATCTCGTCGGCGTACGACTGCGTCACGGGTGCGCCACCGATGATGACCTTGACCTTATCCTTCAGGCCGGCCTCCACCAGCGCGTCCACGGTGTCCTTCATCGACGGCATCGTGGTGGTCAGCAGCGCCGAAAGGGCGATGCAGTCCGCGCCCTGCTCGCTGGCGGTTGAGACGAACTGCTCGGGCGACACATCGACCTCGAGGTCGATCACGTCGTAGCCGCCTCCCTCGAGCATCATCGCAACGAGGTTCTTGCCGATGTCATGCAGGTCGCCCTTGACTGTGCCGATGACGACGGTGCCCTTCGGCTGCATCTCGCCCTCGGTCAGCAGGGGCTTGACATGCCCCATCGCCGCCTGCATCGCACGGGCTGCGATGAGCACCTCCGGAACGTAGAACTCGTTGTTCTTGAACTTCTCGCCGACCACGCTCATGCCCGCGATGAGCCCGTCATTGATGATCGTGCTCGGCTTGATCCCTTCGTCAATGGCCTTCTGAGTCAGCGCCTCCGCCTCGTCCTTCTGACCATTGATGACAGCATCCGCCAGTGCCTGCAGGTCCGCCATTTGGATGAACCTCCCGTGGAATGCGCAGACATTCCTCTTCTAGTGCGTGCGTCTATGCCCCGGAACGCGCCCTCGTGGGCACGGATTGACGCCTTCATCACACGTCTGGGAACATCATGCTGTCCGCGAACACGAGTTGGAAGCGCGGGTTGGCCATCAGTTCGACATGCTCCGCATCGCGCGCCAACTCCGCCGCCCGCTTCCTCTCGTCGAGTGACAGAAGCGCCGCCAGCGCGCCGGCACCCGCGGCGTTGCCGATCCCCCGTATCTGCTCGAGCCGCACATCCGGCAGCAGGCCCATTCGGAGCGCGCTGCGGCGGTCGATGTAGTTCCCAAATGCCCCGGCGAGCAGCACTTCCTCGATCTCATCGCAGCGTATGCCGGTCTCCGCGCAGAGCAGCTCGATCGCCGCCCGCACGGCCCCCTTCGCCAGCTGCACCTCGCGCAGATCTTTCTGTGTGAAGGTGATCTCGCCGTTGCCGACGCCGCCCCCTTCGACAAGCACGAACTCCCGGTCCGGCCCCTCGCCGCGCAGCCGGGCGCGCAGCCCGGGTGACAGCGTCTCAGCGACCTCCTCCGTCGCGAGGCGGCCGGAACTGTCGGCGACTCCGCTGTCAAGCAGTGCCGCGACCGTGTCGAAGATCCCGGAGCCGCAGATGCCGTTGGGCCGCGCGCTGCCGATCGTTGCGTAGCCGATGCTGCCGTTGCGCAGCCAGACGCGCTCGATGGCCCCATCGGCCGCGCGCACGCCGTGGCGGATCTCGCCGCCCTCAAAGGCCGGGCCCGCCGCACAGGAGGTCGTGAGCAGCCGCCCGTTGGCAGAGAGCATTACTTCGCCGTTGGTTCCGATGTCGATCGCCAGCGTCGGGTGGTCTCGCTCCGCCATACGCGACATCAGCAGCACACCGACCGTGTCGGCGCCCACGAAGCCGGCTATGACCGGCAGGCAGTATACGTTGCCCGCGCGGTTGATTGCAAGCCCCGCCTCCTCCGCCGACAACTCGATCGGCTCACGCGTGACCGGCACGTAGGGCGCGTGTGCGAGATGTCGCGGATCCAGGCCGAGGAAGAGATGGTGCATGCAGGTGTTGCCGACGACCGCGACCTCGTAGATGTCACGCCGCCGCACTCCCGCTTCACCCGTCGCCTCCGCCAGCAGCCGGTTGATAAGGTCCACGATCAGCCGTCGGAGGTCCTCAAGTCCGGTCGCAGCACTCTGCACATGCTCGATGCGCGAGATGAGATCGTGCCCGTAGCGCGCCTGAGGGTTCAACTCCGAGGCCGTCGCGACCACCTCGCCGGTGCGCAGATCGACCAGGTAGGCCACGACGGTCGTGGTCCCGATGTCGATCGCAGCCCCGAGGCAGCAGGAGTCAGCGTTCGGCGGCCGAATCGCGGACACGACATCGCCCACGCGAACAACCCCGACGTGGAAGCCGTTTCCCCGCAGCACGGTCGGGAGCTGCGCGAGAGCGTCTCGGTGGACCTTCAACTCGCCGGGGGGCACGCCGAGCGCATCCGCCACGCGTTCGAAGTCGCTGCGCTGATCGGCCAGACTCGGCTCGGCAACCTCGACCGCCCGCGCGATCACGTTGGGGCTGAGGACGATCTCCTCGCGCGCGTCGTCGGAGAGTATCTTGCCCGTGACGGTGCGGGAGTCGCCCGGGAGGATAATCTGCGCGTCCTCAATCAGCCTCGCCTCACAGGCAAGCCGCACGCCGTTGCGCAGTTCCTCGCCGGTCAGAAGATCGGTCTCCGCCTGCGTCGGAGGGGCGCAGCCCTTCTCGGCGATCACGCGGCAACGCCCGCAGCGCCCGCGCCCACCGCAGGGGGCGTTGATCGAGACCCCCATCGATTCGGCGGCCGCGAGGATCGTGGTTTCCCGTTCGACCTCCCCCATCTCGCCGCCCGGTTTGAAGCTGACCGTGATCATATCACCAGAGCCGGACCCGTCGGCGCTGTCCTCCGCCGATGGTCCGGCATCCCACTGCCTCCGGCCTATTCGTAGTAAGAGAGCTGCTTCTGCGCTTCGGAGCCATACTTCGACGCGGCGTCGATGACGAGAACCTTCTCAAAGAACGGCTTCGCCTCGTCGTACATCCCCAACATCGTATAGTGTTTCCCTGCGTCAAGGAGGTAGAGCTGATTGTCAGGCTCGATCTCGGCCGCCTGGCAGATCTTCGCCAATGCCTCATCGAAGTCGCCGCTGTTCATCAGTGACAGACCGACGCCCCAGAGCGCCTCCGCGTGCTCCGGATCCTCTTCGAGCACCTGTTGATACAGCTCAATCGCCTCATCGTACTGGCCATTGATCCGGCACTCGTGGGCCTGTTGCAGTGTATCGCTCTCCGCGGCCATCACGTTGCGTCCTCCGAGCTCGAGCTGGTAATCGCTGCTTGCGTTGCGGCTGGCCTCTGCCGTCCCCTGCGCTCCCGGCACCCGTCACCCGAACCTGTCGCCGACGTCGAGCCTGGCCCCGCGCAGGAATTCCTCCCCGGACATGGGTTTCTTACCAGCGGGCTGCAGCCGCGTGAGCTGCAGTGCATCGCGCCCGCACAAAACGACCGGCCCTCCCGAGGATGGAAGTTCGACGATCTCTCCCGGCGTTCCTTCATTCCTTAAGACATATTGCACCACATGGACGTCCTGGACCTTCATCCGCTCTCCATCCAGCACGCACCACGCACCCGGCCATGGGGTGCAGGCACGGACCATATCCCGCAACTCGTCCGCGGGCAGTGACCAGTCCAACCGGCAGTCATCACTGTGCACGCGGCCGATGTAGCTCGCCCGTGCCTCGTCCTGCGGCACTCGTGGAGCGGTGCCGTCGGCAATCATCTCAAGCGCGTCCATCAGCGCCGTCACACCGAGGTCCGTGAGGCGATCTGTCAGCGTTCCTCGGTTGTCATCCTCGGCGATTTCGATCTCCCGCCGCAGGATCACGTCCCCCGCGTCGAGCTTCTGCGCCATGTGCTGGATCGTGACACCCGTGCGGTCCAGCCCTCGCCGAAGCGCTGCATAGACCGGCGCCGCGCCCCGCAGTTCGGGCAGCAGCGAGTAATGCACGTTGATGAAGCCCTTCGGCGGCAGCTCCAGCAACTTCGGCACAAGAATCTCGCCGTAGGCCACGACGACGCCGAGCTGCGGCTCAGTGGCGGCCAGATCGTCAATGAACCGCGGATCCGACGCGTCCTCGGGCGTGAACACCGACAGGCCGAGTTCCTCGGCACGTATCTTCACAGGGCTGGGCCGGACCTCCCGGCCCCGTCCGGCAGGTCGATCGGGTTGTGTGACCACCGCGACCACGTCATGGCCGCTAAGGGCCAGCGCATCGAGATAGGGCACCGAGGGCGGTGGCGTGCCGAAGAATGCGATGCGCATCCGTCAGGACCCCTTCTGCCGCGCCCGGAGTCGCTCGAACGCCTCCTGCGCTTCCTCGAGCGTGGTCGGCTCCGTCCGGTAGCCATCCTCCTCATCGACATCAGGCCGCAGCCAGCAGAGGCTGTCGGCCTCCACAGCGTCGATGAACAGACGACCGGCAAGGTGGTCGAGTTCGTGGGAGAGACATCGGGCCATCATCCCCTCGCCCTCGACGAAGATCTCCTCACCGTCCCGATCCACGGCCTCGACCGCCGTGCGGGTTGGGCGCACGACCGTGCCTCGCAGCGTCGGCAGGCTCAGGCAGCCCTCCGTCCCGCTCTCCTCCCCTTCGATCTCAATGATCCGAGGGTTGATCAGCTCAATGACCTCGTCGCTGTCGGCCCCACGCCGCACAACCACCACGGACGTGGATACGCCCACCTGGGCGGCCGCCAGCCCGAGGCCGTTGGCCTCAAGCATCGTCTCGGCAAGGTCGTCGAGCAACGAACAGATGTCATCGTCGATCCTGCGCACTCGTGACGCTTTCCTGCGCAGCACAGGATCACCGCAGTAGACAATACGTCGGACGGCCATCGGACTGATTCCTCACTGAAGCGGACTCTGGTTGCCCCGCTTACATCATGTCGAGCGGGTCCACGTCAACTGTCACATGCGCGGCGTCGTCTTCGAGCGCATCGAGCGCAGCCAGAAGGGCGCCTCGCAGTTGATCAATGCGCTCACCCTTGAGCAGAAGGTGGTAGCGGAACTGCCGTCTAAGCCGCGCCAGCGGCGCCGGCGCCGGTCCCATGAACTGCATCGGCGCCCGGCGTTCGTGCCTGACCCCGCGTTCCTGCAACTCGTACGCCATCCGCCTCGCGAGCTTCAGCGCCGTGTCGGCATCTTCATGGCTGACGGTGAGATTGATCAGCCGCGCAAAGGGAGGATACATGTTATTGCGACGGTTTTCAAGTTCGTGACGGTAGAACGCGTCATAGTCGTGGCGTGAGGCGCTGACGATGGCCGGGTGATCGGGGTTGTACGTCTGCACGAGCACCCGTCCGGGCTTGTCGGCGCGCCCCGCTCTGCCCGCCACCTGGGTGAGAAGCTGGAATGTCGCCTCCGAGGCGCGGAAGTCGGGCCGGTTGAGGCCGGTGTCCGCGTTCAGCACGCCCACCAGCGTCACGTTCGGGAAGTCATGCCCCTTGGCGATCATCTGCGTGCCGATCAGCACGTTCGCCTCGCCGCGCCCGAAGCGGCGCAGGATGTCGGCGTGGGCACCCTTGCGCGAGGTCGTGTCGCGGTCCATCCGAAGCACCGAGGCCTCCGCGAACTCCCGCCGTACCTGGTCGGCCACCCGCTCGGTGCCGAGGCCCCTGTACCCGATGTCCTCCGACTCGCACGAGGGGCAGATCTCCGGCATCGGGACGTGGTAGTCGCAGTGATGGCAGCGCATCTCGCGCGAGGCGTGATGGTAGATCAGCGACACCGAGCAGTCGCGGCACTTGAGCGTGAAGCCGCACTCACGGCACATCACGAAGGTCGAGAAGCCCCGGCGGTTGAGAAAGAGCATCGCCTGCTCTCCGCGCCGCAGGCACGCCTCCAGTGCGTCGAGCAACCGCTGACTGAAAGTGCCACCTTTGCCCATCAGCGTCTCCCCGCGCAGGTCCACGATCTCCACCGCGGGCAGCGGCCGGTCGTCGATCCGCTCCGGCAGGTCGCACAGCGCGAGATCGCCGCCGTCCTCACGCGCCTCGCAGAAGCTCTCAAGCGAGGGAGTGGCGCTGCCGAGGATCAGCACGGCGCCGTGCTGCCGCGCGCGCTTCTTCGCAACCTCCACCGCGTGATAGCGAGGCGGGGCGTCCTGCTTGTAGGCGCGCTCATGCTCCTCATCTATCACGATCACGCCGATGTCATCGAGCGGCGCGAAGATCGCTGACCGCGCGCCGACGACCACGTCCGCCTCTCCGACCTGAACGCGCATCCACTCGTCGTAGCGCTCGCCCGCGCCCATCTGGCTGTGTAGCAGGGCCAGCCGCTCGCCGAACCGTGCCTCGAAGCGCCCCACCATCTGCGGCGTCAGCGAGATCTCCGGAACAAGCACGATCGCGCCGCGTCCTCTTCGAAGCGCTGAGTCGATCGCATGCAGATAGACCTCCGTCTTGCCCGAGCCGGTGACTCCGTGCAACACCAGTCCCGCGTAGTACGCGCCCTCCAGCGCCGAATCGACGCGATCGAATGCACACCGCTGGGCCTCTGTCAGGCAGAGGAACTCCGTCTCCTCACCCTCTGTCCCCGCGCCCTCCGGCCTGCGGTGGACGCGCTCCTCGCTCACCGTTACAAGGCCCTTCTCCGCGAGCGCCGTGACCGCCCCGCGGTTGAGATCGGCGACCGGAAGCCCCTCGTCCGCCGCCATCAGCGCCTCGATCGCCTCCGCCTGCCGCGGGGCGCGCAGACCGATCTCCTCACACACGGCCTCCCACTCGCGATCGCCCGCCAGCCGCGCGACCTGCTGGCGCAGCTCGCGAACCCGCGGGCGACCGAGGCTGCGGCGGATCTGCGCCAGGCCTCGCTCCTCGAGCGAGCGAACTGCCGACGCGACAACCGCGCGGGTCGCGGAGGTGTCGTCTGCCTCAAGCTCAGCCACGAGCTCTTCGAGCAGCGGCTCCTCCGTCGCCATCGCACGGAGCGCGTCGAGGACCTGCCGCTGCCGTGGGGCCCGCGACAGCGAGCGCGGATCCGCCTCACGGCCGGGCGCGGTGAGCGCGACGAACGTCTCCGGCTCCCGCGCGGCTCCGGGCGGGAGCAGGCAGCGCAGGCAGTCCCGCAGGCTCGCGAGGTAGTGTTCGGAGATCCATCGCGCGAGCTTCAGACCGCGCTCGTCGAAGACCGGACCGTCAACGAGGGTGCCGATGATGCTTTTCACGCGGAAGTCGGGCCGATCGGAGGTGAGCCCGGTGATCCATCCCGAGAGCCGGCGGCGCCCGAAGGGCACGAGAACGTAGCTGCCCACCCCGAGATCGCTCTCGAGGTGGGCAGGAACTGCGTAAGTGAACTCGCGTTCAAGACCGCGTCCCGGCTGATCTACGACGACCAGGGCGTAACGCCCCGCCTCGTGCGGGGGCTCGGGAGGCTCCTGGTGCTCCTCCGGTAGCTCGGCATCGAAGAGACGGGGCTGAGGTGGGCGCTGCGTCAAAGTCCCGCCTCTTCCTTCAGCATCTCCACTGCGTCCAGCCGCTCCCATGTGAAGTCCTTGTCCTCGCGGCCGAAGTGACCGTAGGCGGCCGTCTTGCGGAAGATCGGCCGTCGGAGGTCGAGCCTTTCAATCATCGCGCGCGGGGAGAAGTCGAAGTTCTTGCGGATGATCTTCTCGATCTGCTCCTCCGGGATCGTCTCGGTCCCGAAGCAGAAGACTGCGATGGAGAAGGGATCCGGATCGCCGATTGCGTATGAGACCTCGATCTCGCACTTGCGCGCGAGGCCCGCCGCAACCACGTTCTTGGCGACGTAGCGGGAGAAGTACGCGCCGGACCGATCAACCTTCGTGGCATCCTTCCCGGAAAACGCGCCGCCACCGTGCCGGGCGTAGCCGCCGTAGGTGTCAACGATGATCTTCCGCCCGGTCACGCCGCTGTCGGCCTGCGGGCCGCCGATCTCGAAGACACCGGTGCGGTTCACGAGGCAGTCCATCCCGTCAGCGCACATCTCCCGAGGGATGACCGGCTCCACGACAAACTGCAGCAGGTCGGAGCGGATGTCGTCCTGGTTCATCCCGCGCTGGTGCTGCGCGGCCAGGAGGACCTTGGTCACCTCGACAGGCTCGTCGTTCTCGTAGCGGACTGTCACCTGCGTCTTCCCGTCGGGGCGGAGGTACTCCAGCTCTCCGGTCTTGCGGACGTAGGCCAGCCGCTCGGCGAGCCGGTGCGCGAGGTGGATCGGCAGCGGCATGTACGTCTTCGTCTCGTCGCAGGCGAAGCCGAACATCATGCCCTGGTCGCCCGCCCCTCCTGTGTCCACGCCCTGCGCGATGTTGGGCGACTGCGAGTGGATGGCGGTGAGGACGCCCACGGTCTCCGAATCGAAGCCGTATTTCGCGCGGGTGTAGCCGATATCGGCGATGACCTCCCGAGCGACATCATCGACCGGAACGTAGCACTCGGTCGTCATCTCACCGGCCACCACGCAGGTGCCGGTGGTGACCAGCGTCTCGATTGCCACGCGCCCGGACGGGTCCTCCTTCATGACGTAGTCAAGAACCGCATCTGAAACCTGGTCGCACACCTTGTCGGGATGGCCCTCTGTCACTGACTCGGACGTGAACTGATAGGACTTCGTAGACACGCGCGTCTCCTCCTTGGGGCGAGCACGACCGGTCTGTCACTGGCTCTCCCTGCTCATGATGAGTTCCCCGGCCCGGTCCAGGATCGCAGCGGCCACATCCCGCTTGCTCATCAGCGGCAGGTCTGTTTCGCGCCCGATGACATCGATCAGCGTCACCCTGTTGGTTTGCACGTCGAATCCCGCTCCGGGAGCGGTCACGTCGTTCGCAACAATCATGTCCATCCCCTTGCGGCGCATCTTCTCCACCGCATGGGCGACAGCATCCTCAGTCTCGGCCGCAAACCCGACGATCAGCGGCCTTGGATCCCACTGCGCGACCCCCGCGATGATGTCCGGCGTGCGGACCATCCGCAGACTCAACTCGTCGCGCCCGTCCTTCTTCAGCTTCTGCCCGCCCGCCTCAGCGGGCCGCCAGTCGGCCACCGCCGCTGCGCCGATGAACACGTCGGTCTCCCCCGCGCGATTCTGCACCGCCTCATGCATCTCAGCCGCGCACATCACGCCGACATGCTCCACCCCCGCCGGCGCCTCCAGCGTTGTCGGGCCACTCACCAGCGTCACCGCCGCGCCCCGCCGCGCAGCCTCGGCCGCCAGCGCGTAGCCCATCCGCCCTGAGGACGGGTTCGAGATGAACCGCACCGGATCGATCGCCTCGCGTGTCGGCCCGGCTGTCACGAGCACTCGCAGCCCGGCCAGCGGACCGCCGCACGCATTCACGGCATCACACAGCGCCTCGACGAGCGCGTCGGTTCCGGGCAGCCGCCCCGCGCCGGTCTCTCCGCAGGCCAGCCAGCCCTCCTCCGGCTCGATCACATGCACACCGCGCTCCTGCAGGGTGCGAACATTCGCCTGAACCGGCGCGCTGCAGAGCATCCGCGAGTTCATCGCGGGAGCGACCACCACCGGACAGGTGAGCGCCAGCAGGCAGGTCGAGGCGAGGTCGTCGGCGATCCCGTTGGCGTACTTGCCGATGATGTTCGCGGTCGCGGGCGCCACGATCGCCACGTCGGCGAAATCCGCCAGCGCCACATGCTCCACGTCACCACGCTCCGCCCACATGTTGTGCGCAACCGGCCTGCCGCTGAGGGTGGCGAATGTCACCTCACCGACGAAGCGGCGCGCGTGCTCGGTCATCACCACTCGCACCCTCGCCCCGGCCTTCGTCAGGGTGCTGACCAGCTCGCAGACCTTGTACGCGGCGATCCCACCCGTGACAATCACCAGGACGCCTCTGCCCTTCAGCTCAGTCACCCGCACGGCCGCTCAGCCCTCCAGGTCGTCCAGCAGACGATCTCGCAGTTCCCGCCAGTGCGCCCGCGTCGTACGCTGCCGCTCGGCGAGGTAGATCGCCTCAAGCGCGGCGATGGCCTCGTCGAGGTCGTCATTGACGATGAGGTGCCCGAACATCCCGATATGCTCAAACTCCGTCCGAGCGCTGCGCAGGCGGCGACGCACCGCCTCGCCGGTCTCGGTGTTGCGGCCGGTCAGACGTTCCTGCAGCGCCGTCACGCTCGGAGGCGCCACGAAGACCAGCACGGCCTCAGGCAGCGCCGCCCTCATGCTCCGGGCACCCTGATAGTCGATCTCAATGACCATGTCGCGGCCGGCGGCCAGCGCCTCCTCGACCGGTGCGCGCGGCGTTCCGTAGAAGTCGTGGCGATGCACGACCGCCCACTCGAGCAGTTCGCCCGCGCGCGCCATGCGCAGGAATTGCTCGTGGCTGATGAAGTGGTAGTCCCGGCCGTCCACCTCACCCTGGCGGGCGTCCCGTGTGGTGCACGAGACCGACCACTCGATCCCCTCGTGCCTCTCACGCAGCCCCCGGATGAGGGTGCCTTTGCCGACTCCCGACGGGCCCGCGACGACCAGCAGAATCCCGCGCCCCGCGGCCCGTGCGCCTGCATTCCTCACAGCACTCGCTCCACGCTCAAGTCTCTTCATCTGACGAGGGCGAAGTGTACCACACTCCCCGCCCGAATGCAATTTCGCCCACGTCACTCCGACGGCCTTGCCGCCGGCCCCGCAATCCGCTATCCTTATCCCAGATGGTGATCTTGCGGTGGAGGAGAGAGCCCGCTCATGGCCCTGCCAATCATCGACGCGCGAGTGCATGTCAGCCGCTCGACCGCCCCCTGGCCGAAGGTTCGTGAGGTGCTGCGACGGGCCGGCGTGGACACCGCCCTGCTGTCCATGCACCCGGAGAGCCCGCAGCCCGAACATGACATGAGCCTCCCGCTCGACGTTGCGGCCAAGGACGGGCCGTGGGCCGCGTACTACGTCGGCGGGCTGCCCTTTGAGGGGCACCGCGGCGGTCCGGTGAGGATCCCCGCCGACTTTGACCGCTACGCGGCCCTGCACATACGCTGCTATCTGTCACCGTCGCTGGACTTCGGCGGCGCAACCACCTCCGCGCACTGGGATGCCGAGAGCCTTAGCGCGGCGGTTGAGCGCGAGGACCTCGGAGCCATCATCGACGCCGCCCGCGAGCGGGAGATGCCCGTCTGGCTGGTCGAGCACTTCCCCATCACCCTCGGGCTCATCGAGCGCTTCCCCGACGTGCGCTTCGTCATCCCGAAGATGGGCGCCATGAACGGGGGCTCGGCGGCGGTGATCAACGCGCTGGCGGGCCACTCGCACATCTGCTTCGACACCTCGTGCGGCGAGCTTCACGAGTCGATCGTCAAACGCCTCGGCTTCCGCCGCATCCTCTTCGCGTCAGGTTACCCGTTCAACGAACCTGCCGAGGCGCTTGAGCAGCTCTGCGGCATGGACCTGCACGATGAGCAGATCGGCGCGATGGCCGGAGGGAATCTGCTGGACCTGATCGCTAACTGAAGCGAGGTCTCGCCGACCGGATGGCGAATACTGCCACGTGACTCGACGACAGGCGCTCGCGCCGCGCGCGGTCGCTTCATATCACCAGGGAGAGTGACGACAATGCCGACACGACTTCAGACGATCAACTGGATCACAGACTGCGGGATGGCCGCGGTTATCCGCGCTAAGAGCAGCGACCACCTCATGCAGGTCGCCGACGCCATCAAGCAGGGCGGCATCGACGTGATCGAGGTCACGATGACCACCCCCAACGCCCTTCAGGTCATCGAGGAGGTCGCCGAAAAGTACGGCGACGAGGTCCTCATCGGCGTCGGAACGGTGCTCGACGCAGAGACCTGCCGGATGGCGATCCTCTCGGGCGCGGAGTTCGTCGTGGGCCCGTGCCTCGACCGCGACATGATCGAGATGGCGCACCGCTACGACAAGCCGGTGCTGCCCGGCGCATTCACACCGACCGAGATCAAGCAGGCCTGGGATTGGGGAGCCGACATGGTGAAGGTCTTCCCCGCGGACGTCGGTGGCCCGGGCTACTTTAAGGCCATCCTCGGCCCGCTGCCCCAGATCCGTCTCGTCCCGACCGGCGGGGTTGACATCGACACCACCCCCGCGTTCCTCAAGGCGGGCGCCGTTGCGCTCTGCGCTGGCGGGGCGCTGGTGGACAGCAAGGCCGTGGCCGAGGGCCGCTTCGACGTGGTCACCGAGACCGCCCGCAGGTTCCGCGAGGTGATCGACCAGACCCGCGAGGAAATGGCCGCCGGCTGAGCCATCCCTATCGCCGAACCGCTCCGCATCGTGCAGGGGCCGTGCCTTATCTCGGGGCGCGGCCCCCTGGTTGTTGCAGGTCCTGTTCTCAGCGCGTCGAACAACGTGCATACTGGGGCCGACATACCAGTTGATGTAATCAACTCGCATCCTCCGGCGGCCAGCGAGCGGGCCGCCGTTGACGGGCTGGTGGTCGAGAGTGAGCCGAACGCGGATCGCAGCACTCATCACACTCACGCTGACGCTCACAGGTGGATGGGCTGATCTCCCCCCCGACGGGCCGAACGCCCCCTTCCAGCCGGAGCCCCCGGATATCGGGCTCGCCGCCCCCGCCGCTGGTCCGGAGCAGACTCACGAGGCGTTCTTCGTTCGTCTTGTCTCACCCGCTGACGATGGCGAGGTTCTTGAGGGACAGCGGGCGCTGATACGCTGGGACAGCGGCGGCCCGATCGAGCGCGTGCGGCTGTACTACTCGTACGACAACTGCCGCCTGGCCGGACGCTCCCGCGGACAGGTCGGCAGGGTCATCTTCGGCCAGATGATCCCGAACTTCGGGGAGGCCCCATGGACGATTCCGTGGATGGACACCGACGCGTTCCGCCTCCGAATCGCCGCGTACGGCGCGGACGATGAACTGATCGCCTCGGACGAGATCGGAGTGCGCTTCCGCCCCGCGGAGCTTGCCGAACTCCCCAGCCACGCCATCGGGATCATCAAGAAAAGACAGCGCCTCTACTACTACGAGGGCGGGAAGATCCGGAGGATGCACATCGTCTCCACCGCCGCACCAGGCTACGTGACGCCAACCATGCGGCCGGGCAGCCACGACCCGCGCCGCGGCGCCATGGGAAAGGTCTTCGGGAAGCAGTGGAGTGCGTGGAGCCGCTCCTACCAGACAGCGATGCCCTTCTGGCTGCAGATCACCGCGTCGGGAAGTCACGGCATACACGCGACGAGCCCAAGGTACTACGGCTATCTCGGCCGCCCCGCCTCCCACGGCTGCGTACGCCAGCACGCTGAGGACGCGAAGGTGCTCTACGGGATGGTGGAGGTAGGCACGCCGGTCTTCATCTTCTGACCGATGCTTCGGGGGGGATGCGTCCGGGGCGCGATCACTTCGCCGCGACCATCTCGACCTCGGCTTCGGACGAGCCACTCATCTGCGCGAGCACCTCGCCCATCGGCGCGAACTCGAACTCAGAGCACAGGTGCAGCAGGCGCGAACGGGTCTTGGACAGGTTCACGGTGTGCTGGAAGCGGTGCAGGCGGCTGTTGGGCTTCACGGGCGGGTTCGGATCAAGCTCCCACGGGTGCAGGTAGATCATCGCCGGCCGTCCGGCGGCGTTCAGCCGGTAGGTCGCCCAGCGCGTGATCATGAACGGGTAGAGCCGGAAATACCCCCCTCCCCCAAAGGGCAGCGCGACCGGTCCGACCTCCATCGTCGCGGCAGGGAACTCCCAGAGCCCGTTCTCGAGGCGGTGGGGCACCTTCGCGACGCCTTCGGCCCCGTAGTGACGCATCCGCAACGGAACGATGCTCGCATCGTACACGAAGCCCAGCTCGGCGACGATGTCGAGCGCCCACAGACAACTGTCGTTGATCGAAAAGGACGGGGCGCGGTAGCCCACCGGCATACGACCGGTGACCTGTGCGATCGCGTCAACGGATCGGGACACATCATCGCGGAACTCACCGGGCGACTGCCTGAAGACCAGCTCGTGCGAGTATCCGTGGCTGCCGATTTCGTGACCGCGGTCACGGATCTCGCGCAGAAGGTACGGCTCGCGATCGGCCACCCAGCCGAGGACGAAGAACGTGGCGCGGATCTCATGCTGCTCGAGGATGCGCAGCGTCTCGAGTGTATGTGGGACGCACCGGCTCTCAAGCTCTCCCCAGCGTTCGCAGGGCATCGCGTCGCCCGGGTAGGCGTAACAGAAATACTCCTCGACGTCTATCGTCAACGCGTTCACCACGCGACGCACCTCCCCTGGCCCCGACACCCCGGTCGATCCCGGACCTTCCATCCACCGCTAAACCGTGTGTGATGGTACTCGTTTCGGCGATCCAGCGCAAGGGATCCAGCGGATTCCTCTCGGATTCGCCTCGATAGTCACGCGCAGGTCGCCGGTACGCGATGATTCTTACACACTTCTGCGCATTACGCGAACAACAACTGTGTCAGAACTACCGGCGGCGGCAGAAAGGTTGCCGGGCCTCGCCCGCGGAAATCGCCGGCACTGTCGAACGAGAGAACGCAGTCCGGGGAGATGGCGATGGATTACAGCAGGGTGCTGGTCTTCGGCGCACATCCCGACGATGAGCTCACGATGGCTCCGACGATGGCGATGCTCGCGGAGCAGGGCGTTGAGGTCTACATCTGCATCTCGACGAACGGCTCTGAGGGCTACCCGAGGCCCGAGTGGAAAGACGAGATCGTCCAGATGCGCGCGCGGGAGATGGCAGATGCCGACGCCATCATCGGGACGACCGAGCGCATTGCCATCGGGGCCGATGACATGGGGCTGGCGAACGATAAAGCGACCTTCAGGGAGTTCATCCACGTGGTACGGCAGGTACGGCCGGAAGTCGTCTTCACGCACGGCCCGCATGACATGCACCGAGACCACCTGAACACACACGCGATCTCCCGGGAGGCGGTCTGGCAGGCGGGCAACCCCGTCTCGGCCGAACTCGGTGAGGTCTGGAAGGTGCGCTACCTGCTGTACTACAAGGGCGTGCAGGATCGTCAGCCCGACGTGGTACTGGACGTGAGTGATTACGCGCACATCCGCCCGCTCACGCAGGCAACGCAGCGGACGCAGCTTACGCTCTGGAGCACTACCGTGGAACAGCTTGAGGCCGAGGCGGAGCGCCTGCGCAGTTCCGACGAGCCGTTCACCAACACGTTCTGGTTCGAGGAGCGGATGCACCTTGATTATCTGCCGGGGCTCCGAGGATAGGGGTGCCGCGCGTTCCCGTCATCGGCGCCGGCCGAGGTGCCGTGGGTTGACGGAACCTCAGGGGCGATACGTCAAGGCCGGGAGGGGGTGCGGTGGTTGGCGCTCGCCGATCTGATCACTCACCGGCGAACTGCGGCAGCAGGTCCTTCGACGCCGCCAGCAGCTCGTCTACCATCGCCTCGGTACGGTCGGGCGGGATTGACATCTCGTCCACCAGGCAGGCCTGCACCACCAGGTCGCGGTCGCCCGTGACCGCCGCGTCCGCCACCAGTTCCTGCCAGACGATCCGCTTCTCCAGCATCCCTTTGAGCACCGGCGGGGCCTCGCCCATCTGCAGCCCTCTCACTCCGCCGCAGTCCGTCACGCCTTCCACCTCCAGCAGGGCGTGCGCCGGGAGGTTCGGGACACATCCGCCGTTCGGGATGTTCACCACGCAGGTCGTCCGCCTGCCCGTGGCGATCGACGCGACGATCTCCCCCACGCCCTCCCCCATCAGCGTGTCCGAGGGGCCATCAGGCAGGCTCACATCGCCAACCAGTTCGCGGTACTCGGCCATGAACGCCCTCCGCACCTCGGGCGCGGGCTCCTCGGCAGACGGCATCGCGGTCGGCAGATCATCCCACAGCTTCTGTGCGTCCGCGGCCATGTCGTAGGGCAACTCCGCCGGCGCATCGGTCTGCGTCAGCCACGGATAGAACTCGATCACATGGTCGTCCTCCGGGTAGACGATCTGATAGCCGTAGGCGAGCGAGAGATCGCGCGACATCCCCCGCCCCACCGGGGCCTCGACCGCACGCAGCCGCCGCATCAACTCGGGATAGACGTCGTGCCCGCGATGCAGCAGGCGCGTAAACCAGTAGTAGTGGTTCGTGCCGACCCACGTGGCGCTGAGTTCGCGCGGATCGACGTGCAAGAGCTCCGCGGCGTAGCGGATCCCCGCCTGGACGCCATGGCAGATGCCGATGGAATTGATCCGCGTGTGCTTCACCATCGCGCGGCAGAGCACGGCCATCGGGTTGGAGTGGTTCAGGAGGATCGCGTCCGGGCAGCGCCGCTCCATCTCGCGGCATATCTCCATATACGCAGGCACAGCGCGCAGCGCCATCATCATCCCCGCCGGCCCGCAGGTGTCGCCGACGATCTGCTGGATGCCGTACTTCGCCGGGATGCGGATATCCGCGGCGTGATAGGCCGACTGGTAGACGCGCGAGCCGATGGCCGCTCCGGAGCCGCCGATCGACGAGAGCGCGAAATCCGAGCCGTCAACGGCATCGGCGAGATCATCGGTGGCCCGTACACGGCATCCGGTTCCGGCCTGTCGGGCCAGCGCCTCGTGAACCGCGCTCATCGCCTCGACCTTCTCACGGTCGATGTCATAGAGCACGATCTCCGATCCCGCGAGGTCCGGGTTCACCAGCAGGTCGGGCACCGCGCGCCTGAAGTAGAGACTGCCCCCACCGAGACATACGATCTTCTTCGATTCTGCCACCGATCTCTTCTCCCCTCGGTCACTCGCTCATTCGGCAGATCTCGCCGTAGATCTCCGGGCGCCGGGTCTGCAGGTTGAAGCATCGCGCCCGCCGCCGCAGGTCGAAGAGTTCGGCCTCCAGGTCGCACAGCACGATCTCGTCTTCAATCAGCTCAGTCTGCGACTCGGCGAGTACGTCGCCCGACGGATCGATGAACAGCACACCCCCGCAGTGGTTCGTATCGCTGCCGGCGTGACCGGCCTGATTGCAGTAGATAACGAACATGCCGTTGTCCCACGCCCGCGATCGGAAGGTCATGCGCGCATTGCTCTTCACCCGAGCGACCCTGTTACGCTGCTTCTCCGGGGCGTCGATCCACTGCCCACACCGCGCGGCATGCGGTGCCAGATAGACCTCCGCACCCTTGATCGCGGCGATGCGCGCGGTCTCAGGGAAGACGGTGTCGTAGCAGATCCCGATCCCGAGCCTGCACAGTCCGATGTCGACGACGTTGATCGATGCGCCCATGCGAAAATGGAAGTACTCGTCTGCGGACATGTGCAGCTTGCGCTGTTTGCCGACGAAGCCCTCCGGGCCGATGATCATCTGCGTGTTGTACGCGACGCCCGCCTCGCGCTCGGCGATCCCGACCGACAGGTAGCAGCCAAGGTCCCACGCGAGCTTCTCCAGCCGCCTGCAACTGGGCCCGTCGGGGACCGGTTCGGCTATGCCCCAGATCTCGCCGGAGCACCAGTGCCCGGAGATGGCCAGCTCGGGGAAGCAGACCAGCCGCGCTCCCTCACCGACAGCCCGTCCGGCGTAACTCTCGATGCGGTCGAGGTTCGCCTCAACCTCGCCCAGCGGCGCGTTCATCTGCACGGCTGCAGCCCTGAAGTCCTCCATGCTGCCCTCCCGGCGCAAGGTTCATTGCATGACCATGTCGAAGTGGCGAACTGTTCGCAGTCGAGTCGATGATACCTGCCCGGCCGCCAAGTTGTGGGCCGCTGAGGGCCGCGGCAGGGCCGAAAAGGGGAATAACCCGATGTCCTTCTGGCGAGCTGTGCTGTGCCTGATCTTCCCGCCGCTGGCGGTCCTCGACTACGGTTGCGGGACCGTGCTGATCGTCGCGGCGCTCTCGATGGTCGGATGGGTGCCGGGCGTGCTCGCGGCGCTCTACGTCAACATCGAGCATTCATCAAAGGGCCGGTGATTCTCAGCCGCTCTTGATGTCAAGCACCGGCGAACCATCGAATGCGTCGAGGTCCTCGACGGTCAGTCTCAGTCCGTCGCGGCCCAGAAGCCGAACACGCGTCATGCCGATCGGGTTGGGTCGCATCTGCGAGTGCGTCGCGAAGACCCCGGTGAGCGGGTTGGTGCGATCGCCACGCGGATGCACCTGTGTGACCTCGCGGTCGTCCGGCTCAAGCTCGCTCATCCAGTAGAGTATCCACAGGTGCTCGCATTCCTCGATGCGCAGCAGACAGGCCTCGTGCCGAGCGAGCACGTCGATGTGCCGGCGGAGCGGCTCTCCCCCGTCGTCCTCGGGCGGATCAATGACGAATGCGACCGGTGCGACGGTGATCGGGAGCATCATGCGGCATCCTCTCGGTGATGACCCGTGGTGACCGGCGGTCGGTGTGCCCGCTCGTGTCATTCCTCGCGCGGAGGGGCTTCCCTCCCGCGGCTGCAGGTTCGCCATCTCCGGCGGCGAAGATACTCGGGCGACTGATGCCGCGCCATGGAGCAGCTCCATGCACATTCCGCGCCTCCGACAGATCAGCCTGAGGCACCTCACCTGGGTACTGCTCATCTACCTGGGGATCGTTGCCGCCGCATGGCCGCGGCGCACGTACGACATCTGGTGGCACATCGCGACCGGCAAGTGGATTCTCCAGAACGGACAGGTTCCGCGCGTTGATCCGTTCACATGGACGCGCGAGGGCACCCCGTGGACCGCCCACGGCTGGGCGTGGGACGTACCGATGTTCCTCTTCTACTCAAACTGGGGCCACGACGGCTTGATGGTCCTGCGGATGCTGGTGGCGGCCGTCGCCTGCGGCCTGCTGGCCTGGCTACTTTTCCGCCGAGGCGCGGCCCCGATGGCGGCGATGACGGCCGGGACGCTGGCGATCCTGGCCGCACGGCCGCTCTTCAACGACCGACCGCAGGCTCTGACACTGGTCTTCTTCGTCGCCATGCTCTGCCTGATCGAGCAGGCGGAACGAGGCAAGCAGCGGTGGCTGCTGATTGGCGCGCCGCTGCTGATGATCCCGTGGGTGAACTTCCACGGCGGTTTCATCTACGGGCCGGCGCTCATCGGGCTCTACGCACTGTGCAAGGTACCTGACTGGTACAGGCAGTGGCGCGGGGACGAGGTGCTTTCCCCCTGTCCGGGCTTCGTTCTCGGCGCCATTGCGCTCGCCGCCGTCGCGTGTCTCGCCAACCCCAACGGCGTTAGTGGCGCCGTGTACCCGCTGACGTATATCTCAGGCGGACACTCCCAGGCGGTCATCTCGGAGTACAACTCGCCGGACTTCTCCTCCGCGACCTTCCGTCTCCTCGGCTATCTGATCGTCGTGACGACGGCGGTCTTCGCGGCCTCCGGTCGGCGAAGCGGCGTGTGGGAGTTGGCGCTGACGGCGATTTTCCTCTACACTGCTCTGCAGTGGCAGCGAAATACCGCTCTTTTCTCCTTCGCCATCGCACCGGTGCTGGCCATGCATCTCACCGAAGCGATGGCCCGGTGGAACCTCTCGGGGCAGTCTGAGGAGAGTGGCTCCCGCCCACCGTCTTTCCTGTACCCGGCGATCATCCTCGCCCTCGCCGTCTCGACGGCTTTCGCAATCCCGTCGGCCGGGGCGCGCGCTGAGGCCGCGTTCAGGGGGGACATGCCCGTCCGATGTGTCGAGTACGTCAAGCAAAGCGGGCTTCAGGGGCGCGTCTTCAACACGTATCGCTGGGGCGGCTATCTGATCTGGCACCTCTGGCCCGAGCACAAAGTGATGGTGGACGGCCGCGCGGATGTGCTCGGCCCGGAGCTGATCTCCGACTGGCGGAGGGCGCATCGCCTCGAGGACGGCTGGCAGGAGGTGCTGGACGACTACGCCGTCGATTGGGCGATCATCGCGGCGGATGCGCCGCTGGTGCGCGCCCTCGAGCTTCATCCGGACTGGCGGCTCGTGTGCGAGGAGCCGACAGGAAGTCTCTTCGTCCGGCGGGGCTCGATCGCAGATCGCACCGCGGACCCCGCGGTAAGCTACGACGACTGACGCGGCGGAGCGCGAGAACGGCGTGAACGAAGAGCGTGCTTCTCTTCCCGATCGGCACAGAAAGGCAGCGCAGCGGCTTCCCGTGGGTGACGGTCGTGCTGATCGTCGCCAACGTCTACGTGTACCTCTATCTGCAGGCCGGCCCCGCCGCGGCGAACTTCGCACTCGTCTTCGGCCGCTTCGACTGGTGGATGCCGATCACGTACATGTTCGCGCATGGCGGGCTGCTGCACCTTGCCGGCAACATGCTCTTCCTGTGGGTATTCGGCCCGCACGCGGAGGACGCCCTCGGCCGCGGCCGGTTCATCCTGGTGTACTTCAGCGCGGGCTTCGCGTCCGCGGCACTGCATGTCTTGGCGTCAATCGGGCTCTACCCCGACGACACCGGCATCGGGCTGGTCGGGGCGTCCGGCGCGATCATGGGGGTCGTCGCGCTCTTCGTCCTGCGCTTCCACGGGGTCCGGGTCCGCTTCCTCTTCTGGTGGATCCTTCCATACGTCTTCCACGTGCGCGCCCTTTGGGTCGGGATCGCGTTCGTCGGCTGGGACTTCGTGCATGCGCTCCTGATGGTCAACCAGGGCGGGCTGGGCGGTGTTGCGCACTGGGCGCACATCGGCGGCTTCGCGGCGGGAGCCTGCTGGGCGTGGGCGCTGAGACTCACCCGCGAGGGCACTCACGAGATCAAGCATGATGAGGCCCGTGAGTTGATCGCCGCCGGATCGTGGCTGGCGGCGGCGAACAGACTCGAGGAGCGGATCGCCGAACGTCCCGGAGATGTGCAGTTGCACGCCGAGGCCGCCTCGTGCTACGAGATGGTTACCGGGAGGCACGAGGAGGCCGCGCGTCACTGGAATGAGCACCTCCGGCTTCTGCTGCTGGCCGGGCGATGGGAGGAAGCCGTCACTCGCTTCAGCCGCCTGACCGACCGCTTCACGCCGGGTGACTTCGATCCGGCGGTGCTCACCCGGCTGGGCGCGGGGAGGGACGACACTGCGCTGGCCACGCTCATGGCGGTGGTGGAGGCTCACCCCGACAGCGAGCAGGCGCCGGGCGCGGCCCTGCGAGCCGCGAGACTTCTAAGCAGGCATGACCGCATCGAACGGTCAATAGAGATCCTGGAGGCCATCGTGAACCGGTGGCCGGATTCTGAGGCCGCGTTGACCGCCGAGACGCGGCTGCGGCGAATGTCGTAGGAGATCCCGAGCGCTCCGGCAGGCGGGGCGAGTTCGAGCGAATCTCCGCGGCAGTCACTTCAGCACTCAGTCACCGCCTCAAGGGGGCGAGAGAGAAATGATCCGCGCACTGCATCGAAGACGTGGTTCGGCGGCCGGCGGCGTGATCGTGGTGCTCGTGTTGGCGCTCGCGGCCGGCGCGCTGTGGTACTTCGTCCTGCGCTCAACGCCGCAAAAGACCGTCGGTGGTTTGCTGGAGGCGGCTCGGGTGGGCGATGAGCAGATGATGCTCGAATACCTGACACCACAGTCGCGCAGCGAGCCGGGGCTCGTGATCGGGCTGACCCGCAGGCTCGCCGGCGAGCCTGCGGGAGAGCCGCAGTACTCGATCGGCGAGCCGGTGGTCGGCGAGACGACCGCCACCGTGCCGGTTGAGTTCCCGGTCGGCAACACCATCGCGACGCTTACAGGGATGAGGACGCTCACAGTGCCCTACGTCCTGCACCGAGAGGGACAGACGTGGCTGGTGGATACCGCCGCGACGCAGGAGGAGATCGGCCGAAGGCTCACAGACAGCGCCCTGGAGATGCTCAGGCGCTTCATCATGTCCGGAGGGCCGATCGGCTCGCCGGACGGAAGACGGATCTGATCTCCGCGGACGTCCGGGCGCTCAACCAGCGATCGGACCTGATGCACAATCGAACGAAGATGGGAGCAACGCATGATGAATGACCAGCAGGAAGCAGGAGATGAGGGCACACAAGGAGACGAGTTGCTCGCCGAACCCGCTGAGGCGTCGGAGGGCGACAGCGTATCCCCCGACGGGGACCGCCCGGCAGGCGCGCAGCGCCGCCCGGCGACCATCGCGGTGACGGCACTTGTGGTACTTGCGATCATCGCAATCGCGATCTGGGCGCTACCGATGATATTGCGTCCGGACGCGCGGACGCTGCTTGAGGAGGCTGTCGCCGGTTACCACGATGCGCAGGAGATTCACGTCGAGAGCAACATGTCCTACGAGATGTCGATGGGCGACCAGCGACAGGCGATGGAGTTGCCGACCACCGCGTGGTTCAGTCGGCCGAACCGGATGTTCTTTGAGAGCGGGGACGAGACACAGCGGAGCAGGGCTGTGAGCGACGGCGAATACCTCTTTCTCGAGGTCGGGATGTTCAACGGCGTCATCAAGCTGCCCGCACCGGCGTCCTTCGACGAGATGCCGCTGGAGAATCTGAGCATGAGCGGGGGTGCGGGGATAGAGAGCATGAAGCTCCCCGACATCGCCTCAATCCTCTCAGGCGCATTCGATGTCGGGGGCCTCGCGAGTGTTGAGCACGGGCTCGACGAGGGCGCGGAGTGGCTCAGGTCCCTCGATGCCCCCGCCGGGACGTGGGCGCTGACGGTGCGATCGGAGGCAGGTCCGTCGGTGGCGGTGTGGATCGACAGGACACAGAGGGTCGTGCGCAAGTACGCCGCGCAGATCGACTTCGACACGATGATCGCGGCCAACCCCGAGATGGAGCAGTATCTCGAGCAGATGCCATCCGAGCAGCAGGAGAGCTTCCGACAGATGCTGACGCGCTTCGAGACCGACGTGCACACGGTTGAGCTTGGGAGACAGCCGCCCGAGGGGACTTTCGCCTATGAGCCCGCCGAGGGGGCTGAGGTCGTCGAGGCAGATACTCTCGAGGAGGGCATTCAGAAGCTCCTCGCATCGGTGATGGAGCGCCGGCCCCCGATGGATGCCCCGCTGCCACCCGAGGACGCGCCGGCCGACGAGTAGACCTGCTGCCGACGCAGGATAGCGCGAACTGAGACGAGCGCGCGGCGGCCTCTGCCGCGCGCTCGTTCACTCGGGCGCACGTGCCTCAGGTCGGTGTCACGCCCTTCTTCAGGATGATGTTCCCGTACTTCGCGGTCTCGCCCGTCATCACGACCGCGAAAGCGCCACGGGCGCGGTCGTAGAACGCGAAGCGGTCGATCCTGCGGATCTCGGGCGCTTCGGGCGCGTGGCGGTCCACGGCCTCTCGGTAGGCCGCCTCCACCGCCGGGTCGAGCGATTCGCTCTCGACCGCCGCCATCATCACCAGCGGATCGCCAACGTAGGCGTCCAGTTCGAAGAGCGGGAGGATCGCGTCGAGCAGGTCGGCGATGCGTAGGCCGTCTGCGCGCACGACGCGCGCGTTCATCGTCTCCCCCGGAAAGTGCGCGTCGGCGAGCACGATCTCATCCCCGTGCCCCATGCGCGCAAGCACCGCCAGCAGCTCCGGACTGATCAGCGGCGAGATTCCCTTGAGCATCGTGAGACCTCCCTTAACCGTGGTGCACCGAGTCGGGCCCGAGATCGAAGAAGCGCAGCGACCAGTAGTGCGAGTTCGCCAGCACCTCGTCGCCGGTCTCGTGCACATGGCGCCAGATCCCGCGCAGCATCTCATCCTTGCGCTGCGCGTACGCCGGGTCGTCGGCCACGTTGCGCATCTCGTGAGGATCCACCTCAAGGTCATACATCTCATCGAAGTCGTAGGCGTTGAAGATGTACTTGATCCCGTCACGCCAGAGGATGCGCTGGGTGAAGAAGTACCGCTGACCGTGGAACTCAGCGTAGGCCTCATCATCCCAGTCATCCCGGTGCGGCTCGTCGAGCAGCGGTCTGAGCGAGCGGAAGTGCGCCTCATCGAAGGGGTCGCAGCCTGCAAGCTCCAGCACGGTCGGGCAGAGGTCGCCGATGGAGACCACGCGGTCGCTGTCCTGCCCGTTGCCCGCGGCATTGGGGTCCCGGACGATCAGCGGGATGTTGTAGACTTCCTCGTAGGGCGTGATGCCCTTCGTCAGCAGCCGGTGCGCTCCCATCATGTCGCCGTGGTCGGTGACGTAGACGATCACGGTGTTCTCCCACTGGCCGGACGCCACGAGCGCGTCGAGCACCCGCCCTACGTGATCGTCCAGCATTGAGCACACTCCGAGGTAGCAGGCCGTCATCTGCCGGAACTCGTCCTCCGTCAGTGCTTCGAAGACCCGCTGCATGCGCTTGAGAACGTTCGGCTTGCCCGCGAGGTCATCGTCGAAGCTCGCGGGCAGCTCGATCTCTGCCGGGTCGTAGCGCTCGTAGTACTCAGCCGGGCAGACGTAGGCGTCATGCGGCTCGGGAGTGGAGATGGCCATGCACCACGGCTCATCCCCTCCCGCGAAGTGCTCGTCGAAGTACTGCAGCGCGCGTTCGTAGATGCAGCCGGGCCGCTGCGCGCCTCCCGGCTCGTCGATCACCGCGTAAAGCTCGCGCTCTTCGTACGCGCGCCCGCCGAGACTCTTCGACAGCAGGCGCGGAGCGGGGCCGTCGTGGCCACGCTCGCTCCGCCACTGCGCGAGGTCGCGGCACTCGTCGAAGTGCCTCCAGCCGAACTGCGACAGGTCCTGCGTGCGCTCGACATGCCACTTGCCGAAGTACGCGTTGTGATAGCCGCCTGCGGCGAGCGACTCGGACCAGGTGGGGAGGTCGGCGCGGAAGTTCGCACGCGCCTCATCGGACGCGTGGGTGCAATCGTACATCCCGTGCCCGTGCACGTGCAGCCCGGTGAACAGCGACGCGCGCGTCGGTGAGCAGATGGCGTTGACGGTGTACGCGCGGTTGAAGCGCACGCCCTCGCCGATGATACGGTCGATGTTCGGCGTGTGGCAGATGTCGGTGTTGACGGTCCGCGCCTGCTGCTGGTCGGTCATCAGAAAGAGGAAGTTCGGCTGACTCATGGCGATCTCTCCCGGTCAATGGCTGGCGGCACCGGCACGGTTCGCCATCGGCGGTTCCATCGCCTGCTGCAAGGTCTCCCGAGAAACGAGGCGAAACACGCTCCACGGATACTGCCGTTCGGGACTGTCGGCCCGAAGGTGAGGGGATCGTCGATGATCCATGAAACGCGTGTTCAGAGGCTCTCAGACGCCCCGGTGCGGGAGCGGGAGTTCGTGTTGTACTGGATGCAGGCGTCGCAGCGGGCCCGCTTCAACCACGCGCTGGAGTACGCCTCCCGGCAGGCCGACGAGCTGAAGGTCCCGCTCGTCGTCGGCTTCGGCCTCGACGCGACCTACCCGGAGGCCAACGCCCGCCACTTCGCCTTCATGCTGCAGGGCCTGCAGGAGACGGCCCTGGCGCTGCGGGAGCGCGGGGTCACCCTCGCGGTGCGCAAGGCACCACCCGACGACGCAGCGCTCGAGTTCTCCCACCGAGCCTGCATGGTCGTCTGCGACCGTGGCTACCTCCGCCATCAGAAGAGGTGGCGCGAGCGAGTTGCCGATGAGGCAGACTGCCGCGTGGTGCAGGTGGAGACGGACGTGGTGGTGCCGGTCGAGGTCGCCTCCGACAGGGAGGAGTACGCCGCGAGGACGATCCGGCCGAAGCTGCACAGGCATATTGATGATTACCTCGTTGACCTGGCGGAGAGCGGTCCTGAGCGCGACTCGCTGGACCTGGGCTTCAACTCCGCCGACGTGAGCGACCCGGCGGCCGCCCTCGATCGCCTCGACGTGGACCGCTCGGTCCAGCCGGTCAGTGAGTACACCGGCGGGACCTCCGAGGCAGAGCGACTGCTCGATGAGTTCATCGCCAGTCGCCTGGCGGATTATGACGAGCGGCGCAATGAGCCGGCGGACAACTGGGTCTCGCACATGAGTCCCTACCTGCACTTCGGGCAGATATCCCCGGTCTACGTAGCCTCGCAGGTGGCGGGCCACGAGGGCGATGAGGCCTACCTCGAGGAGCTGATCGTGCGCCGCGAGCTTGCGATCAACTTCTGTCACTTCAACCCGCGCTACGACTCCATCGATGCCCTCCCCGACTGGGCGCTGACGACACTCGCCGAGCACTCCAGCGACGGGCGCCCCTATGTGTACACCGCGCAGCAGTTCGAGCGCGCCGAAACGCACGATGAGTACTGGAACGCGGCGCAGATGGAGATGGTGCTGACCGGGAAGATGCACAATTACATGCGCATGTACTGGGGCAAGAAGATCCTCGAGTGGACCGAAGACGCCTCCGACGCGCACGCGATTATCGCATGGCTCAACAACAGGTACGAGCTTGACGGCCGCGATCCGGTCTCGTGGGGGAACTTCGCGTGGATCTTCGGCAAGCACGACCGCCCGTGGCAGGAGCGGGAGATCGTCGGGAAGGTGCGCTGGCTGGCCGCCTCCGGCCTTGAGCGGAAGTTCGATATCGACGCGTACGTCGAGAAGGTCGAGCGTCGCCGTCAGCCCTGAGGCGCGCAGCCGCCCTCGGCAGGTCTTCGCTCCGTCCGCGGCGAACGGTTCCTCACCTGCGCCTGAAATCACGTGCCGCCGCCGGGACGGGCGGCGCGTTTCGGTTCGGAAGGCCTGATCGCTGATGCGCCCCGGAAAGCCCGCCCTCATGCTCCTCGCCGCCGCATTGCTGTGCGCGGCAGCGGCGCTGGCCCAGCCCGCCCTGGTACCACGCGTCACCGATCACACGCCCGCACCGCCCGCCGAAGGGCTGCCGCCCGCACTCGCCGATCTTGCGCTGCCACAGGGCGCGCTCGACCGGCTTGCTGAAGTCCACTCCGGCACTGAGGGCGTGTTATCCGTGCAGGTCGCGTGGCTGTCGGGCGACCGCTATCTCTGGCGCGTCGAACTGGACGAGCCACTGGAGGGCCGGCAGACCCTCAGCCTCTACGTGGACGCCGACTCAGACCCGGCGACCGGGCGCGAGGATGCCCGAGGCGCGGACATCCTCGCCCAGGCGGGTCCGGAGCAGCCTCGCCTCAGCGAGTGGATGGCCGACGGCGCGCTCAGCGACGACCGTGGCCTCCGCACCGCGATCGACGGGACAACGCTCTGGATGACGATCGATCACCCGATGGCGATCGCGGACGGCGAGGCGCGCTTCGTCTTCTGGATCACATCGCCCCTCGGCGGCGCCGAGGCCGTCCAGGCCTCCATCCCGGCGCAGGGCCCACGGCCTGTGCGTTTTCATGATGGCTCGGAGGTGGGCGGCGACCTCGCCCTGCGGCTCGAACCCGCTGACGCATCCGCCACGCGCGTCACCGTCACGAACACGGGAGACACTGAGCGGTGGATCGATCTGAGCCTTCCCCACGCGCTCCAGCTCAATGCCCCTGTCCGTTGGTTCGACGGCTTCAACTTCACCCCGCATGACCTGGGCGACGCCGCGCTTGAGTATCACGGCATCTCCGCGGTCCTCCCGCTCACCTGCGCGTGGGATGGAGAAAGCGGCGTCGCGATGGCGTTCGACCCGATGGACTGGTACACCGAGGCGCACTTCGGCCTTCGCCAGACGAACACCGGCCAGCAGATGCGGATCAGCTCACGCCTCGCCCTGATGCCCGGCGAGAACCACACCTTCACCGTGCACGTCTTCAGCTATGACGGAAGCCTGGGGTGGCGAGGGGCCTTTGAAAGGTACTGGCGGATGTTCCCGGAGGTCTTCGAGCGCGCGCGCGACATCGATCAGCGCTTTCATCAGGCCTCCGGCGGCGGCCTCTACCGCAACGCGCTGGATCCATCCGACGAAGCTTTCGCGTCTGATCTGCTCCGCCGGATGCGCGGGCACTGGGAATGGGGCTACGCGCCCGCACCGCGTCCCGGCGAGTGGGCCGTCACCGAGAAGTCCATCGGCGAATGGACACGCAGCGCCGGTGAGGTTAAGAGGTCCCTCGATGAGGAGGGACTGCGCGAGGCACAGACGCGCATCAGGCGGTGGGTGCGCGAGACCGCCACGACCTCGCCGACGTCGCGGTCGCGTACTACATGCACCTCAAGAACGTTGAGAAGGGGCTTATGGAGCAGCACTGGTCTGACAGCTACTTCCAGGACCGGCAGATCGAGTACCTCGGGTATTACCAGCGAACGCCGTGCTGGTTCGCCTACCCGTGGGCCAACAGCTACGGAGACTACCTCGCCGATGCGATCCCGTCGGTCGCTGAGCGCTTCCAGCCCGCAGGAGTCGCGTTTGACTCGGTCTTCGGCTTCATCGCGCACTGGGGCCCGAGCGCCGATCGCTCGCCGGGCACGACCTTCGAGAACGGCCGCGCCTTCGTGGGTGAGGGCATCGGCTTCGCGAAACAGATGGACGTTGTGCGGGAGCAGTACACCGGCGGCTTCCGCACAGCGATGGTTACGAACCTCAAGCTCCCGACGCTCTCGGCCGACGCCGTCCGCACCGACACGGCCCTGCTGGAGTTCCACCCGATGGGCAACCCGCTCTACCGCGAGCGCATCCTGCGTCTGAGAATGCTCTCTGGCGAGGTCATGTTCAACTGGTGGCACAACTACGATCCGGGCCTCTACCGCTGGATCCCGTGGGATAGTCTGACCGCGGAGCAGACGCTCGACGCATTCCGCCGTCTGCGCGATGACATCCTCATCCACTCGCTCTACTACGGCGGCGCCCCCAACGGCCGATTCGCGGTGGGCATCCCGAAGGTCATGCGCGCCCTCCCGATGCTCATCGAGACCGCCGACCTCGGCTGGCGACCGGTCATCGCCGCCAGGCCCGCGACCAGCGACCTGCTCATCAGCCGCTACGGCGAGGGCCCAACGCTCGCGCTGGGCGTGGGCAACCAGGGCTACCACGCGGTCGAGGACCGCGTCATCATCGACCGCGCGCAGGCCACCGGCGGCGGCGACGCGGTGCTGATGGAGTGGTCGGGCGCCCGCACCGTCACCGACCTCGGGGAGACGCTCGCGCTCAACGTCGGCGTCCCGCATCGCGACATACGCGCCTTCCGCACGGTGATGCAGTTGCCGGCGGGCGTCGCTGAACAGGCGGTCGCCTCCGCCGAGTTGCGTGACCACGAGCCTTCGAGCGTGACGATGGTGCTCGAATGTCCGCAGGCAGCGGAGGTCCCCGTAACCGTCTGGCTGCCCGCTGGAGCCACGGAGCCGACCTTCCAGCCCGCGGGCTGTGCCACCGCGCTCAGCCGCGCCGCCGACGGCATGCTGAGGGCCAGGCTGTCGCTGCGCGAGGGCGCGAACACCATCGTCGTCTCCTGGCGGCCACGCGTCGCGCTGATGGGCGACCGCGACGCGCTGCTGGACTACCGGTTCGTCGCTGACGGCGCGCCGCACTGCAACATCATCGCTGCGGGCGACACCGCGGACCTCGCATTCCGCGTGCAGGAGTATTTCCGCGAGTATTACCGCTGGGCGCTCGACGAGCCGCAGACGGTGAAGCTGCCGATCGTTTCGGCGAATCAGGCACCTGACGGCCGACGTGTGATCATCGGACTGCTTGACGACTTCCCCGCCGACCTCAGCATGGCCATCGAGGAAGACGAGGCGTACTTCGGCGCGACGGGCGAGGTCGTTTACGCGACCGCACGAACGCCGGAGATGCTCGCACGCGCGGTCAACGGGCTGCTCTCCACCCTGGATGAGCGCTACGAGTGGTGGGGGCCCTACTACCCGACACAGAGTTTCTTCCGCGGAGACCCGGGCAACTCGCCGGAGGCGATCCGGCAGGCGGAGATGGCGGGGAAGTACCTCACCGGCGACGACACCGGTTCGCTGCGCGAGATCATCGAACTGCCGGACCTGATCGAGTGGTGACCGACGGAGGCTTATCATGAAGATGCGAACCGCGATTGCGCTCGTGCTGGGCGCGCTGATTGCCATGACCGCCACATACGCACAGAACGGGACCGCACAACCGACAGAGAACCTCTTCGCGAATCCCTCATTCGAGGAGGGATTCGCCGAGCGCGGTGACCTGAGAATCCCCGACGGCTGGACGCTCTACGCCGGCACCGGCGTTGGCATGGCGCTCGAGCCGACCGATGATGCGCACGAGGGTGAGACCGCGCTGATTGTCCGCGACGGCGACCCGAACGCGGAGATCGGCATTCAGCAGACGATCGAGGCCGAGGGCGGCATCGCCTATGAGGCCTCGGCGATGGTGAAGGCGCTCAAGCCCGGCGGCGGGGCGGGCGCGTACATTCAGCTTCGCTTCCTTCCGTCGAACGAGTTTGAGCAGGTCAGTCTGGGCAGCGCGAATGAGGCGGCCTTCCGCAGGGTCTCCGTGGTCGGCCTGGCTCCTGAGGACACCACGACCGTCCGCGTGTACTACTACACCCACGCGGGTCCGGTGCCGGAGTTCATCATCGACGCGGTGAGGCTGGTCGGTGGCGTGGAGCCGCCCCCTCCCCCGCCCCCGCCTCCCCCGCCGCTGGACCCTCCCGTGTACGACACGCTCAAGGATCTTCACCTGCAGACCGAACTCGTCGGTGACGGTGAGGCGCGGGCTGCGATCATCTCGCCCGGGCGCTACACCGAGCAGGCCGGGCAGATCGCGGCCGCGATCGAGCGCATCACCGGCGTGCGCCCGGAGATCGTGGCCGATGACGATGCGCGGGCGGCCGTGCCGGACGATGGCGAGCACCTCGCCGGCAGCTTCATAGTGCTGGGCAACCGCTCAACCAACGCGATGCTCGAGCAGTTGTACAACCGTTTCTTCACGCTGCTTGACCTGCGTTACCCCGGCGAGGGCGGTCATGTCGTCCGCACCTGCCACAACCCGTTCGGCGGCGGCCACAACCTCATCCTCGTCGGTGGCAGTGATGACGCGGGCGTCGCCGCGGCCGCCGAGACGCTCATCGCGAGGCTCGAGGAGGCGGGCGGCGCGCAGGGAGCCCTCTCCGTGGGCTGGATCCGGGAGATCGCGCTCGGCGACGACGTCGAGTTCTCGCACGATCCTGAGGAGATCCTCCACTGGGACGCCTCAGCGGGCTACCGCTCCATCGGGTACTTCGGCGGGAACTCGATCTCCAAGCACATGGCCGCGTACTACATGACCGGCGACGAGTACCACGCCCGCGAGTTCCTGCGGCTGGCTTTCCCGGACGAGCAGGCGAAACGGGATATCACCCGCGTCGATGGCGAGCGCATCGAGAACAAGGACGATCCGCTCGCAGGACCCTACCACTACAACGCGCACATGATGATCCTCTTCTGGGACCTCATCGAGGAGGACCCGTTCTTCAGCGACGAGGACCGCCTGCGCATCACCAACGCCTTCGCGCGGCATCTGCTGCATGAGTGGCGCGAGGGAAGCGCCCCGTACGCGCTGCAGCGCCCCGCGAATGCCGTCGGCAGTCGCCACGGTCAGTACTCAGCACTCGCTCTGTACTGCCTGTCACGCTACTTCGCGAAGGATTACAGCGACCCGGTCTGGCGGCAGGGCCTGCTGGGCTCGCAGATGGCGTTTGCGCCGCTGGAGGAGCACGGCTGGGTCTCGGGCGAGTCGGACAATCTCTTCTGGTACAACACCGGCCACGCCCCGATCCTGCGCTTCATGCTGCTGTCGGGCTGGCGCGGTCCGCTGGAGAGCGGCGTCCTCGACGAGCTTCTGCGCGGCCAGGAGATCCTCGCCACGGGCAAGTCGGAGGACTGGGACCTGCGCTCTGCCTCGATCACGTTCCTGCACCGCGCGGCCTATCTCAAACAGGACGGCCGCTGGCTGGAGTACCTGCGCCGCACGGGCGTGAACACCGATCCGCCGAGGGTCGGGCAGTCGTTCTGGCCCGAGGAGCACCTGCAGCCGGAGCTGCCGATGGACATGGTCGGGCACTGGAGCATCCACCCGCTGCCGGAGCCGATGTGGGCGAACCGCGGGAGCGGGCTGCCGTTGGAGCATTCGTTCCAGTTCGGCAGCTTCCGCTCGGCCCCCGATGCGACCGGCGACTTCATCCTGCTCGACGGCTTCAACGGCGCGTCGCGCAACCCCTACCACGCCTTCGCGATACTCGAACTGCGGCTCGGCGGCCACACGCTGCTGAAGGGCTACCGCAACCAGGTGCTCACGCGCCTCGACGGGATGGTCGAGCCGCGTGTTGCGATGGACGGGGCGCTGCGGCACCGTGACGTGATCGGCAGGGTCGCCGCCGCCGTCGGCGAGGTACCCGCCGCCGCCTACTGTAACTGGCGCCGGACGCTCGCTCAGCGGGTCGGAGAGTACGCGCTGGTGGTCGATGAGCTGACCATGACCGAGAGCAGCGAGAACATCCAGGTGCAGACGCTCTGGGAAGCGCCGAGTGGTTCGTGGGATGACTCGCGCAACTCCATCGTCGTCACCGACACGCCCGGCGCGCACACACCGGTCGGCTGGCGGAGCATACTCGCGCTGGAAAGTCCCTACACAAGCCACCCCGCCGGTGATGAGCATATCGTCAGACTCGCCAGCCACGGCACGCTGCTGCTGCGCGCGACAGAGCCGGGCGAGTGGCTTGAGATGCAGTTCGCACTCGATGAACCGCTCGAGGGTGAGTTCCACGCCGACCTTCTCAGATACACCGACCGCGGCGTCGTCCGAATCCTGCTCGACGGCGAGGAGGCCGTTGAACGCTACGACTCGTGGGCCGCGACCGCCGACCCCGCGCGCGTCGAACTCGGCCACCATCGCCTCGACGCGGGAGAGCACACGCTTCGTGTCGAGGTCGTCGAGCGCGGGCGGGGCGGCGAGCGCTCCAACATCGGACTGATCGGCCTCAGCATCAGGCCCGATGAGGCGGATGATGCGCCGGTCGAGGAACTGCGCCGTGAGATCGTCTACTCCGATCCCGTGCAGACCCTCCGCGAGGGTAGCGTCTTCACGCTCGAATGGACCGGCTCAGCCGTTGAGGGCGAGACACTCGCGTTCTTCTCGGTCATCGGCTCCAGCGTCAGCGGCGCGGACGAGCAGCTCGCCAGCCTGCGCCTGAGCGACAACGCGGCCGTGCTCGGACTGCCGCAGCCGGCCGTCGCCGTCTCGGGCGAGTACCAGGGCACCGATGCGGAGCTGGCGATCATCGCGGAGGACCATCTCTACGCACGCGGTGCGACAGCCGTCGCCGCCGACCACCCACTGCTCAGCGCCGACCGGCCTGTCACGCTCGACTGGGACTTCGAGAGCGGAACGCTCGCTGTCATCGCCGATGCCAACACCCGCCTGGCGCTACGCATCGCGGACGGCGAGGGGCTCGCGCTCAACGGGCAGCCAATCTCCGCCGAACGCGAAGGCGACCTTCTCGCCGTCGAGATCCCCGCGGGCGAACACAGCCTCTCGGCGCTGACTCCATCTGAGGCCGCGCTCGGCGGCCTCGGCGAGTGGCTGGGCGGGCGGCAGTCCGCGGCGGCGCGGATCCGCGCCGAGGCCGAGGCCATCGACCCGCCAGGCGCGCTGCCCGAGGTGCCCGAGCTTGCGCGGGTGCTCTCTGCAGACCTCGACCGGTCGATCGCACACACGATGCTGATCCCCGATGGCGCAGGCGGGCAGCTTATCGCCACCGCCGGCGGCGAGCAGATCACCCTGCTGCGCACCGACGGGAGCGAGCGCGCGATCATGGAGACAGACGGGCCGATCCGCGTTATCCACTGGTGGGACGACCATGAGCTGCTGATCGCAGGCTGCACCGACGAGAAGGTCATCGCGTTCAACCGCGATGGTGAGCGGCAGTGGGTCTACGTCTCGGAGATGCATCCGGATGTGTTCCGCGCCGCGAAGGACTACTGGTTCAAGTCCGCCTATCCGGGCATCTACGGCCTGCACAGCGGGGAGTTCATCGGCGGCGAAAGCCAGCTCTTCGTCGGCAGCGCCTGCACGCTGGAGATACTCGACGCGCGGGGTCAGCTCCTCGAACATCTCGCGGTCTTCTGGGGCAACGGCTGGAAGTTTGAGCTGCTGGACCGCGACGACGGCTCCCGCGACCTGCTGATCGCCCGATGGCGCAACGGCACCGACCAGCTCTCGATCGTCAACAGCGACACGCTCGCGGTGACGCGCGGCTTCTACGGCGTCCCCGGCGGGCACACGATGGTCGGTGGGTGGACGGCGCAGAACCGCACGGGGATTGAGCTCGCGGACGTCAACGGCGACGGTTCGCAGGAACTCGTCAGCGTCACCAACGGCGTCTGGAACCGCGTGACCGTCTTTAACGACCGGGGCTCACCGATGCACAACGCGCAGTTCGGCCCGGGGCCGAGCAGCGAACCCTACTCCTCGATGCGGGATCTCGTGGTCGCCGACCTGACCGGCGATGGCATGATGGAGATCGTCACTGCGACCGCAAGCGGCCTGGTCGTCTGCTTCGACCACGAACTGAACCGTCAGTGGGCCCGGGCCCTGCCGTCCGCTGCGACCGTCATGATGGCCGCGCCAGCCGGCGAAGGAACGGCAGTGCTGGTTGCGTGCGATGACGGCACCGTCGCGCTGCTCGATGCCTCGGGGGCGGTGGTGCGCACCGCCGAGATCGACGGGCGCCCGGTGCGGCACGGGATGTCGCTGCTGGAGACCGACGACGGCCCGATCGCCGTGATCGGCGTCGCCGCCGGCGGCGTCGCGGGGCTCGCTCTTCAGTGACCGCCGAGGCGCCAAGGAGCGTCTGAGGCGCACAGGGCCGGCGTCCCGCCCATCTCGGGTGGCGACCGCCGGCCTCCGTCGCGCGGACGCTCACTCCTCGCCGGTGGGTAGGGCGGCCTGCCGCCAGAACTCCGACGCGCGCGTGATCTCAGCGGCCCTGAACAGGCTCTCGGGTGTTCCCGCGTCAGACCACTCGCACTCCATCACGTCGGCGGTCAACTCCCCCGCTTCGCGGTAGGCGTTGTTCACGTCGGTGATCTCAAGCTGCCCGCGGGCCGAGGGCGTCAGCGTCGGAAGGATCTCCCACAGCCGCTGATCGTACATGTACACGCCGACGACCGCGAGGTCGGTCTTCGGCCGCTCGGGCTTCTCCTCGATCGAGACAACGCGCCCCTGCTCGTCGATCTCTGCCACGCCGAAGCGCTCCGGGTCGTGCACCTGCTTGAGCAGGATCTTCGCGCCGGATGGCTGCTCGCAGTAGGCCTCCGCGTGCCTGCGGATGGAGCCGCCGAGTATGTTGTCGCCGAGCATGACGGCCACGCGGTCGTCACCAACGAAGCTCCGCGCGAGGCGCAGCGCGTCGGCGATCCCGCCAGCGCCACGCTGATAGGTGAACGTCAGGTGCTTCAGGCCGAACTCCGAGCCGTCGTGGAGCAACTCCATGAAGTCACCGGGCGCGTTCCCGCCGGTCACGATCATGATATCCCGCACGCCGGCCTCGACGAGGATGTAGAGCGGATAGTACACCATCGGGAAACGCCCGACGGGCAGCAGGTGCTTGTTGGTCACGCGGGTCATCGGCAGCAACCGCGTGCCCAACCCTCCGACCAGGATGACGCCCTTCATGGAGATCCCTCGATTCGATGTCGTTCGGAGGGGCCGGTCGCCGACCGGCCCGTCGTCCCTGACGACCTGCAGATCACGAGGCTTGTTCCGGTATCCCCGCGGACATAGGGGAGTGAGAGGAAGCGACCGACGGTCCTCTACTCCTCGATCATCTCAAGGAAGTACTTCTGCACCCGCCGGTCGTCGGTCAGTTCCGGGTGAAACGCGCTCGCCAGCAGCTTCCCCTGCCGGCAGAGGACGATCTTACCGTCGAACTCGGCGAGCACATCCACGCCGCATTCCTCGCAGACTTCGCGAACATAGGGGGCCCGGATGAAGATCGCGCGCACCGGCTCGTCGATGCCCTTCACCGGCAGATCGATCTCGAAGCTGTCCACCTGGCGGCCGAACGCGTTGCGCTCGACGGTGATGTCCATCAGCCCCAGCCGCCACTGGTCGCTCCCAACGATCTCCTTCGCAAGCACGATCATGCCCGCGCAGGTTCCCCAGATGGGCCTGCCCGCCTCGGCCATCTCCCGGACAGGCGCGTCGATCCCGAAGCGCTCCATCAGCTTGCCGATCGTGGTGCTCTCGCCCCCGGGGATGACCAGCGCGTCGCAGGCCTCGATCTGCTCGCGCGTCTTGACGGGCCGGGCCTCGACGCCCTCGATCTCGTTGAACGCCTCGATGTGCTCTCTGAAATCTCCCTGCAGCGCCAGTACGCCAACGATCTTCGGCATCGGTCAGCATCTCCGTGTTCTGCAGCATGGGGTGACGGCGAGGGGCATTGTACGACCGCCCGGTCTCAAGGTCAAGGACGTACGCGCCGAACACCCGCAGTCCGGGCGCCTCGCCCGAACGACGTTCCCGTGGCCCGACTCTCCAGGCGAGGGCGCCTGCAAAGCGGAGTCTGAGGGCCCGGAGGGTCCTCCCTGCCAACTCGTCATCCGAGCATCTCGACCACGCCGTGAAGGTCCTCGCAGCGCCGCTGCGCCTCGGCCTCTCGCCGCACGAGGATCGCGGGGATGCCCGCCGCCTCGGCGCCCTGCACATCCGCGACCGGGTTGTCTCCGACCATCCACACCTCGTCGGCGTCGCCCGTGGCGCGAAGCCCGATCGCGAACGCCTCCGGGTGGGGCTTCTCGTAGCCGATCAGCGCGGAGGAGATCACGTCATCGAAGAGCGGCAGGATGCCAAGCTCGCGCACCAGGTTGGGCAACTCGGGCACGTGGTTCGAGAGGATCACGTGCCGCCAGCCCGCCTCGCGCAGCGCTTCGAGCGCGGGGATGCTGTCGGCGTAGAGCGCGAATGAGGTTGCGTCGGAGTAGACGATGCGTGTGGCCGCCGCCAGCTTTTCTGCGCAATCGTCATCGAAACCGAGGTCGCGAAGGACCCACGCCAGGTGCGCGAGCAGACACGCCCACCACCGGTCCGGGCGGTTCAGATGAGTGTGAGTAACGTCCGGGGAGTTCCACGGGAAGCCGGGCACGATCCGCGGATGGATGTCCTCGCGGCTGAAACCATGCCCGGGGCAATGCCGGTCCAGCGCCTCAAGCAGCGCGCCGCTCCAGACTCCCTCGCGCCACGCGAGTGTGCCGTCGAAGTCCCACAGAATCGCTCGGCTCATCTCAGTCGGCTACCCGTAGGCCCTGACTTCGAAGATGCGCGCCTGTTCTGCACCGTTGGTCTTCTCACAGATAACGCGTACCCGCCGGGCGGTCAGAGGCTCAAATGTGTGCACGCGTCGGCGGTGGTAGTTGCCGTGCACGTGCGCGACCTCCACCCAGCGGTCTCCGCACTCAACCGCGACGGTGTAGTCGCGGACCGTCTCCGGCTGGGCCCCCCGTGTGATCTTCTCGTTGAAGCGCTCGGAGTGCGTGAGCGTCAGCGGTCGCTCGAAGCCGGTGTCGAAGGTGATCTGCAGGCTTCGCAGTTCCCGCGGCTCATCCCAGCTCAGCTCAACATGCTGGGGCATCTCCTCGCCGGCCGCTGAGCACCACTGGTGGTCGTCGCCGTGACGGTGCCGCGTGACACCCGAGAGCAGCTTCTGCGGCTCAAAGCCGGGCTCGTGGCTGGAGGCGCTGAGGGTCGCCTGGCGCGCGATGTCGTCGGCATCCTCGTTCGCCAGGTGCGGGATGAAGTGGTCCTCCCGAAGAAGCTGCTGCTGGATCGAGCTTATGTCGGAGTCGGTGAGATCGCCCGGCAGGCAGAGGAAGTCCACGCAGCGGGCGGCAGCGACGCCGACCGCCTGCCCCATCGCGGCCCCGGTGGCCGCCACTCGCGTCGAACCCATCGCCATGTGCGTGCAGCTCGCGCAGCGCCCGGCCATGAAGAGGTTCGGCACGTTGCGCGAGTAGAGCGCACTGAGAGGGATCGAGTAGACGTCCTCGAACTGCCTGTGCCACGAGGGCCGCTCCGGCGAGTAGATACCCTTGGGCGGGTGGGTGTCGATCGACCAGCCACCGTGCGCGACCCGGTCATCGAAGACCGTCTGCTCGAGTATATCGTTCTCCGTCATGATCGTGGGCCCCATCAGTCGCCGCGACTCACGCTTCGCGGGCAGGACCCCGAACCATCGGAGCGCCCAGTTCTCCGCGCCGTAGTCACCGTGGTTCTTGATGTGATCCCAGACGCCGAACAGGCAGGCCAGCAGCTCCTGGCGGATCTGATCCTGGTCCTTGATCATGTCGAGTTCGCCGCCCCACTCAACCCACCAGAAACCGTGGCGGATCTCGCCCGGCTTGCGGAACGGAAGGTCCTCATCTGAGTGGAACCTCCGCGCCCAGCGAGGAGGGGTGAACTCCACTGGCGCGCCGGTGTCCTCAGCGATCCACATCAGCGAGCAGCCCATCGTCTTCTCGTCCGGGCCCTCCGCGTCCGGCTCGTCGAACTCATCCGGGCCCTCGCGGCCGATGCGGAAGTCCGCGCCCGCCTCCGCGCCGAGCAGCCCATCCCCCGTGCAGTCGATGAAGATCTCGCCGCTGATCGTCAGCTCCTCCTCGGTCCACGGCCGGGCACAGGTGATCGCGCCGATGCTGCTGCCACGGGTCATCGCGGCCGAGACCACGGAGGTGTTGAGCAGCAGCCGCACATTCTCCTCGCGCCGGACCCACTCCTCGAGGATGATGTCCCACATGGAGTTCGAGCGCTGCGGGTTGCGCACCGCGTCCTCCAGCCGCATCTCCTCAAGAATCCCGCCCTCACGTGCATGCGGCCGCCCCCCCGAGCAGTCCGCCCCCGTCGCATGAACGCGGATCTCCGAAGATGTGTTGCCCCCGAGCATCGGCCGATCCTGGATCAGTATCACATCGGCGCCCGACCGCGCCGCGGAGATCGCCGCACAGGTGCCCGCAAGTCCTCCGCCGGCAACCACGACTTCAGCCTCAATACTGCGCCTCGTCATGTTGAGCCTCCCGAGATGGTGCCCGCGTCTCATCCTGCCCTGAGGGCCCATGGGCAGGCCAGGTCTCGTCTGCCTGCTCAATTCCCCCTCGCTCCGGCCGTGACCTCCACCAGGTGGCTCCGTATCAACGATTAAGGGTTGGGGGGATTAAAGGGAGCTGCCCGTTGTTCCCGGAAGGTGGGTTTGAATCAGAAACTCACATTCGGGAGGGCAGCTCCGATGAACAGACTATCGGTCGAAGC
>JBMNNW010000069.1:0-28298 GCA_050942735.1 Armatimonadota bacterium
GTCACCGATCGCGATCTCGGCCGGAGTGAGATCGCGGGGGATGACTCCGTAGCCGCGCATCAGCGCGACCGCCAGTTCGGCGAACTCGATGCGCTTGATCGGCGCGTCGAAGTCTTTCACGATCGGGACAGGCCGGACGTCCACGAGGTGGGTCTTCGTCAGACGCTCCCAGGCCTCCATGCCCCAGTGGTCGCGAACGCCCCGCCCGTAGGTGGCGAGGTATGGCTTGTAGTCCACGGGAAGCTCGAGCCCCCGCATCCGGGCCACATCGATGAAGCGGTTGAACGCGACCCACAGCTCAGCGCGCTCAACGGGCTGGTCGGGACGGAACGTGTCGTCACGGTAGCCCTCGATGATCCCCAGTCCGTAGACCTTCTCGAGGTCATACATATAGGGGGCGGTCGGGGGGACGGTCTGCGTGATGTAATCCTGTGCCAGGGCGCTGCCGCAGGCGAGCGCCAGCGTCGCGGTGAGCGCGGTGACGACTGCCAATCTGCGCACAATGATACCTCCTCGTCACATTAGGCGCCCAGGCGCGCCTCACGCGGCACCAGTCACTATGCCACAGATTCGCGCGTGCGTCAATCCTCGGGTGCAAGTTGTCGGATACACAATGATGTCGTATTCGCAGTCACTTTTTGGCGGACGTGGCGCTGAGAGTCAGCCAGTGGCGCAAAGATTCACGTCGGTCAAGGCTGAGTAAAATATGAGTTGACCTTGAGTCTATCCAGAGGTTGGATTGTCACACCTGTGCTATAGTCTGAGCTACCGCTGGCAATTCGTGGAGGTGGGACGCATGCCAATCCATGATTTGCCACTGTTGGGTCACACAGTCGGGCGCAGTTTTGTGTCGTGTGGGTGTCGGTCTCGCCGACGCGGCACCGCGTACGTCCTCACGGTCATCGCCCTGCCGATGCTGCTTGGCGTGGGCGCCCTCGCCATCGACCTCGCTCTGATGGGCCTCGCGGCTCAGCGTGTACAGAACGTGGCCGACACCGCGGCGCTCGCCGGCGCGACGCACGGCGCCGACAGCGCGGCCTCGGCTGTTGCGGCGGGGCAGACCACCGGCACGAACAACGCGTTCTCGAACTGGCAGGTTGACGCGACCATCAGCACGTACGGTCCCGGCGAGACTGTTCCGGGGTTCCGTACCCTCGGCTACCGGGAGCACGTCACCGCCGTCAGTGGGACCACGGACTTCGAGTTCATCTTTGCGCGCGTCTTCGGTCTCGAGAGGGCGCCGATCCGGCGGGAGGCCGCGGCGATGTCCGAGGTCTGGCGGAACCGCCTTGCAGAGGGCTTCGTCTTCGCGGGCTCCTCCGACCCCGGAGTGTGCGGCATCTACTCCGACGGACAGGGGAATCGGTACAACGGGAGTATCCACTCCAACACCGGCATCAGCCTCAACGGGAAGGACAACGTCCTCACCGGCGACATCCGCTACCGCAACAGTTACCAGCAGAACGCCCCCAACTTCACGCACCAGGGTGAGCTGATCGTGACGCCGGTGACGGAGTATCCCGTGGATTTCGCGTGGGCCGATTTCGATCGCGGCTCATGGGATCACGAGGTCGCCGGTCTCTCCGTGACTGAGACGGGAACCACCCTTCCCGGCGGCCGCTGGCGCGTCCGGGGTGACATGACTGTCAGGGCCGCCGACTTCCACTGCAGCGACGCGCTCTTCGTGGTGGACGGCAACATCCGCATCGAGGGTGCGCGGAAGATGCTCGACGGCGTGACGCTTGTTGCACAGGGCTCGATCACCGTCATCGGCGCGGACGGACGCTTCTCCCCGTACCTGCACGATCTCTTCGCGTTCAGCGCCAAGGCATCGACTTCAGACGTGATGTCCATAGACGGCTCGCGGTGTCTCGCTTCGGGCGTGATGTTCGCGCCGAACGGGGGGCTGTACTGGGAGGGCTCGGCGGAGGAGAGCTATCACGTCGGGCTGATCGGCAACACCGTGAGGCTGGTGGGCTCCTTCAGCACGCACGACGGTCCGGCCTCGGCGCTGATCTGCGATGAGACGTCGCGGGCGAAGCTCGTACTCTAATCAGTATTTACGCGCTCCCTGATGGGGAGGGACCGACGATGATGATGGCAGGAACGACACGATTGACAACGCGCGCACCCGGTTCGAGGCGGCGGGGAGTGGCCACCGTCGAGCTGGCGCTGGTGCTGCCGACGCTGGTGCTGCTGCTCTTCGGTACGCTGGAGATCGGCTTCATGGCGAAGCAGGCGCATTCGCTCAACCATGTGGCGCGGGAGGCCGCGCGCATTGCCTCCACCGACGCAACGAACGCCCGCATCGCCGCGCACATTGCGGACGTGGCTCCGGGCATGAACGCTGGCCAGATCGAGGCGACTCTGGAGCAGCGGACGTGGGACCCGCAGAGCAGTACGTGGGGCTCGTGGTCCTCGCTGACCGATGATGGAGTGGAGAACTCCGCGGGCGCGGGCGATCAGATCCGGGTGAGCCTGCAGTACTCGTACACGCTGATCACCGGGGGGCTGATGGCGAGCGTGTTGAACGCGTCAGAGGACAACACGCTCGAGCTGCACTCGACGATCGTTTCGATGCGCGAGTAGGGCCGGTCCGTCTCAGGAGGTGTCGGCGATGAAGAACGCATCGAAGCGGTGGCGGGCGACGGGCATTCGACGCTGCTGGCTGAACGAGCGCGGCACGACGACGCTGGAGTACGCTCTGATGCTCGCGCTGATCGTCGGGGCGGTCGTGCTGAGCTACCAGTCACTCGGCTTCGCCGTGGATGCGGAGGTCTCGACGGGGCATGCGGCCATCTCAGAGATGTCCGCCCCTCAGGCGGGGCCGACCGACAGCGCGGGCGGGGAGCGCGGGACCCAGCCGTCGGATGGCGCCCAGGGGCGCGGATGGGGGCGGCCGGACTCGCCCGCCGACGCGCGCGCGAGGGGCCGGGGTCAGGGGCTTTGAGCGCCCGGCCTGCGGACCGAGGCGGTGAAGTCGCGGGCGTGTGTCGCGTGTGGGGGAGCCGCCCACGGCTCTACTGCGGTGTAACGCATCGGGCGCAGCGCGGTTAATGTATGACGGAGGCCGCCGCCGCGGGGCGGAGGGGGCCCGGGAGGGGACAGACTAATGGAAGCCAGGCACAGCGAGCTGTCAGACTACGACCTTCATCCCGCATACGTTGCGCGCGGGCCCTCGCCGATGTGCGTTCTCGTGCCCGTGTTCCTGGTCCTGCTCCCGGCGTTGCTGGAGTTCGGCTTCGTCATGAACGCGGCGGTGTCACTCAACCGCGCCGCCGCCGATGTTGGGGCGCTGGCCGCCGCGGGGGCGTCGCCGGAGGTGATCGCGGCGAATGTTGGTGCTCGCCGCGGCGGGGTGGACGGCCGCTTCGTTCAGTGTGTTGCCCTGCGAAGCGACTGGGATCCGGCGCATCACCGGTGGTCATCGTGGCGCCATCTGGGGATGGCGGAGGGGCAGAACAACGCCGCCACCGGCGAGCGGATCATGGTCAGGCTGGAGTACCACCATCCGCTGCTGCTGGGGAGTCTGCTGGCGCCGCTGTTCGGCGCGTCGGCCGACAACACGGTGTCGCTGGAGGCGGCGACGGAGGTCGCGCGCAGGTAGATCGATGCTGTCGGGGAGGCGCCCACGATGGGCCTGGGAGAGATCAGACGCACGGCGCGGCGAGTCAGGCGCGACCTCGGCGGACTGATTGCCGACGAGAGCGCGGTGACGACGCTGGAGTACGCGCTGACACTGGCGCTGGTGGCGGTCGCTGCGATCTTCGCGTATCAGCGCTTCGGAGTCTCGACGGGCGAACTTGCGGCGGGCAGCACCGCGCAGTTCCCCGGCGGCGATGGCAACCCGTGAGCGGAGAGCAGGCGGGCCGGCGCGCCGGTCGCGCGCTCATGTCAGCTCGCGCTTGAGAACCTTCCCCGCCGGGTTGCGCGGAAGCCTGTCGCGGAACTCGACGATCTGCGGGACCTGGTAGCTGGCCAGCGACGCGACGCACGCGCGCTTGACCTCCCGCTCGCCCACCTCCGCGCCGTCCTCGGCGACGACCACCGCCTTCACAAGCTCGCCGAGGTAGGCGCGGATGCCCGTGGCCTCGACGCCCACCACCGCCACCTCGCGGACTCCCTCGATGGCCTGGATCACGTCCTCGACCTCGCCCGCGATCACGTTCTCCCCCGAGACGATGATGACGTCCTTCTCCCGGCCGTGGACGTAGAGGTAGCCGTCGGCGTCGTAGTGCGCGAGGTCGCCGGTGTGAAACCAGCCGTCGCGGATCTCCTCGGCAAGTCGCTCAGGCTGCCGCCAGTATCCGGGGATGACGTTGTCGCGGTGTATGAGAAGCTCGCCGGTCTCGCCGGCGGGAAGCTCGCGGCCCTCGGCGTCGGCCACGATCGCGCGCACCTCGGGCAGCGGCTTGCCGACCGAGTCGGCGTGTGAGAGCGCGTCCTCGCTCGGCAGCACGTGCGTGACCGACGTGGTCTCGGTGAGGCCGAAGAAGTTGCGCAGCGCCACATGCGGGAGCAGCTCGCGCAGCCTGCGGATCGTCTCGGTGTGCATCGGCGATCCGGCGTAGGCGATCAGGCGCAGCGAGGAGGTGTCGCGGTCGGCGAGGTCGTCGCCCTGCGCCAGCATCGCGAAGAGGGTCGGCGGGCCGAGGAACGTCGTCACGCGGGCGCTCTCGATCAGGTCGAGCAGCTCACCGCGTTCGGGGCGCGGCGCGATCGCGAGGGTGCCGCCAAGGTAGGCCGCGGACGGTAGCAGCGAGTAGAGCGCCGTGCAGTGGAACATCGGCAGCGCCAGCATGTGCACGTCCTCATGGCGGAATGAGTGCGCCACGAGGCAGTTCTTGACGTTGAAGAGCAGGTCGCGGTGGCGCATCATCGCGCCCTTGGGTTTGCCGGTGGTGCCTGAGGTGTACGCGATGACGGCGAGGTCGTCGGGGGCCGGGTCGGCGTCGCGGAAGTCTTCGGGAGGGGCGTCGGCCGTCAGCTCGGCGAGTGCGGCACTGCGCTCGGTCTCCGGCTCGGCAACGAGCACGTGCTCGATCGCGTCGCTGTCGCGCAGCCCCGCCTCAACCTGCCGCTGCGCGCGCCCGTGCGTGATGAGTATCCGCGCGCACGTGTCGCCGATGCAGTGCGCCATCTCGTCCTCGCCGAGGCGACAGTTGATCGCCGCAACGACGCCGCCCGCGCGGATGATCGCCCAGTACGCGAGGAAGAACTCCACGCAGTTGGGCATCGCGAGTGCGACCGGCTCGCCCGGGCCGAGGCCGAAGCGCGCGCGCAGGTTCTGAGCCAGTGCGGCGGTGAGGCGATCGACCTCGGCCCATGTGTACGCCCGGCCCTCGAAGAGCACGGCCGGCCTGTGCGGGAAACGCGATGTGGCGGTGCGGCGGTACTGCGCGATGTTGGTCATCTCCGGTCCGGGCAACGCGAATGCCTCCCGCTCATTGTCCGACCTGGTAGATATGCACCTCGTAGGGCTCGAAGATGTCGCCGACCTCGCCCCTGTCGTTGGCGATGATGGCGCGGTCCTCGAAGAGCACCTGCACTTCCTCACCGGCCCTCGCGCCGATCCTGAAGCCGATGGCCGCGGTGGTGTCGGCGGTGTTGACAGCGACGACGATGCGGGCGCCGTCCTTCTGCCACGCCGCAAGCCGGACCGGGGCGTCGTGCGCAAGCTCGATGGGCTCGGGCTCGCCGTTGAGCAGCGCGGGTGCGAGCCAGTCGAGCTGGCGGTTGGTCTCCACGATGCTCTTCCACAGCTCGGGCTCGTCGCGCGGGATGTGGTAGGAGGGTCGGGTGCCGATGGCGGGCAGGCCCCAGGCGTGGTAGACGAGTCCGTCCGCGCCCGCCATCAGCGAGAGATAGACCATCGCCCGGTGCTCGGCGGGGGTGGGCGGGCGGTCGTCGCGCAGAGGCGTCGGGCTCAGTTCGCTGTCCCATCGCTGCCCCGATGACTGGATGATCGCCCAGACGGGCTTGCTGTCTCTGACGGCCTCGCGCGCGGTCTGCACGGAGTCGGCGATGGCCGTGACCGGCCAGCGTGGCACCGGCCCGCCCCACGCGAGGACGATGTCGGCGAGTTCGGCGAACTGCTCCATCGTCGCATTCGGGCGCAGTGCGAGGAAGAGCGGGTGATGCGGATCGGCCTCGGCGATCGCCGGGTAGGGTCCCGAGCGGGCCTTGCGGTATGCCTGCCGAAGGTTGTCGAGGGCGACGAACTTCGTATCCGGCAGGTCGAGTCCGCTCCAGCCGATCATCATGGGGTGCCCGTAGAACTTGCGGGCCATGTACTCCCAGAACTGCCCGTCGAGGGTGTCGGAGGCGAGGATCACGTGCATGCCGGCGTCACGTGCCGCCTCGGCGTAGCGTACGCTGATCATCCGCGACGGGGTGATGACGAAGTTGAAGTTCGCCTCCGCGACGACCGGCAGGTCGCTCTCCTGAGCGACTCGGTAGATCCCGACCGGCAGCATCGGCTCCCCGTTGACCCACAGGCGCATCTGCTCATCGTAGGCGGTCTCGGCGGTGGCGTGGCGGGCGCGGGTCACCGGCAGGCCGATCTGATGCTCCCGGCCCTCGACGGTGGCCTTCACGTGGACGATGTACGTCTGCGTCAGCATTCCGGTCGAGGGAAGCCGGAGCCTCCACGGCCCGGCCATGCCAGCGCCGGTGAGGGTCTCGACCTGCGAGGTGTGCTCTCCCGTCCCGACGATCGTCGCCTCGACCCGGGCGGAGCGCGCGATCTCGGGCACCGCGTTGAGCTGCCCCTCGACGACCACGTGCTTCGTGGGGACGGTTGAGACGATCGTGCTGCGGAACGCGGGCTCGATGATCCGCGCCTCGACCAGCCCCGGAGCCTGCTGCTTCCACAGCCCGTGGATCTCGTCGGGGCCGTCGCCCAGCAGGACGATGCGCAGGTCGTGCGGCACGTCGAAGTCGTAGGGGTAGCTGACCTGCAGTTCGCGCTCCTGCCCAGGGGCGAGGCGCGCGCTGTCAGTGCCACGGCGGACGCGCTTTTTGCCCTCCTCGGAGGCCTCGACATCCAGCCGCACGTTCTTCTCCCGCCCGCTCACGTTCCGCACGCGGCAGGCCACGGTGCGGCCGTTGGGCATCCGCTCGATCGTCCCCGCCCTGTGGAGATCGACCTCGAGTTCGCCGCCGACGGGCTGCAGTGAGACACCGTCCCACCAGACCTTCCCGCCGCCCATGATGCGCAGGAACACGACCACCTGCCGGGCGCCGTCGGGGATGGTCATCCGTGTTACGTAAGAGTCCCACTTCGCGGTCTCTCCCAGTGGGTGCGACTCGCTGTGCAGCTCCGGCGTCGCGAACTCGCGCTGGGTGAAGTCCTCATCATACGCGGCGAGCGTCACAAATGCCTGCGGGTGGTTCTCGGTGCGGTAGAAGCATGAGAAGAAGATTTCGTCGCCCTTGATGTCGTCCACGTCGATAGGAAGAGTGAACGCGGTGAAGTCGGCCGGAAATGCGGGTGCGCTGAGCATCAGCGACTGCCTGCCGAAGGCCGGGTTCTTCGTTGTGACCTCGGCGCTTGCAAGGCCGTCGGCGCGCAGGTCGCGGAATGCCCACCCCTGCGGGGCGTCACCCGCGACCGGCCCTTCGAAGCCGCCGTTGCGCAGCAGGTTCTGCGCGACGGCGGGGGCGGCGGTGCAGCCGGCGATCAGCGCGACTGCCAGCGCCGCGACGAGAGTGCTCACGGGGTCAACTCTGCGCAAGTGCGATCGCCTCCACTTCTATCTGAGCGCCCAGCGGCAGCGCGGCCACCTGGACGGTTGAGCGCGCGGGCGGCTCCTCGCCGAAGTACTCCGCGTAGATCCCGTTGAACGTCGCGAACTGCGTCATGTCCACGAGGAAGACGGTCGTCTTGACCACGTGGGCGAGGCCGCTGCCGCAGTCCTCGAGCAGCATCGTCAGGTTCTCCAGCACGCGCCGCACCTGTGCCTCGAACGACTCCTGCACAAGCTCCTTCGTCTCCGGGTCGAGCCCGATGACGCCCGAGCAGAAGATCATCTCCCCGGCGCGGACGGCCTGTGAGTAGGGGCCGACGGCGGGCGGAATGCGGTCATTCGACAGGGTCTCTCTCGTCATCGTGGCACTCCCTCTCAGCGCCTGGTCGTCCTCCACGGCCTCGGCGATCTCATCGAGCACGGCGTGGGCCTTCGTGAGATTCCGCTGCATCTCACCGGCCGCGTTGTGCGCCCGGCGCAGCAACTCCCGCGCCGCCGCGACCGCCTGCCCGGCCGGGCGCGGCGGATCAGATGCCGGCTCCTCGCCTTCATCGCGATCCAGCGTCAGGATCGCCTCGCCCACCTTCGCCGCACTCACGCCGTGCTTGCGAAGCGCGTTGCAGGTTGCGCCGGGAGCCTCCTGCGCGAGCCCGAGCAGGATGTGCTCGGTGCCGATCTGAACTGATGACATCTCGCGAGATGCGCTGTATGCGCGCTGGAGGACATGCTGGGCCTCGGGAGTGAACGAGATCTCGCGCGACGGACTCTCCTCGGTGCCCCTCGCAGCACGACGCTCGACGTCGTCTCGAAGTTCCGCGAGATCGACATTGAGCGTGCGGAGGATCTCGGCCGCCGCGCCCTCTCCGAGACGGGCGAGCCCCAGCAGGATGTGCTCGGTGCCGATCACGCTCTGCCGCATCTGCGAGGCCTCATCATGCGCGATCAGGATAGCTCGTCGCGCCCGATGACTGAACCGCTGCCACAGCTCCATGACGTACGCCCCCTTCGCGGGAGTCTGCCGTCCGGAGGGGCCGGTGGGCCGGCCCATGTTTTCTCGCGTGACAGCCGCCGAATGCCTCGACCAGCTACCCGCTCGCCGACCGCGCCCAGTGCACCCGGCGGAGCAGATTGTTCTTGACGATCGTGGCCACGCCGAGCATCTCCGCGCCCTGCTCCGCGAGCAGATCGCTGAGGTCCTCGATCGACACGATCGCCACCAGCCGCGCGACCTCCAGCGCGTGTGCCACCAGACCGTGGCAGACGTCCTCGACGCGCTCGTTGGCGATGCCGTAGGGGAGGTCGAGCACCGCGCCGTCCCATCGGCCCCTCGCGGTGCGGCCGTCGCCGACCATCATCCACGCCGCCTGTCCGTGATGACTCACATTGAGCGCGGCTTGTTCCGCGACATTGCGATTGATCTCCCAGCCGAACGCCTCCAGGCCCATGTCGCCGGCCTCGATGAGGACGGTGCCGGAGCCGCAGCACGGGTCGATCAGCCGGTCTCCCGGTGTCGCCACGAGGTTCACCATCGCCCGTGCGATCCGGGGCGGAAGCGCGCTGGAGTACTGAAAAGGCCGCTGCTCCCGGCCTCGCCATGAGTTCGTCGTGCGTGACACGCGCTCGCCCAGCAGCCAGTCGTCCTGGTGTGCCCAGACGATCAACTCGACCGCGGGGTTCGACAGATCCGGCCGCCCCTCGATCGTGTTGGCCACGGCGCACTCGATCTGCTGCGAGGGCGGCGCCTCCACGCCCCGCTCCTTGCGCGCGCGGATGCGGAAGCGCTCCATGCGCAGGCCCAGCTTCCCCGCGGCCGCGAGCAACTCCTCCAGGCCGCCGCCGCGGGCCAGCAGCCGGCAGCAGTCGGCCACGTATGCCGAGCGCCCGACGTCCACGCCGACGCGCGCCCACGCCAGCCGCGGCGTCTGTGCCGGCTCCGCGCGCTCGTGCGTCGGCGGCGCGACCGGCGCGGGGTCGCCGGTGAATGCCTCGAACTCCAGCGCCGCAAGCTCCTCGTGGCCGGTCGGGGCCGCGAGGCGGTAGAAGAAGCGGGGGAGAGCCGCGCCGGTGCCCTCCGCGCTCACAGCCGCGCCTCCAGCATCCTGCACTCCCCGACCACGTCCCACGGGAGCGCGCCGGTCTGCTCGCCGAGGTAGGTCTCCAGCCGCAGGCCCGCGTCGCCGAGGGCGCGCTCGAACTCCCCGGCGCCGCCTCCCGCCGCCGCGATCATCACCGGCGCAAGCTCCCGCCCGCCCCGGCCCAGCGCCGTCTGCACCGCGCTCCAGCGCGCGGAGGCGATCCGCACATCCGACCGGGTGCGCGCGCGAAGCTGCTTGCGCAGCCGCCGGAGTCGCCGCTGGATCAGCCCGGGCTCAGGCACGGCGATCCGCTCGAATTCCGTGTGCGGCTTCGGCACCAGCGCACCGGCGGCCACGGTGACGTGAATGCCCGCGATCTCCGCCTCGAGCCTCTCCACGAACGCGGCCGTGTGCTCGACGGCTTCGTCGGTCTCTCCCGGCAGCCCCAGCATGAAGTAAAGCTTCACGTCGGTCAGCCCCGCCGCCGCCGCCAGCGCCACCGCATCGCGCACCGTCTCGTAGTCAACACGCTTGCCGATGGCCTCCGCCAGCTCGGGATCGGCGGTCTCGGGCGCGAGCGTGATCGTGCGCTGCCCGCCCGCCGCGAGCGCCTCCAGCAGCGCAGGCGTCACCCCCTCGGCCCGCAGCGAGGACGTGGTGACCCTCCCGCCGATCTGCACGATTCGCGTGGCTATCTGCTCGATCTGCGGATGGTCTGCCACCGCCGCGCCGACCAGCCCGACGCGGTCGGTATGCACGAGCCCCTCCTCGGCGGCGGCAAGGATCGCCCCGGCGCTGCGGCCGCGCAGCGGCTGGTAGATGCGCCGCGCGAGGCAGAAGCGGCAGCCGCGCGGACAGCCGCGTCCCGTCTCGATCAGAAACATCGAGGGGAACTCCGAGTGCGGTGAGAGCACCTCGGTGGTCGTCGGGACGGCGTCGAGGTCGCTCAGCGCGATGCGGGCCACCGGCAGCTCCTGCTCCAGCGCCGGCACGTAGAAGCCCCCCAGCCCGGCGAGTTCCTCCAGCGCCGCCTGCCGCCCGTCATCTGAGTCGAGGTCGTGCGCCAGCAGCAGCTCGACCAGCGGGCCCACCACCGGCTCCGCCTCGCCGATGAAGAGCGCGTCGGTCATCGGCGCGAGCGGCTGGGGGTTCGCGGTGACCGCCGGTCCGCCCGCGATCACCAGGGGGGAGTGGCGCGTGCGCTCGGATGTCAGCGGTGGCACACCACCCTCCGCCAGCGCCGCGGGAACGTTCAGCCAGTCCAGCTCGAACGACGACGTGATCGCGATGACATCGAACGCCCCCAGCGCCGTGTCGTACTCGAGGGAGCGGAGCGTGTCATCGCGCCTGCGATCCTGCTCCGGGATGCCCGGATAGAAGACTCGCTCGCAGAGAACATCCGCGTGCGCGTTGAAGAGCCTGCAGAGGCTCTGCACGGCGAGGTTGGCCATCCCGACCGCATAGTCGCTGGGGAAAAGAAGCGCCACCCGCAGCCGCCCGGTGCCGGCCGGCGGGCCATGGACCCACGTCTCCTCAGCAAGGAGGTCTCGGCGAAAGAGTTGCAAGGTGCCTCCCCCGTCCTGCCTTCGCGCGTTCGCCCTCAATATATCAGAAATCGCCACGCGCAGACAACCTTGACGCATGACCGGGGATGATGTATTGTAGCATCACCTCCGGCCCGGATCCCGGCGCCGGAGCGTCTTTATGCGGCAGTCGGTTCGCGAGGCGACGCCCATGGCACGGCACACACTGCTGTCGATAGTCGTTGCGGCGCTGGCGTTTGCGGTCATCGCTCCGGTGATGGCCGACGCGCCCGCCGCCGATTGGGAGACGCTCAAGGCGGCCTACGACTACGACGCAGCCACGCCGCTGGATCCGCAGGTGAGCGATCTGAACACCGTCGGCTCAATGACGGTCGAGCAGCTCAGCTTCGCGGGCGCCGACGGCGAGCGCGTGCCGGCGCTGCTGCTCCGCCCCGTCGGGGTCGAGGAGCCGCCCTGCGCACTTGTGCTGCACGGGCTCGGCGGCGACAGGAGCCAGGCGCGGATCATCGCCGCGCTCCTGATACCGCACGGCATCGCCGTCATGGCGATTGACGCCGCGCTTCACGGCGACCGGCGGCAGGAGGGCGTCGAGCTGTGGGACGCCGGACCGGCACTGGGCGGGCGCGAAGGCCCGCTGATGCGCACGGTCGTTGACAACCGCCGCGCGATCGACTACATTGTAAGCAGGGACGATCTCGACGGGGAGCGCGTCGTGCTCGTCGGTTTGAGCATGGGAGCGATCCTCGGATCGATCGTCTCGGCGGTGGATGAACGAGTCGACGCGGCGGCGCTGATCGTGGGAGGTGGCGGCTGGGAGGGCATTCTCAGCCACTCCGAACATCCGATGGCGGCGAGGTTCCGGGAGGCCGGTGTGATCGATGGGGCGATGCTCGCCGCGGTCGATCCGGTCAACTTTGTGGGGCAGATCAGCCCCCGGCCGACGTTGATCATCAACGGGACCGAGGACGTGATCATCCCCAGGATCGCCGCGGAGGCGCTGCATGAGGCCGCGCGGGAGCCCGTGCGGATCGTGTGGTATGAGGGCGAACACGTCGATCTGACGCCCACGGTGATATTCGACTTCGTCGATTGGACCGTGGGGCAGCTTGCCGAGGACGCGCCCAATGACGACTGAGGGACACGCTTAGACCACGAGGTAGGCGGCAATTATGCTCACCGTGCTTTTCATCATATCGTCGGTCCTTGGGATCGGGCTGATCGTCACCGTGGTGCTGCAGACGTCGAAGGCCGAGAGCTTCTCCGCCGCGATGGGCGGCACCGACGCCAGCCAGATGCGCAAGGGCTCGCGCGAGGAACTGCTCGCGCGGCTGACCAAGTATTTCGCTCTTGGCTGGATCTTCGCCGTGGCGGCTGTAGCGATCGCCTGGTACCACACGTTCTGAGTGCCCGATGAGCGAAAACGCGCGCGTCAGAGCACTTGACGACGGCGCGAAGATGTCCTATACTGAATTACCGTCGCGAGGCATGTGAAGCTCGCACGAACAGCGTTCCTTGAACTGCGATTTCCGGCGGCGCCGCGGATGGCGCCGTAGCCGGGAGGACGAACGCCAGGGGCCACGGGGTCTGCCCAGGGGGCAGACTTGAGGCGGTGGCACCCGGAGATACCGTGGAGGTGGGGTTGCATGCAGGGGTATGTGAGGACACACCGTTCGTGGCGCAGCATGGACGAGGACGAGGTCATCAAGCTTGCCAAGCAGGGGAATGATGCGGCGACCGAATACCTCTTGCGTAAGTATCAGGGCCTCGTGGAAGCGAAGGCGAAGAGCTATTTCCTGATGGGCGCCGAACGCGAGGACGTCATTCAGGAGGGGATGATCGGGCTCTTTAAGGCGATCCGAGATTTCTCTCTGTATAAGTTCGGCGGCTTTCGGAAGTTTGCGGCGCTGTGCGTCACGCGCCAGATCATAAGCGCGGTGAAGTGCGCGAGTCGCCAGAAGCACCAGGCACTGAACTCCTACGTCTCGATGGACGCCTCGCCGCCCGATGCCGATGAGGACGGGCTGCTCGAGGAGGTTCTGACGGACGAGTCCGAGCACGGACCGGACGCGGCGGTGGTCGGCAGGGAGTTGCAGCGCACTGTGGCGCTGGAGATGGAGCGGTCGCTCTCGGAGCTCGAACGCGAGGTACTGCGGGAGTATCTGCACGGGTACTCGTACCGCGACATCGCCGACCAGCTCGGGACGAACGTCAAGCAGGTTGACAACGCCCTGCAGCGGGCGAAGAAGAAGCTCGAGGAGCACGTGCCGGTCGGGCCGTGAGTTGTGCCGGTTCAGGCCGAGCTGGACAATCGGCGGAAATGTTGATATGATCATGCGCCCGCCGGGGGTGTATCCTCGGTGGGCGTGACATAGAGCCGGCGTAGCTCAGCGGTAGAGCAGCTCACTTGTAATGAGCAGGTCGTCCGTTCGAATCGGATCGCCGGCTCCAGGCCGCGTTGAGTGACGAGCCGGACGCCGGTATGCGCATTTGACAATCGGTCGTGTGGAGGGATGCCCGAGCGGCCAAAGGGAGCAGACTGTAAATCTGCCGGCGAATGCCTACGGGGGTTCAAATCCTCCTCCCTCCACCAGTCACCCCGCCCACGTAGCTCAGGGGTAGAGCGTGTCCTTGGTAAGGACAAGGTCATGGGTTCAAATCCCATCGTGGGCTCCAGCATTCTTCAACACCGGCCCGGCGGCATTCGGGTGAGGCGCGTTTTCCCGATGAGGCTTGACTGCGCTTCCGGCCACATGTTCGCTATTCCGTAGCGGCCCGGCAGTACCGGGCGAAATCAGGTCAACACCGGATCGGTCGGCAATTCCGCCGGCCACACTGCCTGGACAGACCGGGCAGCTCACGGAGTTTAGGAGGAAGGAAGTTCAATGGCGAGGCAGACATTCGAACGGACCAAGCCGCACGTAAACGTTGGCACCATCGGTCACGTCGATCACGGCAAGACGACGCTGACCTCAGCGATCACCAAGTGCCTGTGCGCGTCTGAAGAGGGCAACGCCGATCCGATGGATTTCGATGCCATCGACGCGGCCCCCGAGGAGCGCGACCGTGGCGTTACGATCGCGACCTGCCACGTTGAGTATGAGACCAAGGAGCGCCACTACGCACACGTGGACTGCCCCGGTCACCGCGACTACATCAAGAACATGATTACGGGCGCGGCGCAGATGGACGGGGCGATCCTGGTCGTTGCAGCAACCGACGGCCCGATGCCGCAGACGAACGAGCACGTGCTGCTCGCGCGGCAGGTTGACGTTCCCGCGATGGTCGTCTTCCTCAACAAGTGCGACATCGCCGACCCCGAGCTGCTCGAGCTGGTCGAGCTTGAGGTTCGCGAGCTGCTCGATGAGTACGAGTTCCCCGGCGACGACACGCCGGTCATCATGGGCTCGGCGCTCAAGGCGATGGAGTGCGGCTGTGGCACCCGCGAGTGCGACGACTGCCGGCCGATCTTCGAGCTGATGGACGCGGTTGACAGCTTCATTCCGACGCCGGAGCGCCCGCTGGACATGCCGTTCCTGATGCCGGTCGAGGACGTCTTCACGATCTCCGGTCGCGGCACGGTCGCCACAGGCCGCATCGAGCGTGGCAAGATCAACACCGGCGACAACGTGGAGATCATCGGCCTGCACGCGACCCAGACGTCGGTCGTCACCGGCGTTGAGATGTTCCGCAAGACGCTCAACGAGGGCATGGCCGGCGACAACGTCGGTCTGCTGCTGCGCGGAATCGAGCGCGACGAGATCGAGCGCGGCCAGGTTGTTGCGGCCCCCGGCTCGATCACGCCGCACACGAAGTTCCAGGGTGAGGTCTACGTTCTGACCCAGGCTGAGGGTGGCCGCCACAAGCCATTCTTCAACGGCTACCGCCCGCAGTTCTACTTCCGCACCACCGACGTGACCGGCGACGTGACGCTGCCGGAGGGCATCGAGATGGTCATGCCCGGCGACAACGTCAGGATCAACGTCGAGCTGATTCAGCCGATCGCGCTGGAGCAGGGCGTTCGTTTCGCGATCCGCGAGGGCGGTCTGACCGTCGGCGCGGGCGTGGTCACCAAGGTCGAAGAGTAAAGGGCGTATGTGAGAGATGCCCGCTACCAACATCATACTGCGCTGCAGTGAGTGCAGCGAAAACAACTACTACACGCAGAAGAACCGGCAGAACGTGTCGGAGAATCTGACGCTGAATAAGCACTGCCCGAGGTGCCGCAAGCACACCGAGCACAGGGAGACGCGGCTGCGCAAGTAGTGCGCGTGGGCCCCGAAGGTTGGGGGCAGGGGCATAGCTCAATTTGGCAGAGCACCGGTCTCCAAAACCGGCGGTTGTGGGTTCGAGTCCCGCTGCCCCTGCCAGTCTGCTCGACTCAGGCATGCACGAGCGACGATAATCAGGCAATGCGAGCACCAGCGGGCGCAGGGTATCTGCGCCCGCCGTGCACCTCCCGGGGGGACCCAGCTCCGGGGGATAGGCCCAGGCGGCTAGAGCGGCCGCCGGGGAGAGGACACAGATGCTACAGCGTATCAAGCGCCCGTTCAGAAAAATCGGCCAGTTCCTCAAGGAAGTCTGGATGGAACTGCAGCGTGTCGTGTGGCCCAGCCACGAGGAGACGTATGCCTTCACCGGCGTCGTCATCGTGGCGGTCGGGATCGTCTCCATCTGGATCGGGGTGCTGGATTTCATCTTTACGAAGGTCGTAGGGGCCCTGCGCCTCTACGAGTAGCCGCGGCGCATCGAGCCGTGTGAGACGTGAAGAGGCGGGACCATGGCGAAGCAATGGTACGTACTGCACACGCTGACAGGGAAGGAGAACAAGGTCAAGGCCAGCATCGAGAAGCGGGCCGAGGCCAAGGAACTCTCACACCTGCTCGGCCGAATTCTGGTCCCCACCGAGACGGAGATCCGATCATCGGGGGGGCAGCGCAGAGAAGTGAAGCGCAAGCTCTACCCGGGGTACGTTCTGATCGAGGTTGACGCCACCGACCACATGCGCCAGTTGATCACCCAGACCAACGGGGTGACGCACTTCGTCGGCTCGTCGGATGAGCCGGTTCCGCTCAGGCCCGACGAGGTCCGGCAGATCCTGGAGGTCGTCGGCGAGGAGAGCCAGCGGCCCAAGGCGATCTGGTCGGTCGGCCAGAGCGTCCGCGTGACCGAGGGGCCCTTCGGTGAGTTCACCGGGAAGATCATCGAGGTCAACGCTGAGCGTGAGACGCTCAAGGTGCTGATCTCGATCTTCGGTCGCGAGACGCCCGTCGAGCTTGATTTTACACAGATTGAGAAGCTCTAAGCGTCCGCCGACGGCGGCACGCCGCGAGCGTCAGCCCTATGAAGAGTCGCCTGCCGGAGCAGATGCTGTGCCGGCGGCGGCGTGAGGAGCGCCCGAGATGGCGAAGAAAGTACTGACGACTATCAAGCTGCAGGTGCCCGCAGGGAAGGCCACACCGGCGCCGCCGGTCGGGCCCGCGCTGGGGCAGCACGGCTTGAACATCATGGACTTCTGCAAGACCTTCAACGCTCAGACGGCCGGGCAGATGGGGGATATTATCCCCGTGGAGATCACGGTCTACGCCGACCGGAGCTTCGACTTCATCTGCAAGAGCCCGCCTGCGTCGAGCCTGCTGAAGAAGGCCGCGGACCTCGAGAAGGCCAGCGGTCAGGCCCGCAAGATGCTGGTCGGCGAGGTTACATGGGACCAGGTGCGGGGCATCGCCGAGGTCAAGATGGAGGACCTCAACGCTCGCGACGTGGAGGCCGCCGCGCGTATCGTGGCCGGGACCGCCCGGAGCATGGGGATCAAGGTGGTCGAGGAGGCCACCGGCGCCGACTACGTGGACGCCAGCGAGACGGTTGTGGAGCAGGAGGAGGCCGCGCCGGCCGTGGCAGCGGTAGGCGAGGCGGGCGAGGTCGACGAGGTCGATGCGGAGCAGGCCGAGTAACTGCCCCGGTTAAGCATTTGTCGCATCCAGAGGTGACTCGCATGGCGAGGACGGCAGGCAAGAGGTACGACGAGGCCCGCGAGAAGGTCGATGTCAAGCATTACTACACGCTTGACGAGGCCATCGCGCTGGTCAGGGAGACCGCAACGGCAGGCTTCGACGAGAGCGTTGACTGCGCCATCAAGCTCGGCGTACAGGCGGGCAAGGGCGACCAGAACGTTCGCGGCACAGTCGTGCTGCCGCACGGGACCGGCAAGGTGCCGCGCGTGGCGGTTTTCGCTGAGGGCGAGGCAGTGCGCGCCGCGCAGGAGGCGGGGGCGGATCGCGTCGGCGGTGAGGACCTGGTGGAGGACATCCGCAACGGCTGGGATGAGTTCGACATCCTGGTCGCGCAGCCGCAGATGATGCGCGTGGTCGGCCCTCTGGGCAAGCAGCTTGGTCCGCGCATGCCCTCGAAGAAGGCCGGAAACATCACCGATGACATCGGCGGCGCTGTTGCCGCCCTCAAGGGCGGTCGAGTTGAGTTCAAGATGGACCGGGGCGCGGTTCTGCACGTTCCGCTGGGGCTGACGTCCTTCAGCGAGTCGGCGCTGCGCGAGAATTTCGAGGCCCTGATCGCCGCGGTGGTTGCCGCGAGGCCCGCCGCCGCATCCGGCCGCTACATCAGAAGCATCACGCTGTCCGCTACGATGGGGCCGGGCGTGAAGGTTGAGGTTTCGGACGTCGTGACCCGACGCGCCGCCTGATGCGTCGGTGGCAGGGACAACTCAGTGAGTATCCAGGCTTAAGACAGCCGGCGCCCGAGAGGGCTTAAGCGAGTGGCATGCGCCGCTCAGCCTGCCGAGGCCAGGAGCACCCGAGCGATGCACGCATGTGCAAGTACGCGGGAGCGCCTGACTTTGGCGCTCCCGCTTTTGTTGTGGCGGGTGATGGGGCCGGGGCAGGGAGGTGAACTGACATTCCGACAAAGGCGAAGAGGGAAGCGGTACGCGAGATGCGCGAGGCACTTGAGGCGTCAGGGAGCATCTACCTGACCGAGTTCGAGGGCCTGACGGCGGCCGAGGCGACCGACCTGCGCGGGCAACTGCTCGACGCGGGTGGCCGGATGGAGGTCGTGAAGAATCGGCTGCTGAAGATCGCCGTGGAGGGCACCGACTTCGAGCAGGTGTCCGAGTTGCTGACCGGGCCGAACGCCGTGACGTACTGCGGCGAGGATCCGATCACGCCCCTGAAGGTGCTGACGGAGTTCGCGGATCGACATAACCAGCCGCCGGTGAAGGCCGGTGTGGTCGAGGGTGAGATGATCTCCCCCGAGCAAATCGAGAAGCTCTCGAAGGTTCCGGGACGGCACGAACTGATCGCCAGCGTGGTCGGTGGGATCGCCGCTCCGGTAACGGGGCTGGTCTTTACGCTCAGCGGCGTGGTCTCCGAGCTGGTCTTCACGCTGCAGGCGATCGCCGATGAGCAGGGCGGCGGCGAAGAGGCCGCGTGACGCAACGTTGAGCGCCAGAGATTCTTACACAGAGGAGAACCCAAGATGACGGTTGACGAGATCATTGAAGCGGTAGACAGTCTGACGGTCCTGCAGCTCGTCGAGCTGAAGGACAAGCTGCAGGAGAAGTACGGCGTGACGGCGGCGGCACCGGTGGCGGTTGCCGGTCCGGCTGTGGGCGCTGCCGAGGAGGCGGAGGAGCAGACCGAGTTCGACGTGATCATCGCCGATGCGGGCGCCGAGAAGATCAAGGTCATCAAGGCGGTTCGGGAGGTCTCGACGTCGCTTGGCCTGAAGGAGGCCAAGGAGCTCGTTGAGTCGGCCCCCGGCGCGGTTGTCGCCGAGGCGATCTCCAAGGAAGAGGCGGAGACGATGAAGGAGCGCCTCGAGGAAGCCGGCGCGAAGATCGAGCTGAAGTAGGCTCGTCGCGCGGATGGAGGGACGATGGGGGTCGGTCAGAGATCGGCCCCCTCCTCGCTTTGTCGATGACCTGGGGGAGTCGGGGAGGAGTCTCGGCGCTGAGCGGGGAAATACTTCGCAGTCCAGAGCAACACAAGTGAGGTCTGCACCGAAGCAATGTCATGGTCTGACCGGGAAGACATCTACGAGCGCCTCGACAGGCTTGGCGAGTATCCGACGATATCCGCCTTCGCCTTCGCGTACTATGACATGATCACCGACTACCTGCTCGGCACCGGCCGGGTGGCGGAGGGGCTGCGGTTGCGTTTCGCGGAGTTTCTCGAGGTGGTTGAGCGTTACCACAGGGCCCTGGAGGTCTTCACGGTCGAGGACCAGGTTACGCTCGGGAATGTGCGTTCCGCCGTTGGGAAGCGCGACATGGCTCTGCGGGCACTGCTCGAGCAGCTTGACGTCGATCGGACGACCGGCGAGGTGGAGGTTGCGCGGCTTCTGCTGTGCGCGGAGTGCTACTACCACCTCGGGATGGTCGAACGGGTGGTCGGCAAGCTTGAGGAGGCCGTGGATGCCGGGGCTGATGATCCGCTGGCGCTGTTCGCGCTCGGATACAATCGGTATGAACTTGCAACGCGAGCGTTTACGCGGTATGATTCAGATATCGAGGAGCGCGTCATCATCGATGAGGACCGCTACCGACTGGCGTGCCTGACCGCGGTCAGCGCGCTGCAGGACGGTCTGACCGGGGGCGACTTCGACGGTCAGTTGCACTGGTGGATCGGCACGATCCTCGAGGCCGCGGGATTCGGCGAGGCCGCTGTGGCAAGCTTCACCCGCGCCGATGAGATCATGCGGGCGCTGGAGTTGCGGTGCGAGTTGGAGGATGCAACTTTCGCATTGGGACTTGAAATTGAATCGGATTCTGAGTACGATCTAAGCAGTCGGAATGAACCGATCAGCGAGGAAGAAGTCAAGCAGGCCGGGCTGCTGCTTGGCCTGAGCTACAGTCAGTCGGAGATCATGAACGACGAGTAGTGCAAACCGCCGGGCCGGCGTTGAGCCCCGGCGCCCAATGATGGCAGGACCGCCCTTCAGGGCGATGACGCGCTGCGTTGGGGAACGCAGTGAATGACGTGAAGGAGGCTGTACAATGAGAAGCAGATGGGGCATCGTATTGATGGTCGTCGCACTCGTCGGTATGTTGGCGGCAATGGCCGTCCTCGCCGGCTGCCCGGCGGACACGGTCGATGACGGCGCCATTATGCCGCCGCCCGAGGAGATCCCCCCGATCGACGAGCCCATGCCTGAGGACGTAGAGGTCGAGGAGCCGGCGGACGAAGAGGCTGAGCCGGCCGAAGAGGGCGAAGAGGGCGCAGAGGCTGAGGAGCCTGCCGGTGCGGCCGAGGAGCTCGAGCCGATCGAGGAGTAAGACCTATCTGACAGACGCCGAAAACAACGGCCCCCGCGATTGCGGGGGCCGTTTGCCTTTGGAGTGGTGGGCTTCGGCGTTGGGGGCCGTTGCTACTGCGCTTCGGGGGCGGTGACGACCATGTCGTCGCGGTGGATGACCTCCGCCTCCCCCTCGCGGCCGATCAACTGCCCGATCTGTGATGAGTGCGCGCCTCTGATCGTTCGGGTCTCGTCGGACGAGTAGTTGACGAGGCCGCGGGCGATCTCATGGCCGTCGGTGTCGCGGACCGTGACGAGGTCGCCGGGGCGGAATTCGCCCCGCACCTGCGTGATCCCGCTGGGGAGAAGGCTGGCGCCGTCGGGGTGCAGGAGCGCCCGCCTCGCGCCATCGTCGATCACGAGCACTCCCCGGGGCATCAGGTGCACCGCGAGCCACGCCTTGCGGCTGGGCATCCGCGGCCGGGCGAACATGCAGGTGCCGATCTGCTCGTCGCTGAGTATGCGGCTGAGCACGCGGTCGGCATTGCCGTCCGCGATCGCGACCCGGATGCCGCAGTCGGTTGCGCGGCGCGCCGCCTCGATCTTCTTCGCCATCCCGCCCAGCGACTCGGGGCCTCCGGCGCCTGAGGCGAAGCGCCCGACGTCCTCGAAGGGCTCGACCTCGCAGATCAGCTCGGCGGCGGCGTCAGAGCGCGGGTCGGCGGTGAAGAGGCCGGCCTGGTCGGAGAGGATCACGAGCAGCTCCGCGGGCGTGATTGCGACCGCGACCATCGCCGCCATGAGGTCGTTCTCGCCGAACGTGACGCTCTCCACGGAGATGCTGTCGTTCTCATTGAGCACGGGGAGCACGCCCCAGCCGAGGAGGTCCTCGAGGGTTTCGCGCAGCCGCAGGCAGCGCCCGCGGTTGACGACATCGTCCTGCGTGAGCAGCACCTGGGCGCACATGATCCCGACCTCGCCGAGCGCCTCGGCCCAGTACTGCATGAGCACGGGCTGGCCGACCGCCGCGGCGGATGGCCGCTGATCGGGCCGCAGGTGCTTGCCCGGTTCGAGGAGGAGCCTGCGGCCGATCCCGACGGCTCCTGAGGTGACGAGGAGCACCTCGATGCCCTCGTCCGTGAGCTGGCGGATCTCGGCTGCCATGCGCTGGAGGAAGTCGTGGCGGGGCTGGCCCTCGGTGTCGATGACCAGCCGCGTTCCGACCTTGACGACCATGCGCCGGGGCCTGATGCTCTGTGTGTCGGATGTCACGTCAGGCCCCCTCACGTGCGGATCTGCCCGCTGCCACGGCAGACGTACTTGAAGATGGTGAGCTGCGCGGCGCCGACCGGGCCGCGGGCGTGGATCTTGTCGGTGGAGACGCCGATCTCCGCGCCGAGTCCGAAGACGCCGCCGTCGGTCAGGCGCGTCGATGCGTTGTGATAGACCGCCGCGGAGTCGACCTCGCGCAGGAAGCGGTCGGCGGCGGCGTGGTCCTCGGTGATGATCGCCTCGGTCAGGCCGGAGGTGTGCTCGGCGATCCGGTCGAGGGCATCGTCGAGCGAGTCCACGATCATGATCGAGAGGATCAGATCGAGGTACTCGGTGTCGAAGTCCTCATCGGTGGCGGCGTTGATCTCCGCGTCCACCATCTGGCGTGTGCGGGGGCAGCCCCGCAGTTCGACGCCTGCGGCGAGGAGGTCGTCAACGATCGCGTTGAGCACGTCCGCCGCGTTGGCGTGGACGTAGAGGTTCTCCACGGCGTTGCAGACGCCGGGACGCTGGACTTTCGCGTTGTGAACGATTCTGACGGCGAGGTCTGGGTCGGCGGCTTCATCGACGTAGATCTGCGTCATGCCGCGGTAGTGCTTGAGCACGGGGACCTGCGCGTTCTCGGTGACCGCGCGGATGAGCCCCTCGCCACCGCGGGGGATGATCAGGTCGATGTACTCCGGCAGGCGGCACATGACGCCGACGGCCTCGCGATCGGTGATCGGGACCATGCTGATGGCGCCCGCGGGGAGGCCCGCCGCCTCGGCGGCGTCCTGGAGGACGCGCGCGATGGCGAGGTTGGAGTTGATCGACTCCGAGCCCCCGCGCAGCACGCAGGCGTTGCCCGACTTGATGCAGAGCCCGGCGGCGTCGGCGGTGACGTTCGGGCGCGATTCGTAGATGATGCCGATGACGCCGATCGGGACGGCGACGCGCTGGATGAGCAGGCCGTTGTCGATGGTCCACTCCTTGAGGACATCGCCGACGGGGTCGGGCAGGTCGGCGATCTCCTCGAGGGCGACCGCGATCTTCTCGATGCGCTCCTCGTCGAGGAAGAGGCGGTCGAGCATCGCCGCCGACAGCCCTCGCCGCTCACCCTCCGCCATGTCCTTCGCGTTGGCCTCGATGATCGAGGCGGCGCTGTCGCGCAGCGCCTGCGCCATCTCGCGGAGGCCCTTTGCGCGCGTCTGTGCGTCGAGGCTCCCGAGTGTGCGGGCGGCCTGCCGCGCGGCCTGCGCGGCCGCCACTACTTGCTCCTTAACTGCCATTGTGACATCCTCCCGTCTCATCTGTCGCGGTACTTCGTCAGGGGGCGGGACCCCGCCCGATGCTGCGAGCGGGCGCTCACTGTTGATCGCTCATGCTGTCGGTCACGGCGCGGCGGATCATCGGCCAGACGAGCGCCGTCACGGCCGCCGTGATCCCCAGCAGCGTCAGCGGATTGAGTATTCCGACCAGTCCGGCGATCGTCGCGACCAGCAGCCCCGTGGTGAATGCGAGTACGCCGACCATGTACTGCGTGCGCCACGACCGTGGGACCGTCACCGCCAGGGCGCCGAACGCGATGTACCCCGCCACCGGCAGGGCGATCGCGATGAATGCGACCTGCCACGGGATGGGGAAGCGGTAGCCCAGCACCAGCAGTGAGAGCATGGCCACGAACGCGCCGGCCATCATGCCGGCGAGTCGCGCGTTGAAGAGCACGACGCCCTGTCCGAGGGGCTGCTGGCGCGCCCACTGCAGCGCTCGCGCTCCGCACCGGGGGCAGCGCCGGACGGCGGGGTCGTCGGGCAGCCGCGTTTCGCAGACCGGACAGACCCGTTCCTCGGGACGCTCGTCGGGCGACATGGTCATATCTACCTCGGTCAAACTCGCCTCAGTCATATTCAACCACACAGCGCCCGGCGCTGCAAGGCGGATCTCGGTCGCGGGCGGCCGCCACCGGCGGCGCGGCCGGAAGGACGCGGGGCGGTGCGTGGTGAAACACCACCTGCCGACAGGCCACTCACCGGAGACGCCGGATGCCAGCACCGGTCGTCGTGGGACACCCCAGGCCGGAGAGCTTCAACCACGCCATCGCCGGGGTGGAGCAGATCATGTGAGAGCAGGTCGGGGCGCCGTGCCGGGAGGAGCCGTCATGAATGTCATCGTGATCGTCGCCGACAGCTTCCGCAAAGACCACCTCGGCTGCTACGGGAATCGCTGGATTGAGACGCCGAACCTCGATGCGTTTGCGCGCAGGGGCTGCCTGATCGACGGGGCGTACGCCGATTCGCTCAACACCGGCCCCTGCCGCACTTCGATGATGCTGGGGCGGGTGAACTTCCCCTTCCGGCCCTGGCAGCCGTTCGAGCGGGACGATCTGCCGATGGCCGAGTGGCTGTGGGACAGGGGCTACACCTCCGCGCTGATCACCGACGTCTACCACCTGCACAAGCCCGGGTACAACTACGATCGTGGTTTTGACGAGCGCGTCTTCATCCGCGGACAGGAATATGATCCGTGGATCCTCGCCAGCGAGGTGGACGGCGCGCAGATCGAGGAGGCCTTCGAGCGGCAGTTCAAGCCCAGCCCGGTCTCCTGGAAAACCGAGCAGATGGCGCGGATGTTCCGGCAGTACCTCCGCAATGTCTCCGGGCGCGAGCGGGAGGAGGACTACTTCTGCGCGCAGGTGTGCCTGAGGGCGATCGACTGGCTGGAGGCGCACCGGGGAGAGGACCGCCTCTTCTTGTGGGTGGACCTCTTCGATCCGCATGAGCCGTGGGACCCGCCGCTGGAGATCAAGGAGCGGTACAATCCGGGGTACACCGGCAGGGAGATCATCGACCCGGTGCCATCGGAGGTGGAGGGCTACCTCACGCCCGAGGAGATCGCGAATGTGCGGGCACTCTACGCGGGCGAGGTGACCTTCGTGGACCGGTGGATCGGAGAGCTTCTGCGCGCCGCCGAGGGGCTCGGGTACTTCGAGAACACGGTCATCATCTTCACCAGCGACCACGGTGAGCCGCTCGACGACCACGGCTTCGTCCGCAAGCACCGCCCGTGGCTCTACGAGGAGCTTGCGGCCGTGCCGCTGATCGTGCATCTGCCCGGGGCCGGGGCGGGGGAGAGGCGCGAGGTGCTGGTGCGGCTCTCGGACATCGCGCCGACGATCTGCGACGCGGCGGGCGTCGAGCCGATGCCGGGGACGCACGGGACGAGTCTGCTGCCACTGGTGCGCGGCGATGTCGCGAGTGTGCGCGACTACGCGATCTCGGGCATCCACTGCCAGAGCGCGGCGCTCCGCGACGGGCGCTGGACGCTGCTGCTGCCGGGCGGGAGCGGCGGGCATGAGCTCTACGACCGCGAGAGCGATCCGCGCGAGTTGTGCAACCTGATCGCGCAGTTCCCGGAGGAGGCGGCGCGGCTGGAGGCGCAGTTCCGCCGGGAGCTTGAGGCGCTGGCGTGGGCGTGAGACAGAGGCCTCGCCGAAGGACTTTCTGGCGTCAGGATGGTGACGAGGGGGCGTCGCCGCCCCCGCGCGTGATCTCGCGGATGGCGTAGATTCGCTTGTTCTGTGCCTCGAAGTACGTGCGCGTCTGAAGCTCCGCGAGCAGGCCCATCGTCACGAACTGAAAGCCCACGAGGATCAGCAGCACCGCCAGCAGCAGCGCCGGGCGATCGCCGATGTTCTCGCCGAAGCCGAGCTTGAGGATTGTGAGGTAAAGCGCGATCACGAAGCCGATGCCGCCGGAGAGAAGCCCCCACCTGCCGAACACCTGGATCGGCCGGGTGGCGTAGCTGAGGAGGAACTTGACTGTCAGCAGGTCAAGGATGACTCGCATAATGCGCGAGAGCCCGTACTTGGACTCGCCGAACTGTCGCGGGTGGTGCGAGACCACGACCTCCGTGATGTGCGCGCCGGCCCAGCGCGCGAGCGCCGGGATGAAGCGGTGCATCTCGCCGTAGAGCTCGACGTCGTCGAGGATCTCGCGCCGGTAGGCCTTCAGCGAGCAGCCGTAGTCGTGCAGGCGCACTCCGGTGACGGTCGAGATCAGCCAGTTGGCGACCCGCGAGGGGAGGACGCGGGTGAGGCGGTCGTCCTTGCGGTCCCTGCGCCAGCCGCTGACGCAGTCGTATCCCTCGTCTATCTTCGCCAGCAGCTTCGGGATGTCCAGCGGGTCGTTCTGCAGGTCTGCGTCCATGGCGACGATGACATCGCCGCGGGCGTGGTCGAATCCCGCGCTCATCGCGGCGGTCTGGCCGAAGTTGCGACGGAGGTGGATCGCGGTGAAGCGCGGGTCCTCGCGGGCGACGCGGTCGAGGCGGGCGCGGCTGTCGTCGCGGGAGCCGTCGTTAATGAGGATGACCTCCCACGTACGGTCGAGCTTCTCCAGGGCGCTTCTGAGCGCCTCGTAGAGATGCGGGATGGCCTCCTCCTCGTTGTAGATCGGGATCACAACTGATACGTCGGGGCCGCGGCCGTGCTCCTCGGCCTGTGCCTCACTCTCGCGACTTAGCTTCATCGCCCATCTCCTCGTGCGGATCTCACCGTCACCAGGTCCATGATTCACCGGCGCTCCTCGACGTCCCTGCCGGCCACGGCCTACATGAAGAACCGCAGCCAGAGGTATCCGGCGGCCAGGATGATCATCGGCAGGGTGATCGGCACGCCGTACTTGAGGAAGCGCATGAAGCCGACCTCATGGCCGGAGCGCTTGGCGATACCCGCCGCGACGACGTTGGGGGAGGCGCCGATGAGCGCGAGGTTCCCGCCGAGGCCGGCGCCGAGTGACAGTGCCCACCAGATCGGCAGGATGCTCTGATGCTGCAGCAGCTCCGCCATCGTCGCGGCCGAGGCCGGATCGGGGTGCAGCTCCGGGGCGACGACGCGCAGCAGCGCCGTCATGGCGGCGACGAACGGGATGTTATCCATCAGCGCGGAGGCGACGGCCGTGACGACAAGCACGAGCAGGGTCAGGGCGAAGAGGTTGCCGTCCGTGGCGTTGATCATGCCCATCCCGACCGCCCTGACCACGCCGGTGTCGGTGAGCGCGGCGATCATGATGAAGAGTCCGATGAAGAAGAAGAGCGTGGGCCACTCGATCTCCTCCAGCGGCTCACGGGTGTCATCGGGGTAGAGCAGCAGGAGGAGGGCGCCGCCGGCCAGCGCGATCGTCGCGGGCTCAAGGCCGATCATCCCGTGGATGGCGAAGCCGACGAAGACGATGGCCATGACGCCGAGGCAGCGCCAGAGGAGGCGGTGGTCGCTGATCGCGCGCGTCTCATCGAAGCTCATGATTCGCAGCCGCAGTTCCTCGCTGATGGTCATTCTGCGCCGCATCCACAGCCAGATGAAGCCCAGCAGCATCCCGAAGACGCCGATGACGAATGGGCCGTTGATGCGGATGAAGTCCATGAAGTCGAAGCCGGTGGTCGAGGCGATCATGATGTTGGGCGGGTGGCCGACGAGAGTGAGGGACCCGCCGATGTTCGAGGACATGATCACGAAGATGATGAACGGGACCGGGTCGAGTTCCATCGCCTCGTAGATGACGATCACGGTCGGCACCATCAGCAGCACCGTGGTGACGTTGTCGAGGAAGGCGGACAGGATCGCGGTGGAGATCATCATCCCGATCAGGATCGGGATCGGTCGGCCGCGCCCGATCTTCGCCGTCTTGATGGCCACCCACTCGAACAAGCCGGTCCGGCGGGTGATGTTGACGATGATCATCATGCCCATGAGCAGGAAGATCGTGTTCCAGTCGATTCCCTCGACCTCATGGGTGCCATGAAACGCGGTGTGCTGGTCAACGACCCCCAGGATGATCATGAGGGCGCCGCCCGCAAGCGCGATCTTGGTCTTGTCGAAACGGTCGGATGCAATCAGCAGGTAGGCGGCGACGAAGATGGCCGCAGCCAGATAGCCCGGCGACGACATGAGGCGCACGCAACTTTCTACGGTTGTTGAATGAACGATGCAGGTCGAGCCGATTATGCGAAGCCGACCGGCGGTGCGTCGGCGGTGTCAGGTAGTGCGGCGGGCCGTCACTCGCCGATCATCCCGTGAAGAAGCGGAGCCACAGGTAGATCGAGCACAGCCCGACGAAAGGGAATGTGATCGGCAACCCCCAGGCGATGAAGCGCCTGAATGAGATCGGGTAGCCGGAGCGGGCGGCGATGGCCGCGGCGATCAGGTTCGTCGGCGCGCCGATGAGGGCGAAGTTCTGCCCGATGCCCGAGCCCAGCGACAGCGCCCACCAGATCGGCCTCATGCTCGCATGTCTGACCGCCTGCTCGACCCCAAGGCCCGGATGGAGCATCTGCGCGATGCTTCGCACGATCGGCGACATCGTGGCGACGAAGGGGATGCTGCCCATCATCGCCGAACCGACGCCCGCGAGCCAGATGGTCGTCATCGTGAGGGCGAA
>JBMNNW010000173.1:0-6123 GCA_050942735.1 Armatimonadota bacterium
CGCCGCCGCACAGTCGGTCACGCTCGTGACCGGCGGGGAAGCGCTCTATCAGATCCAACTGCCGCCCGACCCCGACCCGCTGGAGCAGCAGGCGGCGGACGAACTGGAGACCTACCTCGCGAAACTCTCGGGCAGGAGCAGCCTGACGAAGGCCGCGGAGACGCCCGTGACGATCGAGATCGGGCGGGCTGCGCAGAACGATCTGCTGCGCGAGCGGGCCGCCGCCGATCAGAGCGGCTTCTTCGTCGAGGTGACGGGCAGCACCGTCCGACTCGCCGGCACGACGCCGACGGCCACCTGCTACGCGGCGTATGACCTTCTCGAGCAGCTTGGCTGCCGATGGTTCATGCCCGGCGAGATCGGGGAGGTCGTCCCCCGGCTCGGGCAGCTTCAGCTTCAGGTGGACAGCCGCGTCTCGCTGCCCGACTTCAAGGGCCGCTTCCTCCAGGCGCTGCCGAGGGGCGAGGCGAGTGACCTGTGGGCGCTGCGCAACAAGCTCGGCGGCGAGGTTTTCCCCGGCGCGCACTCGTGGAATCGGCTCGTCCCTCCCGACAGATACTTCGACACGCATCCGGAGTATTACGCACTGGTGGACGGCGAGCGCGCCCCGCGCCAGCTCTGCACCTCGAACCCGATGGTCGCGGCGATAGCCGCCGGCGCGATCATCGAGGAGCACGCGGCGAACCCTGAGAAGACATGGTTCGGCATCGGCCCCAACGACGGGGGAGGGTTCTGCGAGTGCGACAACTGCACCGCTCAGGACACCGGCCAGATCGATCCCTTCTCGGGCGAGGTCTCGATCACCGACCGCTTCCTGCGCTTCGCGAACGCCGTTGCCGGGCAGGTTCACGAGATCTACCCGGAGATCCGCTTCGCGTTCTACGCCTACCACAGCTACATGCTGCCGCCGCGGGAGGTCATGCCCGACCCGAGCATCGTCCCGGCGATCGCACCGATCCGCCTCTGCCGGCTGCACGGGATGGGCGAGTCGGTCTGCGCCGAGCGGAACTTCCATCAGTACCTGATCACCGAGTGGACGAAGATCTCCCCGGAGGTGTACCATCGCGGGTACAGCTACAACCTCGCCGGACCGAATCTGCCGCTCAACTACGTGGGTCGCTGGGGCTACGAGATCCCCTACTGCGCGCGTAACGGCATCACCGGGATGCGGATAGAGACGCAGATGTCGTGGGCGAACTACGGGCCGCTGGGCTATGTGATGGCGAAGCTGATGTGGGACACGAGGACCGACCTCTCCGCGCTGCTGGAGGATTACTACGACCGCTTCTACGGCCCCGCGGCCAAGCCGATGCAGCTCTACTGGATGTACATGGATCGCGCGCGGCGCAATGCGCCCTATCACACGGGCAACGCGGTGAATATCCCGGACATCTACTCAGCTCGCGACATGGAGTACCTCTCACAGCGCCTTCGGGACGCCACGCGCGTGACGAGAAACGCAGGCGTTTACAGCGAGCGGGTTCTGATCGCGACGAAGAGCTGGGAGTACCTCGACGCCTTCCTGCGGATGCGCGAGGCGTCGGAGAGCTACCGCTGGGGCGAGGCGCGCAGGGCCCTCGATGAGATGCGCGAGGTCGGCCGGTGGATGCACGAGTATGACCCGCCGCTGATGGCATCCGGTGGCGGGATTTCCCGCGTGGAGCGCTTCTGGGCGCCGGAGGTTGAGCAGGGACACGCGCGCACCAGCGGCGGCAACCGCATGATCGAGGGGCTGCCGGACAGGTGGCGAACGTACATGGACCCCAACGACGTCGGGGAGGCGCTTCGCTTCTTTTCCCGCCGCGTGGACGACAGCGACTGGCAGACGTTGCGGACTCACTCGGCGAGCTGGTCTGATCAGGGCCTGCGTTACTACCGCGGCGTGATGTGGTACCGCCAGGAGGTGCAGATCCTGCCGATGTGGGGCGGCAATCGCGTGATGCTGTGGTTCGGCGGGGTCGATGAGAGCGCGAAGGTCTGGGTCAATGACATCTACGTCGGCGAGGTGGAGACGAACGGATGGACGCCGGTCGAGCTTGACATCACCCACGCGGTGCGCTTCGGCCGGGACAACCTCATAGCAGTGAAGGTCACCAACGAGAAGACGAACGAGCTGGGAGCCGGCGGGATCACGCGACCGGTGATGGTATGGTCGCCGGCCGGGGGCGCGGAGCCCGCGCCCGACCAGCCGGAGGAGTGAGGGTGCAGGTCGTGGCGGTCGCGTCGCGTGGGACCGGCCTGTCCGGTCCCACGCGGATTCATGACCTGCGATCGGCCGATGCCGGACAAAGAGCGCATCACCTGAGATGAAGTGAGGTACACGGCGTTGACGCAGATCATCAAAGAGCTTGAGCAGATCGTACGCGGAAGACTTGAGTGCTGGCCGGCGCAGTGGGAGGGCTACCACTGGCCGGGGTATACCTGGGAGCACACGCTGCGAGTGCGGAATCTCGCGCTGCAGCTTTGTCGGCAGGCGGGAGCGGACGCGCGGATCGTTGAGCCGGCGGCTATCCTGCACGATATCGACAAGCCCGCCGGGCGCGAGCACGCGCACGTGGGCGCGAAGACCGCGCGGGCGCTGCTGGCTGAGCGCGCCCTGCCGGACGAGCTGTGCGCGCGGATCGTACACGCGATCGACAGCCACGCGGGTGAGAACACGCCCGAGCATCCGATCGAGAATCTCGTGCTGGGCGATGCCGACCTGATCGACGCGAACTTCGGCCTGGTGGGGACATGGCGGTTCATCACCATCCGGGCCGGGCATGGCTCGACGGTGGAGGAGACGGTCGAGGGCTTCAGCGGCTGGCTGCCGCGCAAGGATGAGTTGCTGGAGCTGCTCAACACAGACGAAGGCCGGGCGGTGGCGGCCGACCGCCGGGAGTGGATGCACCAGTTCTGCTCCGCGGCGCAGGAGGCGCTGGCGGACGGCACCGTCGGGCGGGGGCTGCTGGCGCTGATCGAGCATATCAACGCACACCATGCGCGCGGGAGCATCATCGAGCAGCTTCCGGAGTTGCGCAGAATCGCGGAGGCGACGAACGATGGGGCGCTGAGCGCGTGTCGGCGGCTCGAGGCGGAGGTTGAAGGGCGGGTGTAGGCATTTCTGAGCATTCGAGCGCTGACGGGCAAACGACATCGGCGCTTCGCGCCGACCCCGGCGAGGGCGCCGGGGCCACAACGACAACGGCTGCAAGAACACAGCGCAAGACGGCAAGTACAGGCGGCGGACTATCCTGCGGCTTCAGGGACACAGCGCAAGGCGGCAAGTGCAGGCGGCGGACTATCCTGCGGCTTCAGGGACACAGCGTAAGACGGCAAGTGCAGGCGGCGGACTATCCTGCGGCTTCAGGGACACAGCGTAAGACGGCAAGTGCAGGCGGCGGACTATCCTGCGGCTTCAGGGACACAGCGCAAGGCGGCAAGTGCAGGCGGCGGACTATCCTGCGGCTTCAGGGACACAGCGTAAGACGGCAAGTGCAGGCGGCGGACTATCCTGCGGCTTCAGGGACACAGCGCAAGACGGCAAGTGCAGGCGGCGGACTATCCTGCGGCTTCAGGGACACAGCGTAAGACGGCAAGTACAGGCGGCGGACTATCCCCGCATCTCAAGTTCCACGACCCGCTCCACCGCCGCGATCGCAAGCTCCGCCTGCAGCTTGCGGCGGTCGTGCTTCTTCAGGCGGCGCTCGGAGTAAGGCTGCGGGAGCAGGCCGAAGTTCGAGTTCATCGGCTGGAAGCTCTCGGCGGCGGCGCTCGTGATGTACTGCGCCATCGCTCCGATCACCGACTGCTCCGGCATGACGATCGGCTCCTCGCCTGAGACCAGGCGCGCGGCGTTGATCCCCGCCATCAGCCCCGACGCGGTGCTCTCGACGTAGCCTTCGACGCCCGTGATCTGCCCCGCGAAGAAGAGATCATCCCGCTCTCGGTGCTGCCAGGTGGCCCGAAGCTGCGTCGGCGCATTGATGTACGTGTTGCGGTGGATCGCACCGAGGCGCAGAAACTCGGCGTTCTCAAGCCCCGGGATCATGCGGAAGACGCGCCGCTGCTCGGGGTAGGTGAGCGACGTCTGAAAGCCGACGAGGTTCCACATGGTGCCCTCGCGGTTCTCCATGCGAAGCTGCACGACCGCCCACGGCCTCTTCCCGGTGCGCGGGTCGGTCAGGCCCCGAGGCTTCATCGGCCCGTAGCGCGGGCCGTCGATACCGCGGGAGGCGATGATCTCGATCGGCAGGCAGCCCTCGAAGAGCTCGTCGGGGTCGTAGTCGGCGTGCAGCGTCGTCTCGGCGTTGAGCAACTCGTGGTAGAACGCCTCGTACTGCTCGCGGTCGAAGGGGCAGTTGATGTAATCCGCGTCGCCCTTGTCGTAGCGCGACTGGCGGAAGACGACGTCATGGTCGATGCTCTCCTCCGAGACGATCGGCGAGAGCGCGTCGTAGAAGTAGAGCCGCTCGCGGCCGGTGAGCTTCGCGATCGCCTCCGACAGCGCGTCGGAGGTCAGCGGGCCTGAGGCGATAATCGCCGGGCCCTCGGGGATCTCGGTGACCTCCTCGCGCCGCACCTCGATGAGCGGGTGCGCGGAGATGGCCTCGGTGACCTGCCGGGCGAATGCCTCGCGATCGACCGCCAGCGCCTGCCCGGCCGGGACGGCGTTCTCCTCGGCGCAGCGGAGGATCAGCGAGCCGAGGATGTGCATCTCCTGCTTGAGCACTCCGTGCGCGGAGGTGGTGCGCACGGACTTGAGGGAGTTCGAGCAGACCAGTTCGGCGAACAGGTCGGTCTCATGCGCGGGCGTCATGCGCTCGGGGCGCATCTCGCAGAGCACCACGGGCACGTCGCGCTGCGCGACCTGCCACGCGGCCTCGGAGCCCGCGAGCCCCGCGCCGACGATGGTGATGGGGCGCATCTCAACCCGTCCTCTTCGGGCAGGTCGCGAGAGGGCCCCTTGGATTCCGCTCCGCTATGAAGCGGAAGCGATCCCCGAGGCTCACGTTGCCCAGCGGGGTCGAGATCGGCATGTACACGTTGAAGTGATTCCCCAACTCGTCCCTGACCTGCAGAAAGCATGACTTGCCGTTCGGCAGCATATTGACGACCGTGCCGACGGCGGGCTTCTGCTTGACGAGCACGCACGCGGCGGCGGGCTTTGCGCCGGGCTTCAGCGGCGGCTTCGGTGTGAAGAAGACGCGGTCACCGCGAAGCGGCGTCTCCTCGGACGCGACCAGGCGCGGGTCGAAGTAATACTCTTCTTCGCCATGTAACACGAAGCCGAAGTTCCTGTCTCCATCGGCGTAGATGCGGTTGACAATCCCTTTGAGGACGGTCGCGAACGAGTATGCGGGCGCGACGTCGTCGGCCTCGCGATCCTCTGATTGTGATTCTGTCGGTTCGTTCTGCTCCACGAGTGCAACTCCTTCAGTGTGTCGGTGATGCGTGTGTTCATTGTAACACATGCGGCCGGGGAGTGCAGGGCGGGCGGCCGCGGCCACCGTCGTTGTCGTGCGTCGTTGCTGTTATTCGTTCCGTTTGGAGGGGCCGGCCTCCGTTCCGGCCCGAGTTGTTCCGCGGGACGAATCGTGTCCGCTATGCCGATGCGGACTCGGGCGGGGACGGAGACCAGCCCCTCCAGACGACCTTGCCTTTATACACTTTTCGGACTGCGGGTTGTTCGCCGTCGGAGGGGCCGCGGCCACCGTCGTTGTCGTGCGTCGTTGCTGTTATTCGTTCCGTTTGGAGGGGCCGGCCTCCGTTCCGGCCCGAGTTGTTCCGCGAGACGAATCGTGTCCGCTATGCCGATGCGGAATCGGGCTGGGACGGAGACCAGCCCCTCCAGACGACTGGACAGACGGCCTCACGGCAAACGACGAACGACCACGCAGACTCCGCGGGACGAATCGTATTCGCTGTGCCGATGCGGAATCGGGCTGGGACGGAGACCAGCCCCTCCAGACGACTGGACAGACGGCCTCACGGCAAACGACGAACGACCACGCAAAGGTAACTACTCACCTTGTGGTATCAGGTGCGTTGTAGGAGGAGGTTCTCGTCAATAGAGGGACCGACGGCGTCGGTGAGCGTTTCGAGGGCAGCATGGCCATGTTTTCGGGCCGTCTGCAGCACCGT
>JBMNNW010000070.1:0-28271 GCA_050942735.1 Armatimonadota bacterium
GCGGTCCTCCAGCACGACCTGCCACTGCTTGGCTCGCTCGATGCACACATGTCAGTATTCGCAAACCTATACACGAGTACCTCCCCCACCACCAAAAAACTTGCACAGCTAAAACCGATGCTGCTGGGATGCGGAATCATCCGCTACATTAGACGTCGACCATGGCGGTTGGGTTTACCTCCCGCACGGCTGCCTCGTCCGCCCGGTGCATCGCCTGCCCCCCAACTCCCGCGACCCCGGCGGCGATGTTCGGCGTCCGTCCGCGCGCGACCTCCACAGGGGCGCAGATCGCTGCAGATCACCGCCACGCAACGTTGGATCGTCGCGCATCGGCGACGGCCGCCGCGTTGACTCCGGGCCACGGCACTGATATACTTGCCGTGCTTTGGACACCAATCGCGTGTGGGCCGGAGAATGCCCGGCCCACGCCTCTTTGTAGAAGGTCCGCTCCGCCGGCCGCCCGCGTGAGTTCCACCATCATGACCGAGGATCAACTGGAGATCGACAGCCTCCGCGAACACCTCATGCGCCGGTGGGTGACATGGGGCATTGCGCCATTGCTGCTCTGCGCGCTCATCACCGGTCTGCTGGCGTTGTGGGGGCCCGACGGGCCGATCGAGGGCAAGCAGCAGACGCGGCTGGCGTTCGAGATCGTCTTCGCAGTCGCCGCGGCGGTCTTCCTCGCGGGCTTTTACATCGACGGGCACTGGACCCAGGCCGAGCGTCTCGCGAAGAAGATCTACCGGGCCGCGGGCGGCAACGAGGAGCGCAACCCGCGCTCGTGGGCCCAGAGCGGCGCGCACCGCTCCGCTCTGCGATCGGAAGCGGCGATCGCGCTCAGCTCGATTCGCGCCTCCGCCGACGCGATCACACTGATGGGAATCACCATCGGGCTGGTCGCGATCGTCAGCGTCGTCATGGGTCTGCCCGGGGAGCACGCCGCGCAGCTCCTATTACTCGGCGCGTGCTACCAGCTCTTCATCTTCTCCCGCCATCCTTACTACATCCGACTCGCGGAGGCGGCGCTGGACGGACAACTGCTCCCCCGTGGCGAGGACGAGGATAAGAGCCAGGCGGAGGAGAGCGTGTGGCGCGGGCAGTGACCCCCGCAACCAGACCCCAGGCAACGAAAGTTGATTGAGATGCGTTATCAGAGACCGAAGGGCACCCAGGACATCCTCCCCGAGGACGCGCCGCGCTGGCGGTTCGTCGAGCGCACGTTCCGTGAGATCTGTCGCCGCTTCGACTACGGGGAGATCCGCACGCCGATCTTCGAGGAGACCGATCTGTTCGTCCGCTCCGTGGGCGAGGACACCGACATCGTCTCGAAGGAGATGTACACCTTCGAGGACAAGGGCGGTCGCTCGATGACCCTGCGCGCGGAGGGAACCGCGCCGACCGTGCGCTCGCTGATTGAGGAGAACATCCAGGGGCAGGACCGCGAGCGGCTGGTGAAGCTCTACTACATCGCCCCGATCTTCCGCCAGGACAAGCCGCAGGCGGGCCGCTATCGCCAGCACCACCAGGCGGGGATCGAGGCGCTCGGCTCACCGGAGCCGGCGGTGGACGCCGAGGTGATCGACCTTGCACTGACGTTCTTCCGCGAGCTTGGGATCGAGGGGACACGGCTGCTCATCAACTCTGTCGGCTGCCCGGAGTGCGCGCCGGGCTTCGTGGACACCATGAAGGCCTCTGTCGCGGGCGCGGTGGAGAGCATGTGCCGGGACTGCCAGCGGCGCTATGACACGAACCCGCTGCGGCTGCTCGACTGCAAGAACGAGGTCTGCCGGCAGGTCACGGAGGGCGCGCCGAAGATGCTCGACCTGCTCTGCGGCGAATGCGAGGCGCACTTCGACGGCCTGCGGGAGCACCTTGAGACGCTCGGAATCGCCTATGAGATCGACCCGCGGATCGTTCGCGGTCTCGACTACTACACGAAGACGGCCTTCGAGTTCCGCCACGACGCGCTGGGCGCGCAGGACTCGATCGGCGGCGGGGGGCGCTACGACCGGCTTATCAAGCAGTGCGGCGGTCCGGACATCCCGGCGGTGGGCCTCGGAACCGGTATCGAGCGCATCCTGATGGTGCGCGAGGCGCTGGGGCTGAAGGACGAGGATGAGCCTCGCGACGGCAGCTTCATCGTGGCGATCGGCGACGACGCGTGGCTGCCGGCGTACCGGCTGCTGCACGACCTGCGGCAGGAGGGCGTGAAGGCGGAGATCGACTACCGCCGGCGCTCGATACGCGCGCAGATGCGCTATGCGGACAGCCAGAACTACCTCAACGCGGTGCTGCTCGGCGGTGACGAGATCGCGAAGGGCATCGCGACCGTCCGCGACATGCTCTCCGGCGAGCAGAGGGAGGTCCCGCTGGAGGGGCTGGCGGAGGAGTTGAAGGCGCGGAGGGACGGCTGAACGGCGGCCTCACCCCCCTCGATCCCCCCTCTCCGTTCCGGACTATGCATTACGCACATTTCTTGCGATGGGAGGAGGTACGCTGTATAAGTTTCAAGAATTACCGCGCTTGAGGTGATAGAAGATGACGTCCTCAAGTGCACAGCAATGGGCCAATGACGATCTGGCGACACTCAATCTTGGCGACGAGCGCCGCAATCGCCGGGCCAGACAGATGGCCGAACGCATCGCTCAGAGGCCAGGAGCGTTGATCACTGCCGTGTTCGAAGGCAAAGCCGAAACTGACGCTGCCTACCGGCTGCTGAACAATCCTTCAGTTGAACCCGATGAGATTCGGGCCGCACTGGAACGTGGCACCGTCGAACGACTGGCCGATGTCGAGGTCGTGCTGGCGCCTCAGGATACCACCTGCCTGGATTTCAGCGGTCATCCGGCCACTGAGGGTCTGGGGCCCACAGGCGGCCCCAACGCCAGCGGACACGGTATGTTCGTCCACTCGGCGATCGCCGTCAGCGAAGACGGCGTCCCTCTCGGCCTGCTCGATCAGCGGGATTGGGCGCGCGATCCCGAGCAGATCGGCAAGAGCCGCGATCGCAAACAGCTCCCGCTCGAAGAGAAAGAGAGCTACCGGTGGGTTGAAGCAGTCCGGGCGGTTGAGGCCGCAGTGCCCGCCGATAAGCTCCTTATCCAGATCGCCGACCGCGAGGGCGATATCTTCGAGGTATTCGCCACACAGCGGCGTGAGCACTCATACCTGTTGATTCGCGCCTATCGCGAGCGTCGCCTCAAGGGCGAGGGCCAGCGACTGTGGCCCACGGTTGAAAACCAGCCCGTGTCGGCAGAATACGAGCTCCTGGTGCATTCGGCCAGAGACCGTGCTGCCCGCATCGCGCTGGTGCAGTTGCGCTTTTGCCCGGTGACGATCCGGCCGCCCAAAAACGGCGTGCACGACCCGTCGCTTGAGCCGGTAACCCTCAACGCCATCGAGGTGCGCGAGATCAACGCTCCCGAACGCGCCACGCCCATTTTGTGGCGCCTGCTGACCGATCTTCCGGTTGCGAGCGCCGAGGATGCGTTGCAGTGCGTGCGCTACTATGAGAAGCGCTGGCTGATCGAGCGCTATCATTTCGTGCTCAAGAGCGGCTGCCGCATCGAAGAGAGCCAGTTGCAGACGATAGCTGGCCTGGAGCGGTTGCTCGCGCTGCTTAGCGCGGTGGCGCTGCGGCTGCTGTGGATGACGTACAGCGCCCGTGTCAACGGCGATGCGCCCTGCACGGTAGCGTTCACGGATCTGGAATGGCAGGCGCTGTACCGCTACCATAGGCGCAAAGCGCCACCGGACGAGCCCCCGACCCTCGCCGAGGCCGTACTGTGGCTGGCGAAACTGGGCGGCTTTCTGGGCCGCAAGAGCGATGGTGACCCTGGTGTCAAAGTGCTCTGGCGCGGCATCCTACGACTGCACGACTTAGTTACCGGCTTTCTCCTCGCCTCCGGAGATGTGCGTAATGCATAGGCCGTCTTGCAGAGGGTCCCTGAGCAGGTACGGGTGCAGTACCGCATCACCCCCGAGGGCGAGATCGTGAGGTGGTGAGGGCAGGAGGAAGGCGGACGGCGCCTCACCACCGGCCCCGATCTCTGTCTGGAGCTTACACCACTTCGATCTCGTGCAGCAGGTCGGCGAGGCTGTCCATCTGCTCTTCGGTCAATGAGTGATAGGGCAAACGCCGCCAGCGTCCACAGATTCCGGCGAGTTCCATCGCCCCGTGGATGACTGCGTCGAAACCACCGACAGCCGAGCGCGCGTGGTCGAAGAACGGCATGTCGCAGTCACGGATCACCTCGACCGCGGCGACGACGTCATCTCTCTCGATCGCCGACCAGTAGCGGGTCGCGATCTCCGGGGCGAAGGTGATGAAGGTGGACAGGTAGCCGTCGCAGCCGTAAGGGTGCAGGTCGAGGTGGTTCTGCTTCTGGCCCCCCGCGAAGACAGCCCACCTGTCACGCACCATAAGCTGCGAGCTGGCGGAGCCAATCTGCGTCATCTTCCGGCCGAACTCGCCGAGCAGATCGTCCTTGACCGCCACGATCGCCTGGCATTCGAGCAGCCGCTCGAGGCAGCGCAGGCCGAACTGTGTGCCGCCAGAGGCGAAGATGTTCGTGACGATCATCAGCGGCATCTCCGCTCCGACCGCGTCGAAGTGTGCCAGGAGCGTTTCTGCGGTGGCCGATCCACCCCATCCCGGAGGCATCAGCATCAGCACGTCGACGCCGGCCGCGCGGCAGAATCGGCCGAACTCGACCGCAGCCGGTGTCGCGTACTCGTGGCAGGCGGCTGTGACCATCGCGCTGCCCGCGACCACATCGCAGACAAAGCTGGTGACCTCCGCGACCTCGGCGTCGGTGAGCAGGCTGAAGAGGCTGTCACCGTAGGTCAGCAGAATCGTCTTCGAACCGGCGGCAATGTTGAAGCTGATGCTCGCGGCCAGCCCCTCCCAGTCGATCTCTCCATCGCGGGTGAACGGGACCCGCTGGGATGCGACGGGGCCGGTCAATGCCTCGCGGATCGACGCGGGTCGCATATCATCTGCCTCCCGGGCACTTCGCGGGCCTGATGTCCCGCTCACAGCGCGGATGTTCGATGGCGGCGGGCGTCCCTCCTCCGTACAGAGGAAGAATCGGGGGCCGCGCCGAAGACCACCGGCCAGTGTACCCGCCGGAGGAGAGAGGGAGCGGATCCGAATGACCGATGCACGCGGTGCAGCAGAGGAGCAGCGCTGGCTTGATCCGCGCTGCACAGTCCTGCCGACGGACAGGCTCGGACCATTCGTGGTGCTTGGGGATGGCAATCTTCTGACTGTGGATCAGCACTGCACTGTCATCAGCGATGACGACGGCCGAAGCTGGTCGGAGCCGCGGCCCATCGGGGAGGCGGCCGCTGGCGAACGGGGAGGCGGCGTCCTGCTGCGCACCGGCGAGGGTGTGCTGATCTACGTGTACATGGACATGGGCACCTACCACTGGGAATGGGACAGTGCCACGAAAGAGGCGTCCGAGGACGCCCGCCTCGACGTGTACGCGATCCGCAGTCTCGACGAGGGGCAGACCTGGGTGGACGATCAGCGGCTGCTGGCGGGCTACTGCGGGGCACTTGTCGACATCATCGAGACACGCAGCGGACATATCGTCGTTCCGGTCCAGGAACTGGTGCGCGAGCCCAGTCGCCACGCCACGCGCACCTGCGTCTCCAAAGATGGGGGGCGGACCTGGGAGCGCAGCAACCTCATTGACCTCGGTGGCCACGGCCACCACGATGGAGCGATGGAAGCAACGGTCGCGGAGCTGCAGGACGGCAGACTATGGATGCTTCTGCGCACGAACTGGGACCGGTTCTGGGAGGCGTTCTCCACCGACAACGGTCTCTCCTGGCGGGTCATCCAGCCGACTGAGATCGACGCCAGCAGTGCTCCCGGTTCCCTCAAGCGCCTGGCAAGCGGGCGTCTTGCACTGGTCTGGAACCGCCTCTACCCGGAGGGCAGGACCGACTACCCTCGGCGCGGGGGCGATGATGAGCTATGCCGTGAACCGGCCAGTTTCCACCGGGATGAACTGTCGATCGCCCTGTCAGAGGACGACGGCAGGACCTGGACGCCGCCGGCGGTGCTGGCGCGAGACCCCGGCGGACTGTCCTACCCGCACGTGCTTGAGCGCCGCCCGGGTGAACTGTGGATCACTACGATGTTCCAGGGCGAACTCCGCGTCAGCCTGCGAGAGGCAGACTTCGCCGACTGAGGTCACTTGGGAGTCGATCGCTCACCGGGGGCGCTCAGCCCGGGGCCGGATCGGTCGCTTGTCGATGAACGATGGCCGTGATACCCACGCGATGAAGATCACGCATGCGGGCGCGAGATGGCTGATACGAAGCTGAGCGCCCGGGAGGTTCCGAGGAGGAGAAGCGATGCATCTTGACACGCGCAAGCAACTGCTCATCGATGAGCTTTTCCTTGATCAGGCAGTAGGGGTGCGCCTGTGCATGAACCCGCCGGTGCAGCATGAAGAACCGGTCCTCCTGCCCGATCGCCCGTGGGAGGAGAAGGGCATCAGCGGCTACAACACCGTGATCCGCGAGGCAGACGGCCGGTTCCGCATGTGGTACGGCGCGGCCATGTTCCTTGGACTGCCCCAGGAGGGCGCGATCAGGCTCTGCTACGCCGAGTCGGAGGATGGCATCCGGTGGGAGAAGCCCTCGCTGTGCCTGCTGCCATTCCGCGGATCGACGGACAACAACATCGTGGCTCCGCTTCTGGAGCGCCAGAGTCAGCAGGGCGCTACCGTTTTCCGTGATGAACGCGCGCCAGAGGAGGAGCGCTACAAGCTCTGGACCAAGTTCCGCCCCACCGATGCCGAGATGGAAGCGGGCGTGGGGGCAGGTCTCTACGCGATGCACTCGCCCGACGGCATTCACTGGACCGTCTATCCGGGCCAGCCCAACCCACCGGAGCAGATGTGCGACACTCAGAACATGTTCTTCTGGGATGACCGCATAGAGCTCTACGTCGGCTACACGCGGGTTCGCGAGACACAGATGATCGATGAGGCGGCAGAGGGCGGTAGAGGGCGCTACAGGTCCATCGGTCGCATCACCTCGCCCGACTTCGACAACTGGTCGGAGACGCAGATAGTCCTTGAAGCCGACGACACCGACCTCGCCATTCCGCTTCCGGGTGAGAAGACAACGCCGCGGCCGTCACTGGACTTCTACACGAGTTGCGCCATGAAGTCCGACGACGCACAGGACGTCTACCTGATGTTCCCCTCCGTCTACTATCACTGGCAGGATGACGAGTTCCCGGCCACCATGGATGTGCAGATGCTGACCAGCCGCGACGGCATCTCCTGGCAACGTGCGGGCGATCGCCAGCCTTTTCTGCGGCACGGCTTCGACGGCGACAACACCAGCGGCATGCTCTTCGCCAACCCGTGGCTGATCCCGGTGGGAAAGGAACTGTGGCTCTACTACAAGGGCACATCCCGGCGACACGCCGGGTACGATCCCGGCAGCAGCGGCATCTACCGCGCCTCCCTGCGCCGCGATGGCTTCATCTCCGTCGATGCCGGCTACCACGGTGGGGAGTTCGTAACGCCGCCGTTCACCTTCGATGGCCACCGCCTGGAGGTGAACTGCGACGGCAGTGCCGCAGGCTGGCTGAAGGTCGAGGTGCAGACACCAGAGGGGCAACCGATTCCCGGCTTCAGCTTCGACGAGGCGAATGCGGTGCTCGGAAATGACCTCAGCAAGCCGGTGACCTGGAGGACGCACGGCGACCTGTCAAGTCTCGCGCGGCGTGAGGTCCGATTGCGGTTCGTCATGCGAGACATGAAGCTCTACTCGTTCCGTCTCGCCGAGGTCGCCATCTGAGGCTGCTTTTCGCCTCGATCTGCCCGGTGCAGCGCCCGTGGAGGCTGCTGGCGCGGATGAGGACGTAGGCGCATCGCCGGCGGGCACACGGCGCACTCCCGGGAGGGAGTATGTCTGGCCGGTGCATTTCGGGCCGGAAACGCACTTTTGATAGCCCGATCGCGCGCCGAGATGAAGCACTGCGCGCGCAGACCTGCCCGCGCCGCACTCACACCCAGCAAATCGCCCCGAAAACCGCCCGCGGAACGAAGGACATGAAATGATACGGGTCAGGGAACCCGAGCGGTTCTCACCAGATCCGGAGGCCCTTGCGTACCACCGACGACACATCTTTCGTCCATAGTCGTCCCGCGCAGGTCCCATGTCTGGTTTCCACCCGGCACGGCTCGGGATAGAGGTCTGACCCCAATGGACTGAGGACCGCACGGAAGCCTGACCGTCCCGGGTGCGTCACCTCCTTCTCGGGCGAACCACTCTCGCGATCGAGGTCGGCAGGCGTGTCCCGACCCGCTCACCACGGGAAGCGCGGGGCGGGGGTGCGCCAGATCGCCGAGATCGTCGCCCAGATCACCGCCTGCGAGAACTCGCCGAGAATGAACCCGAAGAACAACGGACGCAACCGCTGATACAGACGCATCCCCCCATACCGGATGATCGCTCCCTTCACCAGCCACGCCACCAGCATCGGAAACCAGAAGATGATCATGCTCCACGAGCCCGAAAGCGCGAACCCAAGCGGCGACAGCGGCCACCACACATACCGCATCCGCAACACACTCAACGCCAGCGTCACCAGCACCCCCGACGCGAAGAAGATCGGCAGCCGCGCGTCGTAGTCATCGCCCGACTGCAGCACCGGCGAGAAGTAGCGGAAGCCCAGCAGCGGGTTGCCCGTGTAGACGTAGCTGTACATCCCGATCGCACCGTGCTCGTAGGGCGTCACGATGTGCAGCCACGTCCCAAACGTCAGCACCACCACCAGCGCGATCGACAGCGCCACGAACAGATGTCGCCGGTCAAGCTGCGTCGCATCCGACATCTTCAGCGCATCGAGGAAGGTCGAGAGCAGATTCCCCCGCAGGTCCCGCGTGAAGACCGCGTCCGCCAGCGAGAGCGCCGTGAGTGTGCTCGGCCGCAGCGCCTTCATCGGTGAGAACAGGCGCACGTAATCGACCGGCCGGAAGCTCGTCTCGGTCATCGGCAGACCGGCCTCGGCCACCGCCCGCGCCATCACCACACAGACCACCAGCAGGAAGATCAGGGTCTGAAGGGTCGCCATCCACCACGACATTCCAAGCAGGATGAACCACCACGTGGCGACCACCATCGCCGTCCCGAGACCGATCATCGCCACGCGCGGCGGCAGCGCGGGCCGCGCCGTGTCATCGGCGCGCCCCGACTCATGCTCGCTGCCGGTGAGCGCCGCCCGCCAGACGCCCAGCAGATGTGGCAGCGCCGAGCGGACGAGATAGCCGCTCAGCACAAGGTACGCGCCCATGATCTGATAGCCGTTCCAGATCGTCGTCGGGAACAGCGGCATCGCCTCCCGCGGCGAGCCGAAAGCGGAGAAGACGATGTTCTGGATGCGGATGATGACAAAGAACGCCCACAGCGAGAAGAGCACCTGGCTCGGGAGGAAGTACCCAAAGCCGATCGCGCCCATCGAGAACGACGCGGTGGTGTTGTCGAGGTCGCTCCACGGCCTGCCCAGCGGGTTGAAGACGAGCTGGTTGAGGTTGTGTCGCACTGGAATCTCGGGTATCGACGGCCGGATGCCGTGAATGCCGTTGACGAGGAACAGCAGCGTTGGGAGGGCGAAGCCGATCCACATGATCGGATCGGCGAAGATGGAGTTGCGCCAGCGGAAGTGCTCCGCAAGCTCGACGGGCAGGACGGTGAGCGGGAATGCCAGCTTCTCGTTGTCAACCCACTGGCGGCGGAGGATCGACGCGAGGCAGAAGTAGGCGACGAACATCGCGATGACCGCCGGCAGCCAGCCCGCGAGCGCCCGCAGCCACGGCTCCCACGGGATCGCCCCGACCCGCTGGCCTTCGTAGAAGCCCCGGGCGATCCACTGTGCCGCGTCGCCCTCTACGTCGAACGGCACCGCCCACTGCGGAATATGCTCGAAGAACAGCGACGTCCACTGGTTCTGCGGCGAGGCGTAGTAGTTGATGCCGATGAGCGCGGGGATCCACCGCTCCAGCAGCCCCCGACTCATGGTCAGAGCGGCGGTCAACGTCATCGTGTAGACGATGACAATCTCGTGTGGCCGCAGCGAAAACCGAGGGAGAATGCTGCCGGTCGCGAGGTTCGCCAGCACCACAAGCAGCAGCAGCCCGATCGCGACCGGCGCGAACTGAAGAATGCCGATCTGCAGGGTGCCGACCTTCATCTCGGCCCATGAGATCATCCAGCAGGCGGCGGCCGCGCAGATGGCGCCGATGATGATCGAGCGCAGTGAAAGTGAACGACGCGAACTCCCGATCAGAAGCTCCCCGAACGCGTGGTTCCGACTCCCCGGCCTCTTCGGCGCCGGCGAGGCGGATTCCTCTGCGCGCGCAGCCCCCGATCACCAGACCGACTTCGCGGCAATCCGTGGCGCGGTCAATCGGTCCGCTGCCTCTCCCATGCTGACCGCGTAGACGCTGTCGGGCTGGGCCAGCACCGCCGGCGTCCCCGAGCGCTGCGCTGCGGCGCACGCCTCGGCGGCGGGCGGGATGACGGCATGGATCTCGATGCCCAGCCGCTCGCTTACATCGTCGAGATTCGGACCAACCGGAACCGCGGCACGGTTGACGAGCACCGCGCCCAACAACTGCCCGGTCACGCCCGCCATGCGAAGTCGATCCAGCGTCACCTGAGCGCAACGAATCGACGCCGGCTCCGGCTCAAGCACGAGGAAGACGCGCCATGCCCGGCGCATGACCTCAGTGCCCGCCTCGGAGTGATACGCGGGAACGTCCACGATGGTGTGGTCGGACATGTTGCAGCAGGCGTCAACGATCGCCACCGCCTGCTCGGGGCTGATCTCCGCCTCCTGCCGGGCCTCCTGGGGGCCGAAGAGCACGCGCAGCCCGAAGGGCGTGCGGAAGAGCCGCGAGCCGACCGCCTGTTCGGTGAGTTGACCGGCCCCGTACTCAAGCAGGTGGCTGATGTTCTCGGCGGGGCTGCGCGAGAGAAGCGATGAGAAGACGCCATGCCGCCCGCGCATCTCGACGGCGATGGCCGATTTGCCCCGAACCGCAAGCGACGCGGCGAGATTCAGCGCGGTCGTGCTGGCGCCGACGCCGCCCTTCGCACCCACGAACGCGATCGCCCCGCGCTCACCGCCGTGGCGGATCTGCGTCAGCTCGCGTTGACGCGCCATGTGCCGCTCGACGGCATAGCGAATCGAACGCAGAAGCAGGCCGCCGGAGAGCTGCTTCTTCACGAGAAAGTCCTGCGCGCCCTCCTTCACGGCCGAGATCGCGACCTGGTCGTCGTCGAGGCCCGTGAGGACGACCACCGCAACCTCCGGGTGCTGCTCGTGCAGACTCGTGAACGTGTCCAGACCGCGGCTCTCGGGCAGGCCGAGGTCGAGCAGCACGATGTCGATATCGTCCTCCGCCAGCGCCCCAAAGGCGCCGCTGAGGTCGGGTACGTGGCTCAGTTCAAGATCCACGCCGCCCGCGTCGTTAATCATCTCGCGCAGAAGCCGCGCGTCCCCCGGATTGTCCTCGACAAGAAGAACGCGCAACGATCGGTCTTGCATGAGATTCTCCTCAGCCGTCGCGGCGGTCGCCGCGGGCGCTACCAGGTCGTGAGAGTTGTCGAGCGGTCGGGCAGGCTGACGTAGAAGGTCGATCCCTCTCCGGGAGCGGACTCGACCCGGATCGTCCCGCCGTGCCGCTCTGCGATCTTCTTGCAGATCGCCAGGCCGATGCCGGTGCCGGGGTAGGCGTCCTGCCCGTGGAGGCGCTGGAAGATGGCGAAGATGCGCTCCCGCTGCTGCTCGGGGATGCCGATCCCGTTGTCTTCGATGGCGATGACCCATGAGCCGTTGCGCGGCTCAGCCCAAACACGCACCTCAGGCGGCGCGTCACCGCTGAACTTGATCGCGTTGCCGATGAGATTCTGCAGAAGCTGCACCGTCTGCCCGCGGTCAACCGTCAGAGAGGGAAGCTCATCGCGCTCGATACTCGCGCCGGTCTCCGAGATCGAGACGGCGAGATTCGCCAGCGCCTCATCGAGCACCCTGTTCAGATCGACCTGCTCGAACTCGCCACCCCGGCTGCCCACCCGGGAGTATTCCAGCAGGTCCGCGATCATCCGCTGCATCCGCTCGGTGCCGTCGATCGCGAAATCGATGAACTCGGCGGCGTCCTCGTCGAGCCGATCGGCGCAATGACGCGCGAGAAGCTGAACGTAGCTCTGCACCATGCGAAGCGGCTCCTGAAGATCGTGGGAGACCACGTAGGCGAACATCTCCAGCTCGCGGTTCGATCGCGCAAGCTCCTCGAGCGTGTTGCGCAGATCCTTCTCGGCGAGCTTGCGCTCAGTGATGTCCTTGAAGACAACCACCGCGCCCACGACGGTGCCGTCCTCACGCAGAGGGGTTGCCGTGTACTCGACCGGGACGCTCGCTCCATCCCTGCGCCAGAAGAGCTCATCGCTGACGTGGTAGACGTCATTGTCCTCGAATGAAGCGCGGATCAGCGACTGGTTCGCCGGATGCGGCGTTCCGTCCTCCCGGCTGTGCTGCAGCAGCGAGTGCGCGTCCCTGCCCACCAACTCCTCGGGCTCGTAGCCGAGCATCATAGCCGCCGCCGGGTTGGCGAAGGTGATCCGGCCGGCGAGATCCACGCCGAATATCCCCTCACCGGCCCACCTGAGGATGAGCTGACTGAGCCGTCGAAGGCGCTCAAGCTCCTGCTGGGCGACCTGCTCCTCGGTCAGCGTGTGGAAGATCACGACCGTCCCGCGCCTCGCGCCGTTCTCGACGAGCGGTCGCGCGGAGTAGTGGACCGGGATCATCGCGCCGTCGCGCCCCCAGAAGACTTCCGTCAGCACGCGCTGATTGCCCGCAAGCCTCTCAGGGTGCTCGATCGGACACTCCTCGCACGGATAGAGGGAACCGTCCGGACGGGTGTGGTGGATCAGGTCATGAAGGCGCCTTCCCATCAACTCGTCCTGATCGTAGCCCAGCAGGGCCCCTGCGGCCTCATTCGCAAGGAAGATGCGACCCTCGGCGTCGATCCCGAAGACTCCCTCGCTGGTCGAGGAGAGAACCAGTTCGAGCCTCTGCGCGACCTTCTGCCTGTCTCGCTCGGCGCGCATCTCGCGAGCGCTTGCCGAGGCGATGATCCAGCCGAAGACCACCAGAGAAAGGAGCACCAGCCCGCGAAGGTAGATCCTGTGAGCCGGGACGTCCGTGAGAAGCGCGCCGATGAGCGAGGTGTCTGCAGAGAACCGCAGGTAGAAGCCCGCGTCCACAAGCCAGATACACAGGCTCAGAAAGATTGAGTAGAGTATGATCCTGACGCCGGTTTTCAATGCGCCTCCTCCAGCCGACCGGGTGCGACGGGGGAATTAAGCGTCATTGCAGCCTGATGTTCAGGTCTTGTCCACAGATGATAGCATCTCAAAGGAATCGGGTCAACCGCGAGGCAGATGACACATCTGCCCGCCGCCGGGAGGGCGGCGGCGGCCTCGCGCGTCCCGAGTCGGCTCTCATCACCGCCGGAGTTTACGCTTCGCCGCGGCTGGTCGCGTCGTCCCGCGGCCTTCGTGTGAGCGATATGAGTGCGTCGAGCCCCGCCGCGGGGCGGCTCAGCCCGCCGACCCGCCACCACCGATGGCGGTGCCGATCGCCGAGAGCAGCGGGCGCGGATCGCCGCTCTTCTCGACGTAGGCGTCTGCCGCCCACGCGAGGAAGTTGTCGGTGAACGACGGGTAGGCGGTGTTGATGATGACGGGCATCGCGGGCTCGATGTCGAGCAGCTCCTGCAGGCAGCTCAGCCCGTCTCGGCCGGGCATCGCTATGTCGAGCACCACGACATGCGGGGCCCTCGCGCGCACCTCCTCGGCCGCTGCCTCGGCGCTGTCGGCGAGACGAACGCGGTATCCGGCGCGTTCGAGACGCCTGCGGTACATCTCCCGCTGTGCGGCATCGTCATCGACGAAGAGCACCTCCGCTGCGTCCTCCGACCGTGTTACCTCGCGCACCGCTGCGTGTGCCATCTGTGTCACCTCTGCCGACCGTGGATGGTGAACCCGATGAGGAGCGCCGCTCCTCCCGCTCATCTCTCATAGCGACGCGTTGGCGCGCAACTTGAGCGCGGGCCGGTCAGTCGATGAACACCGGGGGCGTGAGGTCGAGCGGCGGCGCGGATGAGCCGGGCCGGCTGAGCGCATCCCGCAGTCGGCCGAGCGCGTCCGGGGTACACTCGGCGACCTCGCAGAGGATGGTCCGGTGGTCGGCGGCGGGCGGCCGGCGGTGCACGAGCATCAGGCAGGTCCGCGCGGTGGTGGCGTGGGCGCGAAAGGTGGCTCGCGGCAGCGCAACCACCAGATGCACCGTCAGTTCGCTCAGCAGCCACTCACGCGCATGACGCCAGCGGGCGTTGGAGAACACGCCCTCGGGGAGCACCACCGCGACCCAGCCCCCCGGCCGGCACAGCTCCATGAAGCGCTCGAGGAAGAGCAGTTCGGTCGGGAAGCGCCGAATCCGGTCGAAGTCGCCGCGTGAGAGGCGCCCGGCACCTGACGGGGGGTGCGCATGCGGGTCGCGAAGGCCGGGAAGGCGGTAGTGGCGGGCGAGGTCCTCGAGGGCGGAATCGCGCAGATCGGACAGATCCGCGCCGAAGGGCGGGTTCCCCAGCACCACATCGGCGCTGCCCGCCAGTGCAGGACGCGGCGCGAGGCCGTCGGCCACCAGCAGCCGGCAGCGCGGGTCGCCCGCGAGGCCGCTCTCGCGCCATCGCGCGATCATCGCCGGGTCGCAGTCGATCCCGAGCGCCTCCGCCGCCCCGGCGCGCAGGGCGCCGCGAAGCCACTCACCGGGGCCGCAGGCCGGGTCGCAGGCGGTCGCGCCTACCAGCGGCGCGCCGAGGTCGTGGAGCATCTCCAGGGCGAAGTCAATGACCGGCCGCGGGGTGAAGAACTGGCCGAGTTCGGGTCGGGTGGCAGACATGAACGCACATTCGCCGTGACTGCCGCGAGGCCCTGCGCGGAGTCTCTGTGAGCGGGGCATGGAGGTCAGATCGCGTGTCAGGCGGAAATGCACTGCCGGGGGAAGATGGAAGCACCTGCCGGCGCCAGCAATCATCATGTCCGACGCCCGCCGGCCCCGCCGGCGCACGGGCGTCAATCGGTCGGAGACGCAGACGCAGAGTCGGTCCGCGCGGATCGTACCATGCGCTGGATGCCGCGAAGGAGGAACACGGAGATGCCTCTGCTGAACGCAAAGACCGGAGAGACGCGTCGATTGTATGACATAGCCGGCCTCGAGGAAGCCGCTGGTGAGATACGCGCCTGGGTGATGATCTCGCTGCAGGCCGCCGGGAGCGGACACACCGGCGGGACGATGTCGATCGCCGACATCGCGGCGGCAATGTACCTCCACCACCTCAACCACGACCCCGAGGCTCCCGACTGGGAGGACCGAGATCGAGTCTTCTGGTCGGCGGGCCACAAGGCCCCGGCCATCTACGCCACGCTCGGCGTCGCCGGGTACTTCGACGAGATGCCGGTGACCTTCCACGGAGAGCCGCTCGAGCAGTTCGCGGACGTCCGGGGCGTGCAGCAGTGCGTGCTGCTGCGCAAGCTCGGCTCGCCCTTCGAGGGGCACCCGAACTGCCGCAAGCTGCCGGGGATCGAGATCTCCTCCGGCTCACTCGGCCAGGGCCTCGGCGTGGCCTGCGGGGCGGCGCTCGACGCGAAGCTGCGCGGGCGCGCGCACCGGGTGTACTGCATCATGGGCGACGGCGAGCAGCAGGAGGGCTCGGTCTGGGAGGCGGCGATGTTCGCCTCACATTACGCCCTGGACAATCTCGTTGCGATCATCGACGACAACGGCCTGCAGATCGACGGGCCCACCGCCGAGGTCTGCAACGTACAGTCGCTGGCCGAGAAGTACCGTGCCTTCGGCTGGGAGGTCTTCGAGATCGACGGGCATGAGATGGCCGACGTCCTCGGCGGCCTCGAGCGCGCCGACACCGTCCGCGGCCGCCCCGCGCTGATCATCGCCGACACGATCAAGGGCAAGTGCGTGGACTTCGCCGAGGGCGTCGTCGGCTACCACGGCGTCCCCCCGAAGGACGGCCGCTCGGGCAACGAATCGCTCGACCGCGCCCTCGAGTGCATCGGCGTGACGGACTCATTCCCACCCGAGCGTGTTGATGAGATCCTCGCGTTCGCCGACGAATACGGGCGGATCGGGGCCGAGCGCGCGAATAGCTGCGTGCCGAAGTTCGGGCGCGACTGGTGGTGGAACAGCGGCGACGGCATGGCCGTCGAGATGCGCCCCACCCGCATGGGCTTTGGAGACGGGATCGCCGAGATCGGCGCCGATGAGCGCGTGATCGCACACGGCGCAGACATCACCGGCTCGATCTGCATGAGCCGCTTCTACCAGCCCGACGGCAGCACCGACGACCCGGAGCGCAAGCGCCGCTTCGTCAGTTGCGGCATCGCCGAGGCGAACATGACGACCGTTGCGGCGGGCTTCGCGATCGAGGACCGCGTCCCGTTCATCGGCTCCTACGGCGTCTTCTCCACCGGCCGCAACTGGGACCAGCTCCGCACCACGGTCGGATACTCGGGGCTCCCGGTGAAGGTCGCCGACGCCCACGGCGGAGTCTCCGTCGGCCCCGACGGAGCGACTCACCAGGCCCTCGAGGAGATCTCGCTGATCACCGCCATCCCCGGCTTCGTGATGTACGTGCCCTGCGACTCCATCGAGACCGCGAAGGCCACGCGGGCGGCGGCGGTCAATGACGCCCCGACCGTCATCCGCTTCGCCCGCGAGGCGACCCCCATCGTCACACACGATGACACGCCGTTCGAGCCGGGCATCGCCAACGTGGTCCGCTACCGCGGGGAGGCCGAGCGGTTCGTGGACGCGTTCGAGACGGTGCTCTCGACGGATTACTCGTCCGAGGACGAGGACCTCGCGATCATCGCCTGCGGGCCGATGGTGCCGGAGGCGATGCGCGCGGCGGTCATCCTCAAGGCGGAACTCGACCTTGAGACGCGCATACTCAATCTGCACACGGTCAGGCCGATGGACCGCCCCGCGATCGTCGCGGCCGCCGCCGAGACGGGAGCGGTCATCACCGCCGAGGAGCACCAGGTGGGCGGGATGGGCAACCGGGTGGCGGGCGTGATCTGCGAGGCGGGCCTCGACCGGCCGATCAGCGTCTCGATGATCGGCGTGCGGAACCGCTTCGGTGAGTCCGGGCAGCCGTGGGAGCTGGTGAAGATCTTCGGCCTCACCGCTGAGCATATCGCGCAGCGGGCGCGGGAGATGCTCCACCTGTAAGACATGGCCCCGCCGGATCTCACGGGGGGCCGGAGTTGGCGGCACGAAGACCGCAGTGGGTAGGGACAGGAGAGCGGTCTGTGACGCGCTCCAGGACCCGCAAAGATGGGCCAGAGCGGCCACAGGTGACGCCCTCGCGGTTTGGGGCACACCACGAGCGCCGTTCGCACACGTACGGTCACCGATCGCAGTCCGGCCGCCGCATTATTGAGGTCCTGAGCGGACGTTGCTGTCTTCGAAGCGGGCAGCACACAGGAGAGGTGTGTGCAGAACCCCCATGCACTGGAGACGAGCGCTCAGGATCTCGCGCTGTACCTCGAGGCCGAGAAGGGCGACAGCCCCGACATGGCTGCGTCTCCTGATCTGATGGTGGCTGCGAGTGCAGGCCTCAGTATTCAGGGCAACTGCGTGCGCGATGCGTTCCGTGGTTCTCTTGACAATCTTGCGGGTGGGATACACTCTACCCATGAGCATGAGACAGGTCGCAGGGTGAGTAGTTACTGGAGGTCATCGTGAAGCGTTCTATCGCTGTCGCCCTCATTGTCGCACTTGCCGCGGTGCCCGGAATCGCGCAGGACCGTGACGGAGATGGTGTTCCCGACGAGGTGGAGCATCGGCTCGGCTCAGATGTCGCGTATGCCGAGGAGTTCGTCACGCTGTACCACGATGGCCTCACTGAGGATGATCGGCCCGTCGGGGCCGACGAAGAGCATGCGCCTCACATTGTGAGTGTCGAACTCGCCGGCGTCGCTGCGGACCGCTGGCTCTTTCGCGTCACCTTCGCAGAGGAGTACGTCACTGAGGGCAATCAGCTCATCATCTATCTCGACGTGGATGGTGATGAGACCACCGGCCGCCAGGACGCAAACGTCGGGACCGATCTGATGTACCAGCAGCACAACGGCGAGTTCAGCGTCAGAGAGATCACGACCGGATTCCACGGAGAACCCGTGCGAATGGCGGCGCATGGCAACGCCGTCTACCTTTGCACGGACCTTCCGCTGGCATCCGGCAAGCTGCCGGGGCAACTGCGTTTTGCGGTGCTCTCGCAGCTCTCGCCGCCCGCTGAGGGCCCCACGAGCCGCACCGGATGGCTCGTCGGCGATCTCCCCGAGGTGCGCGATGCCAGAAAGCCTCGTATCGGCCCGCCGCCGCCACCGGCGCCGATCGCGGAGCTGACTACCGATGAGCCGGATGCGGACGGTGACGGCATCCCGGACGCGATAGAGCGCGTGCTGGGTATGGACCCGGAGACTTTCGACACGCTCCACCTCGTCCACGACGATCTCTCCGCCGCCGAGGGCGACCAACTCTCCGCGAACCACCAGAACGCTCCGGATATCACGAAGATCTACCTGGGAAACGTGGCGCAGGATCGATGGGTGTGGCGGATAGACTTCGCCGAGCCGATCGACATGCGGGGTAACCGGGTGATGCTCTATCTCGACGCCGACAACGACATCACCACCGGCCGCCGCAGCGGAGCGCCCGGAACGGATGTCCGCCTGATCTGTGACGGAGGCGCGTTCAGCACAGTCCTGCAGAACACCGCCGTGCTCGGGCGCGACCGGACGGTGCGCGGGTACGTGGACGAGCAGTCCATCTACTTCTCCATGGACCTGGCGATCAATCACAACGAGGATGGCAACGCCGAGTGCCGTGCCTACGTGCTATCACAGACAACGGTGGGCGAGGGGGATTCCGACAACACAGTCTGGTTCACCGCGGTGGCCGGCGGCAGCCGCGATCTGCCCAAACGGACGGTGGGCGTCCTGTCACAGCTTCTCTCCGACGGCATGGTGGCACAGCGCCGATGGCTGGGCTGGCGGGCGCACCTGCAGGAGCTCGGAGCACTGCACCTCGACCCCGCCGATGCGCAGTTGGCGGGCATGACACTGTTGCGCGCGGCGATGGAGCCGGTTGAGCCGGGGGCGCGCGCGGTCTTCACGGCACCTGCCGCCGGGAGTTTTCACATCAACGCACTGATCCAGGACAGCGCGCAGGGGCACGAGGAGGTCACCATCCGCGCGGGCGGTGAGCAGCTCGGGAGGATCGTTGCGGGCGAGAACGACGGCGACCTGTACCTCTTCAGTACCGAGAGTTCGGTAGCGCTGACCGAGGGGGACGAGATCGAACTTGTGGCCGCGGAGCCGGCACAGGACTTCCGCATCTGCGAGGTCTTCCTGACCACCGCGCTGCCGCGGGAGGGCGAGTTGCAGGTAACGCACCTTAGCACCTGGGTGACGCCACAACCTCTGCCCGACTCGTCAGATGGTGACAGCGTGGATGTGGATGTCTGCTTCCTGACGAGCCGCCCGGTGAACGCAGCCGTGCGCTGGGGAGAGGGCTCCTCGCTGGATCGCGAAGTCGCCGGTGACGGCACGACCTACAGTCACCGCCTGCGTCTGACCGGCCTGACGCGGGGAGAACGCTACTCGGTACAGGTTCTGGCGCTCGACGGGGCCGAGGAGGTGCGCTCTGAGACACTGTCGTTCGTGGCGGATGAGACGCGGCCCGAGCGCTGCAGCGTCGAACGCGCCCGCCTGCCGCTTACGGTCGCGGACAGCATGGAGAGCGGTCGGCCCTCGTGGCCGGTCAACAGCGGCGTGCCGATCTCGCAGGGCGAGTTGGCCGCAGCCGATCACTGCCGGTTGCTCGATGCAGAGGGGCGGAACGTCCCCGCGCAGTTCACCCCACTGGCATTCTGGCCTGATGGCAGCATCAAGTGGGTGCTCGTGAGCTTCGTACACCCGGGCGGCTCTCCGGAATACACGCTGGAATACGGCGAGGCGGTGAGCACACCCGCAGTGACCAATGGCATCGTGGTCGAGGAGACCGCCTATGGACTCGTGGTGACGACCGACCGTCTGCGCGCGGAGCTGTCGAGCCAGCAGTTCGCGCCACCGGGGCGAGTGATCATTGATGCCAACCGCGATGGGCGGTTCGACGAAGAAGAGATCGTATTGACGGGAAGCGAGGGCCTCGTGCTCGTGGACGGCGAGGGCAGGCGGTACACCTCCGCCGGCGCGGGCACGACGCGCTTCGAGGTCGAGGAGGCGGGGCCGGTGCGCACCGTCATCCGCGCTGAGGGGCCGTTCGCCGGTCCTGATGGCGAATACCTCAAGTACCGCTGCCGCATGTACTTCTACCGGGGCTTCGCGGGCATCCCGACGGAAGTCTCGCTGCTCGCCCACGCGGGCAGCTCCGGCTTCCCGCCGACCCTCAACCATGTGCGCAGTCTCACCTGGCCGATGGACACGGTGTCCGCCGCGGGCGACGAGGCCGTGCGGTGGGTGCAGGATGACGCGGATCGTTATGTGCTGCATGAGGGCGGGAACTCCGTGGTCAGAGATGGCCAGGGCTCAGGCGTCATCAGTGTCGGCGATCCTGAGGCGTCCGTTACCGTCGCCATCCGCGACTTCTGGCAGAAGTATCCGAAGGCCTTCGCCCTCGACGGCAACACGCTGACGGCGGAGCTTCTCCCCCAGTTGCCGGCCGACGTGTATGCGGAGCACACCGACCCGATGCTGTTGACGATGAACTACTACTGGTTCCGCGATGGGAACTACCTCGTGGCGTCGGGGACGGAGCCGACCACGGACGTTCTGCTCTACTTCGGCGCCAGGCCCGACGGCGAGCAGCCCGGCGACACCCGCGCGGCCGAGGCGTGGCAGCAGCCGGTGCATATCACACCCGGCCCGGAGGCTATCTGCGCTTCGGGTGCCTTCATGGACCTCGCCCCCAGCCGCGACGGTCGGTTCGAGGCGTATGATGAGTTCATGCGCACCGGCCTTGATAATCTGGAGCGAACGCGGGTTCGCCAGCGCGAGTATAGCTGGATGAACTACGGCGACACCTACGGGGAGCGCCGGGTTAACTGGACCAACCAGGAATACGACATGCAGTGGGGCCTGCTGGTGAACTACGCCCGCACCGGCGACATAGGCTACCTCGATCGCGCTCTTCAGGCGGCCATGCACACGATCGAGATCGATATGATCAACTGGTCGGATGATCCCGGCGTGCTCGGCATTCAGAAGGAACACGCACCGTGGCACGTCGGCGGGTACGGCACGCCGAGGCCCGAGGGTGTCCTCTACTGGTTCGAGAACGGCATCTGGAATACCGGTCACGTCTGGACACAGGGCACTTACATGGCGTGGTGCATGACCGGTGAGCGGCGTTACTACGAGAGCATCGCCCGGCTCTCGGAGTTCCTCGACAGGACCCGCACTGAGTTCCAGGAGCGCTGGGTGCATCGCAACTACGGCTGGCTGACCATCGCGGCACTGGGGACCTACCACACGAACGCCCATCCGTTCCATCTCAACGCCGCCCGCTTCTACATGCAGAACGTGGTGGATCGTCAGGATCCGGGATCGGGCGGGCTTGTCCACCCGATCGGCGAGTGCGAGCATGAGATCAAGCACATGGGCGGCAAGAGCTTCATGACCGGGGTGACGATGGCCGGAATGACGATGCTCGATCAGGTAGAGCCGCGGGATGATCTGAAGCGCTCGCTGACCCTCAGCGCCGACTGGCTCTACGCACGCATGTGGAATGAGGAGCGCAACGGCTTCCGTTACGCGCAGTGTCCTCAGTACGACGATTCCGGCAGTCACCCCTCAATGGAGTCGTGGGGGCTGGCACGGGCGGCCGAACTCTCCGGCACGCCCGAGCATCGCGAGATGTTCCTGCGGTCATTTGGCAGGATGATCAACGAGAGCAGCCCGTCAGGGAGCGGCAAGGGCTACGCGACACAGATCCGCATGACGCCCTACGCGGTGAGCGCGCTGGATCGCTGGGGCTTTGACGAGATCCCGCCATCAGGCCCGTCGAAGCCGGTGGTCAGCGCCCCAGAGCAGCTCTACTTGAGGCCCGGCCAGCCTGCGACGCTGTCACTGTCGGTGCGCTACGGCGCACCGACACCGCTCGCGGCGAGCGCCGAGATCGTGGCGCTGCCCGAGGGGCTGACCGCCGAGCAGACACGGCTTGACTGGCAGATCGAGCGCGGCGTCGGCGCCGGGCCGAGCTTCATCCTCACGGGCGCCGCCCGGACCGGTGACGAGATTCGCGTGCGCTGGCATACTGGCGAGTGGAGCGACGAGATCAGGGTCACCGTCCGAGAGCGCCAGGCGCTTACCCCCGGCCAGAATGTTGGTTACATCGGCGGCGAGGACGACACGGTTGGAGCAGCACTGGCCGCGCTGGGCATCGATCTCGAGCCGCTGGAGGACCTCACCACGGCGACGCTTGAGCGCTACGGGGCGCTGCTGGTGGGGCGCGAGGCGCATGAGAAGAATTACCTGGGCCTGCAACAGCATGCCGCGGTGCTGCTTGACTTCGTGCACGCAGGTGGCTCGCTGGCGCTCATCCAGCTCCAGGACTCGAGCTGGCAGAACGCCTGGCTCCCGGCGCCGCTCACCCTCAGCGACGCCTCGGGCCGCCTGGGAGAGATCGTCGAGGCAGAGCACCCGCTGTTCACGACACCCAGCCGCGTCGAGACGCTGACGGGCGTCATCTCGTACGACACGATGACCACGGTGGGTGAGGAGTGGACGGTGCTCGCCACCGATGACAGAGGACAGCCGTCGATCGTCACCATGCGAGCCGGTGAGGGACGCGTCCTCGTCGTGCAGCCGTCACCCGACCGTTATGTCATCGGGCAGGAGCCCGCGATTGCCCCTGTTACCATCGAAGCCTGCGCGTCCTTCATCGAGAACATCGTGGCGTGGCTGCAGTCGTCGGCGATGTAGCCGATTAACCTCCCGTGGCAAACCGGTCCGCTCCCGGCTGCAGGCGATCGAAGCTGTCTCCCAGCAACCGGGGGCGAACTCGCTACGGCGCTCCCACGAACGCATACAGCGTGCCGTCGCGAGCCGCGACATACAGGGCGTTGCCCGAGATTGCCGGGCAACTGTCCACGCGCACGCCCAGATCGTGGCTCCACACCACCTCGCGCGTCTCCACGTTCACCGCCGTCACCAGGCCCGCGCTCTGCACGAAGTACAGGTGATCGCCGGAGATCGCCGCCGAGCCGGTCACCACATCCGCCGCAGCAAGCTCAAGCTGCCAGAGCACCTCGCCCGTCTGCAGATCGAGCGCATAGAGATGCTCGTCGTCGAAGGCATAGACGCGGCCGTCCGCAACCACCGGCGAGGTGTAAATCCCCCGCTGGCGGCTCGTCACCGGCGCCGTCCAGAGCTGCTCCCCCGTCGCGACGTCGATCGCCGCGAGCAGCCGGTTGCGCGAGAAGCGATCCTCATCAGGCGGCAGGAGGATCGTGAGGACCTTCCCGTCGGCGATTGTCGGGGTGAAGGTGAGCATGTGCGAGTGCTCGTACTCCCAGCGCTGCTCGCCGTCAGCCGCCGAGAGCGCATGGAGCGAGTTCCACGCAAGCAGCAGGTCATCGCCCGCCAGCGCCGGTGACGGGTCCTGCGTCCAGCGCCGTCCACCCTCGCTCACCACGCTCGTCTCCCAGATGATGCTGCCGTCGCGGACGTCATACGCCGCCAGGCCCGGCCCGGCGCCCGCGATCAGCGTCGAGCCGCTGATCACCGGCGAGCCGTTGTACAGCTCCTTCCAGACCGGGTCGGGCACCAGGTTCGCCTGCTCCCACAGCGCCCGGCCGGTCGCCGGATCCAGCGCGAACACCATCCCGTCGTCCGCCATCGCACAGATCGCCTCGGAGTTGCCCGCGAGGCCGCCCCGCACGACGCGGCCCGCAAGCTCGTGCGTCCAGAGCAACTCACCGCTCGCCGCGTTCAGCGCCTGCACCGCCGGCGTCGGCGTGAAGGGCTCATCGTTGTTCTCAAGCGAGACATAGACCGTGCCATCCACGACGATCGGCGAGTTGAAGCCGAAGGTCGCGCCGGTGGCGTGCGCCCACGCCAGCGACAGCGGCGGGTAGATTGGCTTCGCCAACTCGCGCTCCATCCCACCCTCGGCCGCGCCCGAGCGCTGCGGATCGTTCTGCACCATCGGCCAGTCGGCGCCGGGCACGATCTCCGCCAGCGGCTGCGCTCCGAGGCCGAAGCTCACCGCAGCCTCCGGCCACGCCTCCCCCCGCTCGTCCACCACGCTGACGGCGAGCCGCAGTTCCGCGGGCCAGTCGGCGGCAGGCGACAGCTCGCCGACCCAGCTCGTGCCGCCCGAAGCGCGCAGCTCGACCTCCGCGAGCGCCGCCCCGCCGGCGGCGTCGCTGAGGGAGGCTGTCACGCTCTGCACGGCGTATGCGGTGTCAAACGCGTTCACCACGACCGGCTGTGGGCTTCGCGCCAGGGTCGCGCCGTCGGCCGGGGACGCGATCGTCACGTCCTGGTTGCGCCCGGCGGTGCGGAAGGTTGAGCGCAGCGAGCCGTCCGCCTCGGCTGTGATGAGCCGGAAGCCGCCGGCAGCAAGGTCGCGGTTGCCCATCGCCACGTTCCACGACATGTACGCGGGGATGCCCCACGCCTGGTAGACCCGCGCCATGTGCCAGTGGCCCATGAAGACCGCGCGCACCTCGAAGTCGCGGAAGAGATCAACGAACCGCTGCAACTGCTCTGAATCGGCGCGCCCGAGCCCGTCCCAGTGGTGGAAGCCCACGATCACGTGGGCGCCCTCGCCGTCGGCGTTCATGGCGAGCAGGCTCTCCAGCCACTGTGCGGCCTCATAGAGGCTTCCCTCGCTGTTGCTCCACGGCAGGCCCACGAAGAGGTAGCGGCCGTAGTACCAGGCATAGTACCAGGGGCCGAACTGCGTCTCGAACTCCCATCCCGCGAAGGGCATCCCGCGCGAGCGCGTGACGTCGTGGTTGCCGGTGACGGGGAAGTAGGGCATCTCCAGCAGCGTCGCGTAGGACTCCACGGGGTCGGAGCCCCGGTCATCGGAGGAGATGTCGCCGGTCTCCATGACGAAGACCGGCCGGTCGATCAGTGCGTTGATCGGGTTGATGATCCGCTCGGCGGTCGGGAGGCGCGAGGAGCCGTGGCTGTCGGTGATGTGGACGAACGTGAACGGGGCGTCAACGGGCCTCTGAGCGGGCTGGAGGACGAAATCCGCGGCCACCTGTTCGGGCAGCTCCTCGGGCAGCGCCCGGTAGAAGTCGCGGGTGGGCTCGCAGCCGGGCGGGTTGATGACCATCACGAAGCGCGCGCTTTCGGCCAGAGGCAGCGTGTAGACGCCGTCGGCGTCGGTCCGCACGGTGTTCGTGACACCGTCGGAGACCATCACGCCCGCGAGCGCCTGCGCCGGGTCGGTGTCGGCAAGCGTCACCGTGCCGGTCGCGGTTGCTCCCCACGCCGCGATCTGCAGCAGCAGTAGAAGTGCGGCGACCAGCAGCGCGGGTGCGGCAATCCGTCGGAAAGAGCGAGGTCGTATCATTGCAGGAACCTCCGTCAGCGTCTGCGTGCGTCGTGGACGGAACTACCATTCGCGCCACGCGCCTCACGAACCTCCCGCGCGAAGAGCCGACCGCGACGGGCATCAGTTGGCTCCAGGCGAGGGTGCCCGGACGGCGCGCGCAGGGCCTGCTCAGGTCTCGACCGAGTAGATCACCCCGTCCTCGACTTCGATGCGCAGGCCGACCACGTCGTAGCGATATTCGGCGCTGGTCCGGCCGTCGCCCCAGGTGAGCACGTGCTCGCTCGAGTCGCCGCTGACGGGCGCGCAGGAGTTCAGCTCAAAGCCCTCCAACGGCCGCCCGTAGGGGTCGCGAAGCTCCGCCTGCAGCCGCCCGCGCACATTCGCGTCCACGGTGATGCGTTCGGCCGTGTGATTGAAGCGCCGCAGCGTCAGCGCGCCGAGGGCCCGGTCGGTGCTGCTCAGGCCCGCGAAGCGCCCCTTCGGTATGTCCGCCACGAAGGTCTCCCGACGCTCCTCGGGCACGTCCTCGGGAAGCTGGTGGTTGTGCAACGTGTTGCCGCCACGGTAGAGCAGCCGCCAGCGGTCGCCGATGTCCATCAGGCGGTTCGTCGCGTAGGCGGACCAGTAGTCGATCTCCTCGACGCCTCCGCGTGGGACCCAGCCGCCCCGCAGAGGCCGCGTCCAGTGCCGCCGGTCGCGGGAGAAGCACAGCTCAAGGTCCATCGTCTGCTCCCAGCAGCGGTAGTTGCCGAGCATCCCGATGTTCCACTCGCCCAGCGGCTCGACCGCGAGGTAGTAGAACTCCTGGTGCATCGGGTCATGCTCGTCTGCGAGGATCAACATCTCCGGGTCGGACCAGCTCATCCCGTCGGCGCTGGTGCGGCGATGGATCGTCCGCAGGACGCCCGGCGCGTTGTCATGCGGCGTGTAGCGGTGAGTGTCCGGGTCGCAGGGCAGCAGCCAGACGGAGTACATCTCGAACTGCCCGGCATCCCCGTCGTAGTAGACGTACGTCGCGTCATTTGAGCGCAGTCGCTTCGCCGCCATCCAGTCCATCGTGCGCCTGTGGGCGAACTCGTCCTCGGCGCTCGCGTCGGTCAGGCCCGCGACACGCGCGTTCTGCCCCAGTTCGCAGTCGGCCGGGTGCATGACCGCGGGGGCGTCGAGGTCGCTCAGCGTCCAGTGGATGCCGTCGGCGCTCTCGGCGCGGAGGTAGCGGAAGTATCCGACCTCCCGCGCGTGCCACCACGACCACATCAGCCACGTGCCATCGGGCATCAGCACCACCTGCGGCTGGGTGAAGCTGCCCTCCGGCGGCTCGTTGTCGAACACGATGCGGTTGGTGTTCATCCCGTCGATCTCAAGCTGCCCGAGCCCCGGCTTGTGCCACTCCCAGCCATCGGCACTTTCGGCCATCGCGAGACCGAAGCGACGCTCGCCGGTGGGGCACTGGCCCGAGTAGTAGAGCCGCCAGCCGCCGCCGGGCATCGGGACCACGCTGCCCGCGAAGACCGAGGCGCTCTGCATCTCCCAGTCCGGCCGTGGCCAGTCGATCAGCCCCAGCTTCATGACCGGCCCGGGGCAGAGGTGAAGACCGTGCGATGCGTCGAGTTCCTCGTCATCGTAGAAGAAGACGCGTCGTGCCATGGCCGACAGCTCCCGCGCGTTTCGAGTTCGCCAGCGGGGAAGAGGTTTCGGCGCCGACGGCGAACTACCCTCTCACGAGGCGGGCCGAACCATGTGACCGTGCTGAGGAGGATGTTCGATGGGGCTGCTGGACTGGCTGCTGGGGCGGGTGACGCCTGAGAAGTTCGCGGAGATGATGATCGACGCGATGCGGCAGGCCGGGCTTGAGGAGCCGATCGCGTATGAGGAGGAGGGTTTCGCGCTCAGGGTCGGCGACGACCGCAGGGTCTACCTCGCCAACGCCTACGCTGAGTACCGCGACGCGCCGTCGGATGTGCGCCATCAGGTCGTCGAGCACTACGCCTTCGGGGTGTTCGTCTCCCCCGAGGAGGTGACGCCCGACAGCTTCGAGGAGGCCGCGCCGATGCTGCGGCCGGTCGTGCGCGGGCGGATGTACGTCGAGTACATGCGGATGCAGGCGGAGATCGACGACGACCCCTGCCTCGCTGTGCCGCACCGCGTGATCGGCGAGCACTTCGTGCAGATGCTGGCCTACGACATGCCCAACCGCATCCTCTACCTGCCCGAGAGCCAGTGTGACGAGTGGGGGGTGAGCGTCGATGAGGCGTTTCAGGCGGCGCGCGAGAACATCCGCGCGATCGGCGGCGCGTTCGAGGGCACGCCGGGGCATATCTACGTGGGCGCGTGGGATGACACCTACGCGGCCTCGCGCGTGGTGAGCCCGGAGATGATCGGGAAGCTGCACGTGCAGGGGCGGCCGGTGGTGGCGCTGCCGAATCGCGAGTACCTGATCGTCGCGGGATCGAGCGACCACGCGGCGCTTCTGCAGATGGGGAAGATGATCTCCGAGGCGGAGAACCAGCCGCGGTTTGAGTCGGGGATCGTGCTCGCGCTGGAGGACGGACGGTGGCGACCGTTCCTTCCG
>JBMNNW010000071.1:0-28268 GCA_050942735.1 Armatimonadota bacterium
GCTTTGCCACTGAGAAAATCCGAAAGTATGAACTATACCCCCCCCCCCCCGCCATGTTGTCAAGAGAATCGGCAAGTACATTGCGGATATGCTCTGCGGCAGGCGGGCTATTGCGCCGTCACGGCGCGGACGTTGTCCACCACGAGGTTGAAGTGGACGCCCCGCTCTCCGGTGCCGGTGATGAACTCCAGCCGGATCACCTCGGAGCGATCTTCAGCCTCGATTCGCCCCGGCTCCCAGCTCAGCCCGTCGGCATCGTCGCCGGGCGTCAGGCGGAAGCTCCGGGCCTCCGCGTCGAGCGCGCCCGCCCACGTCATCCAGCTCAGCACCATGCTGCCCCGCGAGTCATAGCCCCGCACGTAGAGTGCCCTCGACCGCTCCGGCGTCGAACTCGTCGCGTCGAAGAGCAGCGCCCGCTCGGTGAAGTCGGTGGGCTCGATGGGGAGATGGAGGCTGATGTAGGTGTTCCCGGTGGCGTCCTCCGGGGAGAAGCTCACGGCCCCGACAGCCCCCGCCCCCTCGGTCACATGCTCGGCCGCGTGGCTGACGAAGAGCTTCGATTCATCGAGCTGCCGCCCCATGCCGAGCGACACGCCGTCGAGGCTTTCGCAGGAGTGCAGCAGCGCGCCACCTTGCGCGGACGCGCCGCAGACCGTCATGCAGGCGAGGATGATCGTGATGAGTGACCTCATGGGGCACCTCCGTGGATTGCGGCGCCGGCGGCGGGATACGCGCGCCGGCGCGGTGGCTCACAGGTCAAGCTGCATCCCGTCGAACGCGACCTCGATCTGATGCGGGGCGAAGAGCTCCTCGAGCTGCTGATGCAGCGCGGCGCCGTTGTGCGAGAAGTGGGTGGCGACCACGCGGCTGTCCGCGGTGAGAGCGCCGAGCTTGAGCAGCTCCTGCCGCACCTCGATGACCTCGCCTGCGCCGAGGTGGTGACGCCCGCCCTGGCGCGGCCCGTAGGTGCACTCGATGATGGCGCTGTCGAGCCGCTTCGTGGCGAGGAACTCCCACGTGGGCTCTGGGAACCAGCCGGAGTCGTTGCCCTGCAGCAGCGCGCGGCCGTCGCGCTCGAAGAGGTAGATGACGGCGTCCTCATCGTCGCCGGCATGATCGGCGGCGAGCGGCGTGGCGGTCACGCCCTCGCCGAGATCGATCGGCTCGAAGGCCACGATCGGCTCGAATCGCAGGCGGCACTCCTCGAGCGTGTGGCCGATCTCGTCGAGCCGCCGCCGCACATGGGCGTTGCCGTGGATGGTCAGCAGCTCGTCGGCGGGCGCGTGGCTGAAGGTCCCGCGGCGGTAGCCCAGCTCCTGCGGGAAGATGTGGTCGTTGTGCGAGTGGGTGATCAGCAGGTGTTCGAGGCGGTGGTAGGCAAGGCCGAACTTCAGCATCTGCGCGAAGGAGTCGGGGCCGAAGTCCACGTGGATGCGGTCGCCGAGCTGATAGGCGGCGCGGCGCCGGATGTTTCTGCCGCCGAGGCGCCTGGCCTCGGCACAGGGTTCACAGGGACACCAGAGCGCGGGCCAGCCCTCGGCTGCGGCGGTTCCAAGGATGGTGAATGTCACGATGGTCCTCCGTGGAAGGAAGATGTTTCGAGACGCGAAGACTGAATGCGGCGACGTCATTGAAGCGGCAGATTCCCCTGCGGGCCGCCGTCGGCCGGTGCGCCGGGTGGGTCAGGTGGCGCGCCGGCGATCCCGAGGTGCTCGTACGCGCGCCGGGTGGCCATCCGACCCCGCGGTGTTCGGATCACGAAGCCGATCTTCAGCAGGTAGGGCTCAACGACATCCTCGAGCGTGTCGGTCTCGTCATTGAGGGTGGCCGCGAGGGCCGTGACGCCCGCCGGGCCGCCGTGGTAGTAGTCGATGAGCGTCCGAAGGTACCTGCGGTCGAGGTCATCGAGGCCCACTTCATCGACTCCCAGCGCCTCCATGGCCTCCGCCGCGATCTCCTCGTCGATCCGCCCGTCGCCCATGATCTGCGCGTAGTCGCGCACGCGGCGCAGCAGGCGGTTGGCGACGCGTGGCGTCCCCCGAGAGCGGCAGGCGATCTGCACGCCACCCTCCGGCTCAAGCTCGACCTCAAGGATGCGCGCGGAGCGCTCGACGATCAGCTCAAGCTGCTCGGGCGTGTAGAAGTCGAGGTGGTGGAAGATGCCGAAGCGGTTGCGCAGCGGCGGTGTGAGCAACCCCGCGCGAGTGGTCGCCCCGACGAGTGTGAACTGCTCAAGCTCCAGCGGGATGGTCTTCGCGTAGGGGCCGCTGTCCACGACGAAGTCGATGCGAAAGTCCTCCATCGCGGAGTAAAGGTATTCCTCGACGACGCGCGGGAGGCGGTGGATCTCGTCGATGAACATGATATCCCCGCGGCCGAGGTTGGTGAGCAGGCCGACGAGGTCGGAGGCGCGCTCCAGCGCCGGCCCCGAGTGCAACTGGAACTCGCCGCCCATCTCGTTGGCGATGATATGCGCGAGCGTGGTCTTTCCGAGGCCGGGGGGGCCGTCGAGCAGCACGTGGTCGAGCACGTCTCTGCGCTGGCGGGCGGCGTCGATCGCCACGCGCAGGCCGTCGATCAGCCGCCGCTGCCCGACGTCGTACTCCGCGAGCGTCTCGGGGCGCAGCGCAACCATCGACGCGGTCTCGTCGCCTTCTGCCTCCGCGCCGACGAGCCGCCGGCGCGCGCCGTCATCAGCCAAGCTTCACTACCTCCGTGGGATCATCAGCCGTCCGATGGGAACAACGCCGCGGCCGCCCATCGTCGTTCCCGCATCGCCTCGCGCCCGCGACTCTCCGTCACTTGCGCCGGAAGACCGCCCGGACCAGTTCGTCGGCCTCGTCGATCTCCGGCTGCGCCTCCCGGACGGCGCTTATGCGTTGCAGCGCTTCGGACTGGGAGAGGCCAAGCTGCGTGAGGATCGCGAGGGCCGCGGCGGTGAGGTCGTCGCCCGCCGGGCGCTCGGCGGCGGCCTCCTCGCCCGCGAGGTAGGGCGCCATCTTCTCCTGCAGCTTGCTGATCATGTCCCGCGCGCGCTGCTTCCCGACGCCGGGAAGCTTCTTCAATGCCGTCTCGTCGCCGAGGGAGATGGCCTTCGCGATCGAGGCGACCGGCACCGCCATCGCCTTGCAGGCGCTGACCGGCCCGAGCTGATGGACACTCAGCAGCTCCTCGAAGAACTCGCGGTCCAGTTCGCTGGCGAAGCCGACCAGCATCGGTGTGCCGCTGCCCGCGGCTCCGCCACGCTCGCAGTGGTAGGTGAAGACCCTGACCTTCGCGCCGACCCCGCGCTCGCGCAGGTCCAGTGCGAAGGACGGGGAGACGTTCACCTCGTAGCCGATGCCGCCGACGTCGATGACCACGCTGTCGTCGTCAACTGAGACCAGTTCGCCATGGACGAAGCGAATCACTGCCGCTCACCCCGCGCCTTCGCGATCGCCTCAGCCACGGCCGGCGGCATCCTGCGACCGCGCCCGGTCGCAGCGACCGATCGTGTGCGGGTCGGCGCGGCGTGGCAGATCGCCAGCGCCAGGGCATCTGATACGTGATCCGGGGTCGGGGGCTCGGCCAGCTTCAGGGTTCGCACCACCATCTGACGCACCTGGTCTTTGGATGCTCGTCCGTTGCCCGTGAGCGACTTCTTCACCAGTGACGCGGGGTAGCTTTCGACCACCACGGCCCGCTGTGCGGCGGCGAGGATCACCACGCCCCGCGCGTGCCCCATCATGATCGCGGTGCGGGGGTGGGGATACTCGGCGTAGAGGTCCTCCACGACGACGCGATCGACCTCGAACTCGTCGATGATCGCGCACAGCGCCTCGTGGATCCGGTGCAGCCGCAAGGCGAGGTCGTCCTCCGAGGCGGTGCTGATGACACCCGCCTCGACGACCCGGCACGTCCGGTCTTCGGCATCGATGATGCCGTAGCCGGTGTCCGCGAGTCCGGTGTCAATTCCCAGTATCCGCATCACAGGCCGCTCCGGGCGCAGTATATCACGGGCGGGGGCGGAGTGCAAAGAAGCGCCGCCCGCGACACGGCGGGTCTGCCGAACGTGGGAAGCCCCGCGCGGGACGGGGCAACGCCGTGGTGCAGGTGGGGTCCGAGGAGGTGTCGAATCACTTCGTGACGGAGCGCACAAACATCCGAAAAGGCGAGCGGCTGGAGGAAACAACACATGGAGATCAATGTCACGAACACGGGGATGGACTACCACGCCAGCTCCAGCAGCGGGATGGAGCTGAGCATCGTCTTCGGGCCTGAGAAGCCCGCCGAGGATAAGACGATGAACCCGGTCGAGCTTTTCATCAGCGGGCTGTCCATGTGCATCGCGGCGATGTTGCGCAAATTCTGCACCGAGCACGGCCTTGACGCCGGTGAGATCAAAGTTGACGCTCAGACCGACTGGGAGCCCGGCAAGCCGATGTGTTCATACCTCGATCTGAAGGTCTTCGTTGAGGGCGACTGGGACGAAAGGCGCAGGGCGGCATTCGCCAAAGTCGCGGAGACCTGCCCGGTGCACATGACGATGTCCGAGTGCGATCAGGTCCGCATCGAGATCATCTGAGATCGCGGCTCCTGGAGTCGCCGCGGGCCGCCATCGTCGAGCGATGGCGGCCCGCTTGAGTCTCTCAGCCCGGCGGCTCAGGGTCTTCAGCACATGGCGTCCTCGGCGATCTGGAGCGCCTCATCGCAGAGCGCTCGCGCGGTCTCGTGATCGTCGGCCTCGGCGATCACGCGCATGATCGGCTCGGTGTTGCTCGGGCGCACGTGCATCCACGCGCCGCCCTCGAAGAAGACCTTCACGCCCTCGGTCAGGTCCATCTGCGCGCCCTCGTAACGCCGCCGCAGCGCGAGGATCGCTCGCTGGGTCCTTCCGGCGGGACAGGGGAGTTTCTCTTTGACGATCGCGGACGGCGCGAAGGTGCTCTTCCACTCGCTGACGGTGTGCCCTCGGCGCGCCATCCCCCCGAGGATCAGCGCCATCGCCGCGAGGTTGTCCCGGCAGTAGTGAAGCTGCGGATCGATCACGCCGCCGTTGCCCTCGCCGCCGCCGACCGCGCCGGTGGCGATCATCGCCTCGACAACGTTCACCTCCCCGACCCTGGCGCGGATGACCTCGCGTCCGCGGCGTTCGCCGACCTCGTCGGTCATCCGGCTGGTGGAGAGGTTCGTGACCAGCGGCCCCTCGGTGTCACGCTCGGCCATCACGTCCGCCGCGAAGGCCAGCGTGAACTCCTCCCCGATCGCCTCGCCCTGCTCTGAGACCACGGAGAGGCGGTCGCCGTCGGCGTCCTGGCCGAAGCCGATGTCCGCGCCATGCTCGCGGACGGCCTCGCAGAGTTGCCCGAGGTTCGCCGCGATGGGCTCGGGGTTGCGCGGGAAGCGGCCGTTGGGGACGTCGTTGATCGCGATGACCTCGCAGCCCATCTTCTGCAGCAGGCCCTCGGCGCAGTCGGCCCCGGCGCCGTTGACGCTGTCGATCACGACCTTCGGCTCCATCGCGGCGATCGCGTCCCGGTCGGCGGCGGCGAGCACCTTTGAGAGGTGGCGGTTGATCGCCCCCTCATCGCCGCCGACGCGACCGAGCGCATCGTGCGGCCGCTGGGTGAAGGCGCCCTGGTGGTAGACGTTGAGCAGCTCCTCCGCCTGGTACTGATTGAGGAAGACGCCGTCCTCGCGGCAGAACTTGAGCGCGTTCCACTCGGACGGATGGTGGCTGGCGGTGATGGCGACGCCGCCGTCGGCGCCGAGGTCCACGACCGCGTGCTGCATGGTCGGCGTCGGGCATACGCCGACGTCGATCACCGAGCAGCCGGTGGAGAGCAGTCCGCCGATCAGCGCGTTGAGGACCATCTCACCGGACGGCCTCGGATCGCGACCGATCACGACGACGCCACCGTCGAGGTAGGTGCCGAACGCCTCGGCGAAGCCCACGACGAGTTGCGGTGTGAGTGACTGTCCGACGATCCCTCGGACGCCGGAGACGCCGATCTTGAGTGTCTGAACTCCGGCTCGAGCCGGCGAAGTCAGTGTGCTCATCATGATCCTCTCGCAGTGGCCGTCATGTCAGTCAGTGTCCGGCAGTGCGGTGTGCCCGCGGCCCTCGGCCGGGCTGCCCGGCTGGAGGCTGAAGTCGCCCGCCTCCGGATCGACGAGCAGCGGGTCCTCGCCGACGAGGCCGTCCTGCTCCCCGGTCGGGAGTTGCGGAGCGAGTCGCGGGTTGTCAACGCAGTACCACGCGTTGCGCGCGAAGGTGAACGTCTCCGGCGCGGTCGCCGGGCCGATGTTCACGCCGCCCTCCGACCACGCGTCCGAGCGGAACACCACGATGTTGTCCTCGAAGACCCCTTCGCGAGCGGGCACGAAGCCGGGCTCCCGCGTCTCCTGCAGGATGCGCAGCGCCCACCTGCCGGGGAGGTAGATGGTGTTGAAACGCACCGTCGAGCCGTCGCAGCCGACGAAGGCGACCGGCGCCTGCGACCCGACGAACACGTTCCCCTCGACGGTGATCTCCTTCGCCTCGTAGCCCTGCGGCTCGGGGCGGAAGAACTGCAGGCCTGTGCTGCCGCCGATGTTCACCCCGCGTGAGCCGGCATGTTCGAAGCGGTTGCCACGGATGACGACCTCGCTTGTGCCGCCCTTCGCCTGCACGCCGGTGCCGGTGGCGACACCGGGTTCGTGCCGGAAGGTGCAGCCCTCGATGAGGCCCCGGTGGCATCCGACCATGTCGATCGCCGACCCTCCGCTGCCCCATCGCTCGATGGTGCAGTCGATGACGGCGAAGTCGTCAACGCCGGAGAGCTTGATTCCGTCGCGGTTGCCCTCCGGCCCGACCTGCTCGACGTGCAGCCGCCGCAGTGTGATATGATGCGCGGGCGTGTCGTAGTCGCCGCCGTCGTCGATGTTGAGCCCGTTGGCGGTCGCGCCGCGCAGTACGAGGTCGCGGAGTTCGACGTGCGTGGCGTTGACGAGGTGCAGGCAGTTGGCGCCGCCCTCGATGATCGGCGGGTCATCCGGATCCGCGCCAGCGATGACGATCGGCGCGTCCTCGGTACCCTGCAGCCCGGCGAGGTAAAGGCCGCCCTCATACACGCCCGGGGCCACGTAGACGGTCGCGCCGGGGACTGCGGCGGCGAGGGCCTCGCGCAGCGGTAGGCCTTCGCGGGCGGCCGGCTCCTCACACGCGGCGGGGGTCAGAAGGAGCGCGACCATCGCCAGCAACGCCGACGCCCGGGCACCCTGCCTGAACATGTCTCTCACCTCACTGATCGTCGATACTCACATCATCCGCTCAACCATCCGCACATAGGCGTCCGCGAGGTCGATCGCGAGGCCCTCAGCAACCGCCTCGGCGATCACGCGGATACGCGGCTCGGTCATTGAGACGCGGATGTGCACCCAGCGATCATCGCCCGTGAGCTTCACGCCGTCGTCGAGGTTGATCTCCCCGGCCCACGGCGCCTCGAACCCCCGCCGAAGTTCCTCCAGCACGGTGTACGCGCGCTGGGGCGGGCAGACGATCTCACGTTTGACGATGGTGTACTTCGGGACCTGCGCGATGAGTTCGGAGGCCGGCTCGGCGCGCTCGGCCATCAGGTTGAGGATGTGCGCGAGCGTGGCGATGCTGTCGTGGGCGTAGTTGATGCGCGGGAAGACGACTCCGCCCGAGCCCTCGCCGGCGATCGCCGCCTCGTAGTTGAGCGCGGTCTCCGCGATGAACACCTGCCCGACGCCGGTGCGCACGACCTCACGGTCATGTCTGCGCGCGATGTCATCGACGGCCATCGTGGTGGAGAGGTTCGTGACGACCGGCCCCCGGTCGCCCCGCGCGAGCACGTGCTCGGCGGCGAGGCAGAGGGTGTACTCCTCGCCGGGGGCCTCACCGGCCTCGGTCACGATGCCCAGCCTGTCGCCGTCGGCGTCATGCGCGAAGCCCGCGTCCGCCTTCGCGGCGGCGACAAGGGCGCGGAGCTGACTGAGGTTGGGGGGTGTCGGCCGCGGTTCATGCGGGAAGGGGAGGTCGGGGTCGTCGTTGATCGCGACGACCTCGCACCCGAGCCCCTCAAGGAAGCGCGGCGTGAACCTCGAGCACGCCCCGTTGGTGCAATCCACGGCTATCTTCAGGCCCGCCGCCCGGATGGCCTCAACATCCACCTGCTCGCGGATCGCCTGGAGATGGCGCTCGCCGGCGAGGTCGTCGTGGCCCACGGGCGGGAGTTCGTCCCAGGCGGCCTTTGTGAACTCCTTCTGATGATAGACGTTGAGCAACTCCTCAGCCTGCCGGGGGTTGAGGTAGATGCCATCCTCGCGGCAGAACTTGAGCGCATTCCAACGCGCGTTGTTGTGCCCGGCGGTGATCGCGATGCCGCCGACTGCGTCCGACTGCCGCACCGCAAGCTGCAGCGCCGCCGTGGTGCAGACCCCCAGCCTCACGACCTCGCAGCCCGTGGCGGTCAGCCCCGCGCACACGCAGTGCTCCACCATCCGGCCCGAAGCCCGCGTGTCCCGGCTCACCAGCACTCTGCCGGGCCCGGCGTAGGTGCCGAAGGCCTGGCTGAAGTTCACCAGCAGGTCGGGCGTGAGCGTCTCCCCAACCACCCCGCGCACACCGGCGATGGTGATCTTCAGCGGCTTGCTAACACTGCTGATCTCACTCGACAGCGCCCTCACGGTGAGACCTCCTCGCTCGCACTCTCTTCAATCAGCGTGGCGCCCTGACGCGGGCGGACGATCATTCCCCGCCCGCCTGCCGCGTCGAGCGCCTCCTTGACTTCGTTCTGCCGGCCGGGGGCATACGCAAACATCGTTCCGCCGCCGCCCGACCCGTTGACCTTCCCTCCCAGCGCGCCGGCCTCCATCGCCGCCTCAACCATCCGGTCGATCTTCGGGGTGGAGACCCCGATCCCGTCGCGCAACTGGCGGTGATGAGCGTGGAGCAGCTCGCCGATCCGAGCCTGATCGGGCGACTCGGCGCGGAGCAGCTCGTGCGCCTCGCGGCAGATCTCGCGGTTGTGGAAGTTCGCGACGATCCGCCGCCGGGATTCCTCGGGCATCTGACCGAGCAGCGGCTCCACCTCAGCGAGGCTGGTTGTGCGGAAGTCAAACTCCGGGATGCCATCACGCAGGACCGCCAGGCCCGCCTCGACGGCACTTCGGCTCTTGCCAAGGACGCCGGTGGTGTCCTTGGGCTGCAGGGAGTCGCCGAGCACGAAGCCATCGAGTTGCGCGGGCAGTCGCTCGACGGTGATGGGCTCCCGGCAGTCGATGAAAAGCAGCCCGCCCACCGCCGAGGTGTAATGATCCATCATCCCGCCGGGCTCGCCGAACTCAACGACCTCCGCGAGGTGCGCGAGCCGCGCGGTCTCCTCCGGCGATCCGGGGAGCGATCCGGTCTGCGTCGCCCAGGAGAAGCTGACCCACGCGACGGTAAGGGCCGATGAACTCGAAGCGCCGGCATTGATCGGGATCGTGCCGTGGATCGTGCAGTCGTAGCCGCGGGTGAAATCCACCCCGTGGCGGCTGACGACGTTGGTGGCGGAGCGGATGTAATCCCGCCGGCCGTGATAGGGGACCGGCCGCGCGGCGTCGAACTCGTCGCGCTGGTCGAGGTCGGGCATCTCGATCGCGAAGACGGTATCCTCGCGCGGCGTCCCTGTGATGCGTATGTCGAGGTTGATCGCGCAGGCAATGACGGAGAGGCCCAGGAAGTCCTGGTGCTCGCCGAAGAGGCAGATTCTGCCCGGCGCGGAGACACAAAGGCGACGGCCCATCAGTTCCTCCCGCGCAAGCTGCGGGCGAGCGGCAACTGCCCGGCAGCAGTGAAGACGAAGTGAGATCGCGCGCCGGATGGCCCGGCGGATGGTCTCAAGTGTACGCGCGGTCCTGAGGGCTGTCAAGCTCGACACAGCCGCCGATGCGATGCGCCCGGCGAGGGCCTCTGCGACCCAGTTGTGCGATGGCGCGTCAATCAGTGGTCGTGCGCTCCGTGAGGCGGGCCAGCCTCGATGACCTCGCTGAGCGTGTGAATGAACACCACGTACTTCACGTAGGCATCGATCCATTTCCGCCCCGCCTCAACGCTGGTGTGCCGGTGGCCCTGAGCCTCTCGCGCCCCGGCGAACCATGCGCCGACTTCCTCATCTATCCGGGCCTTGAGGTAGTCCGTGACGATGGTGACATCAGCCATCTCCAGCGCCCTCTCCGCCGCGGCGATGTCAGGGCTGGGCTCAGCCGCAGGCTTGACACCGGTGAAATGCATCCCCTCGGCCTCCCGGTGCAGGCGGATCGCAGTCTCGATGAAGTACCTTTCGGCCATCTCGCGGGCGGCCTCGCTCTGCTGCCCAACAGTCAGCGCCTCGTCGAACCTGGCCCGCAGCTCCAGCTCCTGATCCTCACCTACCCAGATCTGCACCACGCCGAAGTCCCTCTGCTCAAGCGCGCTGATCGCGTCTTTCGCAACCGGACCGTTGATGCGGTCACAGTGCGCCCACACCGCGCCTGTCGTCACCGCGGCCAGGAATGCGCAGACCATCATATTGAGTGCTCCTCTCGCACTTCGCCTGATACACATTCTGCCTTCATGACCTCCCGTCCATCCCCGATGTGTGAACTCTCGATCGTACTTCGGGGGCTCGCTGGCGATTCCTGCTCGGTCCTCCCGCGGCAGGACCGGCGGGCAGGAAAACGTTGCGCCGCGAGGAAATGTGTTTCTTCATGGAGGACAGGCCGACGGAAGACGCAGACGGAGAGTCCCTCGAAGGCTGCATCGAGCGCGTGGTCTTCCATGCGCCCGAAAGCGGCTTCGCGGTCATGCACGTACGCTGCGGCAGCCGCAAAGTCACCTGCGTGGGGAACGTCTCCGAGCCGGAGGCCGGGGAGACGCTGAAGGTCTTCGGCCGCTGGGTTGAGGACACAAAGTACGGCCGTCAATTTCAGTTTGACACCTACCAGCTCGTGCGCCCGTCGTCCGCCGCCGCGATCATCAGCTACCTCTCCTCGGGGAAGGTCGAGGGGATCGGCAAGGTCTTCGCGAAGCGCCTCGTCGATCACTTCGGCGACGACACCATCCGCGTGCTCGACGAGCAGCCTCACCGGGTTCGCGAGGTGGAGGGCATCGGCAAGAAACGCGCGGAGACGCTCATCCGGGCGTGGAAACATCAGTCGCGGATGCGGGAAGTGATGCTCTTCCTCCACGAGCACGGGATGGGCGGTGCGATCGGCGCGCGCATCGCCTCCACCTTCGCGGACCGCACCATCGAGGTGCTCGAGAACGATCCTTATATCCTCGCCCGGCGCATCCGGGGGGTGGGCTTCGCGACCGCCGACCGCATCGCCCGCTCGGTGGGGATCGACGAGCGCGATCCCTCGCGGTTGCAGGCCGGTCTCGTCTACTGCCTGCACGAGGCGACTGATGACGGACACCTCTTCCTTCCCGCCGATGCGCTCTTGAGAGCGGGCGCGAATCTGCTGCACGTCGAGGAAGAGTTGCTGCCGCCCGCGCTGAGGCAGCTCGAGGACGCGGCCGAGGTCGCGATCGAGGAAGCCTCGTGGGGCCGCGCGGTGTATCTGCCGGAGTTGCTGAAGGCCGAGCGGGAGGTGGCTCGCCGCGTCCTGTCCCTCGCTGCCGAGACCGTTTCGGGCGCCCCCTCCCCCGATCAGACGCAGCGGTGGCTGACGCGCCGCGGCGAGATGGCCGGGGTCATCCTCTCAGCCCAGCAGGCCGCGGCCGTCGCGGGGGCGCTCGCGGAGCGCATCACAGTCATCACCGGCGGCCCCGGCACCGGGAAGACGACCACCGTCCGCGTCGTAGTGAAGGCCTGCCAGGCGCTTGGACGAGATGTGAAGCTCGCCGCGCCCACCGGCAGAGCCGCGAGGCGCATGTCCGAGCTTGCCGGCGCGGAGGCCTCGACCATCCACCGGCTGCTGGCCTACGATCCCTTCAAGGCCCGCTTCACGAAGAACGAGGACGATCCGATCGAGGCGGACACGCTCGTGATCGACGAATCGTCGATGATCGACCTGCCGCTGGCGCGTGATCTGCTGCGCGCGCTGCCCGATGACGCGCAGATCATCTTCATCGGAGACGCCAACCAGCTTCCCAGCGTCGGCCCCGGCAACTTCTTCCGCGACCTCGTCTCCTCCGACGCCGTGCCCGTCTTCCAGCTCACCGAGATCTTCCGGCAGGCCGCTCAGTCGCTGATCGTGGAGAACGCGCACCGGCTGATCCGCGATGAGAAGCCGGTGCTCGTCACGTGGCGCGACTCCCACGGTGAGGACTGCCTCTTCATCCACGCGAGGGAGCCCGACAGGGGCGCGGATTACATCGTCCGCGCCGTCACCCGCGAGCTGCCCCGGCGCGGCTTCCGGCCCGAGGACGTGCAGGTCATCACGCCGATGCATCGTGGCCCGCTGGGCGTGGGTGAGCTGAACCGCCGCCTGCAGGAGGCCGTCAACCCCGAGAGCCCGCGCAAGGCGCAGGTGCGGCACGGGGACTCGGTGCTTCGCGAGGGCGATCGCGTGCTGCAGGTGGTCAACAACTACGACAAAGACGTCTTCAACGGCGAGATCGGCCGCATAGCGCAGATCAACCTGAAGGAGAAGTTCGCCACGGTCGCCTTCGACGAGCACGACGTCAGCTACGACCAGCAGGACTTCAACCAGCTCCAGCTTGCCTACGCGATGACGATCCACAAGTCGCAGGGGAGCGAGTACCCCTGCGCGATCATCGTCATGCACTCCACGCACTACATCATGCTGCGGCGCAACCTGCTTTACACGGCGCTGACCCGCGCGGAGAGGCTTGCGGTCATCGTCGGCAACTCCGCGGGCGTGATGCGCGCGGCGCTCAACACCGAGGAGCAGCGCAGATACACACGCCTCTCCGAGCGGCTCCGCGGCAACGCCACCACCGAAGACCGCCAGCCCGCGATGGAGCTGTGAGCGAGAGGCAGCGGGGGGGGCGCACGGGGTCCGCATTCCACGGGGACGGACGTCGCTTCCGAGCCTCACCACCTCCCCCGCGCAAAGGCCTCGGCCACGCTCCCGTCGAAGTACCTCGCGCAGACTTCACGCCGGCCGGGAGGCAGTTGAGCGCTTATGTCCGACGACAGCACGCTCCACCCTGAGCTTACGATGACCGTCGATCCGCCGGAGGCGATGGCCGCGGTGCCCGGCGCGTGGCGGATCGCGATCTCGGGGCTGGAGGTGCCCGAGGGCAGTGTCGTGCGCGTGGTGCTCGGCGGCTCCCGCGGCAACCCCAGCGACTGGACGCGGCCGCAGGCATCGGATGCGCGGGCGGCTGAGTACGTGACCGCGCAGTGCGGTGGCGACGCGACGCTCACCGTCTCGGTGCCGCCGCCCGAGCGATTCCGCGGGCCGGCCATCGACCTGACCGTCACGAACGCGCCGCTTCGGGCGGCCGATCAGATCACGGTGATCCTCGGCGACAGCTCCGGGGGCGGAGGTGGCTCCACCCCGCAGAGCTTCTCACAGCCCGGGAAGACCATCGAGTTGCTCGTTGCGGGGCCGTCCTCGGATGGGGCTCCGAGCTTCCGGAAGGTCGGCGAGACGGCCATCGACGTCAACGGGGGGCCGCTGGATCGGATCCGCGTCCTCGCGCCCGCGACGGTACCGGCGGGAAAGACGTTCTCCATCGCGCTGAAGGCGGAGGACGTCGCCGGCAATGTTGCCTCGATGTACCAGGGAGACTTCGCCCTGCAGATCAGCGACCCGGATATTCTGACCGGGCCCGAGAACGTGCATTTCGAGGGGCCCGGCGGTGTCGTGACCGTGGCGGGCTTCAGGGCATTCAGCCGGGGGCAGGTCCGCATCGTCGCCGTCGATGAGATCAGCGACGTGAAGTACGTGTCCAACCCGATCCTGATCACGAAGCACGACCAGGCGCAGCTTTACTTCGGCGTGATCCACGGCCACACCGGACGCTCCGACGGCGTCGGCACCGTCGAGGATTACTTCTCCTGCATGCGTGATGACAACCGCCTCGACTTCGGCGCTGTGGGCGACCACGATCACGACCACGAGACGACCGACGCCGACTGGGAGGTGATCGGTCGGGTGACCGAGCAGTTCCACGAGCCGGGCAGGTTCGTCACGCTGCTCGGCTACGAGTGGGCGAAGTGGCGGCGCAACGGCGATGGCGACCGCAACGTCTACTATGACCGCGCGGAGCAGCCGATCTTCCGCTCGGGCGATGAGCACTACCCCGCGCCCCCGGAACTGTTCGCCGCGCTGCATGACTGCGACTGCCGGGCGGTCGTCATCCCGCACCACCCCGCGTCCAACGGGAACTTCTGCGACTACGCCGATCATGACCCGGAGATCGAGCGGCTGGTGGAGATATACTCGGCGTGGGGCAGCTCGGAGTGCTCCGTCCACGACGGCAACCCCTACCCCATCCGTCCGGCGGGCACGCCGCAGGGCGGCTTCATCGACCTGCCGATGGATGCCGGTGAGGTGCCCGCGGGCTTCGTCCAGCGCGCGCTTGAGATGGGGCGACGGCTGGGTTTCGTCGGAGGCGGTGACGACCACCTCGGCCACCCCGGCGACCCCGTGAGGACGGGCCCTGAGCCCTTCCGCTACCGCGACGGCCTGATGGGGGCCTGGGCGCCGGAACTCACGCGCGAGGCCGTCTTCGAGGCGATGTACGATCGGCACACCTACGCCACCACGGGCGCGCGCATGATCGTGTTGTTCCGCGTCGCCGACGCCTTCATGGGCGATGAGGTCGAGGTAACCGAACGCCCCGAGCTTGCCGGGTCGCGGACGATCGAGGCGTTCATCGCAGGCGAGGCGAGGCTCGCGCAGGTCGAGGTGCTGCGCAACAACGAGGTCGTGCACTCGCTCCGGCCGGAGAGTTCGGAGCTGACGCTGGAGTGGACCGACGAGGAGCCGCTCGAGCCGCTGGCGCTGACGCCGGTGGACATGGACGAGCCGCGCTTTGTCTTCTACTACCTCCGCGTGCTGCAGGCCGACGGGGAGATGGCGTGGGCCAGCCCCATCTGGCTGCTGCTGCCGGGCCGGTGAGGCGCGCGGGGCCACGTCCGGGAGTTCGTCACCGGGTCAAGCCAGCGGGCGTCGCCAGCGTCGCCGGCACGCGCAACCCGTGAGCCCGGAGCAGCGGCTCGTCGCCGAGGAGCTCGCGCGTCGGCCCCACCGCGTGGATGCGCCCCTCGCCGAGCACCGCGACCGTGTCGCACAACTGCAGGACAAGCTCGAGATCGTGCGTGGCGATGATCTTCGCCTGCGGCAACGCGCTCAGCAGCGCGATGATCGCCTCGCGACCCTCCGGGTCGAGCGCCATCACCGGCTCGTCTAGCACCAGCAACTCCGGCTCCATCGCCAGCACGGTTGCCAGCGCCACGCGTCGCATCTGGCCCGCTGAGAGGTGGTGCGGGGCGCGATCCGCAAGGTGCGCGGCCCCGACGCTCTGCAGCACGGCCAGCGAGCGCTCCCGCGCCTCGGTGGAGGGCACGCCGAGGTTCAGCGGCCCGAAGGCTACGTCCTCGAGGACCGTCGGCATGAAGAGCTGATCGGCCGGGTTCTCGAAGACCAGCCCGACAGTCGCGCGCAGCTCATCGGCCGGCCAGTCCTCGACCGGCGTGCCTCGGACGCGCACCGCCCGCGTGCCGTGCAGAATCGCGTTAAGATGCAGCAGCAGCGTGGACTTGCCCGCGCCGTTGCGCCCCACCAGCGCCAGCGAAGTGCCCTCCTCAAGCGCCAGTGACACGCCGCGCAGAGCGACCTCGCCGCTCGGCCAGGCGAATTGCAGGTCATCGATCTCCAGCAGAACGCTCGCGCGGCTCATGCCCCTGCACCCGCCCACGCAAGACCCAGCGCCAGCGCCACCACCGCGGCCCCGACCGCCCACTGCGCCGCCGGGACGGGCTCCTGCGCCAGCGCTGGCATCTGCCTGCGGTAGCCGCGGGAGACCATGGCAAGCGCGATCCGGTCGGCGCGCTCGACCGTCCGCGCCATGAGCGTCGTGAGCAGCGCGGCGCCCGTCGCCAGCCGTCTGCGCGCGCCGCGAACGCGACCGCGGCTGCGCATCGCGGTGATCATCCGCCCGACCTCGTCGGCGAGCACCGCGATGTACGTGATCGCGAAGCCGGTCAGCGCGGTGATCGTCCGGGGGATGCGCAGCGACTGAGCGGCCCGCAGCAGGTCCGCCGAGGTGGACGTGCCCGCGAGCAGCACCGCGATCAGCAGCGACAGCGCGCATTTGCCGCCCACGGACGCCCAGACCGCGACCACCTGTGATGAGAGTTCGAGGCCGCCGATGCGCCACGTGTCACCGGCATCCACCGGCGGCAGGAACGCGACGCCGATCGTCCCCAGTGCGAGGAAGGGCGCGATGATCGCCATCCGCTTCACCAGCCACGCGCCAGGCAGCCGCGAGGCGGCCACGATGAGCAGCAGTGTGCCCGCGTACACCAGCAGCATCCGATTCTGCGCCACGGGCACGGCCAGCACCGCGACGATCAGCGCGAAGGCGCACACAAGCTTCACCCGCGCATCGAGTCGATGCACGGGCGAGTCAATGTGCGCCCACGCGTCCAGCAGGTCATGCGAAAGCATCGTCAGTCCACCGATCCGGCGCGCTTCCGTCGCTCGACCAGCGCCACCACCGCCGGGACGGCCACGATCTGCAGCGCCAGCCCCGGGAGCGCGGTGACCGTCGCCGCCACGACGTACGCCGGCGGCCGGCGCATGATCTCAGGCAGGCTCTCCTGCATCCCCGCCGGAAGCGCGCTCACAAGCAGCACCGCCATCAGACCGAGCACGACGCGCCCCGACAGCAGCGCGAGCACCACCGCCGGGAGCGCGTGCAGCCTCAGCCGCCGGTGCAGCACGCTGGCCACGGCCGCCATCACCGCAAGCTCGACCGCAATCACCGGCAGCGTCGGCAGGATCGGCGGCATCCCGGTCATCGCCGATGACAGCACGGGCGTCAGCAGCCCGACCGCCGCCGCGATCGGCGCGGAGACGAGCATCGCGCAGGCAAGCACCGGGAGGTACATCGGCAGCAGCACCGGCCCCAGCCGCCCTCCGCCCAGCGCGTGGAAGGCGATCGGGATCACAATGCCCAGCGCGATGAAGAGACCGCCGAGGCTCAACTCGCGCGCCCGCAGATACTCCTCAGCGACGGTAGGTCTGTCCTGAGCGGTCATCAGCCATCGTACTCCGTGTCCCAGTATGCGCGCCAGACGGCTTCGGCGACGGGTGAGGCATCTGCGGGCGTCGGGTTCCCGTCCGCGTCGGCGCGCTCCATGTCGGAGTGGTACGCCGACGGCTGCAGCCACCTGACGTGGCCGTCGCCGAAGAGCACGTTCGAGCCGCCGTTGTGCACCGTTGTGCAGGCCCAGAAGCACGTCGCGCCGCCCGCGAAGAGCCCCCTGTTGCCGACGGGAGGACCTGCGTTGCAGCGGTCCCACTCGGCGATGAGGATCTTCGAGGCGGGCGACTTGATCTGCGCCTCCGGCCGCCCCACGAAGCCCACGACGACCTCCGAACCCCACCCGGGCGGTACGCCGATGTTGAAGCCCTGCCCGTAGTACCACGGCATGTCCTCATTCGGCGCCCAGGGCTTCTGCATCCGGCTGGGGCAGTAGTTGATCTGCGTGTTCTTGATGTAAGGCTGGAGCTTCGTCTTCCACTCCGGATTGGTCACGTAGATCTCGTCGTAGTCCGCGTTGTACATGAAGAACGCGAGCCCCATCTGCTTGTGATTGCTCGCGCATGTGATCTGCCGCGCCTTCTCCCTCGCCCGGGCAAAGACGGGGAAGAGGATCGCGGCGAGGATCGCGATGATCGCGATCACGACGAGTAACTCGATGAGGGTGAAGCCCCTGCGCGGCATGACGGCCTCCGGTGGTGTTACGATTGTCATAAACGTGTTACGCGCGGGCAAAGAAAAGCACTCACGACTGCGCCGCGGTGCAGCTCAACTCACCGTGCTTCACCCCGCGCAGGCTGATCATCGCGTCCGCGAGCCTGCGTATCTTCGCTCCCGCGCCACGGACGACGATCACCTCGACGCAGTTGTGATGGTCGAGGTGCACGTGCGTGTTGCACACGACGGTCGCCTCGGCGTCATGCTGCACCTCAGTCAGGCGCTGCTCGACGCCGGGGACGTGGTGGTCGTAGACGAGTGTGATCGTGCCGACGACCTCGCCCTCCGGCACCTCCCAGCGCCGGCGGACGAGGTAGTCGCGCGCGATGTCCCGCACGGCCTCCGACCGGCTGGCATATCCCGCCTCTTCGATCGCGCGGTCGAAGTCGTGGAGCAGGTCTCTCGGCATCGACACACCGAAGCGCTCGATCGGCGCCACGTGCGCTCACCTCCGGTAGCACGGTTTCGCAGAACGTAACATACTCGGTGAGCGCCTGTCAACCTGCGCGTGGCGCGGCGCCGCCACCGGGCCCGTCGCTTACTCGGGCCGGGCGCGCGATGCGCAGATCCCCGTGGCGGCGCAGCGTTCGCGCCCGGCCGGGCAGTGCGTCGGCGGATGGTAGCACGGGCGGCGCTCGTCGGCGTAGAAGGCCTCACGCGCCGCCTCGCTGCCGACTGCGCTCGCGGCGGTGACCGGGAGCGTGTGCCAGTCCGAGGGCGGGATTTCCCGCAGGGCCTCCCGCAGCCGGGTGCGCGCCATGCGCCAGCGCGCATGGACGGTGCTGCGCGGGATCGCGAGGGCGTGGGCGACCTCGCCGCTGGAGTGCCCGAGCAGGTAGAGTCGCGCCACCTCGCGCTGCCGACGGCTCCTGATGTTCGCGGCGACGAGGAGCCTGGCGATGAGCGCCTGGAGTGACGCGGTGGTCGCACCCCGGGGTGCGGGAGAGCCGGGGGCGCTCCCGAAGGCGGGATCAGGCGGGTCGTCGAGCGAGTGGATCGACTGCGTGGTATGCTCGAGATCACCGCGGCAGGGGTAGTCCGGGTCTTCGCCGGCGATGCGCAGGACGATGTCCGCGAGTCGCTCGAGGTCGTCGGAGGTGAGGCGGCCTGCGTTTGCCTCACAGTGCCGCCGGACGCGCAGCAGGACATGGTCGATGAGTTCGGTCTCAGGGCGATCGTGCTCAGGCATCTGTGTCAGCTCCGGTGGGTGCGGCATGAGATTGTCCTTCACTGACACAGGCACGGCCGGGCGCCGAATCTTGCATCAGAGCCGCAAAAAGAAGCCGCCGCTCTCGCGGGTTAGACGACAGGCGACCGGTGAGGCAGGCCCCGAAAGGCCACCCGTCGAAATGCCCCTCGCGACGAACAAGTCTTCCGGCGACGAAGGAGATGGCGGCAATGCCGCTTGATTTCAGGCACCTGATGGGTGACTACGGCGACTGCCTCGGCGTGGCGATGGAGGCCGGGCAGCAGTACCTCGCGACATCATCACACGCGGCGCTACTGCGGCGGGTGGGAAGCACCGTCAGGGAGGTCCCCTCGACTGCCTGCCCCGACAAGCGCTGGTTCCAGCGATCGTACGGACGCTGCGTGACCGATGAGCCGGAGGATCTGCTGATTGGCGAGGGGCTTTTCTACCTCACAGAGCAACGCAGGCTCTACCTCGACTGCACCGCGGGGCATTATCAGATGACGTGGGGGTACGACCACCCGGAGCTGACGGATCTTCTGCTTGAGGGCATCGACCGGGGGATCGTCTGGGACAACCACTCGAACATCCCCTCCGCGCCGGTCAAGCGGCTGACGGAGAAGCTCGTGGAGCTGGCGAACCCCGGCCGTGACCTCGACGAGCTTCAGGACGATCCCGAGAGCCTCAACACCGTGCTCTCGGGGGTCGCGACCGGCTCGGTCGCCTGCGCGGCGGCGATCAAGATGATGCTCGCACATCACGAGGGTGATGGGGACCCGGTCTTCGTGGTGCTGGAGGGCAACTACCACGGGACCGACGTCCTCGCGCAGCGCCTGCGCGGGATGTGGCCGGAGATCTTCTGCAACGTGGAGGTCGTGGCGGTCGAGCCGAACGACGCCGACGAGTTGCAGGCGACGTTCTGCGAGCATGGGGAGAATCTCGCGGGCTTCTGGGCCGAGCCGATCATGATGAACCGCGAGGCGATCCTCATCGAGCCGGAGTACCTGCACCTGGCGCGGAGGCTGTGTGACGAGGCCGGAGCGCTGATGGCGATCGACGAGATTCAGACCGGCTTCTGGTTCCCCGAGGTCATCTACTGCTCGCGGATCGAGCTGCAGCCGGACTTCATCGTGCTTGGCAAGGGCATGACCGCGGGCTTCCATCCGCTTGCCGCGCTGGTCTACCGCGGCAAGCTCGATGTGCTGGAGCAGTACGATGCGATCTCGACGAACGGGAACGCGGCGCTGGCCGCGCTGCTGGCGCTGGGGTGCATCGAGCTGATCGAGGAGCACGCCGCGGAGATCGAGGAGGCGGGACGGGCGTGGCACGATGCGCTGGTGGGGATCGCCGATGAGTTCAGCGACAGGCTCGTTGAGGCGCGCGGGATCGGGCACATGTCGGGGCTGAAGTTCCGCGACCGGGAGGAGTGCCTCGACTTCCACCGACGAGCCGTGGACGCCGGGCTGTGGCTCCGCGCCCACGCCTATCACGAGGGGCACAGCACGATCCTGACCAAGTTCGCGCTGCCGCTCGAGGAGCACACGATCGAATTCGCCGCGAACGCGCTGCGCAGACTCCTTGGTGATAGCTGACGGAGGGACCCCGGCCGCGGGCCGTGGCCGAACCGACAGGAACGAGAGGATCGCAATGAACCACCCTTACTTCGAGTACACCGACGTTGACCGCCGCTTCTACGAGGAGCGGCTCGACCCGCATCTGCCCGGGCAGATCCTCGACGCCCATCGGCATGTGCAGCTTCCCGAGCACCTCGATGAGACGCAGGAGCGTTTCTCGCGCAGCTCGTTCCCCGAGGGCATCGCCGGGCCGGAGTCGGTCGAGCATGCGCGGCTGGGGTATGAGACCATGTTCCCCGGCCGGAGCGTGGAGATGCTCGCGTTCGGCTCGCCGAGCAGCAATGTTGATGCCTCGGCGAACAACGCGTGGGTGTCGGAGCAGTTTGCGGGCTCCGACTCGGCGGGCCTGCTACTGAACCGGCCCGACTGGGAGCCCGAGCGGCTGCTTCGGGAGCTGCGGCTGCCCGCGATCATCGGCGTGAAGCCCTATGAGCGGCTGATCCCCGACTTCGAGGGGGGCGATGTGAGCATCTTCGCGTTCATGCCTCACCATCAGCTTGAGGTGCTCGATGAACTCGGGGCGTGGCTGACGCTGCACCTGCCGCGAAAGGAGCGGCTTGCCGACCGCGCCAACATCGAGGAGATCCTCGAGCTTCGGGCGCGCTACCCCAACGTGCTGCTCGTGATCGCGCACCTCGGGCGCTCGTACGCCGGTCGCTACGCGCGCGAGGGCTTCCCACCGCTGGCTGAGGACCCGGGGATACTCTTCGACAACTCGGCGGTGCTGAACCCGGCGGTGCACGCGCTCGCGCTCGACCGCTTCGGCCCCGAGCGCATCATGTGGGCGTCGGATCAGCCGGTCTTCTACATGCGCGGGCGGCGACGCTGGGAGGGAGACAGGTACATCAACCTCACCAGCGGCAACTACGCGTGGAACACCGACCGCGAGCCGCCTGAGGTCGAGGCCACGTACACGCTCTCACTCTATGAGCAGATGGCCGCGTGCATCGACACGACGCTCGCGCTCGGGTTCGGTGAGGAGACGATCGAGGCGCTCTTCCACGGCAACGCTCGCGCGAAGGTCAACGAGGTCCTCGCGCGTAAGGAGCGCTGGTAAGCGTGCGCCATCAGCCGCGGGGCCTCCCCGGCGACGAGCGCCCCGCCCTCCTCGGCATCGACCTCGGGACGACTGCGGTGAAGGCGGGGGTCTTCAGCGCGGAGACCGGGAAGATGCTCGGCGTCGCGCGGGCGGAGTACTCCCCCACCTCACCCCGCGCGGGATGGATGGAGCTTGAGTGCGAGGAGTACTGGCGGGCCACCGTGGCGGCGACGCGCGGGGCCATGCTGCAGGCGACCGAGGGACGAGCCTCCGGGCCCGAGGGGCCGGGTGGCCCGCAGGTCATCGGCATCGGCCTCTCCTCGCAGGGGCAGACGTTCCTGCCGCTGGGCGAGGACGACCGGCCGCTGCGCCCGGCTGTGGTCTGGTTGGATACGCGCGCGGAGGAGGAGGCCCGGCGTCTCAACGAGATGCTCGACACCGAGGAGCTGCGGGCGCGGCGGGGCGCGCGGGCGATCAACGCCGTGGACTCGGCGCCGAAGATTCTGTGGTTGCGCGAGAACGAGCCGGAGGTGTGGGCGCGGACGCGGCGGCTGGTGATGCTGCCGGACTTCATCGGCCACCGCCTGACCGGGCAGTTCCGGCTTGACGTAAGCAACGCGGGCTCGACCGCGATGATCGACCGCACCGCCCCGCGGGACGATGGGCGGGGCGACTGGTGGCAGGCGGCGCTGGAGGCGGTCGGGGTGCGGCGGGAGATGCTCAGCCCGCTGGGGGGCGCGGGTGAGCCGATCGGCGAGTTGACCGCTGAGGCCGCCGGCGAGCTGGGCCTCCGCGCCGGTGCGACGGTGGCGCTGGGATGCAACGACCAGCTTGCGGGGGCGGTGGGTGCGGGGAACGTGGAGCCGGGGATCGCCTCAGGGACCGCCGGGACGGCGATGGCGATCGTCGCGACGACCGACGGGAGCGAGCGACCGGTGGAGGGTGTGCTGCACGGCGCACACGCGGTGCCGGGCCTGCGCTATCTTCTGACCTACGCGAAGACTTCGGGGGTGCTGCTCACCTGGTTGCGCGATCTGCTGGGGGCGGCGGACTATGAAGAGCTGCTGGCCGCCGCAGCGCAGGCGCCGATCGGCTGCGACGGCCTCGTCTGTCTGCCGCACTTCTCGGGGACGGCCACCCCCAGCTTCCGCAGCGACGTGCGCGGTGGCTTCGTGGGACTGACACTCGCGCACGGGCGGCCCGCGGTGGCGCGAGCGGTGGTTGAGGCGGTCTGCTTCTGCGCGCGCGACGCGCTGGGACTCGCGCGACGCTGCGGGCAGCCGGTGGAGGAGTTGCGGATGCTCGGCGGCGCGGCGCAGTCGGCGTGGTGGATGCAGATGATGGCGGACGTGACGGGCACGCGTCTTGCGGTCCCTGCCTGCCCGGACGCGGCGGTGCTCGGCGCGGCGATCTTCGGCGGCGTCGGAGCGGGCGTGCTCGAGACGATCGAGCAGGGGGCGCGGGCGTTCTACCGCGCGGATCGGGCTTTCACGCCAAACGAAGAACTCGCCGATCGTTACGAGGCGGCCTACGCGGCGTACCGCGAGACGATGGAGCGAGTGTACCCGGGGGCGCTGGGGTGAAGCGGCAAGTGCGCATGGCGGGCGACGTGCGCTCTCTCACAGCGACCACGGCCACGGACTCAGGGAGGCACTGAGAGATGATACGAGACACGCGAGTCGGGCTGCTGCCGCTCTATCTCGAACTCTACGACGAGGTGCGGCCGGAGGCACGGCCGGAGATGGAGGCGTTCGCCGCCCGTGTGCAGGAGACGCTGGAGGCGCTCGGCCTTGACGTGGTCGCGGCGCCGGTGCTGACGAAGCGGGCTCAGATCGAGGAGCGGGTGCGCGCGATGCTGGGGGACGAGGCGCTGGATGCTCTTGCGACCGTGCACCTGGCGTATTCCCCGTCGCTGGAGGCCACCGGCGCGCTGGTGGAGGCGGACAGGCCGCTGCTGCTGCTGGACACGACGCCCGCTTCCTCGTTCGGCGAGGACGCCGATGCGGACAGGATGTTCCGCAACCACGGCATCCACGGGGTGCAGGACCTCGCCTGCATGATGCGGCGGCACGAGCGACCCTACCTGCTGTCCGTCGGGCACATCGATGATGCCGCGTTCCACGCGGACGTGACGCTCAACTGCCGGGCGATGCGCGCGGCGCGGGAACTCAGCACGATGCGGGTGCTCTCCGTCGGCGACGCGTTCGAGGGGATGGGCGACTTCGCGGTCGAGGCGGAGGTGCTGCGGAAGAGGCTGGGCGTCAATGTGCATCCAGTGAGCGTCGGCGATCTCGCACAGGTGGCAGGGGCGGTCACCGGCGAGGAGCTTGCGGAGGAGGCCGCGCGCGATGCCGGGGCCTGCGACTGCTCGGAGGTCGCCCCGGAGGCGCTGGAGCGGACGAACCGGGTGGGCCTTGCGGTGCGGCGGATGATGGAGGACACGAACGCGGGGGCGGTGACCTTCAACTTCGCGTCATTCACAGGAGACACGGGGATCGACACAGTCCCCTTCCTCGAGGCCTCGAAGGCGATGGCGCGCGGGAAGGGGTACGCCGGGGAGAACGATCCGTTGACCGCGGCGATGGTGGGCGCGCTGGCGCAGGCGGGCTGCCGGCTGACCTTCACGGAGATGTTCTGCCCCGACTGGGAGGGCGGGACGGTGTTCATGAGCCACATGGGCGAGTGCAGCCTCGCGGTGGCGGACGGGAGGCCGAAGCTGGTGGAGAAGAGCTACGGCTACTCGGACGTGGCGAACCCTGTGGTCGTGATTCCGAAGGTGGCTCCGGGCGAGGCCACGCTGGTGAATCTCGCGCCGGGGCCACGGGAGACGTTCACGCTTATCACCGCGCGGGTGGAGGTGCTTGATCGCGGGCCGGTGGCGGGCTTTCCGGGGGCGCCGCATTTCTGGCTGCGCCCGCTGAACACCGACCTGCGGGGCTTCCTGCAGGGCTACTCGGAGATCGGTGGGACCCACCATCTCGGAATGTGTCTCGGCGACGAGCGGGAGCTTGTGCGGCGGATGGCGAAGGCGCTGGACCTGCGGTATTGCGAGGTGTGAGCGACCGATGAGCGGGACAGGGGCAGAGGTAGATACTGCGCCGCTCTACGCGGTGCTGAGCGGGGACATCGTTGGGTCGAGCCGGTTCATGGACAGCGGGCCGACGGTCCGTGATGCGATCACGAGTGCCTATCGGGCGTGCGCGGAGGCATTCGAGGACGCGCTGGGCGGTCTGCCGAAGGTGGACGTTTTCGCGGGCGATTCGTGGCAGATGCTGGTTCGCTCACCGGCGGCTGCGCTGAGCGTCGCCCTGTGCATGCGCGCGTTGATCAGGTCGAATGAGCAACTGCCGGAGGCCGACACGCGGATCGCCATCGGGATCGGGACCGTCGAGTTCATCGAGCAGGACAGGCTCTCGCAGAGCCAGGGCGAGGCCTTCACGCTGTCGGGGGAGGCGCTCGACGGACTGCCGGATCGAGGCCCACAGATCGCGGTGGCGCTGCCGGAGCGGTGGCGGAGACACACCGACGAGCAGTTGCTCGATCCGCAGGAGACGCTGGACACGATGATGGTACTGCTGGACTGGATCTGCGGCGATTGGTCGGCGGCGAGCGCGAATGCGATAGCGGGCGCTTTGAGGGGCCTGACGCAGACACAGATCGCGGAGGTAACGGGCGTCTCCCAGCCCGCTGTGTCCAAGTCGCTCAACGGTGGCGGGTGGGTCCAGGTAAAGAGAGTGGTTGACTGGTGGGAAGCCTTTCTGTCTCCGGAGTGGCGGGACCATCGCCGACCAAATATAACCGCTTAAGGTTATGTTAGCTGATTATAACCACGAGACTACATCAGACACTCGGATTTGTAGCGGAGTCCGGAGCGCTCCACAGATGGGGGAGTCTGCATCTCTCATGTTCCTGACATCAGGAGAGCAACACATACTGGTGGTGTTGTTCCTCGCGCATGTGCTCCTCGGTCGGTGCGCACCGGCGGGGCGAGCGGGGACCCGGACGGCATATGTCGCCGCGGCCATGGGCATTATTACCGCGCTGTGCTTCTTCGAGCCGGCGGGGATTCTGGCGGGGCTGCTGATTGCCGCCGGCTACCTGGTCATCCACTGGTTCGCGGCCGGCGCGGCACAGCGCCGGACCGCGGCCTTCGTGGGCGTACACGGAGCATCGATCCTGCTCCTGATGACCATCGTGGGCTGGTCTGGTGGCGCGGAAAGCGGGCGATGGCTGGAGGCACTCGCCGGGCCGCCGCTTCAGGCAATAGCGGCGCTCACCGGCCTGCTTTTCATGTGGTGGATCGGATCGACGGCCGTGGGCCTGCTCGTGAAGGAGCTCTGCTTCGACCCTGTAGCGGAGTCCCCGTCCGGCATCCCGAATGCCGGTGCTCTGATCGGACAACTGGAGAGGACGCTCATCCTGTTCCTCGTGCTGGCAGACGTCGCCTCGGGGATCGGCCTGCTGGTTGCCGCCAAATCGATCCTCCGTTTCGGCGAAGTCAAAGACGCAGAGAACCGTAAGATGGCTGAGTACGTGCTGATCGGAACCCTGGCGAGTTTCACCTTCGCCATCCCGGTGGCGTACGCGACTGCCGAACTCGTTAAATGGGCACAGTAGACTGACTGGAGTGAGATAATGATGAGCTCTGACACGACGATCCGTTTCGGCATCATCGGCGCGGTCAAGCGCGGATCGAGCTTCGTGCGGGCGCTGCGCGCGCATCCGCAGGCGGAGCTTGTCGCGCTCTGCGACATACAGGAGGAGAAACTGCGGGAGGCCGCCGCCGAACTGCAGATCGGACTCACCTTCGCCAGCGATCAGGCGATGCTCGAGTCTGGCGAGATCGACGCGGTGATCGTCGCGACGCCGATGCCGCTGCATGTTCCGCAGTCGGTGATGGCACTGGAGCTTGATATCCACGTGCTCAGCGAGGTGCCCGCCGGGGTCTCATACGAGCAGTGCCGGGAGCTGGTGCGCGCGGCGAAGGGGAGTCCGGCCACATACATGATGGCGGAGAATTACACATACATGCGGCCGAACGTGATCGTGAAGGAGATCGCACGCAGGGGCCTGTTCGGCGAGATGTACTTCGCCGAGGGCGCGTACATCCATGAGCTGAAGGGCCTCAACGAGATCACCACGTGGCGCAGGCGCTGGCAGACCGGTGTGAACGGTAACACCTACCCGACGCACTCGCTCGGGCCGGTGCTGCAGTGGATGGGCGAGCGGGTGGTCTCGGTGATGTCGGCCGGTACGGGCCATCACTACGTGGACCCGCGGGGCGATCGCTACGAGCTTGAGGACACCGTGGAGACGCTCTGCAGGCTGTCGGGCGGCGGGCTGGCGCGCATCCGCCTCGACATGCTCTCCGACCGACCTCACAATATGACGTGGTACGCGCTGCAGGGCACCGACGGGGCCTACGAGGCCGGACGGAGCAAAGCCGAGCAGGGCCAGATCTGGCTGCGGAGCCGCTCGGAGGAGCCCGAGTGGGAGCCGCTGGAGGACCTTGCGGAGCAGTTTCTGCCGGAGGCGTGGCTGAACCCGCCCGAGGAGGCGCAGAGGGCCGGGCACGGCGGCGGCGACTACTGGGAGATCCACGACTTCGTGGACGCGATCGCAACGGGCGGCAAGCCGCCGATTGGGATCCACGAGGCGATGGACATGACGCTTCCGGGGCTGGCGAGCCAGCAGTCGATTGCAGAACACGGGCAGTGGGTCGCGGTGGAGGATTCGCGGAGTTGGTAGGGCACAGAATCGAGGTCCGTACGGAAAAGTGCGAAAAGTCGGAGCATGCCTTGCGTTGCATTCCGTAATGTGGTAGGCTTTACTCAGAGGAATAGGCGGGAAAACCGCCGAGGTGTCGATGTTCGAGTCGCTCGCGGATTGTCTCCCGGCGGACGAGCAGGGCACTGAAAAAAGTCTCATGGAGGCAAGACGCATGGCGACCGGGACAGTCAAGTGGTTCGACGACGCGAAGGGATTCGGTTTCATCGAGCGCGAGGATGGCGAGGACGTGTTCGTTCACTACTCCTCCATCGTCGGCGAGGGCTACAAGAGCCTCGCTGAGGGCGCGAAGGTCGAGTTCGACGTAGAGGAGGATCCGAAGGGCCCCCGTGCGGCCAATGTGGTCGTCACCGAGCAGCCCTCGGCTTCCGACTCCTTCGACGTCTGGTAAACCGCGACAAACGAGATCACCACTGGAGGCGCCCGGCTCACAGGCCGGGCGTCTTCGCGTGTACGGTGCAGCGGACGGCAGGTCTGCGCGAGGAGGCGGCGAAGATGCGGGCGCGCAGCGAGCGCATACCTACGCACCGGGGTGAAACCGCATGAGCTACCGACTCAGCACACGGATGCTATTCTGCGACTGGCACATGCCCAACTTCCTGCCGGAGGTGACAATCGACTTCGACGAGTACTTCGAGCAGGTCGAGCGCACCGGCGCGGAGGCGCTGATCTTCCAGGTGAAGACCGCGCACGGCGGGAGCTTCGCACCGA
>JBMNNW010000005.1:0-93289 GCA_050942735.1 Armatimonadota bacterium
AAGATGCGCCGTGCGGGCGTGCTGGGTCATCGGGGGTAGGTTAGCCGCGGGCGGCGGGGATTCCTTCGGGGCGGGCGTTTGTCGTTGCCGTCGTCGTTTGCCCAGCCGTCTGGAGGGGCCGGTCTCCGTCCCGGCCCGATGTTGCTCGATACTGCCGTGATCGGCGAGCACGAACAGACGATCAGGGCTACCTACGATCCGTTGGCCAGAAGTGGTGAGAAGAGCCTCGACGCGCAGGACAGGAGCTTCGATGTGGGCGCCACCAAGTTGCTCCACTTCCTCGCTCCCAACTTCTTCATCATGCTGGACAGCCGCGTGGCCATGGCATTTCGGGAGCACCACGGCGTAGGTTTCCGCAAGAACGCGCCGTATGGCTATTCGGCGTCTCGGTATGTTACCTGTCTGAGATGCGCACAGGAGGAGATTCAAGCGTACGGCCCGGACAGGCTCCGTCAGTTGGCGCCGGACACGCCTCTGCCCCGAGTAATTGACAAAGTTGCATGGGTAATTGGCGGGGATATCCGGGTTGACAACAACGCGGGCCGGGACGGAGACCGGCCCCTCCAAACGGAACAGATAACAGCAACGACCAACGACCAACGACCAACGACACAGACCGCCCCCCGCGCCGGCCTCTGCGCAACGATCACTCCGGCATCCGCAGCAGGCGGGCGTTGATCGCGACGATCACCGTGCTCGCGGACATGATGATCGCGCCGACCGCGGGTGGGAGGATGATCCCCCAGCCCGCGAGCACTCCCGCCGCCAGCGGGATCGCGAAGGCGTTGTATCCGGTCGCCCAGAAGAGATTCTGCACCATCTTCCGCCACGTTGCGCGGGAGAGGCCCAGCATGTCCACGACCGCCTGCGGGTTGCTCTTCACGAGGATTACGTCCGCGGTCTCGATCGCCACGTCCGTCCCCGCGCCGATCGCCACCCCCACGTCCGCCTGCGCCAGCGCCGGCGCGTCGTTGATCCCGTCGCCGACCATCGCGACCAGCAGCCCCCGCTGCTGCACCTCGGAGACCTTCGCGGCCTTCTCATCGGGCAGCACCTGTGCGAAGTAGTCGTCGAGGCCAAGCTCGCCCGCGACCCAGCGCGCGACCTCCTCGTTGTCGCCGGTGAGCATCATCGCCTGAATGCCCGCGGCCTTCAGGTCGTCGATCGCCCGGCGGGATTCCTCGCGGATCACATCCGCCAGCGCGATGGCGCCGACCAGATCGCCCTCATCGAGGACGTAGACGATCGTGCGGCCCTCGCCCTCAACCGCTGCAGCGACCTCCTCCGGCACCTCGATCTCATTCTCCGAGAGATAGCCCGGGCTCACCACGAGCACCTCGCGGCCCTCGACCGTCCCCCGCGCGCCCTTTCCCTTGATCGCTTCGAAGCCGCCGACATCCGGGACATCCAGCCCCCGCTCCTCTGCCTCGCGCGAGATGCCGCGGGCGATCGGGTGTTCGGAGTGCGCCTCGACCGCCGCCGCGAGCCGCAGGACGTCCTCCGCCGAGCGCTGCCCGGCGGGCGCGACGGCCTCCACGCCGAAGCGCCCCTCGGTGAGCGTGCCCGTCTTGTCGAAGACCACGGCCTCGATGTTGCGGGCGCGCTCGAAGGCGTTCCGGTCGCGCACCAGCAGCCCCCGCTTCGCGCCGATGGCCGTCGAGACGGCTACCACCAGCGGGATCGCCAGCCCGAGGGCGTGCGGGCAGGTGATGACCATGACGGTGATCGAGCGCTCCAGCGCGAACTCCACCTCCCGCCCCACGCCCACCAGCCACGCGACGAAGGTCGCCGCCCCGGCGACGATCGCGATCAGCGTCAGCCACGCCGCCGCGCGGTTCGCGAGGTCCTGCCCGCGCGACTTCGACTGCTGCGCCTTCTCGACCAGGCTGATGACCTGCGAGAGGTAGCTGTCCTCGCCGGTCCTCTCCACCTCGACGGTCAGCGAGCCGTCACCGTTGATCGCCCCGCCGATGACCTCGTCGCCGCCGCCCTTCTCCACCGGCGTCGTCTCTCCGGTGAGCATCGACTCGTTGAGCGCGCTGCCGCCCTCGATGATCATGCCGTCGGCGGGGACCTTCTCTCCCGGCTTGATGAGGATCCGGTCGCCCACCGCAAGCTCCGTCACCGGCACGTCCTCGGTCTCGCCCGACTCGGTCAGCCGGTGCGCCTCATCGGGCATCAGCTTCGCGAGTTCCTGAAGTGCCCGCGAGGCGCCCATCACCGAGCGCATCTCGATCCAGTGGCCCAGCAGCATCACGTCGATGAGCGTGGCAAGCTCCCAGAAGAACGTCTTCCCCTCAACGCCCAGCACCACCGCGGCGGAGTACCCGAAGGCGACGGTGATCGCCAGCCCGATCAGCGTCATCATCCCCGGCGCTCGCTCGGAGAGTTCACGCACCAGCCCCGCCAGGAAGGGCCAACCGCCGTAGACGTAGACGGTCGCCGAGAGCGCAAGCAGCACGTACATCGCGCCGTCGAAGGCGGGGACAGTCAGCCCCAGCCACTCGCGGATCATCGGTGCAAGCGCGAGGATCGGGACAGTCAGCACGAGGCTCACCCAGAAGCGGCGGCGGAAGTCGCGGACCATCATCTCATGATGGTCGCCGTGATCGCCGTGCTCTCCATGGCGCCTGTGTTCATCGTGGGCGTGCTCAGCATGGTCGTGGTGCCCGTGCCCGTCATGCCTGTGATGCTCGTCCATCGGGTCCCGCCTCCCACGTGATGCGCGAGGTGGGGAGGACCTCGCGCGCTCGCGACCGAATATACAAGCCGCGAACCATCAGGATCGGAAGAACTTGAGTGTCATGGTCAGGTATTCGATGCCCACCGGGGTTTTCCCCCGGCTGATGCTGCAACTCGCCGCGGTCGCCCTGCTGTGCGCCGCGCCCAGCGCCTGTGCGGCGTGGGAGCGCGCGCACTCGGACGACCCGGCGTTCTCACTGGAGATCCCGGAGGGCTGGCGGCTGCAGGCGGTTGACGGCCGCGGCGCGCGCCTGCTCCCCCCCGATAACACCGCCCCGGTGGAGATCGTCGCGTGGAACGCGCTCCAGCCCCCGGCGACGCCGGAGAAGGCGGCCGTCGAACACGAGGGCGTGCTCTCCCGGGTGGTGGACTACCGCCGTGATGGCGTCGAGTCGATCGAGACCGACGAGGGCGCGCCCGCACTCGTGGTCACTGGGCGGGTCCGCTCGCGCGGGTTGACCGAGAGCAGCATCTTCTGCGCCTACTCGGCCGGCGAGACGCACTACGTGCTGGGCACGTTCAGCTCCGAGAGGGCGCTGCCGCAGTTGCGCGAGCGAGTGCTCGATCGCATGATGCGCAGCTTCCGCGCCGAGGACGGCGCCACGCCCGTGACAGGGCCGCCGCGTCCGCAGCCCGACCCCGAGCCGCACCCGGTGCCCGACTTTGCGCCCGAGGTCCCGCCGGTCACACCCGACCCCGAGCCGGCCGTTGAGGCCCAGGCCGGTGACGCGCCCCGCGCGATCACCGTCGGTGGGCGCTCCGAGCCGGTGGGGCCGGAGGTGCGCGAGCCCGAGGTGCCGTGGATCGAGCACCTCAACCCGACCGGCTTCTCCGTGTCGATCCCGATCGACTGGGAGGTCGAGGCGGCCGACGGTGTCATCGCGATGCGCCCGGCGGTCGAGGGCGAGCGCGACAGCGTGCTGCTGATCTGGCCGGTCAGCGGACCGGACCCCGGCGCGGAGGCCGCGCTGCGGCTCGCGCTTACGCGTCTGCCCGATCTGCGAGTGCAGCGGGTCGCATCGGTGGAGGAGATTGAGGGGGCCACGCTCATCGACGCCGCCGCGACCGGCGGCAGGCGGCTGCTCGCCACCTGGGCGCATGACGGGACCTTCGGCCTGCTGCACGCGGCCGCGGCTCCGGCTGATGCTCCGGAGAGCGAGCTGGTGAAGCTGGCGCGGATGGCCGCGAGCTTCCGCCCCGGCGAGTGGACGGTCGCGCATCGGCCCGCGGTGGAGATGGTCGGCGACCTCGGCCTGCTGCGCTGGACGGTGCCGGAGGGCTGGCAGATTCGCGGCGGCGCCCGCGAGCACGAGGGGGAGTTGAGCATCGACGTGGAGGCGCTGGGGCCGTCGGAGGAGACGCTGCGCATCGGCTGGCAGCAGCCGCTGCAGCCGCGCTTCCGCGCGCTCACGCCGCTGCTTGAGAGCCTCGGCTGGCGCGAGGGTGAGCGTTACTCGGTGCCCGAGGGAGGTGGCGGGCTGCTGATCTACCAGCGGCGCAGCCCCGAGCGGCTCGTCCGGGACCTGCTGCTGCCCCGCCACCCGCGTGAACTGCGCCTCACCGCGATCGACGCCGCCCCGCCCGACGGCCAGGTGGCGGGGCTGCTCACCGAGGCCGACGCGGTCGGGCAGGTGGTGCTCGTGAAGGGCGACTCGGCGATCGGTCCGCGTGAGCGGCTCTACCTCGCCGCGACCGCGCGCGCGGCGCCGCCGCTGTCCACGACCTCGTGGGATGGTGCGGCGCTTCGGGCCGACGCCCCCGAGGGGAGGCTGGCGGCGGCGGTCGAGGTGCTGGTGATGATGGTGCGCGGCGCGGCGGTCACCGAGCGCGCCGACCACGGGCAGGCGCAGCGGCTTGAGGCGCTGATTGAGCGCGCGCGGCACGCCGTGACGGCGATCCCAGTCGAGCTGCAGCCCGAGGGCGACACCGGCCTCGCCAGCGTCATCGACGCGGGCGGCTCGCCGGGCGCGGCGAAGTGGCGGATCCCCGACGGCGGGCTGCAGCACTGGGCGGCGCGGGCCGGCGCCGGTGGGGCGACGGACAGCCCCGGCGCGCCGACGGGCACGCGTCCCGAGCGCTGATGCGGGCGCGCCTGTTGAGGTGCGCAGCGACGCAGACAACACAACCACAGGGCACTCACGGGAGGCTTGTATCATGCGAAAGATGGTAGATTGCGAGCACTGCGGCGGGCAGAAGACCTGTACACAGAGCGGCGGGCGAAGCTGCATCGATTGCCTGCGCGCGGCCGGCCAGGGGCGGCGCAGCCATGCGGCCGTGCGCTGCTCGTTCTGCGGCGGCCGGGGCTTCGTGATGGTCGAGGCGGAGGAGGATGACGCCGAGGAGTCGTCTGAAGACGAGGAGTGAGCGCGGAGCCGCATATCACCTGCCGATGGCGCGCGACGCCATCGGCAGGTGACGCAGCACGCTCCTGACAGGCGGGGCGCCCTGTGCGCGCAATCTCACGCGGGGATCCCTGCCCGCGACCGTCCGGTGTCGCTCGTCAGGCGGATGGGAGCGCGCGCCGATGATGCACGCGTCGCCGCATCGATCGGGCGGCAGCGGTAGTGCACTGCTGTTCGTACACAGACGCAGGGCAAGAGGTGGAGCGCCATGAAGTATGCTGGTGTTGTCTGTGCCGTCGTTGCCGTGATGCTCCTCGTCGCGCCGGTCGTCGCCGTGGCCCAGCCCGCCGATATGCCGCCCGGCATCATGTGGCACTCGCTGCTGGGAAGCACCGTGGTCTACTCGACCAGCGGAGATCTCTCGCTCACCGGTTTCGAGCGGCTCTGTGCGGTCTTCCTGCCTCCCGCGCAGAGCAACACCACCTACCCGTACAACCCCGACGACGGCGGCAGCTTCTGGGCGGTCCTGTCCTCCGCGGACGGCACCGAGCTGGCCCGCTACGACTTCTGGGCGCAGCAGCACCCCGCGCCCTACTGGTTCGTTGACGACGCATGGGTCACCGACCTCGCCAGCGGCGAGCGAATCCACACGGGACGCATCGCCGTCCCGCCGGGGGAGTATACGGTGGACTACTTCCTCGACAGCGGCCGCTTCTACACCTTCGCGTTCTCGGTCAACAGGCTCGACGGTGACGATCCCTTCCGGCCACAGACCTACTGGTTCACCGACGGCCCGTGGCGCGACTGGGGCGCCCTGACGTACCAGAACGCCGACTCCGGCAACTCCCTCTACTGGGCGATCTTCCTGCACAACCGCGGCCGAGAGGCCAGCAGGGACACGCAGATCCAGGTGGCGGTGACCCGCGACGCGGACGGTGCGGTCGTCTGCACGACGCGCTCGGGCATGTCCTGGAGCCTCTCGCGGGAGTGGAAGAGCTACCGCTTCGAGATGGTGAGTCCGAACCAGACGATCTTCCGCGCCGCCGACCTGCTCGCCCGCGACGGTGCGTACACGCTGCGGATGACTCTGGACGGGCAGCTCTACGGCACCTGGCGGTTCCAGGTCGCCGGTGGCGCGCTCCAGCACGCGGGACGCGCCGTCCGCGGCGCGGTGGAGCCGCTGCAGTTCATCGAGGGCGGCACCGACCAGTGGTGGTACATCCGCGACGAGACGGGCGAGGCGCCCGCGTCGGCGGCCGTGCCGGGCGCGGGCTCTCCCGCGACATCGACGGCCCCCGCCACCGATCCGCAGACGCATGCACCCTCAGCAGCCGGTGCCGGGGGCGCGCCGCAGGTTATCGCGGGCGCGACGCCGATCACGGTCAACGGGCACACGATGGTCCCGCTGCGCTCGGTCTTCGAGTGGCTGGGGGCGGAGGTCAAGTGGATCCCGCAGGCGCTGACGATCATCGCCAACCGCGGCGATCAGGACATCGTCCTGATGCGCCTTGACTCGGACGAGGCGACGGTCAATGCGAGGAAGGTCCCGCTCCCTCAGCGGCCGATCCAGCAGGGCGGCGTGACCTACGTTCCGCTGCGCTTCTCAGCGGAGGCGTTCGGCGCGAGCGTGGGCTTCGACGCGGCCAGCGGCTCGATCACCATCACCGACGGCGACCGCGTGGGGATCCTGCCGAAGTAGCGGTCTTCGCGCGACGCGATCGGGTCCATGGGGTCTTTCCCTCGCGGAAAATCGGGGTTTTTCCGGCGATTCTTTCGGTGGGGAAACCTCCTGTCGGCTTGACTGTCTGAATGAACGTGTGATATATTGACACCCGGTTCGGTGACAGCCCTGCTGTTGCCGTGCCACCAAAAACCTGATGGGCGCCGCCGACCAACTCCAGGCGAAGAAGGGAGGGTCCTCCAAAGCCGCGGTCGGATGGAAGACGCGCGTCAGGTCAGGCAAGAGCGCATTACAACACGTGGGATCGCACAACACGCGAGGAAACCTTGGAGACTCCCGTGGTAGCGATCCTTCTCACAGGACCAGGCTCAGCCTGAGCCTGCCCGGGCATGGCCACAGAGGTGGTGCGCGGCAGGCTGGTCCAAACCCAATGAGGAGGAGCACACACCATGAAGAAGACACTTCTGATCGTAGCGATGGTTTCGATCATCGCGATGCCGTGCTTCGCCCAGACCAGCCCGGCGGACACCGTTCCGTTCGAGCACTGGGCGTATGACGCAGTGCAGCAGCTCGTTGACGCAGGGATCATCATCGGTTACCCCGATGGCACATTCAAGGGCGACCGCGCGATGACCCGCTACGAGTTCGCGATGGCCATCTCCCGCCTGCTCTCGCAGATCGATGAGGGCGAGCGCGGAGCAGTAGGTCCCGCCGGTCCGCAGGGTCCCGCCGGTCCCGCCGGTGCTGCCGGCCCCGCCGGTGCTGCTGGCCCCGCCGGTCCTGCCGGTCCCGCTGGCCCCGCCGGCCCCGCCGGTGAGGTAGACGAGGCCCAGATCGCCGAGATCGTCAATCGCCTGCTTGGCGAGTTCCGCGACGAGCTTGCCGACCTGCGCGAGGATGTCGAGTACCTGCAGACCGACGTATACGACCTTGCCGACCGCGTGAGCTGGCTCGAGGAGCAGATGGGCGGCCCCGAGATCACCGGTTGGCTGGACTGGCGCATCGGTCTCGCCGGTGAGGACATTAACCTCGACAACGAGTACGATGCTCTGACCGCTCGCGTCGGCATCGCCGGTGACATCACCGACGACGTCTATGGCGCGATCATGCTGCAGGCGCGCGACCAGAACTCGCCTGTGGACACGTACGGATACAACGACCTGTGGCTCGACGAGGCCTACGTGCGGTTCAACACGAACATCGTTCGGCCCGTCACGTGGACCGTTGGGCGGCAGCACTTCGCGTATGCGATGGGTCTGGTCGTTGACAGCGATCGCCAGTCGCTGCAGGGTGTTCGCAGCGAGTGGAACAACTTCCTCGGCACCGGCCTCGACATCGAGTGGTTCGCCGGTGGCGCCAACGAAGTGGATCGCTACCCGCAGTATAGCTTCCAGCGCACCCCCGACGCGGACGACTACGATGACGCGGACGGCTACCTGTCCGCTCGCGTAGCGTGGAGCGGCAACTGGTTCGCCCTTGGCGGCAACTACCTCGCCAGCGGCGTCTCCCAGACCAACCGGGTCATCTATGAGGGCTCGTGGTCGGGTCGGGCCGCCCCGCATCTGATCAACGATGAGACCGCATACAGCGTTGATCTGTGGGCCAACATCTGGGGCCGCGACCTCTACGTTGAGGCCGCGCGCATCGAGGAGCACGCCAACCGGCAGACCGGTCCGGCCAGCAGCCCGTCCACCGCGCAGAACCCGTCCGCGGTCATGGGCATGCTCGACATCTGGAAGACCAACAAGTTCGAACTCACCGGCTTCTACTCGACCGCCGACGCCGAGTTCGACCTCTACTACTCGTCCATCAACCCGTACTTCGAGACCCTGCAGGACAACCTGCCCTCAGGGGCCATTCCGTGGGAGCGCTGGCTCCGCCGGCCGCTCGTCATGTCGAACCTCGAAGTCATCGGTGGCCAGCTCATGGTTGAGCTTGGCAACATCCCGTTCCAGGTCGCGTACTACGACCTCGACACCAACGCGGGACCGAACAACTACTGGAACCCCTACGACCCGAGCGGCACGCAGCTGAGCGGCCTGAGCTACAATCAGCTCTGGTCGGTCAACGCGACCGTCCCGGTCAACGACACCATCGACCTGACCTTCACGTATGCGCACCAGGAGCCGATCAGCAGCGCATACCCGACGCTCGACCTCGTCCAGGCCGGCGTCCAGGTTCCCTTCTAAGGGACCGCAACCCAACCGGACACACGGGCGGGACCCCTCGGGGTCCCGCCCTTTTCATGTACCCGGTGCGAGGAATGCCCCGGGAGACCGGCGAAACTGCGTCGGGAGGTGCCCCATGGTGCGGCGAGTGATCACCCGGTTCAGCCCCCTGATGGCCGCGAGCGCCCTCGCTGCGTGGGCACTCGCGGCGCCGCCCGCGCGCCCCTCCGTGCCGGTCCTGCGGCGGAGCCTCCACGAGATACTCAGCTCCGGCTATCAACTTACCGAGCCGCCGGAGGTCCGCCTGCGGGAGATGCTCGGGCGGCTGCTGCGCTATGTAAGAGAGCTGCTCGGCGAGCTGTCGGAGACCGGGCCGCTCGCGGGGATCCCCGAGTGGGCGAGCCCGCTTCTCACCGGGGCGCTGATCGTTCTGCTCGCGCTGATCGTGATCCACATCGTGGCGAACCTGCGCGGCCTGCTCAGCGAGAGGCGTCCGGGGCGGGCGCGGGAGGCGCACCCGGAGCGGCGGCGCGACCCGCGCTCGGCGCTGCAGGAGGCTGAGGCCGCGTTTGCCCGGGGCGAACTCGATGCCGCGATGAGGCTGCTGTACCTCGCGGTGCTGCTCCGACTCGATCGCCTCGGGCTGCTCGCGTACGACCCGGCGCGCACCAACTGGGAGAATCTGCGGGCGCTTACGTCGGTGGGCGACGAGGCGCGCGAGGCGATGGCGGAGCTGACGCGGGAGATCGACGGCTGCGTCTACGCCGGCCTGCGGGCCACCGGGCAGACGTGGGATCGGGCGCGAGCCCACGCCGAGCGGCTGTGGGGAGCGGGGGAGGGCCGATGAGTGAGCGGGCACGGCTGGTGATCCTGATCGTCGGCAGCATCGCGCTGTTCGCCGGGGTCGCGCTGGTCGCGGGCTCGGCGACTGCGTTCGATTACACTCGCGATCACGCCAGTCATCGCACCAACCCGTGGGGCACGAAGGCGTGGCGGGAGTTGATCGAGCGGTCGGGCGTCCCCACGGAGACGTGGAGCGAGTCGCTGGACGGTCTGTCCGACGAGGTGGAGATGCTGGTGCTCCTCGACCCGGTGGAGGCGATCGGGGCGGGCGAGCGCGCCGCGTTGAGCGAGTGGGTCAGCGAGGGCGGACGGCTGATCGTCGCGCCCTTCGCGCGGCGCCCGCATACGACGCTGGACGGCCCGGAGGCGGCCGCGAGCCTCGAGGCGATGCTGGCGACGCTGGGCGTGCGTCCGACGGCGGACGGGGCGGCGGGGGCGGAGGCTCGGCCGACCGGGGCGGGCCCGCTCACCGCGGAGGTCGAGCTGGTGGTTGTGCCCACCGAGGGGCGGCTGGCGACGGAGCCGGGCGGCGCGCAGGAGGACGGGCCTCCGCTGCCGCAGGCGGTGCTGAGCGATGAGGCCGGGAACGCGGTGGCGATCGCCGTGGCGCGCGGCGCGGGGCAGGTGGTGGTGCTGGCGGAGGCGGAGATGCTCGCGAACGCGACCCTCGCTCGCGCGGACAACGTGGTCTTCGCGATGAACCTTGTGTTCGCGGAGGGCGCGCCGGCGCAGGTTCACTTCGCCGAGTACCACCACGGGGTGGTGGGCGCCGATGGCGTCTTCGTTGGTCCGGAGGTCGATGTGACGCCGTTCCGGAACACGACACTCGCGCTTCTCGCGATCGTGCTGATCTACGCCATCGGACGGGGTCGGCGCTTCGGCTCGGCGGTCCCGGAGGTGGGCGGGGGCGGGCGGGCGGCAGCGGACTACGTGCGGGCGCTCGCGCAGCTTCACAGCAGGGCGGGCGCGGCCTCGACGGCCTCGGGGATGCTGGCTGCCGGTCTGACGCGGCGGGCCGCTGCCGCGGCGGGCCTGCCCTCGACGGCGAGCACTGCGTCAGTGTCCGGTGCGCTGGAGAGCCGGGGGCTGCCCGGTGACGAGATCGGGAGGCTGATCGAGCGGCTCGAGGGCGCTGATGAGAGCATGACCGACGCGGAGTTGCTGACCCTGGCGCGACAGGTGGCGCACTACGAGAGGATGCTTTGATCGATGAGCGGGCAGGCAGGCGGCGCGAGCGGAGCGGCGGCGGGGCTCGCCGCGAGCATCGAGGAGACGATGGGTCGGGCGATCGTCGGGCAGCAGCGGGCGATCCAGGAGATGCTGGTGGCGGTGCTGGCGGGGGGGCATGTGCTGGTGGAGGGCGTGCCGGGGGTGGCGAAGACGCTGATGGTGCGCGCGCTGGCGATCTGCCTCGGCCGCGGCTTCACGCGCATTCAGATGACCCCTGACCTGATGCCCTCGGACATCGTCGGCACCTACGTCTTCAACGCGGCCTCGAACGAGTTCCATCTGCGGCAGGGGCCGATCTTCACGGAGTTTCTGCTGGCCGATGAGATCAACCGGGCGCCCGCGAAGACGCAGTCGGCGCTGCTCGAAGGGATGCAGGAGGGGCAGGTGACGATCGAGGGCGTCACGCAGCCGCTGCCGGCGGAGTTCACCGTCTTCGCGACGCAGAATCCGGTGGAGTTCGAGGGGACCTACCCGCTGCCGGAGGCGCAGCTTGACCGCTTCATGCTCAAGGTGGTGGTTGAGTACCCGGCGGTCGAGGAGGAGGACGATCTGCTGCGGCGCTACCATCACGGCTTCAACGCGATGGACCTTGCCGGGGCGGGGATCGAGCCGGTGGTGGAGGACGGGCAGCTACGCCGCTGCCGGGCGGAGATCGGGTCGGTGCGGGTGGAGGACGACTTGTTCGGGTATATTTCGTCGATCACACGGGCGACGCGGGACAGTCCGAATGTGATGCTCGGCTGCAGTCCGCGGGCGTCGGTGATGCTGCTGCTGACCGCGCGGGTGCTCGCGGCGCTGCGCGGTCGGGACTACCTGATCCCGGATGACGTGAAGGAGATGGCGGCTCCGACGTTGCGCCACCGGATGATCCTCCGGCCGGAGGCGGACATCGAGGGCGTGAGCGCTGATGACATCGTGACAGGAGTGCTGGCGGCGATCGAGGTGCCGCGCTGATGGCGATGAGAGGACTGCGCGCGAGGTGATTCCGAGCGGGCTGCTGATCGGGCTGCTGCTGGCGGCCGTCCCTCTCGTCGCGCTGGGGGGCGCGCTGCCGATGCTGCCGGCGGTGGGGCTGGGGGTGATGCTCGCGCTGGTGGCGGCGGGGCTGATCGACGGCGTTCTCTCACGGGCTCGTGACAGCGTTGAGGTACGTCGCGGGGTGTCCGAGGTGCTCTCCCTGGGCGCGCGGAACCGCGTGGAGCTGTCGGTGGGCAACCGGACGGGCCGCACGCTGCGGCTGCTGGTGAAGGACGATCCTCCGGTGGAGTTCGACACGCCACGCCGGATGCATCGCCTGGTCCTCGGGCCGTGGGAGCGACGGACGGTGGGCTACCTTACCACGCCCCGGCGACGCGGCGACCACGAGTTCGGCGATCTGCATCTCCGCGGGCTCTCGCGCCTGCGGCTGGCGTGGTGGCAGAGGAGGATCGAGGCCCCGCGGAGGGTGCGCGTGTATCCCAACCTCCTGCAGCTTCGCGAGTTCGACGCGCTCGCCCGGCGCGGGCGGCTCGAGGACCTCGGGCTGCGCTCGGCGAGATCGCGCGGGGAGGGGACGGAGTTCGAGAGCCTGCGGGAGTATCTTCCCGACGACAGCTTCCGCAACATCGACTGGAAGGCGACCGCGCGGCGCGGCGCGCCGATCACTCGGCAGTACCAGGCCGAGCGCAATCAGACGCTGCTGCTGCTGATCGACGCCGGGCGGATGATGGCGTCGCCTGCGGCGGAGACCGCAGCCGACGCAGACGCGGCGATCGGCGGCCCGGCGGAGCAGGCTCCGGAGATGACGCGGGTGGATTACGCGATCAACGCGGCGCTGATGCTCGCGCACGTAGCCGGGCGGATGGGTGACACGGTGGGGCTGCTGGTGTTTTCCGACCGCGTGAAGAGCTTCGTGCCGCCCGCACGCGGAGGGGCGCAGGCGGAGCGGATGCTCGAGGAGCTTTACGCGCTGGAGGCGGAGCTGGTGGAGCCGGACTACCGCGCGGCGGTGAGCTTTCTGCGCGCCCGCGCCCGGAAGCGGGCGATGATCTGCGCCTTCACCGACCTCGTGGACCCGGAGGTCTCCGCACGGGCTCTGTCCTACCTGTCATCGCTGCGACCGCAGCACCTGCCGCTGGTGGCGACGATCCGCGACCTGGAGATCGAGGCGCTGGCGGAGGCGGAGCCGGCCGTCCCGGCGGAGGCGTATGAGAAGGCCGTCGCGCGGCGCACGCTCGGAGAGCGTGACCTCGCCTTCGCGCGCCTGCGCTCCCGCGGGGTGATGGTCTGTGACGCGTCGCCGGAGAACCTGGCCGCGGGCGTCGTCAACCGCTACCTCTCCGTCAAGCGCCGCGGCCTGCTCTGAGCGGCCGGGGCCGCGCGCGAGTGTGCTTCTCGGCGCCGGCCAGCCGGTCTCCTGCCAGCAGCCACGCGAGCGCCGCGAGCCAGGCGACGAGGCCGAGGATCACTCGCGGCTCGTTCGCCTGCAGCAGCCCGCTGGTCTGCGGGCTGAGGAAGCCCTCGATGGCGGCCGCGACGGCCAGCATCGCGACGACGCCCGCGACCAGGCGCACCGCCCGCCCGGCCGCCTGCGCGACCGCCTCCCTGCGCGGCCGGTCGCCCGGGTCGATCAGCGCCCAGCCGATCATCAGGCCGGCGCCGCCGGAGACGATGATCGCGAAGATCTCGAGTACTCCGTGGGGCGCGACCATCCCGAAGAGGTCGGCCAGCCGGTCGTGATGCGCGAAGACGCCAAGGAATGCGCCGAGCATCAGGCCGTTGCTGAAGAGCAGGTAGAGGGTGCCGAGCCCGGCGGTGATGCCGAGGGCGAAGGCCGCGAGTGAGATCGTGGCGTTGTTGATGAAGATGTGCCCGGAGAGGGTGTCTGCGCCGATGATCGACTGACTGTCGGCGTACCACTGGCCGGCGGGCACGTCGCGAGCAAGGAAGTCCTGCACCATCTCCGACATTCCGGGGCGGAAGAGCGCGTCGGCCCACGCGGGGTTCGACGCGGCGAGCACGTAGGTGACGAGGGAGGGGAGCAGGAAGACGGCGGCGGAAAGCGCGGTGAAGCGCCAGCTCTCGCGAAAGGTGCGGGGGATGGTGGCAAGGAAGAACCTCCTCGGGTTGAGCCTGCGTCGCGCGCGTCCGCCGTAGAGCAGGCCATGCGCGCGGCCGACGAGGTTGTTGAGGTAGCGGACGAGGCGCTCATCACCGGAGCGCGAGCGGGCCGAGGCGAGGTCGGTGACGGCACGGCGGTAGAGTCGCCCGAACTCGTCGAGTTCTTCGGGGGCGAGGGCCCGCAGTCCCGGCCGGTCGGCGCGCTCGATCAGCGCGGCGAGTCTCGCCCAGCGTGCGCGCGCGTCTTCGCTCGACTCACCGGGTCCGTCGCTGGCGCGGTGCACGACTCCAGCCCCTTCCGGAGCGGCTCAGATGGTTGATGATGAACGGGTCAATCTGCGCGTGCCCGAGCAGATCGAGGTGTCATACGAGCTGGCGGGCCTCGGCTCGCGGTTCCTCGCCGCCCTGCTCGACGCGGTGATCTTCATCTCCGCGATGGCGGTGCTCGCCCTCGGCATCTGGGCGATCCGCAGCTACGTCACCGGCGATCCCTTCGTCTCGGCCCTCACCGGCTGGATCGCGTTCGGCGCGTGGATCCTGCTCGGCATCTCGTACCATGTGTACTACGAGGTGGCACGCGAAGGCAAGACCCCCGGCAAGCGGCTGACGGGCCTGCGGGTCATCGCCATCGACGGCGCCTCGTTGAGCTTCGAGCAGTCGGCGGTGCGAAACATCCTCCGGATCGCCGACTGGCTGCCGATGCTCTACGGCGCGGGCGTCGTCTCCCTGCTCACGACCTCCCGGAACCAGCGCCTCGGTGATCTCGCGGCCGGCTCGATGGTGGTCAAGGAGCGGCTTGAAGACGCGCTCAATGAACTCCCCGAGCCCGAGCCGGCACCGGGCGTCGTCACACTCCCGCTGCCCCCGGAGGTCAGCGAGGACCTGCTGCGCACGATCAGGGCCGGCGCGCGCACCATCAGCCGTGAGGAAGAGAAGACGATCCGCCGCTTCCTCGACCGCCGCTACGACCTCGCGCCGGATGCCCGTCGGCGGCTCGCCACGCGCCTTGCAGATGCGCTCCGGCAGCGCTTCCCGGGCCTCGACGCCGGGCGGCTGCCCAACCCCGAGGCGTTCCTCGAAGTCGTCATCCGCGCGATCGACGAGCGCAGGTAGTCTACCCCTGCGCGGCGGCGACCCGGCTGCCCAGCGAACGCGGGCCGCGGCTCGCCGTCACGCGTGCGCGCCGACCGTCGGAGAGCACCGTGATCGCGCCGTGGATGTCGGTGCGCAGCAGGCGGATCCCGCGGGAGGTGAGCAGCGCCATCTCCGCCGCGCCCATGTACTCATCCGCCCGCCGGTCGGATGACGCGATCGCCCACCTCGGGCGGACGGCGTCGAGCAGCACCTCCACCTCGCCGAGCCTCCGCCCGTGGTGCGGGAGCACGAGCAGATCGGCGCGCAGCGAGCGCCCGGCATTGCGCGCGTCCCGCACAAGCCGGGTCGCCCCGCGCTCGGCGATGTCGCCGGTGATGAGCACTCTGACGTCCCCGTGCGTGAGCATGATCACGATCGAGTTCTCATTCGGATCGTCGCCGGTGCCTCGGATAAGCGGCATGCGGGGCGCCAGGACCTCCGCCACGACCTCCTCACCGAGCGCGAAGGCGCCGCCCGCGGCGGCCACCTGCGGCCGCGCGCGGAGCCCGGCGCGAAGGCCGGCCGGAGGATCGACGCCGGGCAGATCCGGCGGCACGAGCAGCAGGCCGGCCGGGACGGCGCTCAGCACATGCTCCAGCGCGTTGCAGTGATCGGCGTCCCAGTGGCTGATCGCGGCCACGTCGATCCGGTCGATCTTCCGGCGCACCAGCCACGGGATGACGACGCCCTCAGCGACCTCGCGCCCGGCCTGAGCGTGGTTGCCCCCGCCTCCGCAGTCGATCATCACCGTCGCGCCCGATGGGGCGCGCGCCACGGCGCACTGCCCCGCGCCGACCGGGAGCAGCGTCACCTCCAGCGCGCCCGGCCGCAGCCCTCCAGGCAGCAGCGTGCAGATCAGCGCCGTCGCCAGCACGAAGCCGCCAACCACCGGCGTCGAGGGGTGCGGCCGCAGCAGCACCCGGTCGAGCGCGTCATGCGCCCGCGCGCAGAGGCCCGTCAGCAGCACGAGGGCGGCGGCCGCGTACCATGCCACGCACACGCGAGGGCTGAAGTACGCCCCGTCGAGAAAGGGCATCGGCAGCCCGGCGGCAAGCTCGGTGATGTGCATCATCAGCATGATGACGCCGCGCGCCACGGCGCAGAGCACGCCCAGCGCGGGCGCAAGCGCGGGCACCAGCGCGACCGGCAGCGCCGCGAACCCCAGCACCAGCACGACCGCCCGCAGCGGCACGTTCGTGAGGTTCGCCACGCTCCCGGTGAGAGCGAAGCCCGCGAAGCTGTGCGCCAGCAGCGGCGTGGTCAGCGCCCATGCGCCGAAGCTCGCCCAAACGATCGACCTGATCTGCGGCAGCGGCGCATCGGCTCGGCTGCCGTCGATGCGCCGAATCGGCTCGTCGGGCAGGAAGAGCACGATCCCCAGGGTGGCGGCGAAGGTCAGTTGAAAGCTCAGGCTCAGCAGCGCGAAGGGCTCGACGAGCAGGATGACCGCCGCCGCAAGGGCGATGGCGGTGTACACATCGTAGTCGCGGCGGCCCAGGGCTGCGAGCACCACCAGCGCGAACATCGCCACCGCGCGGCTCACCGACGCCTCCATCCCCACGATGGCGACGAGCACCAGCACACCGAAGCTCGCGAGGATCGCCTGCCACCACCGCATCCGGCGGAGGCCGCCGCCGGTGAGACCGACGAGCACCATCGCCAGCATCGAGACCTGCGCCCCGGAGACCACAAGCAGATGCACGGTGCCGGTTCGGCGGAACTGCTCGGCGACCTCCTCGGGCAGGCGCGAGCCGCCCAGTCCGTAGACCATCCCGAGCATCAGTCGCGAGTAGAACGCAGCGTCCGGGCCGGGCATCGCGCCCTCGATCGCCTCCACGACATGCGCGCGCAACGCCTGCCCCCGGCGAGCAACCTGCAGTCGGAGGGAGTCGTCGGTGCCGATGACCTCCACCGCGCGCGCGGAGGCGACCGACCGCACCCCCTGTCGCGCAAGCCAGCCGCGGTAGTCGAACTCGCCGGGCTCCTCGGCGCTCTCGGGGAGGGCCACCGCGGCGTCGCGCAGATGGACGCGGTCGCCGACCTCAAGCTCCGGCCTGCTCGGAACGCGCGCCTCCACGCGACCGGTGGCGCGTTGCGCGGCTCCGTCCCCGACCGAGACCCCCGCGACCTCGACGCGGACCCGTCGCTGCCAGCCGCCGTCACCGGGCGGGCGGATGATCGTGCCCTCGATGAGCACGCCACTGCTGCCCGCCAGGTGGGAGAGATCGGTCGGGGGGACGACGCTCCGGTGCTCGTACGCCAGCCCGCCGAGGGCGAACGCCCCCACCAGCACCGGCGCGATCGCCGTCCGCGGGGAAAGATAGCCCGAGGCGGCCACCACCACGCCACTGCCCAGCGCCACGAGCGCGAACGCATGGATGCCGGGGCGAGCGAGGTGCGCGAGTGCGATTCCCCCGATCAGGGCGAGGCAGCACAACATCAGCGGGCGCGGCGTGAGGGTCCGCAGCCACCGCTGCGAGGAAACGTCCGTGGCAGGCGGCCTGTCGGCGGATTGCTCGGGCATCTGCTCACCGCCGATCAGTTCAGGGTTGCGCTGACCCGGATCTTCTCCACGGTCGCCGAACCGATGCCCGGGACGTCGTGAAGGTCGGTGAAGCTGCGGAAAGGGCCGTGGGTGCTGCGGTGGTAGATGATGTTCTTCGCCAGCTCGGGGCCGATGCCGGGAAGCTCCTGCAGCTCCTCGAGGCCCGCGCGGTTCAGTCGCACGCGCCCGGGCGAGGGTGTTCGGGCGAACTCCGGGAGGTCGGTCTGCGACGCCGTGCCGATGCTCTCGCGCGGCTGCGCGGGAGATGCGTGCGTCGGCGCCACGGGCTGAGAGTCGGGCCGAGCGGGAGCGGGCAGGGCAGACGCGGGCGATGCGGCAGTGCTCGGCGGCCCGGCGGCGTCCGGCGCGGGCCTGGAGTCGACCCTGACCTGCTCGCCGTCGTCGAGGAATGCCGCGAGGTTCACCGACTCGCGGTCGGCGTTGCTCGTGAAGTCGCCGGCGGCAACGATGGCCTCCCGCACGCGCGAGCCCGTCGGCAGCGTGTACACGCCCGGTCGGTTCACCGCGCCCACCACGTGCACGGTGATCGGCGCGGCGGCCATCTCGGAGAGCGAGTACTCGACCTCCGGCCCGCCGCCGGCGCCGTCGCGTTTTCCCGCGCCCGCCCCGACCCACAGGCCGGCCACGAGCGCGATGACGGTCAGCGCCAGCACGATCTTCTGTCCCGGTGTTAGACCGACCAGCATCCCCCGGCCCTCCGCCTGCCGGTCGCCGGACCTCACTTCACGACCAGGTTGATCAGCCTGTCCGGCACCTTGATGGTCTTCGCGATCTCTTTGCCCTCGACGTACTTCGCGACCCTCTCGCGCTCGAGCGCGATCTCCACCGCGGCGTCCATGTCCGTGCCGGCGGGCACTTCGATGTTGTCACGCACCCTGCCGTTGACCTGCACCACGATCGTGATGCGCTCCTCCTCGGCAAGGCTCGCGTCGGCCTCCGGCCACTCGCGCTCAAAGAGCGATGGCTCCTCGCCCATCCGCGCCCACAACTCGTCGCAGATATGCGGCGCGATCGGCGAGAGGAGCATCACCAGCGTGCGCAGTCCCTCACTGAAGGCCGCCCTGTCCGCGGCGTCGGAGGCGTCCATCGAGCCCGCGAAGTCCGTGAGGTCGTTCGACAGCTCCATGATCGCCGCGATCGCCGTGTTGAAGCGCATTCCCTCAAAGTCGTCGGAGACCTTCATGATCGTCTGATGGGTCTTGCGGCGCATCTCGCGCTGCTCGTCGCCCGCGGCGCCGGCCAGAGAGGCCGCGAAGTCGCTGTCCCACGCGTCGAGATGCTCGGTCACCAGCCGCCAGACGCGCCAGAGGAAGCGGTGTGAGCCGACCACGCCCTCATCGTTCCACTCGGTGTCCTGATCGGGCGGGCCGACGAAGAGTGAGTAAAGCCGCCCGGTGTCGGTGCCGTACTCCTCGTTCAGCGCGTCCGGGCTGACCACGTTCCCGCGCGACTTGCTCATCTTCGCGCCGTCCTTGTACACCATCCCCTGCGTGAAGAGGCTCGCGAAGGGCTCACGGAAACTTACCCAGCCGAGGTCGTGGAGCACCTTGGTGATGAACCGGGAGTACATCAGGTGGCCGGTCGCGTGCTCGATCCCGCCGACGTATTGATCGACGGGCAGCCAGTACTCCACATCGTCGCGGTTGAAGGGCGCTGAGGTCTCGTGCGGGCTGGGGTAGCGCAGGTAGTACCACGCCGAGTACACGAAGGTGTCCATCGTGTCGGCCTCGCGTCTGCCCGGTCCGCCGCAGTTGGGGCAGTCCACGCTCATGAACTCCTCCACCTGCGACAGCGGCGAGTTACCTGTGACGCGGAACTCCACGTCCTCGGGCAGCTCGACGGGCAGGTCCTCCTCGGGCACCGGTACGATGCCGCAGTCGTCGCAGTAGATGATCGGGATCGGTGCGCCCCAGTAACGCTGGCGGGAGATGCACCAGTCGCGCAGCCGGTAGTTGACGTCCCGCCGACCGAGGCCCTCAGCCTCCATCCGGTCGGCGATCTGCTCGAGCGCCTCGCGGTTGGGCCGGCCGGAGAACTCGGCGGAGTTGATCTGCTCGCCGTCGCCGATGTACGCCTCGCCCATCGTCTCTCCGTCCAGCTTTTCACCCTCCGGCTGGATGACGGGGATGACGGGGATCTCGTACTTCCGCGCGAACTCAAAGTCACGCTGGTCGTGAGCCGGGACGGCCATGATCGCGCCGGTCCCGTAGTCCATCATCACGTAGTTGGCGACCCAGATCGGCACGCGGTCGCCGGTGAGCGGGTGGGTGGCGTGCGCCCCGGTGAAGATTCCGCGCTTCTCCGTCTCCTCGGAGGTCCGCTCGATGACGCTCTCGGCCATCGCTCGCTGGCAGAACTGTCGCACCGGCTCCTCGTGCTCGGTGCCCTCCGTCAGCCGCTGAACCAGCGGGTGCTCAGGCGCCAGCACCATGAACGTGACGCCGTAGACCGTGTCGATGCGGGTGGTGAAGACCCCCATCTGCTCGTCATGTCCCTCGACCTGCAGCGTGAAGGAGAAGCCGTCGGACTTGCCGATCCAGTGCTCCTGCATCTTCACAACGCGCTCGGGCCACCTGTCGAGCAGTTCGAGGTCCGTCAGCAGCGTCTCGGCGTAGTCGGTGATGCGGAAGAACCACTGCTCACGGGTGGTGCGCTCGACGGTCGCGTCGCAGCGCTCGCAGCAGCCGCCCACGACCTGCTCGTTGGCGAGCACCGTCGTGCAGTCGGGGCACCAGTTCACCAACCCCGGCCCGCGGTAGGCGAGGCCCTCCCTGTAGAGCTGCAGGAAGAGCCACTGGGTCCAGCCGTAGTACTCCGGCGATGAGGTGTCGATCTCGCGCGACCAGTCGTAGCTGATCCCGAGGCGGTTGAACTGCCGCTTCATGTTGCGGACGCACTGCTCGGTCCACGCGACGGGGTGCTCGTCGTACTGGATGGCCGCGTTCTCGGTCGGCAGCCCCAGCGAGTCCCAGCCCATCGGGTGGAGCACATTGAAGCCCTGCATCGTGCGGTAGCGCGCGAAGGCGTCGCCGATGATGTAGTTGCGCACATGGCCCATGTGCAGCTCGCCGGAGGGATAGGGGTACATGTCGAGGTAGTAGAACTTGGGCCTGTCCTCGCGGCGCTCGACGTGGAAGAGGTTGTGCTGGCGCCAGTATTGCTGCCACTTGCGTTCGATCGAGTTGAAGTCGTACGTGTCTGCCACGGTTGATCCTCCCGGGGGGTGGGGCGAAGCTCGGTCAGGTGCGGCGACTCACAGCGCGGCCTGCACCAGATATCTCAGTCCGGCGAAAAGCACTATCAGAAAGCCGAAGGCGACCGCCATGTAGGCCCACTCGCGCTTCGACAGTTTCACATCATGCCAGTTGGCGATCAGAAAGCCCGCCGCCATCAGCGGCAGGACGGGCACCGGCGGCATGGCCGGGACCGCGACGAACAACCCGAGGGCGACGCCGGTCACGCCGAAGAGCCACCCGAAGGTGCGCCTGACGCTCAGGCCGAAGCGGATCACGGCCGCGAAGAAGAGCGCGGCGAAGAACGTGTCGCCGGGGCCGAGAGTGGCGATATGCGCGAGGCCCTCAAGGCCCTCCGGTCCGGCGGCCGAGCCGACCGCCGGGAGCTTGACCGAGACCGCCTCGACCAGCTCGGGCATCTTCTCAAGCGCCGCTCCGGTCGGCCCGCCGAGGTAGACGGTGAAGACATCCGCGAGCGCCAGCACGATCGCCACCGGCACGATCATCGTGCGCTCACGGACGATCCGCGAGAGCAGCAGGCCGCCGAGAATCATCGCGAATACGAGGAAGATGTCGGCCGCCGGAACCGCCGTGAGGCGCGAGAGCGGACCGGACATCCCCGCGGTCGCGTAAAGGAACCAGTTGATGATGCCCAGCAGCAGGCCGCCTGCCTGCACCCACGGGCTGAGGCCCATCCGCGCCGTCAGCATCGCCGCCGCAAGCGCGCCGAGGGTGAAGAGGACGGTGACGATGACCGCGCCCGCAGTCGGGTCGATCCCCGGCACCAGCGGGGCGAGCACCAGCAGCGCGTACATCGCGACCAGCGTGAGGACCAGCAGAGCGGCCGGATCCCCGTCGAAGAACCCGGCGAACGCGCCTGCCGCGCGCTCTCTCACGCGCGCGCTGTCGCGCCCGCTCATGTTGAAAGCTCGACACTCTCCGTGAGGTCCGCGCGCTCGCGCCCGCGCTTCTCCACGAACTCCCCGCCCTCGATCTGTGACTCGATCAGGCCGTGGTCGCAGTTGAAGCGGATGGTGAAGCGGATGAGGTTCTGACAGCCCTCACCCACGAGTTCCTTGCGCAGCACGTACTGCAGCGGCCGGTCACCCTCGTGCGCGTCCTCAGCGTAGATCGCCTGCAACTCGTGGTCGCGATCGACCCTGACGGGAATCACCTCGCCGCAGCGCGCGCACCTGACCGTCACGGTGAACGAGCGGGCCGAGCAGACGAGCGGCTCGCCGCCGTCGTCGGTGTCAAAGAGACGCTCGATAGCCTCCGCAAGTTTTGTCAGCACGTGTACCTGATGCTCCTCTCAGACAGCGCCCCGCCGCCCTCTCGTGAGCAGCCCCTGGTGGGCATGATCGGAACGCGGGCGGACCATGAACAATTATATCACCGGCCCGACCTGCGTCAAGGAAGCGGCGCGGACCAGGTGGGTGGAATCAGGCCTCGCGCGCCGGTCGTGGGGGCGGCGGAGCGGTGCAACGACTCGCCGGGCGGGAGCGCCCGGAGTCCGGAAGTGGGGGCGGGCGTGTTGGGGGCCTGGGGGGAGGAGCGAGGGTGCCGCCATCTCTGCCGCGGGTTGCCCGCGCGGGTGGCAGGAGTGCTCGCTCGGCCCGGCGAAACGACGCGCGTCATGAGAGAGTGGATCCGCCGCTCAGCGCGCTGGCTGATCTCCCCCTGGGGCGCGACGCTCCTGGTGACGCTCGCGTGGTGCGCGTACATGGCCCCGCGGCTCTCCGGGGTGTCGATGGGCGGCCCGGACATGCACGTCATCGTTGGCAACCTGCGGGCCGATCACTCCCTCGCGGCGGTGTGGTCGTGGTTCACCGGGCCGTGGGTGCAGGGGCCGGAGTACTACCGCCCGTTGAGCAGCCTGCTGCACTGGATGGACTTCATGCTGTGGGGCGACGAGGCTCCGGGCTGGGGGCTGACGAACACGCTGATCGTGGCGGCGAGCCTCATCGCGCTGACGTGGCTGTGCGCGGAGGGGCTGCGCCTTCCGTGGGCCGGACCGGTCGCGGGCATCGCGCTGCTGCGGCTTGAGCCCGTGGAGAAGATGCCTCTGTGGCCGGCATGGCGCACCGATGCGCTGGCGGGGCTCTTTCTGCTGATCGCGACCGCGGCGGCGCTGTCGTACCTTCGGGGCGGCTCGCGCGGGCGGCTGTGGCTTGCCCTCGCGATGCTGCTGCTGGCGCTGATGTCGAAGGAGGTCGCGCTGGCGTGGCCGGGGGTGGCGGCGATCATCGTGCTGATGATGGCGCGGAATCGACGCGGGCTGGTTCTGCTCGGCTCAGTCTTCGTCCTGACGGGCGTCTTCTGGGTGATGCGCGCGAGCTTCCTCGGCCAGCCGCTCGGCCCCGCGGTGGGTGCGCAGGCCGGCTTTCCGGTGCGCATGCAACTGATGGCGCTCGTCCGCACGATGCTCGATCCGGTGTACATCCACGCGCGCGCCTCCTACCCGATGCTGCTGGATGACCCGTCGTGGTGGACCGTCTGGGGATTGCGGGAGACGATCATGCAGGACGCCGCCTTCATCGCGGCGAACGTCGTGGTCGGCGTGATGGCGCCGCGGCTGCTGGGGCTCATCTGGTCGTGGAGGCTGATCACCTACCTCCCGGCGCTGCCCTTCGCGCGGCTGTGGCCCTTCTACTACTACGTCCCGTCGCTGGGGACGGCGCTGCTTTACGGCGTCGCGGCCGCACTCGCGGCCCGGGCCCTCAGGCCCCGGCTGAGCGAGTGGTGGCGGGCGAATGCCGACACCGACGACGCAACGGAGGCTCACCAGGATGCGTGACGATATCGATCTTCACATTCACACCGCACACGTAGGCTGCGCGAATGAGACGATGTCGCTGCCCGCGCTGCTGGCGCGCTGCGAGGAGCTTGGTCGGACGCAGATCGCGATCACCGATCATCTCAACGGCCCGCAGCACCTCGAGGCCCAGGCGGCGATCCTCGAGGAACTGCCCGCGTATGACGGCCCGCTGGCGGTCACCTGGGGCGTCGAGGCGACGATTGCCGACGCGGAGGCCGGGACCATCACGGTGACCGAGGAGCATGTGGAGCAGTTCGGCTACGAGTTCGTCATCGCCGGGCCGCACGGGCGCTACGGGGAGACAGACCCGGATGCGATCATCGCGATCAACCACCGCCTGATGCTCGCGACGGTGCGCAACCCGATCGTGGACGTGCTGGTGCATCCGTGGTGGTTCAGCCGCAAGGAGTGGGAGACGGGGGCGATGACGTGGTTCAGCGACATGAGCCGCATCCCCGACAGCCACGTTGAGGAGCTTGCGGAGGCATGCCTGGAGACGGGGACGGCGGTGGAGATGAACTCGACCGCGATCCTGCACCATCAGCGGTACGATGAGCGTTTCATCGACGACTACCGGGAGTACATCGCGGCGCTGAACGCGCGCGGGGTGAGCTTCACGGTCTGCTCGGACGCGCACGACATCTCGCGGCTGGAGCTGTCGGCGGATGCGGCGCGCTTCCTCGCGGACGCGGGCGTGCCCGACGAGCGGATCGCGGTGCCGGAGCCCACGGCGTTCTGACGCGGTGGGAGACCACGGTGAGCACGGTGTTCGGGGCGGGTGAGAGGCCCGCCCCGGGCGCATTGGGCTACCCCGGCGGCCACGACATCGACCGGCCGCCCAGTACGTGAATATGCAGGTGGGGGACCTCCATCCCGGCGTCGCGGCCCCAGTTGATGACCGTGCGGTAGCCCGAGTCGGCGATGCCCTCGGCCCGCGCGACCGCCGCGACGGCCAGCATCAGGTGCCCGAGCAGCTCCCGGTCGCCCTCGTCAGTTTCGGCGATCCCGGCGATGTGCCTGCGCGGGATAACCAGCACGTGGGTCGGCGCCTGGGGGTTGATGTCACGGAAGGCCACGCACTGCTCGTCCTCGTGGACGATCTCGCTGTCGATCTCACCGGCGGCTATCCTGCAGAACAGGCAATCCTGCGCCATCTCCGTCCCCTCCTGTCAGCTCTGTGTGATCTGCGTCATGTCGAACGTGCCTTTTGCGGGGATTTCGCGGCGACGGCGCTCGTTCCTCCCGGACGGCCGAGCGCGACGACGTGGGCGGCGGGCTACCTCGTGAAGCGGCGGCCGTCGAGGCTGAGGGCCTCGAGATCATTGAGGATCGCCTCGAGGCCGAGGATCGTGCATGACATCGGGTCGGCGGCGGCGGTGAAGCGGAGGGCCAGTTCGTCGGAGAGAAGCTCGGTGATGCCGCGGAGTCCGGCGCAGCCACCGGTGAGGATGGACTCGACCTGCGTGATCTCGTCGATCTGGCGCTCGGGGAGGGCATCGAGGATCCACAGTACCTCGGAGGCGACGGGCTTGAGGGAGGCGCGCATCATCTCAGCGATGCCCTCGAGCTTCTGACCGTCCCCGTTGCTCTCGCCCTCCTGCAGATCGGACAGCCGCACCTGCTCGCCGACCATCTCCGAGGTGAGTGCGCCGGCCATGATCTTGATATCCTCGGCGCGGGCCGCGCCGATGCTGACGCGGTAGCGGCGCTGGACGTAGCGGCGTATGGCCTCGTCGAGGTCGTCGCCGCCGAAGTGGAGGGTCTCTCCGGCTGCGATCATGCCCATCGAGATGACGCCGATGTCGGTGGAGCCCGCGCCCATGTCAACGATCAGGCGGCACTCGGGCTGGTCCATCGGGATGCCCGCGCCGATCGCGGCGGCGAGGGCTCGGGGCACCGTGACCACCTCGCCCGCGCCCGCGGCCTTCAGCGCGTTCATCAGCGCCCGGCGCTCGACCTGTGTCGCGCGGGTGGGCTCGGCGGTCACGACCGTGGGGGCGAGCAGTGGGCGATGGCCGAGGGCCTGGTGGATGAAGTGGCGCAGGAGCGTGACCGCGGAGTCGAAGTCGGCGATCACGCCGCCCTCGAGCGGGCGGATGACCTCGACGTCCTTGACCTCGCGGTCGAGCATCTGCCGGGCCTCGGAGCCGTATGCGATCGGCCGATGCCGCCCTGTCTCGAAGGCGATGACGGTGGGCTCGCGCACCAGTACGCCCGCGCCCTGCACACTCACGTGGCAGGTGGCGGTGCCCACGTCGATCGCGACCTTTTGTTTCCACGGAAGCAGACTCAGCAAAAGGCGGCCCAGCCCTTCGGACACGGGCGGATCATAACGAAAACGTCACACACGGTCGGGAGTGTAGCATAGCGCCGCTCAAAACGCAATTCGGCGGACGGCCGACGGGAGCCTCCCCCACCGGCCCCCTTGCCCCCGGACGCCGCTGCGCGGGTCCGGCCGGAGGAGCAGGCGCGGCGACGGCGAACCGCACGGGTACGCCGGGACGGAGACGGTCGGCACCTGACGAGGGAGTTGGCGGGCCGATGGCAGGTTGGTCATACGCGGACTGGGAGCCGGGCGGGGAGCGCGCGCAGTTCGGGGAGGTCGCGCTGGACTCGCGGCTGCACTGCGGCAACGCGCACGACTTCACGCAGGTCGCACCGGGGCATCTGCGCTTCCGCGCGCGGACCGGGCTTGCGCCCTACGCGTGGCGCTTCCTGCTGGCCGTGGAGTCGCCGGGTGACGGGCGGGAGATCGCGCTGGAGGTCGCGGACTTCAACCACGAGGGCCGCACACCGTGGCATGAGAGCGCGACCGCGTACTCGCTCGACGACGGTGAGACGTGGCTGCCCTTCCCGACCGGTCGGCTGGAGATCGTGGACTGGACGCCGACGGGCCACGCGGAGATCGACGCGGCCTACGGCGACGACTCGCACGTGCCCTACGGCGTCCGCTACCATCTGCGGCTGGAGGCCCCGCGCGTGCTCTTCGCCTCACCGACGCCCTTCACGCTCGACCACCGCGACCGGCTGCTGAGGGAGATGGCGGAGGAGCACCCGCGGCTGGTCGCCGTCGCGACGGTGGCGCGGTCCACGCACTCCGGCGCGACCGGCTACCCGGTGACGATGGCGCGGATGACCGCGCCGGGCCCGTGGGCGGATCGCGCGCGCGTGTTTGTGATCGCGGGGGAGCATGCCGCCGAGAGCGCCGGGATGTACGCCTGCGAGGGCTTCATGCACGAGGTGCTCGCGCATGAAGACTGGCTGCGGGATTTCGCGTTCTTCTTCGTGCCGGTCTTCAACGTGGACGGGGTGTTCTACGGGCGGACGTACTTCAACGTCTCGCCGGGGATCACCGACGGGCCGGGCGTGAACCTCTCGGCAACGTGGGATGAGCGTCCGGCGCCCGAGCAGCGGGACCTGTGGCGCTTTCTGCGGGAGTTGCGGCCGGGATTGCTGGTGAGCCTGCACAACGGCCGCCATCGCGACCGGATGGACCAGTTCTGCGACCCGTCGCCCGAGACCGAGGCGATCAATGCGGCGCTGCGGGCGGAGCTGGGCTTCGAACTGGCGGACGCCGGGCCGCCGAAGATCCCGGCGCGCCTCCCGCGTGAGGCGATGGATCGCGGAATCGCGCGGCACGGCTTTCTGACCGAGACGCTGCTGCTGGAGCGACTGCCGGGCTTCGCGACATTCCGCGAAAGCTACCTGGAGGTCGGACGCCAGCTCGCGCGGGGCTACGTGGGAGGATTGAGTGCATTTTGAAGCCCGGAAGCGGCGACTACGGAGAGCCACGAGTCATCATACCGGCACCTCGAGACGAGCGACACGCGCACCTTGGGTGGCCGAAGATCGTGCGGACAGGCGACGGGACGCTGGTGGCCGCGTTCATCGCGGCGAGGGAGCACACCGTCGCGGGCTGTCCGGCGGTGGCGGTCTCGCGCGACGGGGGGGGCGACCTTCAGCGCGCCGAGGGTGCTGCGGCAGTTCGACGCGACGCAGGAGTACACGCACTCGGGCAACGTCGCGCTGGGGCCGGCGGGCGATGGGGCGCTCGTTCTGCTGGCGATGGCGATGAAAGGCGATGAGCGGAACACGATCTTCGGGTGGCGCTCGGCCGACTCGGGGCTGACGTGGGAGCCGGTGAACACCGCGAAGCTCGGCGACAGCGCGACCGGCTCGGTCTACGGGAGCGTCTTCGCGGTGCCGGGCAGAGGCCTGGCGGTCTGCGGGCACTACCGCCGGCCGCGCGGTCAGGGCGTGTGGATCGCGTTCTCGGAGGACGATGGGAGAGGCTGGGGCGAGGCGGTGACGATCGCCGCCGACCGCCGGCTGGTCGAGCCCGCCTTCGTCTGCGTGGGAGAGCGGCTGATCGGGCTGGTGCGGGAGAACGCCACGCACGCGTATCGGGAGTTCGTCAGCGAGGACGCGGGGACGACCTGGCGCGAGTCGCGGCTGGTGATGAGGGGGCCGGAGGCGGTGCATCCGAGCCCGTTTGTCGCGGCCGACCCCACGTGCCCGTCGCGCCTTTACGCGCTGCAGTCGCAGAGGACGGAGCGCGGCGAGGTGTATCTGTGGAGCGCGGACGCCGGGGCGCTCGACTGGCGGAGGCGGGGGCTGGTGGCGGCCTTTGAGGGCATAGAGGATTACTCTTACCCGTGGATGACGCACCTGCGGGGGGAAGAGTGGTTCGTGGTGTTTTACGCCGGGAAGAGGCGGGGGAGCAACTCGATCCACGGAATGACGATGGTGCCGGACTGACGGACACCGACGGAGAGCCGGTCGGACTCAGCGAGGTGCTTGCGATGCTGCGTTTCCGAGCCGAGGATTTCACCGCGCGGCTGCCGTGGTTCTACCACGGAGCGGCGTTTGACCCACCGCGGGAGACCGGTGTGCTGAGCTTCGAGGTGAACGGCCTTGAGCTGCCGGATCGCAGCTACGCGGTGACACTTGTGCTGGGGGAGCCGCGCGAGTCGCTTGCGGTGAGTCGGGACGGAGTGCATTTCGCCGAGGCGCTGGCGCGGGGGATGCTGATCCCGCTGGCCCCGGTGGAGACGGGCAGCGGGCGGGTGAGCATCTACTTCCGCGCGGACACGGCCGAAGGGGCGTCGCCGGTCTCGGAGGTGCATCTGCACCCGCTGGGGATGAAGCTGGTCGATCTGCCGGCCGGGCCGCTCTTTAGCGAGTACGTGCGCGACATCGGCGCGGCCGAGAGCGAGGCGCTGGATCGGTGGGATGAGCTGTGGCCGATGCTCGCGGAGTGCGAACTCGACGGGCGCGATCTCTTCGCGATGCGACGGGCGCTGGTGGGTTGGGCGGAGCGCCGGCAGGTGCGGGATGAGGCCGATCCGCACTTTGGCGCGGTGTACTCCGAGGAGGATAAGTACGATTTCCGCGACGCGGCGGCCGCGGCGGTGGCGTTCGCGAGAGCGTGGGGAGAGAGCGGCGACCCGCAGTGGCGCGACCGGGCGCTGGATGCGCGGCGCTACGTCTACCGCGGCCAGCATGAGGAGGGCGAGCGGCGGGGCGGTTGGGCGCACATGGTCTCGGGGGAGTGGGGCGGCGACCACCAGGTGGACTTCCGGCGGATCACCGACCCGCTGCCGCCGGTGGACGGCGTGGACAGCGCGATCACGATCAACCTGCTGTGCTCGGCGATCAGGGCGGGGCTTGCGCCTGATGAGGAGGACCTGCGGCGGCTGCGGATGGGGGCGGAGTGGATCGAGCGCAGCGAGCTGCGGCCGGGCGTGTTCGCTCACCACGAGGGAGCCACGCACGACTGTCAGAACTCCAACGCGCTCGCGGCGATGGCGCTGAGCCGGGCGCACAACACGCTCACCGCGCAGGACGCCGACGCGCCGGAGTCGTGGCTGGAGGCGGCGCGGCGGGGCTTTGAGCACTACCTGGAGGGGCAGGAGGCGATCGGCGTCTGGCCTTACAGGTTCGCGGAGATCGGTCGCGGTCAGCGCTTCGGGGAGCAGAACGTGCCCGACCAGGGGATGGGGCTCTATCACTTCCTCGTGGCGGCGGAGGAGTTGGGGCTTGCGCACCGCCGGGACGTGCAGGCGGCGCTCAAGCGCGCGGCGCGGTGGTATCTGTGCACCTCGCGGATCGATGACGCCGGGCCGCGGCCGACGGTGGACCTTCAGTACCAGCGGGAGGGCGGAGGGCTGCTCTTCTCGAGCTTCACGTGGTGCCGCTTCATGGCGGCGGCGGCGCTGCTGCGGATCTCGCGGCTCACCGACGAGAGGGAGCCGTGGCGATCGCTGGCGCTGCGGCTGATGGAGCACGTTCGCGCGAAGCTGTGGAATGACGACGACCCGGAGCGAGCGCCGGTGGTAGCGTCCTGCAGACCGGACATCAGGCTGCACTCGTGGATCGCGGCGGCGGAGTGGGAGGCCGTGCTGCTCGGAGAGATGACCGAGGGGCTGAGGTGAGGGCGACCGTGACGATGCCGGTGGTGCACGATGCGCGGTGGGTTGGCGTGCTCCTCAGCAGTCGGAGGTGATCCGGACCATGAGCGCGCCGCAGGAGGCGGGCGGGCGCAACTGCTTCGCGCAGTTTGACGCCGCCGCTCGCGAGCATGCCCCGGTCAACGCCTACCTGCTCTCACTGGCGAGCGCGTGGGTCTACCCGTTCATCGTCACCGCGTGCACCGGGTGCGGTGCGGAGCAGATTCCGGGGCTGGTGCGGGCGCGGATGAGGCACTGGGGCCTGGGGCCCGACGTCCGGCTGATCTCCCGCTCCGCCTTCGGGCGCTACGACACGCAGGCGCTCGTCGTTGCGGGCAAAGAGATCGCGCTCGTCGTGTTTCGCGGCAGCGAACATCCGGTCCGGGTGATCAGTCGCACCGTCAACGCGCTCAGGGACTGGCTCGCAACCGACGCGGACGTCAGGGTGGCGACCGTCAGTGATTTCGGCCGCGAGGTCGACGTGCACAGGGGATTTCTGCGCGGCTTCATGGCCGTCGCCGAAGAGATCGAGCGTGCGGTGGGGGCGCCCGTGGCCGCCGGCCGGCGACTCTGGATCACGGGGCACTCGATGGGTGGGGCGCTCGCGACCCTTGCCGCGCCGTGGCTGCGCGAGCGGGGCGTGCCGGTGCACGGTGTCGCGACCTTCGGCGCGCCGATGGTCGGCGGAGTCCGCTTCCGCGACCTGATCCGCAGTCTTGCGATCCCGGCCTTTCACCGCTACGTCGTCGAGGATGACGCGGTGCCGCGACTTCCCCCCGAGCCGCTGAAGTACCAGCACGTGGGCCCGGCCTTTCTGATCGGCGAGGACGGCTCGGTTGTGCTTCGCGACGAGGATCCCCGAGGCGTTCCGAGCCTGGTCAAGCATCCGCCGCAGGTGTACTGCGAGGCGCTCTCCCGGGCGCTCACCGACGAGCAGAGGCGCCTTCTCCCGCCGCCGCCGGAGCCGTGAGGGGCCCGGGTCAGCGGATGATGGCGATGATGCGCAGCCGCTCGCCCTCCGGTTGCACGAACACCTCGCGCTCCGCGGTCTCGAGCATCAGGCCGCCGTCGATGTCCGCGCGGTGCAGCTTCTCGTCACCGGCCAGCGGGAGGCTGACGCCGACCTCCGGGACGCCCTCTGGGAGCCGCAGGTCCACCTCGATGCGCTCGCCCGCTCGCCGCAGCGACAGATCGACCCGGCCCCATCGGGTGGGCAGGCCCCGGGCGCTGAGGCCGTGCGCGATCCAGTCGGCGGGCACGGCCGGGGCGATCAGCAGCATCTCCGCGTCGCGTGGCTCATACGCCAGCGCCCAGCGCAGCATCTGCGGCGCGACCACCTGGCTGGGGACCACCTGCCCGGCGTGGTAGCGGCGGGCGCCCGATTCGTCGGGGAAGATCTTCACCTGCTCGGGGCCGTCCAGCCAGCCCGCCGCGTGGTGGTGGGCGAGGTGCGCGTAGAGCAGAAGCTCGAAGCGCTCGATCTCGCCGGTCTCCAGCAGCGCCCGCGCGACGTTGAGCACCGGCCAGTCGTCGAGGTGGTCGATGAAGCGCGTCATCGCGAGCATCTCGCCACCGTGAGCGAGCCGCCAGTCGAGGACGCGTCGCACGACGCGCGCGGGCAGTACGCCCGCGGAGATCATCTCCGGGAAGTAGCGGTAGTTGCAGTACGACGCGTGCCGGTCCTGCGTCAGTCGCGCGATCGGCTCAGTCTGCGTCGGGCCGGGGGGGACGTAGACCTCGGGGTCGGCGTCCACGGGTGAGGTCTCCACGCTCGACGCCTCGATCGAGGCGAGCAGATCGCGGCGGTAGGCCTCGACCTCGGCCTCAATGCGCGCCGCCTCCTCCTCCGCGCCGAGCCGCCGGATGGTCCGGGCCGCGTCGGAGAGACCGCGCACGGTCCACGCGTCGCCTGAGTAGTAGTACTCCCGCCACTGCGCCGCGTCGCCCTGGTAGTCGGCTTCCGGGAGCCCGGCGATCAGCCCGCGCGCGTTCGGCGGGGCGTCCTCGTCGGCGACCGCCTCTCGCCTGAGCGCCAGCAGCCGCCCCCAGATGCGCCGCAGGGCGGGCTCACGCCGCAGCCACCAGCGCGCGTCGCCGGTCAGGTCCACGTAGTGCGCGCACAGCGAGAGGAGCTGCCCGTACTCGGCGACCGCGGGCCCGTAGTACACGAACGTGCCCTCATCGCTGACGTACGCGTCGAGGTAGCAGCCGATGACCTCGGCGGCGCGGGCGAAGTGCCCCCAGTCGAGCAGGCAGCGGCCGAGGTGGATGACCGTCGGCGGGAAGCCGTGGTCCTTGAAGCGATCGTAGGTGCCGATGCCGTAGCGCGGATGGCATCCGCGCATCGTCAGGTCGGCCAGCCAGAGAGAGTCCGCGGCGAGGTCGCCGAGCAGCTCATCCCCGCCCTCCAGCGTCATGCCGCGCTCGTGGAAGTCGCGCACCAGCCGTCCGCGCGCGATGATCGCGTCGGCGAAGGCCTCCGCGGGCGCATCGGCCTCTCCGGCGGGCGCGAGGTACTCGACCGCGTCGCCCACGCGCCTGCGGACCAGCAGCCGCGGCTCGCCCGCCGGGTCGATGTCCGCGACCGCGATCTGCTCGCGGATCGGCTCGCCCGGCCGCTCGATGCGCAGGATCGGCAGCGGGAGGCGGCGGTCGATCAGCCCCCACCGGCCGTGGCGCATCAGCTCGTCGGGCGGAAGCTCCGCCAGCGGCCCGAGCAGTCCCTCGACGCTCCCGTCGGGCTCGATGATGAAGCGCTCATCGCGACGGGGATCGCCGACGAAGGTCCTGTCAACCACGCGCGGGAGCATCGCCGCGATCCGCTCGTGGCTGAGCGGCCCGCCCCGCAGCGCCTCCTCGGCGAGCAGGTCCGCGTCGCTGTCGAAGAGCGTCTTGAAGAACTCGGCGTTGAAGCCCTCGGCGTTCGCGCCCTCAAGCCACGGGCGCAGCCGCAGTTCATCGCCCTCCCGGCCCCGCACGATGAGCCGGTCCCTGTCGGTGTTGATGACGCGATCGTGGTCCGCATCGGCGGCCATCGCAGCTCACCTCACGAATGTGTCTGCTCGTGTCTGTCAGATCTGCTCGTAGAAGCTGGCGACCGCCGCCATCACGTCCTCGAGGTGCCGGGTGTCCTCCGCGACGAGCATCTCGATGAACTCCGTCGCGCGCTCCACCCCGGGCACCGGTCCGGGAGCGCTGTCCAGCAGTGCGGGCAGGCGCTGAGATGGGTTCAGTTCGAAGCTGTCGCGGGCGCGGTCCCACTCGACGATGGGCCGGAAGTCCGGGACCTCGCGGTCGGCGGACTCGTAGATGACGCTCACCCGGCGCATTCCGCGCAGGCGCACCATCGTCAGCAGCAGGTCCACCGCGGCGAGGTCGCTCTCCTCCGCGCCGACGCTCGGACCGAGCAGTTGCGCCGCGATCTCCGCATCGGTGTCGGCGTGCAGCGATCCGGCGATCCGCCCGCTCCGATGCAGCGCGAGGAACTTCGTGGCCCGCGCACCCCACAGGTAGCCGAACCAGTGTCCCGAGCCGATCTCGTGGCAGAGCCAGCGGGTCGGCTCATCGGGCTCGCCGACGCCGGCCGGGTCGGTGACGGTGCGTATGCGCTCGCCGGGGGGCAGGAAGCTCAGCAGGACGGCCATCAACGTGGACTTGCCGACTCCGCCCGGCCCGGCGGCGGTCAGAAACGACGCCTCCGCGGCCATGAAGCTCAGCAGAAGGCCGGAGGTGCGCGCGTCGAGCGTGCCGTCGTCGATCAGATCCACCACGCTGAGCATCCGTCCGCCGCGCTGGTTGAGTGAGTTGATCTCCCGCAGGTTGTTCGTCATCACGTCCACCGGTGGGGTCCTCCCATCACCGCTCGGTGTACACGGAAGCGAGGCGCTGCTCCGCTTCGAGCCGCCTCCGATTCGGTCGGCATGACGCAGTCGCTCAGCCCTCGGGCGCGCCTTCCTCGGTATCCTCCCAGGTGACGAGCTGGTCCTCGTCGATGGGGCGCGCGGCGGTGCGGCCAAGCATCTTCTCCATCTCCGTGGGCGGCACTCCGGTGCCGGGGCGCTTCATGATGAGGTGCTCGCGCCTGATGACCTCTCCGGCCGGGATGTCCGTCGCCGCCACGATGCTGCGGCGGGCGTACCTTCGCGCCGGCTCCTCGCAGGGCAGGATCGTCATATCCTCGTCGCCCAGCGCCGCCTCGACGACGCGGATGTTCTCCACCATCCGCCGCAGGTGCATCGGGTCGACGGAGAGGTAGTGATCCTCGCCGGGGCGCGAGGCGTCGAGCGTGAAGTGCTTCTCAATGACCTTTGCGCCCAGCGCCACCGCCGTGGTCGGCACCGTCACGCACTCGTTCGGGATGTTGTGGCAGGACAGCCCGATGACCACGTCGGGGAACTCGCGCTGCAGACGCGGGATCCGGCGCAGGTTCATCTGCTCATCGGGCGTTGGGTACGCCAGTACGCAGTGCAGGACGATGATCTGATCGTTGCCGGTGTCGAGGACCTGCTCGATCGCCGCGCGCGCCTCATCGAGCGTGGCGCCGCCGGTCGAGAGGATCATCGGCTTTCCGTGCCGGGCCGCCGCGCGGATCAGCGGCCAGTTGGTCAGATCGGCCGAGGCGATCTTCCACGCCGCCATCTCCATCTCCCCGAGCCACCGCACCGCCTCGAGGTCGAAGGGGGTGGTCAGCCACTCGATCCCGACCTCATCGGCGTGGGCGAAGAGCTTCTCGTAGTCCTCGCGCCAGAAGTCATCGGCGTTCTGATAGATCGCGTATTGCGTGCCGGACTCCTCGGGGTGCTCCCAGTAGCGCGGCGCCCAGCGTGTGGTCAGTGTGTCGGCGCGGTAGGTCTGAAACTTGATCGCGTCCGCCCCGTTGGCCGCGGCCTCCTCGATCATACGCATCGCCACGTCCATGTCACACTCGTGGTTCACGCCCGCCTCGGCGATGATGTACGCGGGTGCGTCGCCGCCCACGGGTCGCTTCCCGATCGTAAGTGTCCTCACATCCGGCCCTCCCGCCGCGCCTTCTCGATGACCAGCTCAGCCAACTTGAGATCGATCTCCGTGTCAATGTCGATGGCTTCTTCGTCCGAGCCGATGACGTGTCCGATGTTCGTCCCGAGGCGATTCTCCGGGCTGATGATCGAGCGGCGGCTCGCGAAGACCGCCCCTGTCTCGGGGTAGAGCGGCTCAAGCTCCTGGCGGTTCGCGCGCTTTGCATACATCGGGACGAAGTGACCGTTGACCCGCCGCCAGTACATGTGCCTGATCTCCTGCAGCATGACCACCGAGTCGTAGCCGCCCTCGATCAGCGTCGCCACCGAGCGGTCGATCGTCTCGGGGCGCAGCAGCGGGCAGGTGGGCTGGACGGTCAGGACCACGTCCACGCGCTCACCGTCGCGCGCCTCCAGCGTGGTCACCGCGTGGTAGATCACCGGGTCGAGCGTGACGAGGTCGCCCGCGAACTCCCGCGGGCGCATGAAGGGCACTTCGGCGCCGAACTGTCGAGCCACGTCCGCGATGCCCTCGTGGTCGGTGGAGACGATGGTGCGGTCCACGGCCTCCGCGTTCAGGCAGGCCTCGATCACCCACGCCACCAGCGGCTTGCCCGCCACCTCGCGGATGTTCTTGAGCGGGACGGCCTTGCTGCCTCCCCGCGCCGGAATCACTGCGATCGTGTGCATACCTGTTCCTCAGAGTGCGCCCTCATCAGAGGATGGTGCGAACAACACCCCGCTCATACCCCCCGGCCACGCCCGCAGTATACTCGCGAGGAGGGCGCCGGTCAAAGCTTCGAGATGATTCACCGCATCTGCCCCGCCTAACCCTCCGGTTCGCCACCCCGCGAAGGAACCGGTCACCTCGGCGGGGAACTGCCCGAATGACGCTCCACCGCCAGCGAGGCCGCACCGTGGAGGCGATCGACGTGCGCTCAACCTGCCGGGGACCCCTGCTCGCGATCCTCACCCACCTGCTGCTGCTCACACCGCTGCTGGCGTTCGCTCAGGATGAGGCCGATGAGGCCCCGCCGCCTCCGCCCGATGTCGCGGAGACAGCCGGGCTCTGGTGGGCGCGGATGGGCAGCGCGGAGTTCAGAGCCGATGTCCTGGCCGCGCTGATCAACATCGCGGCGATCATCATCATCACCGGGGTCATCTACCTGGTGGCCATGTCGCTTTTCGGCCGCGCCATTCGTCGCGTTGAGCATGAGACCGAGCAGGCCGTCCAGCCGATCCGCCGTCGCAAGCAGCGCATCGTCACCGCCCTCGACCTCGTGCGGTCGATCGTCAGGTGGGTGATCCTGATCACCGCCGGCATCTGGCTGCTCGCGGCCGCGGGGATGGACATTCGCCCGGTCCTCGCGGGTGCCGGCGTCCTCGGCCTTGCCGTGGGCTTCGGCGCGCAGAACCTCGTGCGCGACCTCGTCACCGGGTTCTTCATCCTCCTCGAGGGTCAGTACGCCGTCGGCGACTACGTCAGGGTCGGCGGCAGCTTCGGGATGGTGGAGAGCATCGGGATGCGCGTGACCGTCCTCAAGGACCTCGACAACCAGCGGCACCTGATCCCCAACGGAACGATCGCGGCGGCCACCGTCTACGAGGAGCCCTTCATCAACCACGTGGTCGAGGTCCCGCTCGCCAGCGGCGATCAGTGCGAGGAGGCCAATCGGGTCGTGGGGGAGACGATCGACCGCCTGCAGCAGAAGTACCAGCGCTACCTCGTCTATCACGAGGAACCCAGCAGCGTCATGTGCGATGAGGTGCCGCTGGTGAGGCTTCCGGTGGCGGTCTTCCCCACGCAGGACTGGGTGGTGACTGAGGAGATCCCCGTGAGCATCAACGAGGCCCTCGCGGCGGCTGATATCCCGCTGCGCGAGGGCCGGGCCATCCGCACGTACATGGACCTGAGCCGGATGCCGGAGTACCGTCACCATGATGGAGAGGGAGAGGTCTGCTGAGAGGCGCGGGGCGGGGGTGGAGCCTTCGGCGGGCAGACGAGAGCAGTTCGACCTGTGTGTAAGGGTAAGCCACGGTGGGGCCGCGCGACCTCCCCGGACGTTCCCCGCCACGGTGCGGTTGTGTGGCCGCGGGCATCTGTGCCCCGGGACGTGCTCCCGCCCGGCTCTGCCGCGTTCCCGCCGGTCATGAAGAGAGGGCGACCCGTGTCGGCGGCCGCCCTCTGGTACCCGCTGCCCGGCATCCGCTGCTACTACGGCATCACCGTCGGCCAGGCCTTCAGTTCGAGTGACTTGATCCACCAGCTTCCGCGCTCTCCGGTGTCAAGCAGGATGGCGAAGCGGTCGCTCTGCGGGTTCTCGGTGCGGCGGATCTCGTCGATGCTGCTGAGGACGTACCAGGTGTGCATGCCACCGCTGAATCGCTTGTTCTGCGCGGTCGCGGGGATCGGCCGGGTGTCATCCGGGCCCCGCCCGAGGTTCGCCTCCAGCCACGCGCCCGGCGAGTGTTGCATGCGGACGCGCGCGTGTGCCCGCATGCGGAAGCCGATCGGTGCGTCGGGGTCGATGACCTCGCAGACGAGCGCGAGCGCTCCGGCTCCGCCCCAGCGCGAGTCGAGGTTCGCGATCCGCTCGTTCAGCGCGCCGCGGAAGGGGATCACAAGCCCGACGTAGTCACGGTTGGCCTCGGCAGGGAGGCGCACCTTCGTGATGCGGAGGTTGCCCACGACGACCGGTGCGTCGGTCGGCATCTCGGCGCGCATCTCTCCGGTGCCCTCGTAGATCAGCGTCTTCGTGTCGGTGAAGGTGATGGTTGCGCCGTGATCCTGCGCGCACGCCGCGCCGGCGACGAACGCAACGAGGATCAGTACGATCGTACCCGCTCTGAACGCCCGCATCTTCGAGCCCTCCTCGATCGATCTCATGACCGGGTGGTCGGGCCGGGGCGCCGATCGTCCGGCGGCGGCCCGCACCACAGCAGATGTTAGCCGTGGACGCGCGTTCTCCTCCCTCAGATCGCGCGGGTGTCGCGCGGGGGCGGTGGAGGGAAACGCCGCCCCGGCGGGGAAGGTGCGACGGACCGGTCGGCTGCAGTGACCGGCGTTGAGCCGACGACAGTTGCGTGGAGGAGCGAACAATGCCTGTGCTGGCAATCAACGGTGGAGAGAAGACACGCACCGGGGGCTGGCCGCAGTGGCCGCCCGATGACCCGGGGTTCCTCGCGAACCTCGAGAAGGTGATCGAATCGAAGGTCTGGGGGGTCCGCGGCGAGTGGACGGAGCGGGCCGCGCAGATGATGGCCGACCATCACGGCGCGAAGTACGCCGCCGCATGCACCTCCGGCACCTCGGCGCTGGAGATCTCGCTGCGCGCCTGTGGAGTGGGGCCGGGCACTGAGGTGATCGTGCCGCCCTACACATTCGTGGCGACGGCGACCTCGGTGGTGGCGGCGGGCGCGGTACCGGTGTTCGTGGACATCGAGGAGGACACGTTCAACATCGACCCGGCACGGATCGAGGACGCGATCACCGAGCGCACCGCGGCGATCACGGCCGTGCATATCGGCGGCTCGCCGGCGGAGATGGACACGATCATGGAGATCGCCCGCAGGCACGACCTGAAAGTCATCGAGGACTGCGCGCAGGCGCACGGGGCGATATACAAGGGCCGTAAGGTCGGCGCGATCGGCGACGCGGGAGCGTTCAGCTTCCAGTCGTCGAAGAACGTCACCGCCGGTGAGGGCGGGATGATCCTCACCAACGATCCGGAGATCTACGCGCGCATGTGGTCGATCATCAACGTCGGGCGCGTTCCGGAGGGCGAGTGGTATGACCACCGCGTTATGGGCTGGAATCTGCGCATGACGCAGTTCCAGGGCGCGCTGATCTGCCGCGGGATGGAGCTTCTGCCCGAGCACTTCGAGCTGCGCGCGAAGAATGGCGACTACCTGCGCGAGCGCCTCGAGGACGTCGAGGGCGTGGATCTGCAGAAGCTCACGCACTCCGACAACGTCTCGGCATTCCACCTCTACATCTTCCACTACGAGCCGGAGGCCTTCGGCGGGCTGCACCGCGACCGCTTCCTGCAGGCGCTGGGTGCGGAGGGCATCCCGGCGGCGAAGGGATACAACCCGCTCTACCGCGAGGGGATCTTCGCCGAGAGCGTTCACATGGACGAGTTCCCCTTCTGCGAGCCCTACTACGAGGGCGCGTGCGACTACGCGCAGGTCTCCTGCCCGGCCTGCGAGCGCGTCTGCGATGAGGCGGGCCTGTGGATGTCGCAGACCACCGGTCTCGCCGATGAGCGGGCGATGGACGACATCGCCGACGCGATGCTCAAGATTCAGCAGAACGTGGATGAGCTGATGGAGGAGTGAGGCCGATCTTCCGCTTCCTGGCGGCACTCGCTCTGACCGCCGTGCTCAGCCTTCAGCCGGCCTGCGCTCAGCAGATGCTCCGCATCCTCGAGCGCGGGCCGGTCGGGTATCTGCACGGACATACGCTGCTGCAAAGCAGCGGGAATCTGACCGCGGGCGACTTCGCGCACCCGGCCGTGGCGGACTGGGACGGGGACGGCGTCGCAGACCTGATCTGCGGCTCCGGCTACGGGGACCTGCTCGTCTTCGAGCGCCGGGGCTCGGGGCCCTTCGGCCCGGCGCGGGCCCTTCTTCCGGCGGACGGAGTCGGCCTTGGGGCACAGCCTGAGCGGCTGCAGGTCTCCCCGTGGCTCGGCGAACTGCGTCCCGGCGAGGGGCTGAGCATGTTGCTGGGGATGGGCGATCGCGTTTACCGCTACGCGGTCCGCGACGGATCGACGGTCGGCGGGCGGCTGATCGCGGGGGCCGGCACCGCGGTGGCCCTGCCGGGCCCGCTTGCGCCGTGCGCGGCCGACCTCGACGGCACCGGGGAGGCGCAGGTGCTCGTGGTTGACGGTGAGGGCCGCGTTCATCGGCTGACCGAGTCGGCGGCCGAGCCGCTGATGGTGGCCGGATCGCCGCTGCAGGTCGCGCCACCGGCCCGCGCGTGGGCCGGGCGCTGGGATGACGACGAACTCGCGGATCTGGTGATCGGCACGGGGGAGGGCCGCGTGCTGCTCTTCCGCGGCGAGGGCTCTGGGGTGTTCGGCGCGCCCGAGGAGCTGATCCCGGAGGCGGAGGCGAGTGGGCTTGAGGCGGCTCCGTGGGCCGCCGACTGGGATGGCGACGGCGGCCTCGACCTGCTGGTGGGCTGGCGGAGCGGGCTGGTTACGCTGCACCCGCGCGAGGGCGAGGGGCTGGCCGCCGCGAGCTTCATCCAGCAGACGGACGCGCCGGTCGACGCGGGGCGCTGCGCCGTGGCGAGCGCCGGCGACTGGAACGGCAACGGCCTGCAGGACCTCGTGGTCGGCGGGGAGGACGGGCAGGTGAGCCTCTACCTGCGGCTGCCGGGGGAGGGGTTGCGCTTCGAGCGAGGCCTGCGCGTTGCAGGCTCGGATGGCCCGGTTATGGCGCCGGGCTCCGGCGCGCTGCGCTACGCCGCTCCGGCGCTGACGGACTGGGACGCCGACGGGGACCTCGACCTGCTGCTCGGGGGAGTGAACGGGCGCGTGCTGCTGTGGCGCAACAACGGCGGGCTGCACCCGATGGGGCCGCTGCAGGTGGGTGGCGCCGACCTGCGTGTGGTCGGGATCGCGATGCCCGCGCCCTTTGATTACAACGGCGACGGTGACGTGGACCTTTTCGTCGGGGCGCGGCCCGTCCCGGAGCGCCCGGCCGAGCCCGGCCTGATGATCCCGTCGATCCCGCCCGGATGCGCGTATTTTGAGAACACCGTGGACCGCACGCACGCGCTTCCGGTCTTCGCGAAGGGAGTCCCGGTGGGTATCACGCTGGTCTCGCGGGATGGTGAACTGCGGCGGGACGCGAGCTTCATGGGGCCCTACGCGATGTATCCGGCGCGATGGGCCGGGGCGCTGGACTTCATCACCGTCACGCTGCAGGGGACCTTCCGCTTCAGCAACACCGCAGGGCGAGGAGCGTACGCGCGGCTGGCCGCCGAGACGGAGGGCCGGGCGCTGCCGACCGCGCTGCTGCCACCGCTCTTCTCCGCGACGCCGGCGCGGCTGGACGGGGAGATCGGGTTGCTGGCGGCGGACACGGCCTACGGCTTCGTGACGTGGTACACGCGGAGCGAGCTTGAGGGCTAAGCGGCCGCCGCGCGGGCAGGGCCGCGACGGTCGGGTCAGCGGCACACGCGAACGAATGTTTCACGTGAAACAATTGCGCCCGGGCTGAGGGCGATGCAAGGGAGCAGTGCAGATGACGTGGGAGTATGAGCTTGACTGGCCGGGGGTGACGGGCGGCTTCGTGGGTCGCTCGACGGGTGAGGAGCGTGCCGGCGCGCTTGATGCTGCGCTGGGGGCGATGGGAGGCGACAGGGCGCTGGTGGAGGCGCAGCAGGTGCACGGGGGGGATGTCGCGGTGATCCGCGCCGAGGGGAATCATGACGGAAATGTGCGAATCGGCGCAGTTGACGGGCTCGTGACGAACATGCGTGGCGCGGCGCTGGCGATCTACGTCGCCGACTGTCTCGCGATCTTCCTCAGCCACGAGGCCGGGCCCGCGGTCGGGCTGGCGCATGCGGGCTGGCGGGGGCTGGTGGCGGAGATGCCTCGCGCGCTGGTGCGGACGGCGCTTGATGCGTTCGGAGGGACGCCGGAGGATCTGCGGGTGGCGCTGAGCCCGTGCATCCGCCGGTGTTGCTTCGAGGTGGGGGAGGAGGTCGCGGAGCAGTTCGAGGGCACCGCCGGCGCGGTCGATCGCTCCGGCGAGAAGCCGCACGTTGACATGATCGCGGTGGCGCGCGCTCAACTGGTGGCGGCGGGTGTGCCCGATGGGCGCGTCGAGGTGATGGACGGCTGCACGCGGTGCGAGCCCGGACGGTTCGCGTCATACCGCTGGGACCCGGAGCGCTGCGGGCGGAACGTGGCGCTGATCGGGCTGGCGCCGCGCGGCTGAGGGTCAGGCGCTCGGGTCCTCCGCCGGGAGGAACTCAAGGATGGGCGCGCCGGTCTCATCGGGGCGGAAGGCGAGGTGGCGGTGCCAGGCGTCATCGAGTTCGGGGAAGTCGGCGCGGTAGTGCGCGCCGCGGCTCTCGGTGCGGGCGAGCGCCGCTTCGAGCGTCAGGCGCGCGACGGTCACCATGTTCGCGGCCTCAGCCTCCTCCCGAGAGGCGGCCGGGACGGTGCCGATCTGAGCGGCCCAGTTGTGCACCTGCGCGCGGGCTTCGGCGAGGTCCTCTTCAGTGCGCTCCATCCCCGCGGACTGCTGCATGAGGCGTTGCAGTTCGCCACGAATGGCGGGCGCGCCGACTCGGACGGGGGGCGGGGCCAGCTCGGTGGCGACACCGAGCTGCTCGTAGGACAGCCTCGGGAGCCTTGGAGCGATCTCCGCGCAGCGCCAGCCGAAGACGAGGCCCTCGAGGATCGAGTTGGAGGCGAGGCGGTTGGCGCCGTGCAGGCCCATGCAGGCGCACTCACCGACGGCGAGCAGTCCGGGCAGGTCGGTGCGGCAGTGCAGGTCGGTGACGATCCCGGACATCGCGTAGTGTGCGGCGGGCGCGACCGGGACGCGCTCGGAGTAGATGTCAAAGCCGAGTCTTCGCAGCTCCGCGACGATGCCGGGGAAGCGGGAGAGGAAGCGTTCGAGCGGGATGGAGGAGAAGTCCAGCTCAACGAACTCGCGGCCGTCCGAGCGCATCTCGCTGAAGACGCTGCGGGCGACGACGTCGCGGGGCGCGAGGTCGCCGAGCCTGTGATACTGCGGCATGAAGCGGTCGCCTGCGGCATTGCGGAGCACGGCGCCCTCACCGCGGACGGCCTCGGAGATGAGGAACTTCGGTGAGCCCTCGTGGTAGAGCGCGGTGGGGTGGAACTGCACGAACTCCATGTCCATGAGCCGGCAGCCCGCGCGGAAGGCGGCGGCCATGCCGTCGCCGGTTGTCACCAGCGGGTTGGTGGTGACGGCGAAGATCTGCCCCAGTCCGCCGGAGGCGAGGATCGTGACGGAGGCGACGAAGCGGATACGCTGGCCGTCCTCGAGGGAGAGGGCGTCGCAGCCGACGCAGCGGCCCTCGACGGTGAGCAGGTCGGTCATCTGAGTGTACTCGAAGATCTCGATGGCCGGGTGGACCTGTGCGCGGCGGGAGAGTGAGCGCTCGACCTCGTGGCCGGTCTCATCGCCGGAGGCGTGGAGGATGCGCCGGCGGCCGTGCGCGGCCTCGCGCCCGCGCAGCAGTTCGCCGTCCTCGCGGTCGAAGCGCATCCCCAGGCGCATGAGCTCCTCGACCGAGGACGGGCCCTCGGAGGTGAGCACCTCGACGGCGCCGGGGTCGCACAGTCCGGCGCCCGCGGCGATGGTGTCTTCGGCATGGTCGGCCGGCGAGTCGTCGTGGCCGAGCGCGACGGCGATGCCGCCCTGGGCGTACTCAGTGTTTGACTCAGTCACGACGTCCTTGCAGATCACCGCGACGTGGCCGCGTTCGGCAAGGTGCAGGGCCGCGAAGAGTCCGGCCACGCCCGAGCCGACGACGAGGAAGTCGAACTCATTGATGTTCGGTCTGTGAACCCGTGGAGTAATCATCTTCGGACGTCACAACTCCCCATCTGCGGCGACGGCACAGACCGGGAGGCCGGTCTGCGGGAACTCTCTGTGCCTCACACCACGACCGGCCATGCGAAGAGGATCAGCGCCAGCAGCAGCCCCAGCAGCGCTCCCAGCGCGACCTCGTGGAGCTTGTGGATCTCGGCCTGCAGCCTGCTTTGCGCCAGCAGCAGCGCGAGCGCGAGCGCCAGGGCGCTGACCGCCGGGCTGTGTGTGACGAAGGCGATCGAGGCCGCGATCATAAAGCCCAGCGCCGTGTGGCCGGAGACCAGACCGCCGGTGAGGAACGAGCGCCACCCGGTCGCGCGCTTCACCCAGACGATGGTGACAGCCAGCAGCAGCATCCCGACCAGCACGATCTGCAGCGGGCCCAGCACCGGGCGCGACGGGAACTCCGGCGGGAGCTGGAACATCGCCATGAAGCTCTCGTTGTTCGCGAAGATCATGATCCCGATCAGCAGCGCCGCCATTGCGCAGAGCAGCACGCCCGCGGCGGCGACGTCCTTGACGACCTTCGCCCGCTCGGAGTACTCATCGATCTTCAGGTCGATGACGCACTCCACGGCCGTGTTGAAGACCTCCGCGACGAGCACCATGATCATCGTCATCAGGAGGATGACAAGCTCGAGGTGACTGACACCGAAGCCCCAGGCGGCGAGCAGGACCATCGCCACCATGATCGACTGGATGCGCATGCTCTTTTGCGACTTGAAGACGTAGTAGAGCCCCTCGAACGCGTAGTGGAAGCTGTCGATCGTGGAGCGGCTCTTCCACGGCCTCTGCGGCTGGTCGTCCTGCGTCCCTGTGTCCCGTGTCTCGTCACCCAAGACCGCTCGAGCCACCTTTCATCTGCTCCAACACATCCTCCCCGAGCGCGAGCATACGTGCCCGCGCCTCATCTTCGTAGTCCTCGTATCCCAGCACATGCAACACCCCGTGCGCGACCAGCAGGCACAGCTCCCGCTCAAACGAGTGATCGTACTCCCGCGCCTGCCGCCGGGCCGTGTCGGCGCTGACGATCAGCTCGCCGCTTCGGCGGTCGGGCTCATCGTCGGCCTCAAACGCGATCACGTCGGTGGTCGCGTCGGTGCCGCGGAATCGGCGGTTGAGTTCGCGGATCCGCCGGTCATCGACGATCGCGATGCTGATGGCGTCCGGGAGTCCCGGTGCAGGCGAGTCGGCGGCCTGCGTGCCGACGCGCGCGGCCTCGGTGGCCGCGCGCTCGAGCAACTGCTCGTCGATCGGGAGGCTCTGCAGATTCCGGATCAGCACCTCCATGACTCAGCGCGCCACGGAGCCTTGCTCGATCTCCTCGAGCGTCGGCTCGCGCGGGTCCTCCTCGTCGTCCTCGTCCTGGTCGGGGTACTTCAGCCGCTGATGGAACATGCCGTGCAGCGTGCTCACGAAGCTCTCGCGGATGACGCGCAGGTCGTCGAAGGTCAGCGGCGACTCGTCGAGCTGTCCGTCCTCGATCTTCGCCCTGACGATTCGGTCAACAAGCTCCTCGATCTGATCGCGAGTGGGCTCGACGAGTGTGCGCGCAGCCGCCTCCACCGAGTCGGCGAGCATCAGCAGCGCGGCCTCACGGGTCTGCGGCTTCGGTCCGGGATAGCGGAAGTCCGCCTCGTTGACGTTCTCCTCGCCCGCCTGCTCCACCGCGAGGTGGTAGGGATAGGTCGCCAGCGAGGTCCCGTGGTGCTGGCGGATGCCGTCGGCGATCTGCCTCGGCAGGCCGATCTCCCTCGCCATCTCGTAGCCGTCGCGGGCGTGGGCCATCAGCGTGAGTGCGGACAGATGCGGCTTGAGCTTCTCGTGCGGGTTCTCCTGGCCGAACTGATTCTCGATGAAGAAGTAGGGCCGCTTGAGCTTGCCGATGTCGTGGTAGAGCGCGAGGGCCCTGACGAAGAGCGGGTTTGCGCCGATCTCCTCCGCGGCCGGCTCGGCGAGGTTGCCGACCATCACCGCGGACTGGTAGGAGCCCGGCGCTTCGGTCAGCAGCCGGTGGAGGATCGGCTCGTTGGGGTTGGCCAGTTCGAGCAGGCGCAGGTCGGTGAGCACGCCGACGACACGTTCGAGTGCGATGACGATGACGACCGCGACGCTGGCGGCGAGAAGGCCGCCGACGATCGCGCCGATGATCTGATTGACCGACAGGGACAGGCCGAAGACTTCGCTGGCGACGACGAGGAGGATCCCGTTGGCCATCCCCACCAGCCCGGCCGCGCGCGCGATCGTCACGCTCTTTCCGCCGGCGGTGGAGACCGCGAAGGAGGCGAAGGTGCTCGCGAGGATCGTTGCGATCACCAGCCGGACGTCGCTGCCGGTGGCGACGAGCCCGGCAAGCAGGCCGAGGGAGAGCGAGAAGACGATGGCGATGCGGGTGCCCAGCAGCATGGCGACGATCATCGCCAGCAGCGTCGAGACGCCGAGGCTGATCGCCCCGTATGCACCCCAGCCGAGCGCGATCCGGAAGCCCGCGGCGGCGAGCACGATGCAGGCGGCCAGCAGCAGCATCTGCCGGTTGTCGGCGTAGACCTGCGGGGCGAAGCCGCGGAGATAGAAGCCGAATATGAGCACGATGCCCGTCAGGAGGATCAGCAGAGCCAGGGCCTGGGTGTAATCCACCGTCGGGGCCATCAGGCCGAGCGCGCGGGCGATGTCGATGTGCCGCTGGGTGACCGTCTCGCCGGCGGCCACGACGATGTCGCCCGCCTGGATCTGCCGGGTGATCGGGTCGATGGCGGATGCGGCGGCGTTGCGCTCGGTCGTCGTGCGCTGCTCGTCGTAGCGCTGGTTCGGGCGCAGGGACTTGGCGGCGATGTCCGCGACCATCGCCTGGAACTGCGGCGTGAGTTCGAGTTGCGCGGCCGCCCGGTGGACGGCCTCGCGCGCCTCCGCGAGGTCGTCGGTGTTGTCGCGGATCGTCCTCTGCATCCGCTGGTTGGCGAGCGTCTTGGCGTCGCTGCTGATGCGCTGGAGAGTGCCCATCGGCGCGGTGATGAGGAGGCGCAGCGTCTCGTCCTCAAGCGCGAGTTCGACGCGGGCTCGCAGCGCCTCAACCATCTCATCTGCGTCCGGCTGCTCGGCGACGGCCCGGGGCTGCTCATCGGGCGGCGCATCGGTCTCATCATCGGGGGCGGTGTCGGGGGCGAATCTCTCCCGCACCGCGACCGCCGCGCTGAAGATGTCGCCGATGGCCTGCAGGACGAGCGCGTCGGCCTCAGCGACGACCGTGTATTGATCGGGCACCGATTCGCGCGCGCGCTGGCGGCGCTCGTCGGTGGCCTGAGTGTCGGTGTATGTGACCGAGCGGGGGGCGATGATGGTGCGTTCGGCGATCTGCCCGGCTTCGAGCGTCACTCGTTCGGGGATCAGGCGTGCGCTGATGACGACGAAGAGCAGCATGACAGTCCCCACGGCCATCGCGGCGTGGGCGTACGCAGGTGTGCGGAGCCCCAGTGTGCCCTTCCTGCTGGAGCGGTTCTTGTTGGTCCCCCTGCGGCTACTGCGCATCCCGATCCTCGCTGGGCCGAGCGGAGCGTTCGCGCTCTTCTGCGGCATCGTAGGCCAGCACGATCCGCTGCACGAGGTCGTGGCGGACGATATCGTGTTGCGTCAGGCGGGAAACGCGCACTCCTGCGATGCCGTCGAGGACGCCCAGTGAGTGGCGCAGGCCGCTGAGCTGGCTGGCCGGAAGGTCGCTCTGTGTGATGTCGCCGGTGACTGCCATGCGCGAGCCAAAGCCCATGCGCGTCAGGAACATCTTCATCTGCGCGGGCGAGCAGTTCTGCGCCTCATCGAGGATCATGAATGCGTCGTTGATCGTGCGCCCGCGCATGTACGCGAGCGGCACGACCTCGATGGTGCCGTGCTCGGTGAGCCTGCGCGTGCGGTCCATGCCGATGATGTCATGCAGCGCGTCGTAAAGCGGTCGGAGATAGGGGTCCACCTTGTCGAGCATGTCGCCGGGAAGGAAGCCCAGCGATTCGCCTGCCTCAACGATCGGCCGCGAGAGCACGAGGCGGTTGACCTCACCGGCCCGCAGCGCGGCGGCCGCGACGGCCATCGCGAGGAAGGTTTTGCCCGTCCCGGCCGGCCCGACGCAGAAGGTCAGATCGGCCTCGCGCAGCGCCCGGACGTAGTGAGCCTGCGCGGGGGTCTTCGGGCGGATCGGCTTGCCACGGTGGGTGACCATCACCGCCTCGGAGAGCAGTGCCTCGGATGCGTCGGCGCACTCTTCGATGGTGGTCCGCAGCGCGCAGCTTATGTCATGCTGGGTGGGGATACGTCCGCCGCGGATCGCCTCGAGGCAGTTGTCCAGAAGCTCCGCGGCCGTCCGGGCTCTCTCGGTGTCTCCGTATATCTGCAAACGGTCGTCGCGCGGGACGATGACGACGTCAAGCTCGTTCTCGATCATGCGCAGATTCGCGTCACGTTCGCCAACCAGCGAACTGAGTTCAAAACCCTCGACAGCGACGGTCGTCTCGGGCGTACGCGTTGTCTGCTCAGACGTGGTAGTTCACTCTCCTCAGATCTGTGGTCGCGCGCTCGTGTGCGCGCGTATGATGTATACGAAGTGTACACCAGCGAAGCGGCAGAAGTCAACGTCGCGGCGGGGGCGCAGGGGCCTGAATCGGCACATGCTTCCACCCTCCGTTTCGCCGCTTATTCGCGGTCACTTCATGAATATCTTGACGATCTTGAGTGCCCCCTGGTTCCACGCCACACGGTGCGTTACGCCGGTGCCCGCGCCCAGTTCATGCTTGTGATCGAGGTACCACTGATACGAGCGGATCAGAGCCTCGGCGTTGGAGTAGCGGGCCGACCAGCCGAGCGTCTCCTTGATCTTCTCGACCGAGACGTAGCTGTCGGTGTCGGCGGTGCCGTAGACCCACTTGTAAAGCGGCGAGAGGCGCAGCGCCTCAAGCACCGCGAGGGTGGGCTTGACGAGCCACGCGGGCGTCCGCATCACGCGCGCGCCGCTGGCGGCGTACTCACACAGCGCCCCGACGTCCTCGTTGACGGTATGAAACTCCTCCGCCCCGACGTTGAAGGTGTCATTGCACAGCTCCGGCTCCCCGGTGGCGCACAGCCAGATCGCCTGGCAGAGGTCGTCCACCTCAAGGAGCTGGTAGCGGTTGGTTCCATCGCCGATGACGGGAATCTTGCAGCCGCTCTCGACCCAGTCGTAAAGGATCTGAAAGACGCCCAGCCGCGCGGTGCCGATGAAGGTCTTCGGGCGGAGGATCGAGACGGTCATCTCGCCGTCCTGAAACTCCTGGCAGGCCTCCTCGGCCTGCACCTTGCTCTCGCCGTAGGGCCCGACGCCGACCATCGGGTGGTCCTCGTAGAGCGGGTGGACGTCAGGCACGCCGTAGACGGCGGTCGAGGAGATGTATACCACGCGGGGGATGCCCAGTTCGCGGCAGACCGACATGACGTTGCGTGTGCCCTCAACGTTGGTTGAGTAGATGTCCTCGACCTTCCACAGCGGCAGCGCGGCGGCGGCGTGGATGACGCAGTCGATCTCGCGCTTGCCCAGCAGTTCGACGAGCCGCGGGCGGTCGCGGATGTCGCCCCTGAGGAACTCGGTGCCCTCGGGGTAGTCCGACTCGATGTAGTCGGCGACGTCAATCAGAGCGAACTGCTGCCGGTCGTCGAGGTCGTGGACGTAGTTGGCGATGTGGTAGCCGAGGAACCCGGCGCCACCGGTGACTGCGATCATCAGGCTCGATGTCCTTTCGCGAGTTACGCTCTGCCGGGTGCAACGCCGGGAGCCTCTTCGGCCCGCCGGGCTCATATCCTTCAACGCGCCGCAGATGGGCGCCGGTTCCGCCCGCCCTCCGGGGAGGTCGCAGGCGGTCGGGGGAGAAGGTAATGCAGCCTGATGACGCGGGCGACGCTTCGAGTCCGGGCGCCCTCACCCGGACGCCGTTCCCCCCGGCGTCGGACGAAGGTTGGACGCCACAGGCGGGAGCGGGGTCGCCGGAGATCGCAGGCGATCGTGGCCTGCAACGAACGAGTTCGGGAGCTGTCGATGAAAGCCGTCATCCTCTGCGCGGGGCACGGCACGCGCCTGCGCCCGCTGACGAATTACATCTCCAAGGCGATGGTGCCGGTCGCGGGGATGCCGATCCTCGAGCGCATCGTCCGGCGGCTCGTCGATCAGGGCTTCGAGGAGCAGATCATCGCGCTCTCGGTGTTCCACGAGCAGGTCATCCACTACTTCGGCGACGGCTCTCGCTTCGGCGCGCGGATCGAGTACTCCATCAACACCGAGCCCACCGGCACCGCCGGGGAGATCGCGCAGATGCGGCCGCTGCTTGAGGGCGAGACGGACGTGCTCGTGCACTACGGCGATATCCTAAGCGACCTCGATGCGCGCGCGATGGCAGACGAGCACCTCGCGCACCGCCCGGCGCTGACCATCGGCCTGGTGACCGGCGTGGAGATTCACGCGGGCGTTGCGGACGTGGACGCGGCCGGGCGGGTGACGCGCTTTGAGGAGAAGCCGCCGCTGCAGATCCCGACGAACGCGGCGATCTTCGTGCTCGGCGAGGAGGCGCTGAGGCGCTGCGCGCCGGGCAGGGACTTCTCGTACGATATCTTCCCCGCGCTGATTGCCGACGGCGAGAGCGTCCGGGGTTTCATCGACGAAGAGGCGTACTGGCTCGACGTGGGCCGGCTGTCGGACCTCGACAAAGCGAATGAGTTCTTCGGAGGGTCAAGCGATGAGCACTGAGACAGGCAATGAGCAGATGTCATCGGTCGATGAGGCGTTGACCGCCGGGCTGAAGTCGAAGGCGCTCGAACTTGGCGCGGACCTGGTGGGCGTGGGGCCGTGTGAGCGCTGGGAGGGCGCGCCGATTCAGATGCACCCGCTCGGGCACTGGCCGGACGCGACCAACGTGGTGGTGGTGGCGATCCACCATCCAGACGCGTGCGTGGAGCTTGGCGGCGTCCCGACAGCGCATGACATCGGCCCCTACAACATCCAGGGCAAGATGAACGAGCGGCTGGAGTACATCCAGTTCCACCTCGGCCGGTGGCTGGAGAAGCACGGGCACCACGCGCTGCCGATCCCGGCGACGAACGTCTGGCGCTACCGCCCCTACGGCGAGGTCGAGCGGCCCTTCGGGCCGGACCTCTCCGACATCCACGCGGCGGCCTGCGTGGGCCTCGGCGAGATCGGCTACCACGGGCTGCTGATGACCCCGGAGTTCGGCACCTGGCAGCGCTTCTGCTGCATGATCACCGACGCGCCGCTTGAGGCCGACCCGATGTACGACGGCGAGCCGCTCTGCGACCGCTGCGCGAAGTGTATCGTCAAGTGCGACGAGCAATGCGGCGGAGCGCTGGCGCACGAGGTCACCGGCGAGGTCGTGCTCACCATCGCCGGTAAGCAGTTCCGCTACGCGGAGAAGAACCTGTGGCGCTGCGCGTGGAGCGAGCACTTCGGCCTCGACGCCTACCTCGACATCCCCGAGGAGGTCACCGAGCCGGTCATCCTCGAGTACCTCGCCGAGCACGGCCGTCGAGGCGGCACCGAGGGGCCGTGTCTGAAGTACTGCCGGCCGCCGCACCTGCGCGGGAAGTACCTGCACAGGGAGGTTCGCGCCGACGCGCCCGCCGACCGGCGTCTCACCGAGCGCATCAAGCGAATGGCGGGCGAGCGCGGGATGGCCACGATCGGGATCGTGCCCGCCTCCGCCTGGGAGGAGGGCGAGGATGGCGATCCGAGGCGGATGCTGCCGGGCTGCAACTCGGTGATCGTCTTCGCGATGGACTGGCCGGAGGACGCGGACGTCGAGGCCTGCGGCCCGCTGGGCGAGACCTGCGCGGTGTCCAACTGGGGCGCGCGGCTGCAGCTCGACCACCTCGAGCTTGATATGACGCGGGAGCTGGAGCGCTGGGATTACTACTCGGTCTGCAACACGTACCTGCACCCGCAAGACGCGGCTGAGAGGGCGGGGCTGCTCAAGCGCGTGGACGGGGAGCTCTTCAGCGAGCGGTACGACCAGCGGCTCGCGTGGCGGCTGGTGCTCACGCAGGCCCCGCTGGCGGAGACCTCGACCGACCTGGTGATGGACGCTCCGCACACCGCGCCGATGCTTGAGGAGCTTGCCGAGATCGTCAAGGAGGACGGGGCGGACCTCATCGGCGTGGCGTCGGCGGCCGACCTCGGGGCCATCGCAGAGGAGCTGCGCGGGCAGATCAACGAGGATGCGCTGAAGGTCAACGTGCTCAAGACCGGACCGACACACGGCCCGCTGGAGCCGAAGATCGCCAACCGCGAGGGCGCCCGCGTCTTCGACGCGGAGGACTGGCTGGAGGGCGCGAAGTCGGTGATCGTGCTGGGGATGGCGATCCCGGCGAAGACGTTCGAACGCGCGGGCGAGTCGCCGGCGGACGCGGTGGGCCCGTGGGCCTTCGCGAACTACCAGGTGACGCGCGACGTGTGCATCGACGCGCTGAACATCGCCCGGGAGCTTGAGCACCGCGGCTTCCGCGCCGCGCTGACATTCGACGTGACGGGGGTCGGGAGCAAGACGGAGAATCCGCGCTTCGACACGCCCGACATCTTCTCCGGGCGCTTTGAGGCGGCCGCGGCGGGGCTCGCGACGATCGGCAGAAGCGGCTTCGCGATCAGCCCCGAGCACGGCGTGCGAGTCCGCTGGGTGGCGGTGGTGACCGACGCGGAGATCGAGCCGACCGAGGCGGAGCGGGCGTTCGACCCCTGCGAGGGCTGCGAGGCCCCGTGCATCCCGGCCTGCCCGGTGAGCGCGCTGTCAGAGAGCGACGAGGAGTGCGCGGGCGAGCGCTGCTGGGCGGCGCGCGACCTGCTGCGCTGCGACTGGGCGAAGCGCTACGCGCTGGTTGCCGACGAGGGCATCAAGTGGATGGGCTCGACGACGGACGTCCCGCCGCCCGACGGTGAGATCACCGCGGAGGACATCGCGGAGGCGACGCGCCTGCGCGACCCGGTGCAGCGGCACCTCGACTGCATCCTCGAGCCGTGCCTGAAGGCGTGTCACGTCATATTGCAGAAACGCGGGATTGAGCGGGCATAGGGACGACAACGGCGCGAATTGGGAAGTGAAAACGAGGTGCCAACCCGGTCACGAGAGACGCGTACGGGAGTAAGCGTCATGAGAGCAGCACTGGTGACCCTCGCATCGATCACCGCGCTGGGGTGTGTGTGCAGCACCGCCGTCGCGCAGCGCGCGCTGGTGGTGGATGGACAGGCGAGATCCGCCATTGTGCTCGACCGCCCCGATTCGGAGCGGGCGCAGCAGGCCGCGGATGAGCTTGTCTATCATGTGCTGCGGGCGACGGGCGTCGCGCTGCCGCGCGTGGGTGAAGATGCCATCGATCTGCTGCCGGATGAGCATACGCTCGTCGTGATCGGTGGCGGCGAGCGCGCCCGCTCGCTGGGTCTGCCGGTGGAGGACCTGCGCGAGGAGGAGTACCTCGTCAGGACCGTCGGGCGTCACGTGGTCTTCGTGGGCTACGACACCGCCGGGGATGAAGAGGAGCGGGTGGGGACCTCGCCCGCGACGCGCTGGGCGGTGGGGCACTTCCTCGACCGGCAGATGGGCGTGCGGTGGCTCTGGCCCGGTGAGGTGGGGACGTTTGTGCCGGAGGCCGCGACCATCCTCGTTCCCGACTTCGATGTGCGCGACCGGCCGGAGATGGTAACCCGTCGGTTCACCTCCGCGCTCACCGCCCGTGATGCCACCGACGCGCGCGTCACCAGCGCCGAGGTCCGCGAGCGCATGACCGCCGAGATAGACGAGTGGAATGACCGCCAGCAGACGGGCATGCGGGAGCGGATGCAGGCCGGGCACTCGTTCCGCCACTGGTGGGAGAAGTATCATGAGGAGCACCCGGAGATCTTCGCCACGCTGCCGGAGGGGATGACGCAGCCGAACCCGCAGCCGGATCGGGTCAAGCTCTGTGTGTCGAATCCGCTGGTGGAGGAGTTTGCGCTGCAGGAGTGGCGGGAGGCCGGGCGGCCGGATGTGTGGCCGGTCGGGCCGAATGACGGGCAGGGCTACTGCGTCTGCGACGACTGCCGGGCGCTCGACATCCCCGACACCCTCGACGCCGACCCGCTCGACATCTTCTGGAATCGCAGCGTCGTCAGTCTGACCGGGCGCTACCTCGACCTCTGGCGCCGGCTGCTTGACACCATGCGGGCTGAGAACCCGGACGTGACGCTGACGACGCTCGCCTACGCCAACTACCGCCTCGCGCATCCGGAGATGGAACCGCTCGGACACGAGGACGCGCTGACCATCTCGCTGGTTCCGGACAACTGGAGCGACGAAGAGTATCAGTCGCTGGCGGAGTGGGAACGGATCGGCGCGACGGTCGTGATGCGGCCGAACTTCTTCTTTGTCGGCTACGCCGCGCCCTACCTGCCGCTGCGCGATGCCGGGCGCTTCTGGGAACATGCCGTTGACACCGGGATCGTCGGCTGGTTCTCCAACATGCTGGGGTACTGGGGCTCGCAGGGCCCTTACTACTACCTCGTGGCGCGCCTGTGCGCGCGCCCGGACCTGAGCGTCGAGGAGGTACTCGCGGAGTACACCTCGGCCTTCGGAGAGGCGGCGCCCGCGATCGAGGAGTACCTCGCCTACTGGGAGGGCGTGACCGAGTGGGCTGCGTTCCCCGACTGGGCCGGGCGTTTCCAGCGGCCTGGTGGCTTCTACGAGCGCACCCTGACCGAACTTGGGCTGCGCATACATCCCTTCTGGGGCTCATGGTACATCATGCCCGCCCTCTACACCGACGAGCGCCTCGCGCCGGCGTACGCGATCCTCGATCGGGCCGCGACCCTCACGGGCGACGATGAGATGGCCCTGAAACGCATCGAGTTCCTGCGCGACGGTCTCAGGCACCTCGAACTGACCCGTGATGTGGTGGAGCTGGCGAACGAGGAGCTTCGGCCGGAGGTCGATGGCCCTGAGGCGATTCGCGAGCAGCAGCGGCAGTTCGAGCTGCTGCTCGCGCGGCTGCGGAACATGCGCGCGGATCTCAACCTGCGGCACGTGGTCTGGGCGGACTCGATCGACGGCCATGAGCAACGGCGGGTGGTCAAGATCAGCGACCGCTACGCCGACGCATGGGCGTCCACGGTGGTGCCGCCGGACGCGTGGGGACAGTGGCGGTTCCGGAGCGACCCCGATGGCGTTGGCGTCGGTGAGCGATGGTACGCCGACGACGCGGCGGCTGAGTGGACCCCGATCACGGTCCCGGCGCACTGGGACGACACGATCGGCAGCTACCAGGGCTTCGGCTGGTACCGGACGACGCTGCGGATGCCCGAGGAGTGGGCGCATGACGCGGTGGCGCTGACCTTCGGCTCGGTGGACGAGCAGGCGTGGGTCTACGTCAACGGCAGACTCGTGGGCGAGCACACCATCGAATCGGAGAGCACCGTGGACTGGGAGGCGACGATCGGCGAGCTTTACAGCCGCGCGTTCACCATCGAGGTGCCCGTCGATCAGCTTCGGCTCGGTGAGGGGAATACGCTCGTCGTGCGCGTTCACAACGAGGTCGGCGCGGGTGGCATCACGGGGCGCGTGACGGTGCAGCCGCCGATGCAGCCGTCGGAGCTGCTGTTCCTCAACACCGATGAGCTTGGAGAGGGGACGCAGTGGCTGCCCGAGGAGAGTTACACGAGCCTGAGTATGGCGCGCCGGGCTTCCGGGCGGGTGGACGTGACGGTCCATGAGAACACCGGGGGCGTCATCATGGAGGCGGGCGCGGACGGCGGCGGGCTGGCGCTCTACGTGCATGAGGGCACACTCTACTTCCAGTGCGGGCGGGGCCACGAGTTCCGCGCGGAGGAGCAGGCGGTGATCGAGCTGCCGATCGAGCCGGGCAGACACCTGATCGAGTGGTCGGCGGACTCGACTCGGTCGCGGGCGATGTTGCGCATCGACGGCGAGATCGCGGGGGTCTCCGACGACCCGATCTACGGCTCGATCGCGGGCGGCGACCCGGGCGGAATCGGCCGCATCCACGGCGCCGCGATGGCGCGGAACGCGGCCGGCTGGTACCGGAGCGGAGAGGGCGAGTTCACGGGGACGATCCACTCGGCGACGGTCTGGCCGGACAAGGTGTGCTTCTGAGGGAGCGGAGGAGGGTTGATGATGACGCCCTCCAGCCGGCACGACAGACGATGCAGTCAGGTGGTCAGATGACGCTCGAACTGGCCGTCCCCGGGCGGATCTGCCTCTTCGGGGACAAGATCGACATCGCGCACAAGCCCGTCATCGCCGCGGCGATCGACATGTTCATGCATGTGTCGGCCACGGCCGATGACGAACCGGAGTGCGTTGTGGTCAGCCGCGACCTCGCCTGCACCGAGCGCTTAACGATCGGAGCGTGCCCGGATACGCGCGGTCACCTCAAGTATGTCCAGGCCGCCGCGTGGCTGCTGCGCGAGCGCCTGCCCGGGGGCTTCTGCATGGAAGTCGAGACGGAGATTCCGATCGGCGCGGGGCTGAGCACCTCGGCGGCGCTGACCGTCGGCGCGATCATGGCGCTGGATGAACTCTTCGACCTGCGGTTGAGCCGCGACGAGATCGCCGAGACCGCCTACGTCGCCGAACACGACGTCTGCGGCATCTCCTGCGGCCGGATGGACCAGTACGCCATCGCGCACGGCGGCGTCACGTTCATCACCACCGGCGAGCCCGCCTCGGCCGAGGTGCTGGAGATCGCCCAGCTCCCGGTGGTGGTTGGCGACTCCGCCGAGCCGCGGCGCGCCTCGGAGGTGCTGGGGAGGACGCGGCGGCGGCTCGAAGAACGCGATCCGGTGGCACTTGACGCATTCGAGCGCCTGCATCAATATACGTTGAGTGGGCGGGAGGCGCTGGTGGGAGGAGATCCCGCCGGGGTCGGCGAACTGATGACACTCAGCCAGGTGCAGGAGAAGCGGATCGGCGCCTCGACGCCGAAGATTGAGCGCCTGTGCGCCGCGTCGGTGGGGGCGGGCGCCTTCGGGGCCAAGCAGATGGGTGCGGGCGGTGGCGGCTGCATGGTGGCGTACTGCCCCGGGCGCCAGCGCGAGGTCGCCGCGGCCATCGAGGCCGAAGGCGGCGTGGCATACGTGTGTGATGTTTACAGGTGGGAGTCATGAGTCCAAAGTTCAGTCTACCACAGGACATTAGAGACAATTACGAGATCCACGAGTGGCGCCACGCCTGTGCGGTGCTGCAGCAGGACTTCCCGCGCGAATATCAGGACATCATTGATATTCTGCGTGGTTTTGAGTTGCGAGCTTCGGAGATTGTTCAGCCCGGTGGTGGCAAGTCATCCATTTCATCACGCCTGGATAAGCAGTTCTATCAGAGGGGTTGGGTACACAAGGATTTCTCGACACAGATCGTCGTCGATGGCCACTCGATAGATAGTCCTACTCACAGTGTAGACTGCTTCCGCAATTGCGTTGCGGTCGAAGTTGAGTGGAACAACAAAGATCCCTTCTTCGATCGGGATCTGAACAACTTCCGCCTGCTGTTTGAACTGAGGGCGGTCAGTGTCGGCATCATCATCACGCGTTCCAGTGAGTTGCAGGGGGTTTTCAACAAGCTCGGCAAGGGAAGTTCATACGGAGCAAGTACGACACACATGGGCAAGCTACTGCCTCGAATCGAAGGCGGAGGTGGCGGCGGATGTCCGGTTCTGGTGTTCGGAATCACGAGGGCTCTCTACAGGGAGGATCTCTGAGATATGGCAGATGATACCACGACAGAAGTACTCATGGACGAGTTGCTGGCACACGGCCGCAATCGCTTCGGGACTATCCTTGCGGATCCACCATGGCGCTTCGCCAATCGTACGGGGAAGATGGCACCGGAACACAAGAGGCTCAAGCGCTATGAGACCATGTCCCTCGATGAGATTATGGACTTGCCGGTGGCTCACGTAGCCAAAGACGCCTCACATCTCTACTTGTGGGTGCCGAATGCACTTATAGCGCGGGGTCTGCGCGTAATGGAAGCTTGGGGATTCGAGTACAAGACCAATCTTGTGTGGTACAAGATCCGCAAGGATGGAGGCCCTGATGGTCGCGGCGTCGGATTCTACTTCCGCAATGTAACGGAACTTGTGTTGTTTGGTGTGCGCGGAAGTCTGAGAACACTCACCCCCGGTCGTACGCAGGTAAATCTGTTCGCCACTCGAAAGCGAGAACACTCCCGCAAGCCTGACGAGCTTTACGACGTTATCGAAGACTGCAGCCCTGGCCCCTACCTCGAGCTATTCGCCCGTTACCCGCGCCGGGGTTGGCACCAGTGGGGCGATGAGGCGGATGGCTGCGTGCAGGCTTCGACTACTACTCAGGAGGAGCTTAGCCTATCCGAGCTGTAGGGCCCTGTAGCGGCCACGGTGCTCTAAGGCGAGGCTGTTGACGATGAAGCGAACTGCAATCCTGACGATCATTGTGGCGTGTGCGGCGATTCTGCCCGCGCAGGCCGACATCGTGGCGGAGATCGCCGCGCGCGTCCCGAGCCAGCCGCACTCCTACGCCGAGATGATGAGCGCGATGCAGACGATGCACGAGACCGACCGCGTGCACTGCTCGAGCGTCGGCGTCACCCGGCAGGGGCGGCATATCGCGATGGCGGTCGTGGCCGACCCCGAGTACGACCCGCGCCAGCTCCGCAAGCTGCTGATCATCGCCCGGCAGCACGGCAACGAGCCCGCGGGCACCGAGGCGGCGCTTGCGCTGCTGAAGCACTTCACCGAGTCCGAGGGCCGCGCCGAGCGCGCGCTGCTGCGGCACGTGGCGCTGCTGGTGATCCCGATGGTGAACCCCGACGGGGCCTCGCGCTCCTCGCGCGGCAACGCCGCCGGCGTTGACCTCAACCGCGACTGGGTCGCGCGCACTCAGCCCGAGACGCAGGCCGTCGAGACGGTCTTCCGCGACTGGCAGGCTGACGCGGTGATCGATCTGCACGAACTACCCGCCTCCTCGTCGAAGGCCATCTATCAGGAGAACTTCATCGAGACGATGGGCACGCACAGCAACCTCCCGGAGGTAGTGACCGCAAGCTGCGGGAGAACCAGCGGTCAGATCTCCACCTGGATGAAGCGCTACGGGATTCCGCTCAACGCATACTTCAACGGCGCTTCATCGGACCGGCGGCTGGCCCACCGGCACTTCGGACTCAACCACGGCGTGTCCAGCTACCTCTTCGAGTCGAAGACCGGTCGCGGCCGGAGCCTGCGGGACCGCGCCACCTACCATGTGCTCGGGATGCTCGTGGTCGCGAACCAGCTCGCGTATCACTACCCCGGCGGCGAAGCGCCGACCCTGCAGGTGGCGGCCGCGCCGGACGTTGCCTGCGAGGTTGAGCAGGCGCCCGAGCCTGCGCCCCCGGTGACACGCGTGCAACTCGGTGACCCGGCCCCCGACACCCGCCGCGAGGGCCGGACGCTGCTGTGGGCGGAGGTTGAGAGCACCGAGGACTTCGCCTACCTGACCTTCGAGCTGGACGGGCGGATGCTGGTGCTGACGAACCAGGCGCCCTGGGAGTACTCGCTCGACCCGGCGATCTGCCCCGAGGGGCCGGTGGAGGTCGCGGCCCGCGCATACGACGCCTCCGGCCGCTGCGTGGCCACCGACAGCCGGACGATGACGCTCGTGCAGCCGGGCGCGACCCTCGGCGAGTGACGGCGGCGACCTGCGGCAGGCAGAGATCTCCCGGCGACATCATTCACGAATTCGGAGGAAGTCAGGAGACTGATGGAGCGGGTGCGCGCCGCGCGGCGTGCCGCTCCTGTCATCCCGCCCTTGTGCGATTATGAATCCTGAGGAAGTCAAGAAACTGATGGAGCGGGTGCGCGCCGGGGAGATCCACCCCGACGAGGCCTGCCGCCGCCTCCGGGCGCTGCCTTTCGAGGACCTCGGATTCGCGCGTGTCGATCATCATCGCGCGCTGCGGCGAGGCTTCCCTGAGACCGTGCTGGCCGAGCCGAAGACCCCCGAGCAGGTGGCGCGAATCCTCCAGGCGCTTGCCGACAAGAGCCCCCTGGTGATCGCCAGCCGCGCCTCGGAGGAGCACTTCGCGGCGGTCAGGGCGGCGATCCCCGAGGCGGAGTATCACGCGGAGGCGCGGATCATCCGCGTCGGGCCGATCCCTGAGCCGGATGAGACGCTTGCTCCGGTGGTGATCGTGACCGCCGGGACCTCGGACATCCCCGTGGCCGAGGAGGCGGCGGTGGTGGCGGAGCTGGCCGGCTGCCCGGTCGAGCGGATCTACGACGTGGGCGTGGCGGGGATTCACCGGCTGCTGGGCCACGCCGAGCAGCTTCAGCGCGCGGGCGCGATCGTGGTGGCGGCGGGGATGGAGGGCGCGCTGGCCAGCGTGGTGGGCGGGCTGGTGGACGCGCCTGTGATCGCGGTGCCGACGAGCGTCGGCTACGGCGCGGCCTTCGAGGGCCTCGCGGCGCTGCTGGGGATGCTCAACTCCTGCGCGTCGGGCGTGGTGGTCGTGAACATCGACAACGGCTTCGGCGCGGGGCGCTTCGCGTCGATGATCTGCCGGCGGGCGTAAGCGCGGTCGGCTTCCCGCGGTCCGCGCCACTGTCCGCCGAATCACGACGGGCGCGCCCGAAGGCGCGCCCGTGTCTGTGTCCGCTGCCCGCGCCGCTCACTCGACGGGCAGGTCGTAGTACACGCGAACGTCCTCCATGCCGGGGCGCTTGACGCGGAGAGCGAGGAGCCAGTGACCGGCCTCGGGGATCTCTGCGAAGCCGAAGAACTGCCCTCCGCCGACCGACTGCAGGTCAACGCCCGTCCCCGCATTCACGTTGCCCTGCGGGTAGAGGTATCCGCTGACAGTGGCGCGTGCGTCGCCCTGCCTCGCGGCGTCCCTGACCTGCACCTGGAAGCGCGCGGTGCCGGCGGTGAGGACCGCCGGGCGATGCCACATCGCGACAGAGCCGGCCTCGATGGCGCGCTCATCGACGAGCCGGCCGGTCATCATCCGGCAGGTGGGGCACTGCGCCCGCTGCATCTGCCGCATCGCGCACTGCACCGAGTCATCCTTCGCGAGGCAGGCCTCGGAGACTGCGTCCCACGACTTGACCTTGTTGAGGTCATGATCGAACTTCGTGAACTTGCCGCCGCGGAGCAGGTAGACGCCGTCGGCGTCGGCCTCAAGCTTGACCTTCGAGTGCATCCTGCCGCGCTGCATCCCGCGCATGCCCTCTTCGGTCGCGCCCTCGCCCATCATGCCGCCACCGTGCATCCGGCCGTGCATCTGCCCCATGCCGCCCTGCATGCCCTCGCTCTGCTGGCCGTGCATGCCGCCCATCATCGCGCCGGGGCAGCCCTCGCGAGCCTCCATGTCCATCGGCATCCCGCACATCGGACAGACGCCGTCGGCCTCCATCTGCTCCATCATCTGCTCCATGCCCTCAAGCTGCACGGACCGGACGACGTTCCCGTCCATGTCGCGCTTCTCAAGCATGTTGCCCTGCAGCACGTAGACGAAGTCCCCATGGACGGCCGTGTCCATCGCGCCCATCATGCTCGCCATCGGGCCCTGTTGCATCTGCATGCCCATCTGCATCCCGTGCGGGCACGTCATCGCTTCGGCCGACTCAACATCCGCGATCGCGCCCATCATCGGGCATTGTGCGAATGCGGCGCCGGCGATCAGCAGTGAGGCAACGACGACTACAAGCGTGCGCTTCATGGTACATCTCCTCCTCAGGAATCCACCACATAGTTCACCACTAACCTGAGGTTTGACGGAGGCCGCGAATCTCCTGCACGGAAATGAACGCGCCCGACGCGCGGAGCCAGTCACCCGATGGCTCCGCACGCCGAGCGAAAACGTGGCGGCGAGGCGGTGGCGGGGTCAGCCGCGGAGTTCCCGCACCTTCGCCTCCACCCGCGCCGGGAGGTCGTCGCCCCCCTCCGCGATGACGCTGACCACCGCGCTGCCGACGACCGCGCCGTCGGCGGCGTTGAGCACCTCGGCCACCTGCTCGCCGGTGGAGAGTCCGAAGCCGACCGCGGCGGGGACGGACGCCATCATTTCTACGCGCTCGATCAGCGGGCGCAGGCCCTCGTAGATGTCCGCGCGCGCGCCGGTCGTGCCCGGCCGCGAGATGATGTACGCGAAGCCGGTGGTGAGATCGAGGGCGTCCCGTATCTGCGCGTCGGTGTTGTCCGGCGCGATCAGAAAGACCGTGCCGAGGTCATGGCGCGCGGCGGCCTCACACCACTCCGTCGCCTCGGCCGGGGGCAGGTCGCTGACGAGCACCCCGTCGATCCCGGCGGCCCTCGCATCGCGCGCGAAGTCGTCCAGCCCGTAGGCGATGATCGGGTTGACGCAGGTCATCGTGACGAGCGGGATCTGCGACTGCTCGCGGATGCGACGGGCCGCGTCGAGCACGCCCGCGGTGGTTGAGCCGGCGTCAAGCGCGCGCTTGCAGGCCGCCTGGATGGTGGGGCCGTCGGCGGTCGGCGCGATGTACGCGATGCCAAGCTCGATGAGGTCGGCGCCGCCGCGCTCGGCGGCCAGCGCCAGCTCCACCGTCGCGTCGAGCGACGGGTCACCGGCGGTCAGATAGATGATGAGTGCGCCGGGGTCGGGAGCGTCTGCGAACGCCTCATGTATCCGCTGCATGGTGTCGGGCTCACTCGCGCGTGAGCCGCTCCACCTCCTCACAGTCCTTGTCTCCGCGGCCGGAGATGTTCACGATCACCACATCGTCGTCGCCCAGTTCATCGGCCATCGCCAGCACCTGCGCGACGGCGTGAGCACTTTCAAGTGCCGGGATGATGCCCTCAAGCTCGGCGAGCGCGCGGAAGGCCGCCAGCGCCTGCTCGTCGGTCACGTTCGTGTATCTCGCCCGGCCGCTCTCATGCATGTGCGCGTGCTCGGGGCCGACGCCGGGGTAGTCGAGGCCCGCGGCGACCGAGTGGACCGGCAGCACCTGCCCGTCGTCGTCCTGCAGGATCAGCGAGGCCATCCCGTCGAGTACGCCGTAGCTGCCCGCGGCGATGCTCGCCGAGTGCAGGCCGGTGTCGATGCCCGCCCCGGCGGCCTCGACGCCGATGAACTGCACGCCCTCGTCGTCGGCGAAGGCGTGGAAGAGCCCCATCGCGTTGGAGCCGCCGCCGACGCAGGCGATCAGGTGGTCGGGAAGGCGCCCCTCGGCCTCGATGATCTGCCGCCGCGCCTCGTCGCCGATGATGCGCTGGAAGTCGCGCACCATCGTCGGGTAGGGGTGCGGGCCGGCGACCGAGCCGAAGATGTAAAACGAGTCCTCATACTCTCCCATCCAGTGGCGCATCGCCGCGTCGCAGGCGTCCTTGAGCGTGCCCTGCAGGCCTTCGACCGGCACGACCTCGGTTCCCAGCAGCCTCATGCGGTAGACGTTGAGCTTCTGCCGCCGGACGTCCTCGACGCCCATGAACACCTTGCACGGCAGCCCGAGCCTCGCCGCGACGGTCGCGGTGGCGACGCCGTGCTGCCCCGCGCCGGTCTCGCCGATGATCCGGGCCTTGTTCATCCGCCGAGCCAGCAGTCCCTGGCCGATGGTGTTGTTGATCTTGTGCGCGCCGGTGTGATTGAGGTCCTCGCGCTTGAGGTAGACGCGCGCGCCGACCCGCTCGCTCAGCCGCGCGGCGAAGGTCAGCGGGCTGGGCCGGCCGACGTACTCGCGCAGGATCGCGTGGTACTCCTCGTGGAAGTCCGGGTCGGCCATCGCCTCGTAGAACGCGGCCTCAAGCTCCTCGAGCGCGTTGAGGAGCGTCGCCGCGACGTATCTCCCGCCGAACCGACCGAAGCGGCCGGGGGGTTGCTGTGTGCTTTCGGTTGTCATCCAGGTGCCTCCGTGTCGTCAATCGTTGGGTGAGGCCGGCCCCCGCGCCGGCCTGTGTCGTTGTCATCGCATCCGGCCCTGAAAGCCCTCGCCCTGCAGACGCCGCACGCCTGTCAGCCCCCGCAGCGCCTCGCCCGGATCGTCGGCGCGCATCAGGGCCGTGCCGACGAGCGCGGCGTCGGCTCCCGCGGTGGCGACACGCCTGATGTCTTCGCGGCCGTGCATGCCGCTCTCGGCGACGAACGCGCGGTCCCGGGGGACCATCGGCGCGAGGCGCTCGGTCACACCCAGGTCCACCTCGAAGGTGCGCAGGTCGCGGTTGTTCACTCCGATTGCGCGCGCGCCCGCATCGAGCGCCACCTCAAGCTCCACCTCGTCGTGACTCTCCACCAGCGCGGTCATCTGAAGCGACGCCGTCAGCGCGCGCAGGTCGTGCAGCAACTCCGGCGGCAGCGCCGCGACGATCAGCAGGACCGCGTCCGCTCCCGCCGCCCGCGCCTCGTAGAGCTGGTACTCATCGACGATGAAGTCCTTCCGAAGCACCGGGAGCGCGCAGGCCTCGCGCGCGGCGGTCAGGTACTCCAGCCGCCCGCCGAAGAACCGCTCGTCGGTCAGCACGCTCAGCGCGGCCGCGCCGGCGTCATCGTACTGCCGCGCGATCGCGGCCGGGTCGAACTGACCGGCGCGGATCGCGCCCTCGGAGGGCGATGCGCGCTTGATCTCGGCGATGATCGCCACCTCGTCCCCGGTCAGCGCGGCCGCGAAGTCACGGGGCCTTGGGGCGTCGGCGGCCATCGCGCGCAGCTCGTTCAGCGGGCGCCCCCGCCTGCGCTCGGCCAGCTCGTCGCGCGTGTTCGCGAGGATCCTGCGCAGCACGTCGGGAAGGTCCCGGCGGTCGCTCATGTCGCCCGCGCTCCCGCCAGCGTTCGCGACATCTCCCGCAGGGCATCGAGGGTGTCCATCGCCTCGCCGGAGTCGATGGCCGCCTGCGCCATCTCGATGCCCTCGGCGATCGATGCGGCCTTTCCGGCGACGTAGATCGCGCCACCCGCGTTGAGCGCGACGATGTCGCGCGCGGGCGAAAGCTCGCCGGAGATCGCGCGCAGCAGGACCTCCGCCGATCGCGCGGGCTCGCCGCCCTCGAGGTCTCGCGGGTGCGCGCGAGGCAGGCCGAACTGCTCGGGCGTCACCTCGTAGGTCCGCGTCTCCCCGTCTCTCAACTCGGTGACGCGCGTGGGGCCGGTGGTGGACAGCTCATCGAGGCCGTCGAGGCCGTGTACGACGAGCGCGCGCTCGGAGCCAAGCTCAGCCAGCGTCCCGGCCAGCACGTGGGTCAGCGCCGGGTCGAAGACCCCCAGCAACTGCCGCCGTGCCCCGGCGGGGTTGGTCAGCGGCCCGAGCACGTTGAACACCGTGCGCATCCCGAGTTCGCGCCGCGGGCCGATCGCGTACTTCATCGCCGGGTGGTGGCTCGGCGCGAAGAGGAAGCCGATGTTCAGCTCATCGAGGCACGTCTCCACCTCGAAGGGCTCAAGGTCGATTCGCACCCCAAGCTCCCCCAGCACGTCCGCTGAGCCGCACTTGCTGGAGACGGAGCGGTTGCCGTGCTTGGCGACCGGGACGCCGGCGGCCGCGGTTACGAGCGCGGCCGCGGTAGAGATGTTGAACGTCTCCAGCGCGTCGCCGCCGGTCCCGCAGGTGTCCACGACGTTCGGGTGCTTCGTGCGGATGCGTACGCAAGCGTTGCGCATGGCCTCGGCGAACCCGGAGATCTGATCGACGGTCTCTCCGCGCATCCGCAGCGCCACCAGGAACGCCCCGATCTGTGCGGGAGTGCACTCCCCGCCCATGATCGAGGACATCGCCCTCTGCGCCTCGATCCGATCGACCGGCTGTCCGGCCACGACCTTCTCAAGCGTCTCGTTGATCATCATTCTCACCTCATCTGCGGCTGCTCCGACAGGCGTCACTTCGCGGCGGTCTCTCGCACGGCCCCGCCCGCTGCCAGCGTGAGGAAGTTGCGCAGAAGCTGCTTGCCGGGCTTCGTCATGATCGACTCGGGGTGGAACTGCACGCCCTCGACGACGAACTCACGGTGCCGCGCGGCCATGATCTCATCCTGGTCGCTCAGCGCGGAGACCTCGAGGCAGTCGGGGACGCTCGGCGGATCGATCACCAGCGAGTGATAGCGCACCGCCTCGAAGGGGTTCTCCAGGCCCTCGAAGATCGTCCGGCCGTCGTGATTGATCGGCGAGGTCTTCCCGTGCATCAGCCGCGGCGCGCGGACGATCTCCCCGCCGAACACCTGGCCCATGCACTGGTGGCCGAGGCAGACGCCGAGGATCGGGATCCCTCCGGCGAAGCGCTCGATGGTCTCGCAGGAGATGCCCGCGTCATCGGGCGTGCACGGCCCCGGCGAGATCACGATGCTGTCGGGAGCCATCCGCGCGATCTCATCGGTGGTGATGCGATCGTTGCGGATCACCTCGACCGTCTCACCAAGCTCTGAGAGGTACTGGTAGAGGTTGTATGTGAACGAATCGTAGTTGTCGATCAGCAGGATCATCGGTGGGCCTCCTCATCCGTCCGTGCTGTCAGCAGTTGTCGTTGTGGCCCTCGCGCCCTCGCGAGGGGCCGCCGCCGCTGCCGTGAAGCGTGCGACTGGTGACCTGCGACTGACGACCGCTCTCACCTCAGCCCCGCCTCCGCCAGCCGGGCCGCGTCGAGCATCGCGCCGGCCTTCATGAGCGTCTCCTGGTACTCCGCTTCCGGGTCTGAGTCGGCGACAATGCCCCCGCCCGCCTGGAAGTGCACGGTCCGGTCCTTCACGACCATCGTGCGCAGCGTGATGCAGGTGTCCATCGCGCCGGAGAAGCTGAAGTACCCGACGATCCCCGCGTAGGGGCCGCGGTGAACCGGCTCAAGCTCCTCGATGATCTCCATCGCCCGGATCTTCGGCGCGCCGGAGACCGTCCCGGCGGGGAATGACGCCCGCAGCACGTCGTAGGCGTCGCGATCCTCACGCAGCTCCCCGACGACGTTGGAGACGATGTGCATCACGTGCGAGTACCGCTCGACCTTCATCAGTTCATCGACCGTGACCGTGCCGGGTTTGCACACGCGGCCGAGGTCGTTGCGGTGCAGGTCGACCAGCATGATGTGCTCCGCGCGCTCCTTCTCGTCGGCGAGCAGGTCCTGCTCAAGCGCCCGATCTTCGGCCTCACAGTTGCCGCGCTTGCGTGTCCCGGCGATCGGCCTGGTGACGACGTGCCCGTCCTCGCAGCGCACCAGCAGCTCCGGCGAGGCGCCGATGATCTTGTTCTCGCCGAAGCTGAGGTAGTACATGTAGGGCGACGGGTTGATCGCCCGCACACCGCGGTAGAGGTCGAAGGGGTCCACGTCGAGGTCCGCCGACATCCGGTGACTGATGACCACCTGGATGGCGTCGCCCGCGGAGATGTACTCCTTGGCCCGCAGCACGGCCTCGCGATGCTGCTCGCGGGTCATCGTCGAGCGCATCGCGGAGGGGTCGGACGGGATGCGCGCGACCGAGCCGTTGCCCACTTCCGGCCGCTGGAGCGGCTGCTGCAGGGCATCGACGAGGCGGTCGATCCGCTTGATCGCCTCCCAGTACGCCTCCTGCGGGTCGCCGGTGACGTGTGCGTTGGCGACCACGCGCATCTTGCGGGTGACGTGGTCGAAGATCACGAGGCTGTCGGTGAGCATGAAGTGCGCGTCGGGCATGCCGAGGTCGTCGGGCCTGTCGTCAGGGAGGTCTTCGAAGAAGCGGACGGTGTCGTAGCCGAGGTAGCCGACGGCGCCGCCGTAGAAGCGGTCGCAGCCCTCGACCGGGACGAACCGGTAGGGTTCGAGCATCCCGCGGACGAGGTCGAGCGGGTCCTCGCCGTCCTCAAGCTCGCGGGTGCGGGAGGAGCCGTTCTCGCCGATGGTGGCGGTGCGGCCCTTGCTGGAGACGACTTCGAGCGGGTCGATGCCGAGGTAGGAGTAGCGGCCGATGTTCTCGCCGCCGGCGACCGATTCAAGCAGGAACGCGTTCTCACCCGCGCCGCTACGCGCCTGCGCGTTTTGGCGGAGCTTCATGAACGCGGAGACGGGGGTGTCGGTATCGGCGACGAACTCGCGGTAGACGGGGATGAGGTTCCCCTCGTCGGCTTTCTTCACGAACTCGTAGAGCGTCGGTGTGTACATTGTCCGGACCTCCGATGGTGAGATGGGTGGATGCCGTGTGTATCATCTCGCCGCCGGGGCCTGGTGCGTCGCTCCACGGGTGCGTCTGCTCTGCGTGGTTCGCATCGGCAGGGCGCCGGCTGTCGGGGCCCTGGTGCGAACTGGACAAGCCGCGGCGGCTTCAGTTGGATGAAGCCCGCGGCCTGCGGGGGGAGTGCATCTGGTCGGTCCATGTACTGCGGTGAAGGCGCCGGAAGTGGCCTCCGCGTACACGCAACAAGCCGCGGGGGATAATGCGAGCCGCCCGCGGCCTGGTTCTATTCCGGTCTTACTGTTGCAGCGCGAACCAGACGCTAAGCGACTCGCAGTCGCCAGCGCCAGGCCCAGAGTGACACAACCGAATGGCTGCAACAGTCAGTAATCATCGTTGTGAGAAGGACCATAGCAGATGGTGTGAGGGCTGTCAAGGGCGGATTCAGGATTCTCTTCTTCTGACATGATATGGTGTGCCCGCAGTGGTCCACGGCGGATCCAGCAACCAGCGTGATGCCCGCGCCTCACGAGCCGCGACAGTGGGGCTGGGTGACACTGCCTTGCTGAACTGTCGAGCCTTTGTTGCCTTGCAGGCCCTATCGATCCTTGCAGCCTCTTTGCTGCGATCATTACGCATTGATGTCTACCTCCCAATCAGTCATGTGGAAAACGCGGCGAAATGCTCTGTGGGTGAATCCCTCAAAACAGTGGACTTCGGCGTTCGCGTTTCGGAAGAAGTCGTCCGTCTCCTTCACTGTGTATGGCTCAGTGAAAACCACCGTTCGAATCCCACATTGGACGATCTTTTTCGCACAGAGAGCACACGGATATGTTGTCGTGTAGATAGTACCTCCTTCTACACCCGTGCCCCCATACCTGCTGACTTGGAGAAGTGCGTTCTCCTCGGCATGCAGTGCTCTGCAGTAGTCCAGATTCCTCCAATCTGGCATTCGATGGGCATACTGCTCGGAGCAGTCCCTGCATGTGATTTCCTCGGTGAGTTCGCCTTGACACTTAGGACACCTGAAAACGGACGCGATAGACGACATGCCTTCCTCGCGAAGGCGACGGCGATAGCAGCCCATGTGTTGTTCGAGACAAGTCGGCTGTCCAGGCGGCACTTCGTTGTAACCTTCTGCGATGATCCTATCGTCGGCGTTGGTTATGACTGCACCGACCTTCCGCTGAGGACAGGATGATCTGCGAGACACTGCATAGGCTTGAGCCATACGTATTTCGTTCGGAAACGGCGGTTCTGACCCTGGGAACTCTATCAGACTGACAACGCGGCCGATCTTGACTGCTAACTCGGCAAGTGTTCCTTCCTGTGCAGCAGATGTGGGAGCCATGTACGGCTTGTCATTCCAGATCACTGCATCGGCCAGCTCAAGGCAGTCCGCAACTCGCTGACCCGGCTCGATTCTTGCTCCCCATCGGTCTCTCTCCTTGTTATCTCTTCTATCTACGGCGTCGAAAGCGTTGTGGTCTTGTTCGAGGCGTTCTGCCAGCCTTTCCCATCGGGTTTCCCGTGAAGCCTGGACTGCTAATAGGAAGAAGTCCGTATGCTTCGCAAGTGAATGCGCTTCTGCAGGATGCTTGATCCCGTCCACAACGTACTTCCCCGCTTCGTTCTCCATTTCGGCCAATGCTTTCTTGGCCAGGGCCTCATCCCCGAATTCGCGGCGAAGCGCTGTGCCACGCCTTTGCAGTTCCTCCGTCGAAACCTGTTCACCCGGCGATTCGAGTAGGAAGCCTGACATGGATAGGTAGTTGTAGTTGTGACGGTCACTCAGGATGCGCCCGGTTGTCGTCCGACCGGCACCAAAGTGGCCGGTGATTCCAAGGACATGCCTCACTGGCATGGGGCGTCCCCCTGCTCCTCCAGATGTCGTGGCTGAATCTGATCACAGCCTCTCATTGACTCCTCGCGCCACATACTATCCTCTGCCGCTCTTCGCGTCAATCGGCAGGCCCAATCCCGGCGCGTATCATGGCCTCAGGCACACAAGCATGCCCGACGGAGGAGAGGTATTGACAATACGCATGGCGGGTGAACGACCGGGAGGCCGTGCAGATCCGCTCCACAACAACAATGATGACCGCGGCCTGCTCACTCCTCCCTTACCTCGACCTCCCCGTCCTTGTACGCGTCGCAGAAGCGGGAGATTGGGCAGGCGTGGCAGCGCGGGCGGGAGGGGTGGCAGGTCGCCCGGCCATGCTTCACCAGGTTCAGATGAAGCTGATAGTGAAGCTCGGAGGGGACGGCATCGGTCAGGATCTCGTAAGCCCTCTCCGCGCTCGCCTTCTCCGGCACCCAGCCGAGGCGCCGGGTAATGCGATGCACATGCGTGTCCACCGGGAAGAAGGGCATCCCGCACTCGAAGAGCAGCACGATCGCCGCCGTCTTCGGGCCGACGCCCTTGAACCCCAGCAGATACTCCTCGGCCGCATCAGGCTCCATCTCGCAGACGTGGTCGAGCGAAAGCTCGCCCCGCTGCTCCCTGAGCTGCCGGAGGATCGCGTGAATGCGTTTGCTCTTGGTCGGCGCGAGGCCCGCGCTCTCGATCAGCGGGACGTACGCCTCCGGGCCCGCCTCCAACGCCCTCTCCCAGTCGCCCTCGAAGTGGTCGCGCAGCCGCTCGAAGGCCGGGAATGAGTTCGCGTCCGTGGTGTTCTGCGAGAGGATCGTGCGGATCAGCGAGTCCAGCGCACCCTCAGAGTGTTTCGGGACCGGGCCGTAGTACTCCTCAAGCAGCTCATCCACTCGGAGAAAGGTGCGCGGGCGCAGTTCATTCGGCAACGGTGCATCCTCCGTTCGTCGCAGCAGGCGGAGATCGGTTGAACGATCGCGAACGGCTATCCCTCCGCCTGCATCGGCCCCGTCTCCGGCGCATCGCCGGGCAACGGGTCGAGCAGCGGAACCGTCTCCACCGTGACGTTCCCGGCCGCGTCGCGGATTCGGATCTGCACCGAGTACTCGCTCTCGGGGATCTCCGGCAGCTCGATGGTGAAGAGTTCGCGGCGCGAGTCGAGCAGCCCGTCGTCGGGCCGGGCCGCGCGCCACCGCTCCGTGCTTCCGAACGTCCAGTCGATGGAGATGATGCGGCTGAGGTCATCGACCGCCATGCCCGAGATCACCGGCTCCTCATCGCCGCGGCGCGGCTTGCTCACCACCACCAGCCTCGGGTAGCGGTTGTCAACGACCACGCTCTCCACGACGGCCTCCTCGCTCAGCGCCCCGGTGGGGTTGCTCGGCTCGTCGCTGACGACGATCCGCAGGTCATACACCCCGTCGGTCACCTTCGTGGTGTCCCAGTCGTAGCTGGCCTTGTCCTCCAGCGTCTCGATCTCGACCCACTCATCGGAGCCTCTCGCGCGGTGGTAGAGCGTGCTGATCAGCGTGTCTTTGTCGCCATCCTCGGCCTTCCACGAGATCTCGTATTCGGCGCGGATCGCCTCACCCGGATCCGGGTCCTCAATCTCGACCGTGGGCTTCTGATTGCGTGTGAGGCCGAGCACCTGCAAGCGACGCACCTCGAAGCTCCCGGACGGCTCGCCCGCCATGCGCAGGCGGTACTGCAGGTAGCGCGCGTCGGGGGCCGTCAGGCGCTGATCGGGCTGCGTCAGCTCGCCGGTCCACGCGCTCCAGCTCCCATCCTGCGGCACCTCGCTGTTGCCAGAGCGCGCGTCGATCTGCAGCGCCGACCCCGCGGGGACCGTCGCGTCCCAGTTCATGCGCGCCCAGCGGCTCATCCGCTCGGCATCAAGCGGCTTCGAGGCGTAGGTGCCCTCGGTGATCGAGGCGGTGTCGAGGCGCCAGACGCGCCCCGGGTTCGCCGTCGCCGCGAAGACCGCGCCCTCGCCGGCGGAGATGCGCAGTATCTGATCGCTGGCGGTATCGGTGTGCGCGATGGCGCTGCGGTCGCGCCCGTCGAGGGCGATGATCTTCCCCTCGTCGGTGGTCGCCGCCCACGCCCGGCCCGCGCTGAAGGTCACGTCCATCACGTTCCCGTCCGAATCGTACACCTCGGCGTGGCGGCCGTCGGGCTCAACCGCGAAGAGCTTGCCGTCCTCGGCAGTCGCGACGATCAGTCGGCCCCTCTCGTCGAGCGCCAGCGCGGTGCACGACGACTCCCCCGGTCCGAAGATGTCCCGCACGCCGCCGTCCGCGGCGATGGCGAAGACGCCTCCTTTGTCCTCACCACCGGCGGCGTAGAGTAGATCGCCGGTGTGCAGCAGGTCGAAGACATGCCGCTGAGTGATCCGGGTGAAGAATGCGGGCTCGTCGTCGAGGCGGTAGATGGCGCCCTCCGGGCCCGTCCCCGCCAGCAGCCCGTGACTGTCGCGCTCGAGCGACCACACCCACTCGGCGTCGAGGTCCCACTCGCGGGCGATCGAGCCGTCGGCGGCGATCTGCAGCACGCGGCCGCCCGGCGCCGTCCCTGCGAGCACCGAGCCATCGCCCAGCGGCAGCAGCGAGAGGACCATCAGCCCGCCGGTGTCGCAGACGACCTCGGCCTCGGAGCCGGGCGCCCAGCGGTAGACGCGGCCGGGATTGGCGGTGCCGAACCAGACCGCATCGCCGTCCGCGGCGACGCTCCAGATCGACGGCTCGGCGACCCGCGCGATCAGCTCGGCACGCGGGGCCAGGACGATCGCGCCGTCGGAGCGCACCATCGTGCCCTCGCTCCGGCCGTCCTTGAAGTCGTCGGCGGAGGTGTGTGTGAAGCTCTTGAGGCCGCGGGCGAGCGCCTCGCCGTCGGGCTCGGGGTGATCGCGCCCGTCATCCTCGTCCTCCTCTTCAGCCTTCTCCTCGTCTTCCTCGGTCTCAAGGGGCTGCTCGCCGTTGTCGGTCTCCTCGACGATCGCCGGCGCCTCCGGCCCGTGGTCGGGGCCGGGGAGATCGTCGGCCTGCATCGGGCGGATCGTCGCGTCGATTGCGGAGGCCGCCCACCACATGTGCTCCAACTCTCGCCCCGCGACGACGACCGTGTTCGCCGCCATCTCCTCCGAGTCGGTCTCCGGACGTCTGACGGTGCCCCGCTCACCCTGCCGGTCCTCGGTGGGGATGCGCAGAAGGCCCGAGCCGTAGAGATAGTACTCGCTCTCGAGCGTCTCGCTCACCTCGGTGTGCCCCGCGGTGAGGTTGCTCCGACCGTCCGCGGAGAAGACTTTCACGAGGCTGGTCGGCGCGCCGGGAAGTGCCTCTCCCTCAAGGCCGAGGACGATCTGGGGGATCGCGGCGGCCACGTAGAGCTGGTCGGAGCGCTTCATGGTGCCGATGAACTCGGCGATGTCCTCGAGGCTGTCGATCTGCGGCAGGAGCAAGCGGAGGAAGCTGCGCAGGCCGTATTCGTCCCCGCCGGCCACCGCGCCGAGGCGCAGGGTGCCCCTGGGCAGGTCTTCGGGGAGGCTGAACGTGACGGTCCGGGTGAATCTCTCGCCGCCCTCGGGCCGGATGACCACGTGGACGGTCAGCTCTTCCCCCGCGCGCGCGACGCTCTGCTCGGTGTAGACGCGTTCGATCGCGGCGAGCTTCTCGCCCTCGCTCAGACTCACCGAGGCCCGCAGCGAGGCGGGCTGCTGGGGGGAGAAGCGGTTCTCGGTGAGGAAGTAGAGCGCCTCATCGACCCACGAGATCGCCGGGTAGTACGATCCGGGGTGCCAGAGGATGTCGCGGCGGCTGATCGTGGCGCCCTCTTCACCGACAAGTTCGAAGTCGAGTCTCGCGAGGCCCTTGCCGCCGATGTTCGAGCCGGCCGCCAGCGAGGACATCAGCGCGGACATCAGCAGGCCGGAGGTCAGGCTCTCATGCTTCGCGACCTCGACCTCCCAGGTGTTGGTGCGGTTGCGGCGCTCGTCGGTGACGGTGAAGGTGGCGGGGATCATCGGCGCCTGCCGGCCGACGCGGGCTGCGATCGACCACGAGCCATCCTCGATCATCGAGCCGACGATCTCCATCGGCGAGGAGAGCTTGTTGGAGCGCTGCATGGAGGGCAGGAAGTCGTGGATCCACGCGGTGGTGACGGGCACATCGACCTGGCCCATCTCCATCATCGGGTGGCCGAAGGCGAGGATCTGGTCGCCGTCGCGCCAGGTGACGGTGCCGACGCCGCTGACGTCGAAGTCGCCGTCGATAAGCTTCACACCGATGGCCGATCCGGGCTCGAACTCGACGCGCACGCCGTTGTCGAGCCTTCCCGGGCCGACCATCGTCTGCAGGCCGTGAGGCCCGAAGATCTCCTCGAGCCTCGCCATCCCCTGCTCATTCATCCCCGCGACGCTGATGATCGGGCTGACGGGGCGGAGGTTGATCGTCGAGTCATCGTGGAAGGCCGGTCCGGCGCTGGCGATCCGGGCCTGCTCCACCCAGCGGCCATCGACCCGCGCGCCGCGTGCCGGGTGGTCATCGGGCAGCCGCGAGGCCTGCTCGTCGCCGGTGTACGCGTCGAGCATCGCCTCGATGGGCGTGACGCCGCCGATGGCCTCATGCAGAAAGCCCCAGCCGTAGGCGATGGCGCCGATGAGCTTGCCATTGACGTAGATGGGGCTGCCGCTCATACCACCGATGATGCCCGATCGGCGCTCGATGACCGGGCCGGAGGTGACCTTGATGAGGATCAGGTCCTCGCCGAGGTTGGCCTTCGAGAGCACGCCGAGGACCTCAACATCAAAGCGGGTGATCTCCACGCCCTGAAAGACGCTCAGCCCGTAGCCGGTCATCCCACGCTCGATGGCGGAGGAGCGCATCATCGTCTCCGGGTCGAAGCGGGGGGAGGTGGCGGTCGCGGCTGATACGAGCACAGGCACGGCTATCAGCAGTGCGATCGAGGCGACTGTGAGGCGCATGGACACTCTCCTCTGACGATGAGGGCTTGCCCCCGGCGGCTGGTGTGAACACACGGCCCGGGAAGCCGTCGCGAGCAGCGACCCCGGAACGAGAGCGGCGCAACGGTGCAGGCACATGAACTCGCGCGCCACCGAAAGCGCGACGGTCGCCGCCTGTCGATCATGCTGTGCAGGCACCTCTGCCCGCGGTCGCCGCTGCCGTTGCCGCCGCTACTCCGGCTCGACGCCGAGGTCCTGCACGGTGAAGAGTGCGGTGAAGTCGTAGCCCGCCTCCACGATGGCCTCGCGGCCGCCCTGGAGGCGATCGACCATGGCAAGGACCTGCACGACGGTGGCGTCCACCTCTTCCTCGACGGCCCTGATGGCTTCGAGGGCGGAGCCACCGGTGGTGATGACGTCCTCGAGGACGATCACGCGGGCGCCCTGCGTCAGCGGCCCCTCAACGCGCTGGCGAGTGCCGCGCTCCTTGCGCTCCTTGCGCACGATGAATGCGTTGAGGTGCTGGCCGTGGCAGATCCCGAGGGCGGAGACCGCTCCGGCGATGGGGTCGGCGCCGATGGTCATGCCGCCCACCGCCTGCACATCCATGCCCTCGATCTGATCGAGGATCACTCGCGCGAGGCAGTAAAGGCCCTCGCCCATGAGTGTGATCTGCGTCTTGTCAACGTAGTAACTGCTCGTCTGACCCGAGGCCAGGACGAAGTGGCCGTGCTGGATCGCTCGCTCGACGAGCAGCTCCCTCAGGCGCATTCGGACCATCGCGACGTCAGAGGCGGGGCCGACCGGATCCATCTCAACCAACTCCTGAACGCATGACTTCTTCGAACCAGGCGGCTCACGCGTCGTCGTCCGTGTCTGTCGCGCGACGCTCAGCCTGGACGGGCGGGCTCAGTTGTGAGGCGGTCTGCGCCTGGCGCCGGTCGGCGATGACGGGCATTGGCGCACAGTCTTCGGCACCTGCAGGTACGATCGAGTCGCAGACGTCAAGGGATGTTGCGATCGCCATCTCAAGGGCTGGCGGCACCGCGACGTCGGGGACCGTCGCATCAGAGTTCCCATTCGCGGCGGCCGGCAGATCGCGCACGCGCTCGGTCCTGCCTTCGGCAGGACGCGCCCGGTCAGTGCCGACGCATCGAGAGCGCGGTTGGGCGTTCCCCGCCCCGGCCCCCTGCACTCCAGGCGCCCCGGAGAGCGCCGCCATCTCCATGGAACGTCGGACGCGGCCTCGGAGTTCGCCTGCCGGTCAGGTCCCGTGGGCTCGCGCCTACTGCTGCGCCATCTTCCGCACGACCTCGAGTGTCTGCGGGTTGGTCACCAGCCCGAAGAGGCTGCCCCACGCGACGGTGCCGGGTCGCTGCCCGGGGTCGAGCGTGGGCATCAGGCCCAGTTCGGCGACCAGATCGGCGGCGACCTCGAGCGACTGCGCCTGCCACTGGCGCTCGGGCATCATCCGCACTTCGTCGGTGTACTGGATGACGATGCGGAACGCCTCCTCGAACTCCGCCGCGTCCGGGCGGAAGTAAAGCGACAGGTAGTCGTTGATGATCGGTCCGCGGCCGGTGACGAAGTTGAACGCGTGCAGGTGCTTGACCACGTCAAGCATGCGCCCCGCCTCCTGGATCCTGCCCATCCCGATCTGCTGCATCCTCAGTCGCTCCTGGATGCACTCGTCGGGCCTGATCGAGGCCGGTGGGGTCCAGTCGAGATAGCGATTCTGCTCGGGCGTGAGGATCTCGGCGATTCCACGCATCTCCGAGGCCACTCGGCGGTAGAGTTCACGCTGCGCCGCCTCGCGGTCCTGCCGGAAGGTGGCGAGCGCCTCGGCGCTCTCGGTGCTCGGCTCCTCGCCCTCGGTGAGCTGCCGGCGTGCCTCCTGCAGTGTCGGACGCAGGCGCTCAAGCGCCTGGCTGCGCTCGGAGTTGTAGCCCTCCACGAGCCGCTCGATGCGCTGGAGCGGCGCGATCATCTGCCGCGCCTGGGCGGGCTGAACGTCGAGTTGTCGGAAGAGATACAGCGCGTCGGCGTAGTCCATTGCGTCCTGCATCTCATCGGCCACGGCGGGCGCGGTGAGCACGACCACCATCAGGGCAACTGCGAGCCATCTCGTCGTGAGCATCCTCACTCCACCTCACCTCCGCCCGCCTCGGTGATCGCCGCGAGGGCCGCCGTGGTTCGGTTGCTGGTGGCCAGCCGCATCAGGTCGTTCCAGCTCACCGGCGGGCGTTGCGCGGCGCTCTCGAAGCCGAGCAGTGCTTCTATCTGCGCGGGCAGATTGCCTCGCTGCTCGCGGTAGCGGTCGGGCGTCCAGTCGTAGACCTGCACGAGTATGTCGAACACCACGTCGGTCGCCTGCGGCAGATTCGCTGCGTTCGGGCCGACGATGGCGCGGGCGATGCGCTGGGCCTCCGAGGCCGCGAGCATCATGAACTCATCGGGCATCAGGTCGCGGATCGCGTCAAGCTCGATCAGCACGTACTGCCCCACCGAGTCCACCGCGCCCATGCGCGCGGTCCGCGCCATCCGCTCCTCGGCCGCGCCGGGAGCCTCGACGAGACTGCGCTGCGCCACGGTCAACTCGTTGTAAAGCGTCTGCGCGGCCCTCCAGCGGGCGGTCTGCAGATTCGTCTGCGAGTCGTTGACCCGGTTGACCGCTCTGTCGGCGGCGAGTCTCGCGCGGGAGGAGGGGGTTCGCCGGTTCATCCACGCCTCAAGGACCTCTTCAATCTCATCCTGATACTCCGTCCACTCGCTCCCGCGCAACTGCTCGAGACTGCGCTGCTGCTCGGTGACCGCCGCGTTGATGCGCTGCAGTTCAGCTCGCTGTTCGGCGGTCAGCTCGAGCGTGCGGAGAGTGCGGAGAATCTGCACGTCCTCATGGAGCTGCGCCGCATCGCCGGGGACCTCCGGCAACCCCGGCGCTGGGTACTGAGTCTGACCGACGGCCGGAAGGGCCGCGAGGGTCAGCGCGGTTACGATCGCCAGTGCCTGCCACCTGCCCATGTCCTACCCACCTTCTCACGCCTGCATCTCGGAAATGCGCGCGTCTGCGCGCGCTGAGAGCGCAAAAGGTCCTGCCCGCAGTCTAACATACGGCAGCGACGAAAGCAACGACAGCGACGGCGTCAGTCCATCCTCAGCAGTCGCAGCGCATTTCCCGCCCCGATCGCGTCGCGCTGCTCTTCGGTGACCTGCAGCGTGCGGAACCACTCGATGTTTGGAACCTGCTGGTCCACGATGAAGTAGTCGGTCGCGAACATCATCTTCCGCCAGTGCCGCTCGATGAAGCCCTCCGCGAACTGTCGGTCACGCGTCATCGCGTTGTATCCCGAGCCCGCCGACATGTCCAGCCACAGGTTCTCGTACTGCGCCATGAGTCGGTCGATCGCCCCGCCCGGGCTGATCGGCCCGTCGGGATAGCCCTGTCGCGGGTCGTCCCCCGAGATCGCAGTCCAGAAGCCCGGGCCGTGGCCGCAGAAGTTGCAGTCGGGGAACTTCCGCAGCATCCTCTCCAGCCGCGGCAGCCCCACCTCATCCCAGCAGTACGTCGGCCCCATGTCGAAGACGAACGGGATCCCGTGCTCGGAGCACTTCTCGTAGATCGGCCAGTTCATCTCATCGTCGATCGCCAGGCCGTTGAGCGCCTCGCCGAAACCCCTCACGCCGTAGCGCTCCACGAAAGTGTCGATCAACCGTGGCAGATCGGTCATCCGCGGGTCGAAGCAGCAGAAGGCGATCAGCCGCTCGGCGTAGGCGTCCCGGTCGGCGACGGCCTGCTCGGACATGTAATACCCGCCCACGTGCACCTCCGGGCTCTCCAGGGGCTGGAGCACCGCCATCTCGATCCCGTTGCGGTCCATCCAGTCGATCAGCCCATGCACCGACGGCGATCTGCGCCCGCGCGGGTACTCCTGGCGGAAGCAGTTCCCGAGATGAACGTGAAAGTCCAGCAGCATCCCGACGCACCTCCCGGCCGATCTCTGCGCTCAAGGGTCCTTCGGCGTACATCGGCCGATCCCCTGCGGCGATGCGGAGAGGTTTTCGCGCGCGGACGCTGAAATCCCCTGATGACACCTGACGCTTGCCGCGTTCGCGCGTACTTCCTGACACAGGGAGGTCGCTGAGATGACGCCGGACAGGCGCGTGCTTGAGGGTCTCGAGTGGAAGCCCGCGTGGATCTCGCACATGGGCTGCCACCACGGCTGCATCGACTACCTTGGACTGGGCATCTCCCGCGCATGGATATTCGGGGGGACGGGGCACGCCTTCGCGGTCAACGTCCATGAGGAACTCTGCCCCAGCGGCCCGACCGCGTGGAACACCGATCAGGTCGATCACCTCGCCGCCAACATCGGCTACCTCGTGGAGGGCGTCACCGGACATGTGTCCCAGCGCGACTTCGAGGCCAGGCAGAAGATCGCGTGGGCGCTGGTCACCGGCTGCATCGACAGCGAGGTCCCGTGCTACGGGTGGGACCTTGTGATCCCCGAGTGGTACGTCATCACCGGCTACGATGACGAGGGCTACTACTTCTCCGGCCCGGGCGCCGATGAGGCGACGATGCCCCTTGCGGCCGACCAGATCTCCCGCACCGAGATCGGCTGGCTGGCGGTGAAGTGCGTCGTGCCGTGCCACCCCGCTCCGGACGAGGAGATCGTCGCCGCCGCGGTCGAGTTCGCGCTCGAACACGCCGAGGGGAAGCACGCCCACGAGGGCTACGTCTCAGGCCCGGCGGCCTTCGAGCTTTGGGCGACGGCGCTGGAGACCGGGAGGGCCAACCGCTTCGGCGCGGGGTACAATGGCGAGTGCTGGCGGGAGTGCCGCCAGATGGCGGTGGAGTTCCTGCGGGAGGCGAGGGGCCGGCTCGCGCGCGAGGAGGCGCTCTTCGACGACGCCGTCGAGCACTACTCGGCGGTCGCGGGCGCACTCGATCGCGTTGTGGAGCGGGTCCCCTTCCGGCGTCACGATGAGGGCGCGGAGGAGGACACGCTCCAGGACGGGGAGGCCGCCGCATTCGTGCGTGAGGCTGGAGCCGCCGAAGAGCGCGCGCTTGCGGCGCTGCGGAAGCTCAACGCGGTCATGCACGAAGCCGGCGCAAACTGAAGACAGCGCCGCGGTCTCACGGCGGCCCGGTCCACGCCCGCTCAGGCGGCGGACGGCCTACTGCGTTGTCTCCCTGTTCGTCCGCACATCCCAGCCTCTGACGACCACATTGCCCGCCTGCGGCTCATAGTGCAGTGTGTACTGCTCCGCCGACACCACGATGCGCTCGTCGGAGAACTCCAGGGGCCCCGCGTCGTCGGGCATGCGGCCGGCCGCGGCGATCCTGATGTTCTGCATGACGATGCGCAGCGTGGCGTTGGGCAGCTCGAGGCGCAGTTCGCCGTTCGCGATGATCCGGCCGTCCATCGTGCGAACAAACAACACAGGGGTGGCCGCATCGATCGGCTTCACGACGACCACGTCCGCAACGTCAGCCCGCCCCGCCGCGCCCCCCCCGGCCCCCCTGCTCAGGCCGAACGACGACGTGGCGCCGAAGCGCCAGTCTTTGACCTGCATCGCGCCGCCCGGCCCACTGCCCTCGACACCGTCCAACCGCAGGAACGTCCCCGTCGCCGAGGCCGCGGCGAGCCCCGGCTGCGGCAACTGAATGACCCGCGCGGGCGGGCTCTGAGGGTCGATCCGAACCTGTGCAACGCCCTGCCGACAGACTCCCGAGATCATCACCACGCACAGCCCCAGTCGCAGCACTGCCACAGATGACGCGCGCGACATCCCAACCACTCCTCATCTCCGGGAATTGACAGCCCGCCACAATGATACCACAGCGAGTGCCGCTGAGTGTGCAGTCGCGAGGATTCCTGAGCAACAGGGCGGGCGGAGACGCAGACGGCGCGGGCCGCTCCGGGTGGCGGCTCGCGCCGTGGGACGTTCTCTGAGCGGTTGTGCGTCAGCCCAGGTGATCTCGGAACATCCGTTCCAGATCGGTCTTACTCTGCAGGCCGACGGTCTGCTCGACGACCTCGCCGTCCTTGATGACAAAGAGCGCCGGTATGCTGCGAACGCCGTAGCGGCTCGCGAGCGCTCCGTCCCTGTCGACGTCCACCTTGACGACCTTCAGGCGACCGGCGTACTCATCGGCCACCTCCTCAAGGGTCGGCTGCATCGCCCGGCACGGCGGGCACCAGTCGGCGTAGAAGTCAACGAGCACCGGGATGTTCGACTGCAGCACGTCCGTCTGAAAAGACGCCTGGTCCGACTTTATGATCTGTCCCTGAGGTCCCTCGTCGGGCGCGGGCTCATCAGACTTGGTCTTCTCCGGCCCGGTGCGGCCGGTCCGGTCGCCCGTGTCACGTGTGGTCTTCTGCGCGGGCTCGGCCTTCTCGTCCTGCTCCTGCTCGCAGCCGACCGCCACGAGGCCGAGCACGCCCACGAGGGCGAGCATCGCGATCACGCTGAGGATGCGTCGGTGCTGCAGTGTCATCGTCATCGTCTCCTGTCTGACCGCCCGGGATGCGCGGCGGATGATAGTCGCGGTTCGCGGCGGCGCGGTCAGAGACCGCATGTGCCGCCGGGGCAGCAGCCGGTGCATTGCGTCCCGGCTTTCGCGACGCCGACGGCGAAGGTCGATGGAACGAGCTCAGTCTCCTCGCCGCCGCACGCCGGGCATGTCCTCGTCTCGTCCCTGTGCTTCGCGCTGACGAGCGCCTCGAAGCGCTCTCCACAACCCCCGCACTCATACTCGTAGAGCGGCATCAGTCCTGTCCTCCCGTCGGTCGCTCCGGTGAATGTTCAATCTCGAAGATCTCCGCGGCCAGTTCCAGCAGTTCGCCCAGCCTCGGGTGGGCGGGGCGGTAGGAGACGCGTGTGCCGTCGCGTTCGGAGACCACGACGCCTCTGTCCCGCAGGACGCCGAGGTGCTGAGAGATGTTCGGCTGGCTGCGGTCGAGTCGGTCCTGCAGCTCGCTTACGCACATCTCGCCGCTCACTATGCGCCTGAGTATCCCGAGGCGCGTGGGGTTGCCGAGCGCCCTGAAGACCCGCGCCATCTCCTCGCAGCAGGCGAGGTCGTTTGCGCGTTCGGTCCCGGCATGCTCCATGAAGCCCGTCTCAGGCATCAGGTCTCGCGGCCTCCTTATGCGATAATTCGTATATTCGCATATACTATAACACATGATGCGGCTGAAGTAAACCCCCGAGGTGGATTTCCGGCTCACTCGCCAGCCGGCACGCGGGGTGGGCGCCGTCCGCGCCGCGCTTCCACAGCCACATGAATCAGCGACCGGAGGGGCCTGTGAGGCCCCTCCGGTCGCGCGCGTCTGACTGCACCCGGTCGGGTCAGTCGATCGGTTCGAACATGTCCTTGCCGACGCCGCAGTCCGGGCAGACCCAGTCGTCGGGCAGGTCGTCGAACGATGTGCCCGGAGCGATGTCCTGGGTGTCGTCGCCCTTCTCGGGGTCGTAGATGTAACTGCACGCGATGCACTCGTACTTCTGCATGTTGGTCCCTCCTGTGACGCCCCGCGAGAGGGCGGTTTGCGGTCACTGTGTGTTAGCGTGTCTCACGGGCTGCAGCCTGCGTCGGCGTTCCCCGCGTGGTCGGCCAGCAGCGCGCCGGCCTGGCGGCAGGCGGCCAGGGCATCCTCATCGGGCCGCCACTGCGCGGTGAGCGGCTCGCGCAGGATCTCGAAGTCCATCTCGTCGAGGTACTCGGCGACGGCCTTCGGGCCGCTGGGCGCCCAGCCGTATGAGCCGAAGGCGAAGCCGGCCTTGCCCTTCGGCGCGAGGCCCCTCAGGTAGGTCAGCACGCCCGCGATTTCGGGCATCAGCGTCATGTTGAGCGTGGGCGAGCCGAAGGCGATGGCGGCCGCGTCGAGCACCTCGGTGGCGATCTGCGTCCTGCCGGTGCGGTTCACATCGAGCAGCTTGACCTCAACGCCCTCGCGCGTCGCGCCCCTGACGATCTCCTGCGCCATGCAGTCGGTGGACTGCCACATGCTCTCGTAGATCACGAGGACCTTCGGGCGGGCCCGGCAGCGTACCCAGTCGGAGTACGCGTCGAGGATCTCCGGGATATGCGATCGCCAGATGATGCCGTGCGCGGGCGAGATCGTGCCGATCTCCAGCCCTCCGAGGGCCTCGAGTGCGTTGGCAATCGGCCTGCCGTAGAGCATGACGATGTTGGCGTAGTACGTCTTCGCCTCAGCCATGATGACGGAGAGGTCGTTCTCGTCGTCGAAGCGGCCGGAGGAAGCCAGGTGCTGGCCGAAGGCGTCGTTGGAGAAGAGTATCTTCTCCTCCGGGCAGTAGCTGACCATCGAGTCGGGCCAGTGGACCATCGGCGTCTGCACGAAGCTCAGTGAGCGGTCGCCGCCGAGGTCGAGGCTGTCGCCGGTGGTGACGGTCTCGATTTTCCAGCCCGAGGTGTCGTAGTACCCGCCCAGCGTCCCAAGCGCCTTCTCGTTGGTGACAAGGGTGGCGCCGGTTGCGTCCATCACGGCCGGCAGCGCGCCGGAGTGGTCGGGCTCTCCGTGATTGGCGACCACGTAATCCACCCCGCCGGGCCGCGCTACCTCATCGACGTTGGCGAGCAGTGTCTCGGTGAACGGCCGCTTGACCGTGTCGATCAGGGCGGTCTTTTCGCCCTGCACGAGGTAGGCGTTGTATGTTGACCCGCGGCCGGTCTCATAGCCGTGGAAGTCGCGCACATTCCAGTCCACGGCGCCGACCCAGTTGATGCCGTCGATCAACTCAACATGCATGATATCTCAGGCGGCTCCTTTCGTCTCCTCCTCCGGCGATCTCATCCACCATGTGTATTCGTGGCAGACGGCGGCACAGCCTCGTGGGCGGTGCCGCCCGTCCGCGAAAGAGCGCCGGTTGTGGGGCCTACTGAAGCTCTGCGTAGACCTCGAAGTGCGCCTGCGGGTGGTCGCACGCGGGGCACTTGTTCGGCGCGCCGGTGTTCTCGGCCATATACCCGCAGTTGCGGCAGCGCCAGGTGACCTGCTCGTCACGCTCGAAGGTCTTCCCGGCCTCAAGGTCGGCGAGGAGCTTGCGGTAGCGGTTCTCGTGGCCGACCTCGGCCTTTCCGATGGAGCGGAGGGCGGCGGCGATGACGGTGAAGCCCTCGTCCTCGGCCACCTCGGCGAACTCGGGGTACATCTCGGTGTTCTCGTAGTGCTCGCCGGCGGCGGCCTCGGCGAGGTTCTCGGCGGTCGTGCCGATCACGCCGGCGGGGAAGGCGGCGGTGATCTCCACCTCGCCACCCTCAAGGAACTTGAAGAGCCGCTTGGCGTGCTCCTTCTCCTGATCGGCGGTCTCCGTGAAGATCGCCGCGATCTGCTCGTAGCCCTCTTTCTTCGCCTGGCTGGCGAAGTACGTGTAGCGGTTGCGCGCCTGCGACTCGCCAGAGAAAGCGGCGAGGACGTTCTTTTCCGTCCGGCTGCCCTTAAGATCCATCATGCGTCCCTCCTGGTGTCGATCCCCGTCATTGGTTGTCACGGCAGTCGGGGCAGAGCCCCATGAACTCCACGCGATGCTCAGAGATTCGCCAGCCGTCGGCGGCCTCCTGCGCCTCATCGAGGCACGGCGCGGGCCGCCGCTCGATCGGCAGGTCATCAACGCGCCCGCATTCGACGCAGCGCACGTGGTAGTGCCGGGTGACCGTCGCGTCGAAGTGCGTCGCGCCCGGTCCGTAGTCAAGCTCCTGCGCGTATCCAAGCTCGGTGAGCTTGTGCAGGTTGCGGTAGACAGTCCCCTGGCTGATGTCAGGGAGCTGCTCGCGGACCATCTCGTACACCTCGGCGGCGGTCGGATGCGTGTCAACCGATGCCAGCGCCTCCAGCACCGCCCGGCACTGTGCGGTCATCCGGCCTCCCGCCTGGTGGACCTTCTGTGTGAGGTCGTTCTCTCCTGCCATCGCACTCGTGGTGGTTCAGTAATGATAACTATTATCATTATAATCATCGCCGCGACTCTGTCAAGTGGTTGCGCGAGTTTGAGTTCAACTTCGCCTGCCGGACCGCCGCAGAGGCGCTCCTCGCGCCGGGCGGTCATCTCTCAGGCGTAGCCCGCGTAGACGTTCATCGCGTCGAGCACCGTCGGCGTCTCGAACTGCACAGTCCGCCCGTCGAGCATCTCCACGCCCGAGCGGCCCCGCCAGCGCTGCGCCTGCTCGGTGCGCAGGTACTGCACGCGCATCGTCACCGGCCCCTCGATGACGAACGGCGCGAACTCCGCGGCGCGCTCGACCGCCTCCCGGGCCCTGGTCTCGATCAGCGCCCGGGCGTCCGCCGGGGCCATGCAGAAGGCGCATGTGCGCGAGCGCGCGACCTTCACCTGCGCGGTCACCACCTCGCCGAGAAGCTCGCGGGCCTCCGCGCAGACCGCGTCATCGCCGGTCACAAGGCCGACGGGCACACCGAGGTCGCCGCAGCAGGCAGCGGTCAGCCCCAGTTCCCCGAGCGCCCTGCCGTTGACGCTGATCTCCACGATCGCGCGGGACGACTGCGTGTGATCGAGCACCGCAGGGAACGCGCCCGCCATCCCGTGGTAGGCGACGCAGAACGCGAGGTCGGCGTCCTCGTCACAGCCGTCGAGGTAGCGCATTCCGGGGCTGCCGAGGCCGTAGACAGCGCCCGCCTCGCACTCCTCGAAGAGCACGTTATATCCGCCGCACGCGCCGTGCCCGTCGGCGACGAAGATCTCACTCGCGCCCGCCGACCGGGCCCCGCGGATCGCGGCGTTGATGTCGAGCGTCAGCGCCCGGCGCCCCTCCTGGTAGCGCGACTGGTCCTCGAACGTCATAAGCTCCTGGGCGACTCCCGATGCGCCCTCCATGTCTGTCGCCATGTACACCTTCATCGTGCGGCCTCCCTCGTGGGTGTGTCTGCCTGGCCTGACGCTGAGCTGTTCGCTGCCTGTCGCGTGATGTTTTCGGGGCGCTCCCCGCGGGCACCCGCCCGTGACGGGCGTTGTCCGCAGGTCATCGTGAGTCCCGCTCACCGTGCGCGATCGGCGCTGTGCGGCCCGTCCTCCTCTGCCGGCCGCCACCACGTCTCCCACTCGTCTTCGGGGATCATGCGCACATGCCCGTCCACCCAGCCGGCGACGAGGTGGCCCGCGTGCCTGAAGCTCGCGGCATCGGAGCCGCCGACCGGCGCACTGCCGTCGAAGAGACCGATCTCCTCAGCAGGCCGCGCAACGTTGAGCAGACTTCTCCGGTCGAGGGCCGCGTTCATCGTGTAACTGAGCGCCCGGTCCCCCGGTTCGCTCCGATGCGGATCGCGGTCCGACGGGCAGACGAGGAGTTGATGGTTCCGAGTGTAGGGGTAGAGCCGCTCGGGCCACCCGCGCGTTGGCGGGAGCGTCTCATCCCAGTCCTGGGTATACATCAGCATCGCGAGCGAAACCTGCTTGAGGTTGCTCTGGCAGGCGCTCGCCTGTGCACGCGCCCGCGCGTTCAGCCGAGAGGTCGCGTCAGACTGCGGGGCCGGGGGGGCGGGCGGGACGGGCGGCGGCGCAGGAGCGGGCGGCGACGGAGCGTCGGGCGCGGGCGCGGAGGGCGGCGTACGCCACTGATCGCCCCACTGGCCCTCGTAGACCCAACCGACGTGCCCGTCCACGTAGGCGCAGTTCGCGCCCCCGTTGTGCCGGAACGCCGCATCGTCCATCCCGCCGGCGAGGGCGGCGCCGTCGTAGCACAGCGGGGTCGCGGCCGGTGACTGCAGCCGCAGGACGCTCACGCCGCCGACCTCCGCGTTCATTGTGTACCCGACCACAAGGCCCTTCCACGTCGCCGGGCGGGTGATGTCCGAGGGGCACTCGTAGGCCGCCTCGGCGAGGTACGTGTCCTCGAGAAGGTAGGGCAGAAGCTGATCGGGCCACTGCGAGGCCGGGGGAAGCGTGTCCTCATGGTCGCGGGCGTACATCTGGTGCGCGAGGCCGATCTGCTTGAGGTTCGCCAGGCAGGTGGTCTGCCGAGCCTTCTCCCTCGCGGCCGCGAAGACAGGGAACATGATCGCCGCCATCATCGCTCCGGCGAAGACGATCACTCCGAGGCAGCCGATCAGCACGATCACCCAGACGGCGCGCCCGTTGCCCGAGGCCTTCCGCGCAGGAGGCGCCTCCTCCGGCGGTGGTGGCGGGGGAACATCCTTCTCCCCGGCCATCGCCTGCCGGATCTGCTCCTCAGACCAGCCGCCCTCTCTGAGCGTGTCGCGGATCTCGGCGTCTGTATATCCCTCGGTGCGCATCTGCTCGACGTACTCGCGACCGGCATCCCTCGGGGCCATGGCAGTCGCCTCCGGGTGTGCGGACCAAGCGGCCTTACGCGCCTGCCCCTTCGCCCCGGACGTGCCCGCACCTGCGCGGGCGGGGCAGGTAAGGGCGGTGATGCTCGACCGGGGGGAGTCTGCTCGCGAAGCGCGAAGTCCTTACTGCCGCCGTGCAGGCGGCTCGTGTGAGACAGTCGGAGGAGGGGTTGGATGATGGACTACCGCAGCCTCGGGCGCACCGGATGCATGGTCAGTCCGTTGTGCCTCGGAACGATGCTCTTCGGCGACGACACGCCGGCCGAGGAGGCGTATGAGATCGTCGATCGAGCGCTTGGCGCGGGGATCAACTTCATCGACACGGCCAACGTGTACAATCGCGGGATCTCCGAGCAGGTCCTCGGCCACGCGCTGAAGCGCAACGGCCAGCGCGACCACGTGATCCTCGCCACGAAGGTCCACGGGACGATGGACCCCGATGACCCGAACGGGAGCGGCAACCACCGGCAGCATATCATGCGCCAGTGCGAGGCGTCCCTGAAGCGACTCGAGGTCGATCACATCGACCTGTATCAGATTCACCGGCCGGATTCCTCGCTGCCGATCGACGAGACACTCGGCGCGCTCGATGACCTGATCCGCCAGGGAAAAGTCCGTTACGTCGGCACATCCACCTCCGCGGCATGGCAGCTCATGGAGTCGGTGTGGGTGGCGCGCGAGCTTGGCCTCAACCGCTTCGTCTGCGAGCAGCCGCCGTACCACCTGCTCGACCGGCGGATTGAGCGAGAGCTGATCCCCTTTGCGCAGAGCTACGGCTTCGGGATCATCCCGTGGTCTCCGCTGGCAGGCGGCTTCCTCACCGGCAAGTACACACGCGGTGGCGAGGTGCCGGAGGGGACGCGCTTTGCCCAGCGCTCGGGCGAGAGGAAGGAGCGGCACTTCGAGGACAGGGTCTTCGACGTGGTCGAGGGCGTGGAGGAGATCGCGCGGGAGAGGGGTTGCTCGCCCTCGCAGTTCTCGCTCGCGTGGGTGATGAACCAGCCGGGCGTGACCTCGCCGATCATGGGACCGCGGACGATGGGGCAGCTTGAGGACAACCTCGGAGCGCTGGAGGTCGAGGTGACCGAGGAGGACCGGGAGCGCATCGACGCGCTCATTGCTCCGGGCGAGGGGCTGGTGCCCTACTACGAGGCCGACTTCGGCCCGAGCAGATGGGCATGGCTGTAAATGCGGCCAACCGGGTGGCTGGATCCTCGGGCGGGGCAGGTAAGGGCGGTGACACGGGCGAAGGGGCACCGATGATGCGTACGATGCCTCGCCGGAGGTGCCTCAGATGCTGTGTCCGGTTCGCTTCGCCATCATCGCCTGTGCCGCGCTCGTAGCTGTCGCCGCGCCCGCGCAGGACCAACTGCTGACCAACCCCGGATTCGAGGAGTTCGGTGACGACGGTGTCCCCGCCGGCTGGAGCCGCTACGGCGGCCGCGTTCCCGAGAGCGTGATCGAGCCGGCCGACGAGGCGCGCTCGGGCGAGCGCGCCCTGCGGATGCTCGACACCGGCCCGGAGGTGCGCGACAACACCTACGCGACCGGCGTGATCCAGGAGGTCCCGGTGGAGCCCGGAGAGACCTATCTGCTCTCGGTGTGGGCGAGGGCGATCGCGCGCAACCACGACCAGGCCGTCAACCTTCAACTGCGCTTCCTCCCCGGCAACCAGTTGCAGAACATGGCGGTGAACCCGGAGATCGGCGGCGACTGGCAGCGCTACTCGATCGGGATGACGGCCCCGGAGGGGGCCACACGCGCGGCGGTGTACATCTACACGATGCACTACTGGACGTCGGAGACGCTCATCGACGACGCCTCGTTGCAGGTGGTGAGCCCCGAGACATGGGGCCCGCGTTTCCCGCTTGCGGCCCACGGGAGCACGGGGATCGAGGAGGCGCGCGAGCTGAACCTGCGCACCCCGATCGTCGAAGGCGGCGCGGCGATCGCGACCATCTGCGTCCCCGATCGCGACGACGCGGCGGCGCTGGGCGAGCGACTTGCGGCGGCGATCGAGGAGCGCACCGGCGCGCGGCCGCAGGTGACGGGCGATGCGCGCTCGTTGGTGGGCGCCGACGGCACGATCATCGCGCTGGGCAATCTCAACGACAACGTCGTGATCGAGCGGCTGTACTGGAACAAGTACGTGAAGATCGACGCTCAGTCGCCCGGCGAGGGTGCGCATGTGCTGCAGGTCGTCCATGAGCCGTACAACTGGCCGCTCGGGACGAACATCGTGGTGGTCGGCGCATCGGATGCAGCGGGCCTCGCCGCGGGCGTGGAGGCGCTGATCGAGCGCATCCCGGAGGCGCAGACGTGGGCGATCGACGGGCCGCTGGTGGAGGTGTCAAACGCGCGGGAGCTCAGTGCCGAGGCTGCGCGGGAGATCATCGACCGGCCGGTTGACATCGACGTGACGCGGCGTTTCTGGGAGGCCGCGCAGATGTACCGCGACACCGGACAGATCGCATGGGCCGAGCGCGCGAAGCGGATTCTGCTCGGGCCGGCGGCCGAGCGCTTCATTGCCGACCCGCACTTTCACATCACCTGGCCGGAGGAGACCACCTCGAACATGATCGGCGCGATGTGGGATGTGATCGAGGAGGCGCCGGTCTGGACGGATGAGGAGCGCGCGCTGGCGACGAACGTGATCCTCAACACGCTCTACGTGCTGCCTCGGCTGGTCTCGGGCTACGGCGGGATCGAGCAGAACCCCGGGATCATCTGGAACCACACGACCTTCCCGCTGCTTGGGATCTACTGGATGGCGCGCTGGTTCGACCGCTTCCACGGGAACGTTGACGGACAGATGTCGGTGATGCTGGGCAAGTGCCGGCACGCGTTCATGAACCAGGCGCGAAGCTGGAAGCCGCAGGAGGACGCGGGGGGCTACGTTTCGATCGTCCCGAGGCACACCATCGACTACACGCTCGCGGAGAACGACTACACGTACTTCGACAACGGGCAGGTTCTGCGGCATGCGGAGTACGAGGTGGGCTTCTGCGACAACACCGGCGACGCCGCGGGCTTCGGCGACACCGGCTACGCCCGCGCGCCCTACGCGCAGAACCTGCACTGGACGCTGTGGTACTACCGCGACGGCCGCTTCAAGTGGTGGCTCGAGCGAATCGGCCAGACGGGCAGCATCGCGCCCTACGACCCGGCGATCGAGCCGGTGCGCTGGGATGATCTCGCGGGCTCCACGGTCTTCGAGCTTCACCCGGAGGTCTACGAGTACACCAGCAACTACGCGGACTACGGCGGCGAAGTGACACCGCCGAACATCCCGCTGGAGAAGTGCTTCGACAAGATCGCCTTCCGCGAGAGCCTCGAGATGGACGCGGAGTACTTCCTGCTCGACGGCTACTCCCGCGGCAAGCACCTGCAGTACGACGGGAACTGCATCATCAAGTACTTCGCGGACGGGCACGACTGGCTGATCGACGGCGACTACCTTGTGCGCAACACCACCGATCACAACGGCGTGAGCGTGATCCGCGACGGGCGGGTGGCGGAGCTTATCCCCGCCTGCACCGCGCTGGAGGCGTTCGCCGACCTGCCGACGGCGACGCTGACCGAGACGGTGGTCTACGACTTCAACGGCTGCGACTGGATCCGCAACATCACCTGGCTCAAGGGCGAGTTTGTGCTGGTGACCGACCGGCTCCGGGCGAACGAGGCGGGGGATTACACCTTCGTGGGCAACTGGAAGACGCTGGCGGAGGGCGAGCAGCGGATCGAGGACGGGCGGATCTTCGTGACCGAGCGGACGGGCCTGGGAGGCGCGGGCAACCGCGAGCTTGTGACGGTGACTCAGCCCGAGGAGGGCGTGGAGAGGGCCGTCCGCTTCGTCTCGCGCACCTCGCGGCTCGACACGGTGATGGAGCTTCCCGCGGGTGAGTATGAGATGGCGCTCTTCGCGCGCGGCGAGGACGGCGGGTCGGACAGCTTCTTCGTCAGCATCAACGGGGGCGCCCCGATCGACTTCCACATCCCGCAGGGGCGGTTCGGGCCGTCCTCAGCGACGTGGGACCACGAGACCCCGACCCCGAACATCACCATCGAGGAGGACGGCCTGCACCGCGTGACCGTCTCGATGCGGGAGAACCCCGCGCCGATGCTCGACCGGATTGTGGTGCGCACCCCCGGCGGCGAGGTCGTCGCCGAGGTCGAGGCAGAGGACGCGCCGCCGCTGCCGGATGACTGGCAGGAGCGCGCGCCGACCGATCGCTTCTTCATCAAGGCCGATGGCGCGGCCGAGAGCAAGCTCACCGGGCGGATCAGCCACGTCGGGCTGCATATCACCTACATGCGCCAGCGGTTGATTGCGGAGCTTCAGCCGGGCGAGAGCCGAACTTTCCACACGATCTTCTACAACGACACCGACGCCGCCCCGAAGGACTACGACGTGCGGCGCATCTCCGACGAGGCTGCGCTGATCACGCGGGCGGGCGAGCCGCACATGGTCGTGCTCACCGGCGACGAGGCGATGCTCGACGGCCAGGCGCGGGCGAAGGTCGTCGCGTTCACGCGCGAGCGCTCGTGGGGGGCGGATGTCTCGCGGTTCATGGGCGGCCTGCACGTTGACCGCCCCGTCTCCGCCGAAGCGAGCGTCAACCCGCCGGGGCTGACGATCGTGGCCCCCGAGGACATGCCGACCGTCAGCGTCGGCGGGATGCCGCTGCTGCTGCAGGACGGGCGGCTGCAGATGGAGCTGCCCGACTTCGGTGAGGTGAGGACGATCGGCGCCGAACTCAACGCGACCTTCGACCGCTACGCGGTGAGGGCGCAGGCGCCGGGTGAGGACGCGGCCGCGCCGGTGATGCCGCCGGCGGAACTTGCGCTCGAGCGGACGGTGCAGATCCCCGTCGAGCCGGGCAGCGAAGCGAACCCGATCTGGCGGCTCCACCCGGTGGACCTCGACGGCGACGGCGTCGAGGAGCTGATCGTGCTGCGCGCGAATATCGCGCACGCGATGAGCGTCGCGGGTGAGACGCTCTGGCGCTTCGAGGCGGGCGGGAAGATGCTCTCGGTCGCCGAGGGCGACCTCGACGGCGACGGCGCGCTGGAACTGCTGCTGGGCTCGGCGGATGAGCACATCTACGTGCTCGACGCGGTCACGGGCGAGGAGCAGCGCCGGCATCACTGCGATGTGCCGCTGCGGGTGGGGCGCAGCTCGGTGCGGCAGCCGCGGGTGGGGGCGCTGGCGGTCGGCGACGTGGACGGCGACGGGACGCTCGACATCATCGCCTGCCTGATGAACGCGAACCTGCTGCGCTACGACCTCGACTTCAACGAGGTCTGGCGGCACACCAACATCGAGCACGGCCCCAATGAGATGGAACTGCGCGATCTCGACGGCGACGGGAAGCTCAAGATCATCGTCGGCAACCACTACGGCGCGGTTAAGATCTTCGACGAGAACGGCGCGATGCAGTCTTCGGTCTACTCGGAGCTTGGGGATGTGCAGATGGCCGTCGGCGACCTCAGCGGCGATGGCGTCCCTGAGATCGCGAACGGCTCATCGACGGGGGCCTTCACGCTGCGGAAGTGGCGCACCAACGAGGGCTTCAGCTTCCCGAACTACGGCTTCGCGTTCACCGAAGTGCTGATGGGCGCGCTGATGGGCCGGGAGAGGCCGGAGCTGCTGCTGGCGTCGGAGACCGGATACGTCTACGCGCTCGACGCGGACGGTGAGGTACTTGCGCGGCACAACCTCGGCGACGCGGTGAACGACATAACGCTGATCGAGGGCGCGAACCCGCTGCTGGCGGCGGCGTGCGACGACGGCTATGTCTACACGCTCGACCGGTCGCTGCAGCCAACGCGCTGGCTGCACGCGGGCGATCGGGCGCTGCGGACGGGGACGATCGACGGACCGGAGGGCCTGCGGCTGCTGGTGGCGACGCGTGAGAACGTGCTGGTGGTGGCGCCGTAGGTGCGCGGGCCGGGGTGGAACCTCAGGGCCCGGCGGGAAATCCACGGGTGGGTTCGGGGGGTCGGGTCGTCTGCGGGGCGGGGGACCCGTGCGCCGCCGAAGCCGTTGTCGCTGTGGCCCCGGCGCCCTCGCCGGGGGTGCGCCGCAGGCGCACTGCCGTTCGCCACGAAAAGCGTGGGCCGGGGCGGAACCTCAGGGGTCGTC